>CAZEZP010000104.1:0-60174 GCA_964516435.1 uncultured Kofleriaceae bacterium | reverse complement strand
GGGGCGGGGGAACCGGGATTTCCTCCGGTTTGGCCGCATGCAGGGCGTCTCGCACCAGCGCCCGGGGAATGACGACCCGCACGCGCCGGTCGTGGACTTCCATCAGGTCCCGCGGATTGCGTCCCGAAAGCCGCCAGACGTTTTCCAGGAAGCGGGCGGCATCCCGGGCGTCCGCA
This sequence comes from uncultured Kofleriaceae bacterium, assembly GCA_964516435.1. Lineage (GTDB taxonomy): Bacteria > Myxococcota_A > Polyangia > HGW-17 > HGW-17 > HGW-17. The sequence goes on along the minus strand of CAZEZP010000104.1, from coordinate 59,998 downwards.
GCCCGTTCGAAACTCAGGGACGCCCGCAGTTCTTCGCGATGATCCAGGCGCCATACGCAGTAGGAGGGCAAAATGCCCCCGAGCCAGTCGGTCCAGAGCGTGCGGGAAGGCGCCTGGCGGGCTGGGGGACGCAGCACCAGAATGAGACGCTCCTGTTCCGTGTTTTCCGGGGTGTATCCGACGAGCGTCAGGAGTTCGCCTGGTTCCGTCAAAAGCACAGGAGGGGGGGATATGGCATCTGGCTTGAGCGGAAAACCCTTGCCAATCAAGGGAATCCAGTCCATGGCCGGCGTGGGGGGAGTGATTTGCGCCGGCGCCGTTCGCGGCGGTTCCCCGCTTTTCGGGGAGCGTTTCATGATCAGGGTCGGCCGGGGGCGCCACGTTGCAGGATCAAGGCGGAAAGAAAAGAAATTTTCGGCATTTCGGTCGGGCTGCCGGGGCGGGGCGATGCCTGCGAATGCCAGAAAGCGCATCCAGTCTTCCGTTTCCGTCATCTGGCGGGGCGCCAGATACAGGAGCACATCATCGTCCAGCGGCACGCGATGGAGAGGGAAATCGGGATCCCAGCGCAGCCGGGAGATTTCCACGACGGCTTCTGCAGGCGGGGCGGGGCGCTTGCGCTCGCCGGCCGGTGGAGGAGGGGAGGCTTTTTTCGAGGTCCCCGAAAATATCCATGCAATGAGAATTGATATCAAAAACAGGGATGCAAACAGGAGAACCGGTTTTTTCCATTGCGATTTCGGCTGGGGGAGATCCTCGGGCGAAACTGTCAACTGGGCCATGCGGTGCGCGGCCGCCACGCGGGGCAGGAGGGTCTGGCGCTGGCCCGGATTCTGCGCCAGTGCCGCGCACAGTTCGCGGAATTCATCGAGCCCCCTGTGCCAGGAATCGATCGCTCCGAGAGCGGGGAGAAACAGGCTGGCCAGGCTGCGCACATCCTCGTCCTGTGCCTGACGGAGGGAATCCCCATCGAGTTCGGGCAGCCAGGGCGTCAGCAGCCGCACTTGGTTGATCCGCGCAATTTCGCCGGCCGAACTCTGCTCCACCCAAATCATGTTCTTTTCTATATGCCCATGCGCAAACCCCATGGCGTGGAGGGCTTCCAGCGCCAGCAGAAGATGCTTGAACCATGACCACAGCAGTTCCGTTGCGGGAAGCACCGGGGACAGCCGGTGCTCCAAAAGTTGCATGCGGCCCGTGCTCCGGAAGGGAATCCAGGTGGAATCATCCGCATGCCGGACGGCATCGGGAACGGGCCCCAGGAGAACCGGATTTTCCGGCACGTCCAGGCGGGCACGGGCCATGTCCGGGGGACGGGTGCACAGGGAAAGACCGCCGTCGTCCATGTGGAAAAGGCAGCCGAATGACAGTTCGGCCGCCAGGGCTCCCTGGCCGGGAAAGCGCCGTTCATGTACCTCTTTCCCGGATTCCGGCATGTGGAGCACAAGCCCGCAGCGAAGGCAGACGAGATTCATCGGGGGTTCTCCGTGGCGCTAGGGCGTGGCAGATGGCTTGGAGGCGGAAAATACGCAGCGAAAGCCGATTCTTTCGGAACGGGTCTGGGCGGCGACGACGCGGCGGACGGCCACGAGATTCCAGAAGTATGGGTCCTGCGAGGCGCCTCCGCGCGTGATGGCCATTCCATTGGCGATGGCGGGGCGGGAAGGCGAGGGGCGCACCCATTCCGCGACGCCGCTGCCCATGAGCCAGACGCCCCATGGGGAAACATCCACCGCTTCCCGCCGGGAGCCGCAGGTCTCCCCGTCCAGGCCGAAGCACTGCGCCGGAAGGCTTTCGCCGAATGAAAACGGGCGATAATAGGCGGCTCCCCGCGCGGCGATTTCCCATTGGTCCTCGTCGGGCAAATCGCCTCCAGCCTTCTGGCAGACGGCCCGAGCCTCGTCGAACGTCACGCGGACGAGGGGCTTCGCCGCATGGGGCGCCTGGTGTTCGCGCGCCTCGATCCAGAAAGCATCCTTGCGCACGATGCGTCCGAAGGAAAAATCCGTTTCGGGCGCGTCCGGGAGTTGCCCGTGCAGTTTGCGGGCGAAATCCGACAGGTGAGGGACGAACCCGATGTACCAGATGCCGGAAGGAATGAACGCGCGCTCGGGCGTGGCATGGGATTTCAGGATGTCATGCGCGGAAATTCGCACGATCCGGTCGGGAATGCGCGCATGGAGGGCTTCCGTGGGAAACAGTTTTTTTTCGCAGGCCTCCACCCGCTTGAGATCCTGCGGGGTGAAGGCATATTGATGCTGCCGCAGACGCTGGCTCAGGAAGAGCATCCGCCCGCAATCGTCGTTCCGCACGCTTTTCCATTCCTTCACATAATGGGCGGGAGGGGTGGCCAGGACGAGAAGGGGCAAAAGAAAAAGAATCATTTCTGCTTGGGATCTGCCAACGTGATCTGCAGTTTGTAGGAACCGAACACCTGGGTCACTTCGGGACTGTCGTCTTCCGGCAGGGCATCGAGCAGGGCGTGGGTGTCGACCTGATCACGCGGGATTTCGATGTACGGCGGTGGATCGGGCGATGCGGGCGGCAGGTCGCCTGCGAAGCGGCAGAAAATCACGGTGACATTGTCGTGGGCGTGGTTGTCGCAGGCCGCCTGCGTGAGCGCCTTGCACACCTCCACGGGGTCGTGGTCTGGCGTGTTCAGGACGATGGAGAGGATGTGCTCGTCCGTGAGGGCATCATTGAGGCCGTCGGAACAGAGCAGCAGGCGATCGTTCTGCCTCAGTTCCACCACTGTCAGGACGGGTTCCACCTGGCTACGCACGCCGAGCGCCTGGAGGATGACGTGGTTGTGCTCGAACCGGGCGGCTTCTTCCGGGGTCAGTTGTCCCAGTTCCAGAAGGCGGCCGAGCAGGGTCTGGTCCTTGGTGAGTTGCATGATGCGCCCGGAGCGGACGAGATAGGCGCGGCTGTCGCCGACCTGCGCGAGCAGCAGAATGCCATCCATGAGCGCCGCGGCGGTGCAGGTGGTTCCCATTCCCGTCTGCTGGCGGTTCTGCTGGGCGGCTTCCCAGATGCCCGCGTTGGCGAAATCCAGTGCATCGAACAGGCGGCGGGCCAGTTCCCGCCGGCCCGATGGCGGGGGATTTTCACACATCTTCTGGAAGATGGAATCCACGGCGATCTGGCTGGCCACCTCACCGGCCGCCGCGCCCCCCATGCCGTCGCATACCGCGAACACCGAACCGTGGGATGGCAACCGGTGCGACCTGTTTTCAGGAAGCAGGGAACGGTTCCGGGTTTCGATGTTGAGCACGAGGAAATTGTCCTCGTTATGCTCTCGAACCGTTCCCACGTCCGTTCGACCGAAAATATCGATAATCAACATTTTTAAAACCGAACCATGCGTTCCGATGCAACAAATTTCCGTCGCGTCCGGTCCAGAATACATTTGGCGTCATTTTTGACAAGGTTTTTTTTGTGGATTCAAACCTTTCCCTCATTTTTTCCGTTGCCTTTCCCCCATGGATTCCCGTACATAAACCCATGCATGGTTTCGTGGCTCCTCTGGATTGCGGCTTTCTGGTTTCCCTGGCAGGGCGGATGCCCCCGGCAGGAACAGATGCTCGCTCCCCTGACGCCCAGAAGCGTGGACGCGTGGCTGCAGCGCCTGCGTTCTGCCGGTCTTGCGGCGCGCATCGATTTCTGGAGCCGGCAGTTCTTCGATGCGCCCTACGTCGTCGATCCCCTGGGAGAAGGCGAACCGCCGGACATGGACCCGCCGCTGGATTTTTGCCGCTTCGACTGCGAAACCTATGTGGAAACCGTATTGGCGCTCGCCTTTTCGGAAAACCTGCAGCAGGTGGAAACCTGGATGGATCGCATGCGCTACATCGATGGAATCCGTGATTTCCGCTATCGTTATTATACCATGGCTCTTCACTGGATTCCTGGAAATGAGGCTTATGGTTATTTGGAGCCAGTTCTTTTTTTTCCTTCTGGAAAGGTTTCCCGACGGATTTTCCCGGAAGGGAAGTGGGCGCCGGAGCACAGGGGCCGGTTCGACCAACTCGGGGAACGCGCGCCCCGGGGCATTGCCGAGGTGCCCTACAACAGCCTGTCCCAACTGCTGGCCCGCCAGGCGGAGATTCCAGCGCCTGCGCTGGCGTTTTTGGTGGGCGCACCGCTCCCCGGCAATCCGTTCCTGATCATGCACATGGGATTCGTGCTCGATGACGGGCGGGGAAAACTGGTCTTTCGCCATGCCTCCCGCACGCGCAACCGGATGCGGGTGGAGGAGCGTCCGTTCGGGGAATACCTTCGCAGCCTGTACAAGCACTTCAATGACCCCGCCATGCCGCGGCGGCCCGTGCTGGGACTGCGCCTGTACCGCATCCGGGAGCCGCGCCGATGATGCCGATGCGCCGCCTGCCGTTCTGTTTTCTCCTGCTGATGTGCCTGGCGCCGCTGGCCCGGAGCGCCGCGGCGTCCGTTCCGGAGACTGTGGAACAGAGGGAAGTGCAGTGGTGGCTTTCGGGAATGGACCGTCCCGCCGTTCGCCTGTGCGCCTTGCTTTCGCTGCAGGATTGGGTGCCGGCCGGCTGGTTCCAGGAGCGCCTGGAGGCCTACGTCCGGGGATTCCGGGAGCCGCACCGCCTGGCGGAAGTGCTCGTTCGTCTCGTCCCGCCCGCTCAGGCCGACCGGTTCTCCCGGACGAAGCCCCTTCCATTCCTGGTCCTGCATGGCGAAGAAGCGCGTTTCATCGCCGCGGACGCCTATGGCGCGTTTCCCGTCCAGGAAGTGGCCGGGGCCGGCACGACGCTGCGGGCCACGCACCATCTGTTCGTGAAGCGTCCAGTGCGGATCCGGCTGACGGCGGCCGGCGGTGCTCCGGGAGCCTGGTGTGCCGACGGGCGGGTCGTGGGCATGGCGGGCGAAGTGGAGTCGTCTTACATCGAATTGGATCTCCCCGCGGGAGCGCACCGCCTGGGAATGGCGTGGTCGTATAGGCCGCGCCGTCCGATGCTGCGGGTGTCCGGGGAAGAAGGCGCATGGGAGTCCATGGGGGAGGCCGCGCAGGTGGCTCTTCCGGCAGGATGTCCGGAGACGCTTTCCGCCCCTGATTCCCGGGACGTCCGTTCCTGGCGTTTCGTGCACCGCAGCATCGAGGAAATCAATCACGAGGCCATGGCCCAGTGCGATGTGGCGGCTGGCCGCATGCCGGACGAGGATTCGCTCCTGCGCTTCGTGCCGCTGGACCCGCATTTTCGGGCGAAACTGGCACTGCTGCGAGGCGAGAATCCGGCGCCGTGGCTTCCCCGGGCATCCGCGGAGCCGTGGATGCGCCATGAAAACGACCTCATTCTGGCGGCGCACTGGATGGAAACCCGTGTTACCGAACCCGCCCGCATCCTGTGGGAAGGGCTTTCGGCCGAAAGTTTTCCGTCCGTGCGCCCCCGCGTGCGTTCGGCCCTGCTGCGCTCAGCCCGCGGAATGCCGGCGAGCGCCGTGAGGGAATTGCAGTCGCTGGCCGGCCGTCATCCCGACGTGCCCGGCATCTGGCAGGGGCTGGTGGAGGCGCTCGATGCCGCGCGAATGGATACGCTGCCAGCGAGGGAAGCGTGGCTGCGTCTGCATCCTTCGGATGTCGGGGAGCGTTTGGTGACGGCCGAAATCCTTCGTGCCCGCGGAGACGTTTCGCATGCCGCCAGGCGCCTGGAGGACGGATGGAACGAACTGCGGGACATCCGCCTGCTTTCGGCATGGCACCGGCTTCCCGGACAGGCTTCCCGGGCGCTTTCGGCCGCATCGGCGTTTTCCTGGTTCGCCGCCTGGGCGCAGCAGGAGAATCGCCCGGCATCCGTGGGCGCGACCTTTTTCGCATCGGAGGGGATGCCGGAATGGCTGACGGATGCACCGCCCGAGCGGCCGGAGTTTCCAGCGGCCGGAAACCGGCTGGACGCTTCTCTGCCGGCCGCGGAAATCCTGCATTTCGATCAGGTCCTCCAGGTCGAGCCCGATGGATCGTCCCGCTATTCCCGGCGCATGTTTCTGCTGATCCGGAACCCATTGAACGCCGCGATCGAGCCGTTCACGGTCACCTATGCGCCGCACTCCCAGAATCTGCGCATTCTGGCGACGCAGGTGCATCACGCCGACGGAACCGTGAGTTCCCGTGCGGCTTCCGTGACGTCCGGCGAACTGGTGGACGGCCCGGCCCGCATGTACTTCGATCTGCGCCAGGTTCGCATCGCGTTCCCGCCGGCGGCTTCCGGCGACATCGTCGAGTTCTGGTACGTGCTGGAGGATTTGCCGGCCACGCATGGCAATCTGGGAGCGGCCGCCTTCGGGCACATCCTGCCCATGCAGGAGCGCTGGCGGATTTCTTCCCAGCGCGTGCGCATCCTGGCACCGGCAAAAACGGAAATGAAATATCTTATTTCACTGCCTGCCGAGGTCAGGACATCCTCGGGCACTGCGGGGGGGCGTTCGTGGCTGGAGTTTCGCACGCGGGCCGTGGATGCCTGGCGGGAAGAGCCCTTCGCGCCCGGCTGGGGGGAGACCCTCCTCTTCCTGCAACTGGGAACATCGTCTTCCTGGCAGGAAATCGGCGCATCCTACTGGCGTTTCGTGGAGCCCCTGTACCGCCTGCGCCCGTCCTGGCGCGAACTGGCCCAGAAAATCGCTGCCAATGCCCGAAACGACGTGGAGCGCATCCAGGCCGTCCATGCATGGGTGCAGAAGAATTTCCGCTATGTCTCCCTGATGTTCGGCGAGCATGGCTATCTGCCTTATTCTTTGGACGAGATCCTGGAGCGCCGTTTCGGCGACTGCAAGGACATGACGCTCCTGCTCGTGGTGCTGCTGCGCTCGCTGGGCATCGAAGCGCTTCCGGCCATCGTGCGCACGCGGGATCTGGGCGACTTGCCCGCGGACGTTCCGTCGCTGGCCCCGTTCAACCATTCCGTGGTGCATCTTCCGGCGCACAAGGGGTGGATCGACGGGACGGTCAAGGGGCTGCTCTTTCCCGCCGTTCCCGCCTGGATCCAGGGGCGGCAGGCGCTGGTCGTGTCCCCCGGCGGCGGAGAACTGGTCCGGATTCCATCGGACGCGGCCGGGGACAACCGGGATTCCTACGATTTCAGCATATCCCTGAAAGATGCCAGTGAAGCCGAGATTTCCGGCCGCATCGAGGTTCACGGTCAGGCGGAGTCCGTGTGGCGGCAACTGCTCGAGGGAGATGCCCGCAAATCGGCCTTGCGCCTGTTGTCCCGGGTTTGGCCGGGCGCCGTTCTGGCATCCTGGGACGCCGGCGACCTGGCGTCGTTGCGCAGCCCCCTGGTTATCCGCTTTTCCCTGCGCGTGCCGGAAATCGTCCAGAAGCGGGCCCGGGGAATCGTCCTGGCTCTGGATTTCGGGGCGGGCGCGGATCTCTCGCGCCTGATCGCCAATCCCGTGCGCCGGCATGATTTCCTGCTGAATCACCCGTTCGTGCGCGAGTGGAACGCCACCATCCGCCTGCCGCGAAACTGGTGTGCCGCCGGGCAGCCCCGGTCGCTGGAAGTGGACGCGCCGCCGGTGTCTTTCCGGCAGTCCTTCGTCTGCGATCGGCAGGTCTGCCGGCTCGAGCGGAGTCTGAAAATCGCGGTTTCCCGCGTGGCTGCCGCCCAGTATCCCGCCTTCATCGATGCGCTCAACCGCGCGCTTCTGGCCATGCACGAGGAACTGCAACTCGCCCCCTGCGTCCGCTGACGGTATTTTGCCCTTTTTCGGTTCCTGAAATATCGAAGGGAAAATTTCAGGCGTTCTGTCAGGTTCGCGCGGGGATCGCGTCTTGTGTCTGCAGGGAGGGACGTCATGCCGAGGAATCCACAATCCTTGCACGCGGTCAGTGATGCTGGAAATACTTATCGTTTCGTGAAACTGCTGGGCGCCGGCGCGCAGGGCGATGTATATGATGCGGTGGACGGAAACGATCGGCATCATGCCATCAAGGTGTATCACGCGTCCACGACGGGAATGGGGACGCAGCGCCGGATACTGGAGCTTCTCGTCAAGCGCGACATGCGTTCGAATGCGGCGCGCCGCCGTTTCGTCTGGCCGCTGGAACTGGTGGACGTCTCCGACGGGCGGTGGGGATACGTCATGGAACGGGTGGAGCGCTCGCATTTCCTGGACCTGGGCGAAATCCAGAGCCGGCGCAAGGGCGAGATGCGTTATGCGGCCATGTGCGAGGCTTCCTGCCAACTGGCCGAGAGTTTCCGGGTGTTGCATCTCGAGGGATTCAGTTACCGCGACATCTCCCGCAACAACATCCTGTTCGACCCGGCGACCGGAGAAATCCGCATCATCGACAACGACAACGTGGGGCCGTCGGACACCACGGAAGCGGCCGTGGCCGGCACACTGGACTACATGGCGCCGGAACTCATCCTGGGGAAGGAAAAACCCAACTCATGCACGGATCTGCACAGTTTGGCCGTGCTGCTGTTCGAAATCTGGACCTGGCACCATCCGTTCCACGGGGATCTGGAGTACCGGATCCACTGCCTGGATTTTCCGGCCAAACGGGAACTCTATGGGGAAAATCCCGTTTTCATCTTCGATCCGGAGAATGCCGCCAACCGGCCCAATGCGCCGGAATATCAGCACGTGAAGAAGCGGTGGAACGTCCTGCCCGACGGGATGAAGAACCTGTTCATCCGGGCTTTCGGGGAAGGCCTGAAAAATCCGTCGGCACGCGTGACGGAGTGGGAATGGGTGCAGCAATTCTCGCAAATGGCGGAGTTGCTGCAGGACTGCGCGTGCGGCGCGGAGAATTTCCTCGAACTGGGAACGGATGTGACGTGCTGGCATTGCAGGAAACGTGTTCTCCGGCCGCCGCTGCTCGCCATCAGGACGGCCATGGGGCCCCGGTATCTGCGGCTGCATTCCGGGATGTGCCTGCATCCCCATCATCTGGAGCCCCGCCAGGAGCGGAATCCATCTGTGCTTGTAGGATGCCTGGTCCAGAATCCCGCCAATCCGGGGCAATGGGGGCTGAAGAACTGCACGCAGGAACACTGGATCCTCACGCGTCCCGACGGCACCAGTGTCGGCGTGCCGCCGCAGAAGAGCGCATCGGTCCTTGCAGGGGCCAAAATCACCATCGGAAACGTCGAACTCAGTTTCGTGAACTGAAAGGAGCAAAGCCATGACTTCTTCTTCGAAACCGCAAATGCCCATGAACGTCGTTTCGCGCGAACTGCATTTCTTCTGGCTCACGGATTATTCCGGGTCCATGGCGGGCGCCAAGATCGGCGCGCTCAACACGGCCATCATGGAAGCCGTGCGCGCCGTGCAGGCCGCGCTCGCGAACCATCCGGAAGTGCGCGTGCGCATGCGGGCCATCAAGTTTTCCACACAGGCCAGTTGGCATGTGGGGCCGGAACCTGTGGATCTGGAACGCTTCAACTGGACGCCGCTTTCGGCCGCTGCCAGCACCAACACGGCCGGCGCGATCCGGCTGCTGTGCGCGGCGCTGCAGGACGAAAACATGCCGCGCCGCGGTCTGCCGCCGGTCATCATCCTGATATCCGACGGGCATGCCAACAGCCGGACGGAGTACGAGCAGGCGCTCGCGCAACTCAAGTCCATGTCCTGGGGCAGGAAGAGCGTCCGGATTGCCGTGGCGGTGGGGGACGAATCGGAGTACGACGAGCAGCAGTTGCTCCTGTTCAACAGCAATCCCGAGTTTCCACTGCTCAAGGCCAAGAGCGTCGAGCAACTGATCGACCAGATCAAGTGGGCATCTACGGCGGCGTCCCTGGCTTCTTCCCAGAGCCGGGCCGTGGCGGCAGGCGGGGCCAACGTCCAGTTGCCGGCGCCGCCCGTTGCGCTGATGCAGCCAAGCCAGTACGGCTCCGACGTCTTTTGACAAAAAACTGTATGTTTTTCTTGCGCCAAGGAGGCCGCCATGTGTACGAGCCGCGTGCAGTTCGATCCGGTTGCGAAGTCCGCCATATTCGGATTCGGCCTTTCCAGGCAGGGCTATTCGCATTCGGTGAATCATCCGGCGCAGCCCTGCCAGGACAACGTGATGATCCATCAGGGGTCGTTCCGTGCCGAACCCGTGCTGGCGCTGGCCGTTGCCGATGGTCACGGAAGCGCCCGCTATGACCGCTCCGACGTGGGTTCTTACCTGGCGCTGGCCGCCGTGCTGGAGTGCTTCCAGGAATTCGTGGTGATGACCGCCAGCCGGGCCGTGGAAGAATTGCCCGTGCTGTTCCGCAATGAGTTCGCCCGCATGGTGAAGCGCAACTTCGACCGGCGCGTGGCCGTGCATGCAGGCGTGCAGGCATATTCGCTGGAAAGCACTCCCTTTCTGGTGATGGATTTCATCAGGCAGGCCCAGTCGCCGGATGCCGCAAGAAAAAAGAAGCATCCACCCATTGATGGCGAGACCATCGAGCGCTATGGCACGACGCTGCAGTTCGTGGGGATGGCGCGCGGCCGCGTATTCGCTGCGAGCATCGGGGATGGCGCGATCCTCTTCTGGCATGCGAACGGGAGTTTCGGAGGTTTCGAGGAAGTCTTTCCGGAATCGGGCCCATCGATAGGAAGCGATACGCATTCCCTCTGTTCCGGCAATGCCGTGTTCAATTTCAGGACCCAATGCGTGGATGCGGATTCCCTGGCGGGGGTGTTCCTCTGCACGGACGGCGTGGTCAATTCCTATGCCCAGGATGCGGATCTGCATGCGATGCTGCGCTCCATCATGGAAAACGTCCGCAGGTTCGGCGCCATTCGCGCTGCGGAAGTCCTGCCGCCGTTTCTGGACGAGGTCTCCAGGAAAGGCAGCGGAGACGACGTGACCCTGGCCGGATTGCTGACGGGCCGCTGCCTTGCCGCTGCCTCGCGGGAGGACACTGCGCAAGCCGGGGCGGGTACTGCAGTCGCAGAGACGGCCGCCGCAGAAGCGCCGGAGGCAGAGAACGCGAAGGATGAGCCATGAGCCGCCTCTCTCCGAATTCCCGCTTCTTCAAACTGCTGGATGAGCCGCGATGCCGGGAAGTGGCCGAGCGCATCACGTCGATGCTGGAGACGCACGTTCCCCAGGATTCGAGGGAATGGATGGCGCTCCTGGCGGATGCGAAAATCACGGATCCGTTGCAGTACCCGCCGGATGTGCAGGCGGCTTTCCGGGAAATGCTGGAACGGGGCCTGGACCCGATCAAGATTCCGAATTATCGGGAAGATTTCCCGCGTCTGGGGCTGATTGCGTATCATTTTTATAATAAATCCGAACTTAGCCCCGATTCGGCCCGGGCGGTAATAGCCATTTGTGCACATATCGATTTGCGGCGGGTCGGGATTCGCCGGGGACAGCCCGATTTCGACCCCCAGGCCGCCAACGTGCCCCGCTATCGGACCGGCAGGATGGCCACTCCCTCCGTGGCGGTGGATGCCTGTCTCATGACGCCGCCGCCCGCGCCGCCGCCGGCACAGCCCTCGGGCGCCGCCGGCCCGGCAATCGCCTTCCGTCCTCCGTCGGCTCCAGCGGCCGCCTCGCCTCCGGCGTCGGGTTCGCCGGCAGCCGCCCCTCCGGCATCGGTTTCGGGTCATGCCCAGACGCCGGCTACGTCGGGTTCGCCGGCAGCCGCCACTCCGGCATCGGCCAGGAGCGCGGTTTCTTCCCCGGCGGCTTCACCCAGGTCTTCTGGAACTCCGGGTTCCTGCGCGGTTTCGGATCCTTCCTCCGGGCGTGCCCATCGCTGGGTGCGCCGGGCGGGTTTCCTGGTGGGGGTTTCCCTCGTCATCTTTCCCCTAGAAATCGTGCGTTTTTTGCAGCCGAATCTCATTCCCGACCAGATTCGCGCCTTCGTCCGGCGGGTTTTTCCAGCGGCCGGCGCGCGCAGCAGCGTTTCGGCGCAGCGGGATGGCGACCAGGGCATGGAATTGCCTGTGGTGGTGGCCGAAGAAAAGGAAAAGTCCACCTGTGTTTGTCCGGCGCCCCCAGCCTGTCCGGCCGCGTCGCCTGCCGCCTGCGAACTGCCTCCTTCTCTGGCTTCCGCGGCTTTTATTTCCGGGACGCCGCCGTCGCCGGCGGCGAGGCGTGAAAGCCATGCGGAACGGGATTCTGCCAAGAAGGAAGAGCCTTCTCAACTTCCCACTTCCATCCTCCTGCAGGCGACCATCGAACCGTTGCCGGCCTCGTTTGCCGACACGGAACTGTTTGCGCAACTGGTTCCCGATGAACCCCGGGATCTCGATACCGAGAGTCCTCTTTCCCAGGAAATCCGGCAGGCCCGCATCGAACTCGTCAATGTGCTCAATTCCCATTGGAACGAATTGCGGGAACTGGTTCTGTGCGCAATCGCCATCCGGGAAAGGAAGGTTTCAGGCGAAGAGTGGGAGGCCCGGGTGAAGCAGTTCATCGCCCTGCGTGCGCGCCATCCGGGGCTGGAAGTCCTGATGGCCGGCGAACTGGATTTCATGAATGCCGTCAAGCGCCATCTGCGCATCCGGACTGCCTCGGAATTCCACAATCTGCGGAATCTGCTCGAGCAATGGCGGGAATGGAAGGAACGCCGGGAAATGGAGAAGCGCAATATCTTCGATTCCCCGAAGCCGCCCGAGCCACCGGACCCGCCTGTGCCTTCTCCGCCTGTGCCGTCCCCGATGGTGAAGAAATTCGAGTGGGATTGATTTCACGGGTTTCCGGTGGCGTTCGGGGGCGAAGACGACAGGGGCAGGGTCATGACCGCCCGAAAGCCGGATCGTTCCCAGACTTGCGCCAGGCTCTTCGCGGTTTCCCCGTCGGGCGCAAGCGCCAGCACGCAGCCGCCGCCGCCGGAGCCGGTGAGTTTGGCGCCCAGCGCTCCGGCGTTCCGGGCCAGGCGCACCATCCGGTCCAGGGTTTTCGTGGAGGCCCCGCGTGCCGCCAGAAGTTCATGGGCGGCATCGAGCGTCTGGCCGAGTGCCGGCAGATTTTCATCCTTCAGGGCGCGTACGGCCGTTTCCACGAGTTCCTGCGTGCGCACGGCCAGCCGGCCATCGTCGCGTTCCTGCACGCGCCGGACCATTTCGCGCGTGGAAGCGCTTTCACCGCTGTAGCCGACCGCCAGGAAAGCGTGTATTGAAAAATCGATGCGCCACAGGAATTCCGTCAGGGGCTCATGAAGGAAAGGCCAGGCGATGGCCACGCGGGGTTTCTGGAACAGGACGGGCGATTCCCGGCAGGCCGCCGCGTCATCGATGCCCGATGCATGGCCATGAAAAATGTTTTCCATTTCGTGGGCGGCGCCATGGATTCGCTCCATGGTCGCTTCCCGGGGATGCTTCAATGTCAGTGCCCAGCGTGCCAGCAGGCAGGACAGGGCGGCCGAGGCTCCCAGCCCCGCTCCTGCCGGAATGCGGCTTTCCCAGAAGAAGTCGAAGCCGTCGGGATTCAGGCGATGGCGTATCCAGTCCAGGACCGCTTCCATGCGGACGTCGTCCACTGGCGGGAACAGCCGGATGAGGCCGGTTTCGTTGGGCAGCGCGCGCGCCCGCATGGCGCCGCGAAGGGGCAGGGCGATGCCGGGGGCACCTTGCAATACGGCATGTTCGCCCAATAAAATTATTTTTCCCGATGATTGCAACCAGATATTTTTATCTTCCGGGTGGTTGTTCATTTCTGGAGCGCTCGATGCCGGTTGCGGAAATCTTCCAGCGAAGACGTGCCGCACAGGGCCAGGATGACACGCAGTTGCTCGATTCGGGATTGCACCCAGGCCGTGATTCCGTTTTCCGGATCCGCGTGCCAGGCCCGCACCAGGGGGGCCGCCGCCGATGCCAGCGATGCGCCCAGAGCCAGCGCGCGGGCGATGTCCAGGCCGGTGCGGATGCCGCCGCCGGCGATGATGGGGATTCCAAGCGGCAGGGCTTCGCGGACGACCTGGGCCGTGGGGTGCCCCAGCGTGCAGACGAGATGTTCGATTTCTTCCCGGGCGAACGGGAATTCGCCTTGGCTGGCTTCCACCTGCAGGAAATTGGAGCCGCCGCACCCCGCCGTGTCGATGGCGGCGATGGGCCATTCTTTCATCATCCGCAAGTCTGCCGGAGAAAATCCCATGCCGGTCTCCTTGATGCAGACGGGGGCTCCGAATTCCTCGATGAAGCGGGGCACGGAGCCGGGATCGACGCGTTCATGCTCGGCGACGGGCTGGGCGATTTCCTGGGCGTGATTGAAATATAAAAAGAGTCCGTGCATGTGCAGGGCGTCGCACAGGTGGCGGATGCGCCGGCCTCCGGCCTGCAGCGCGCTGGCGACGCCGAGGTTTCCGAAAAACAGGGGGAGTTCTCCATGCGGGTTGACATCGAATGTCGAAAATGCATCCGGATTTTCCAGAAGCGCCCGCAAACTGCCGGTCGCCATCGGAAGCCGGAGGCGGGCGGCGCATTCGGCTGCCTTCCGGTTGAAGGCGGCTCCCTCGGGCGTGCCTCCCGTCACGGATGCCAGAAAGAAGGGCGCGCCCAACTGGGCATTCATGAAAGTGCATTGCAGGTTCACGTCTTCTGGATAGATGAAATCCAGGGAAGAATAGTTCAAGAAAATATCATCGAGGCCATTTTTGCCAATATCATGCAATTTTTTCTTGAAGAAATTCAAATGTCGGTTTTTCCGTGAAATCAGGTTTTCTTGCTTCATGGCTTGCCATGGCGGTGACGGATGCGCGAGTGGACGAGAAGGAGCAGGGCCATCATGAGGAAGACCGCCGTTTCATTCCGGTTCTCTGTGCCGGCGCTGCAACTGCAGCCGGAACGCGGGGGGTCCACCCGGAACGGGGGCGTCACGGAAGCGCCTTGCGACGGGGCAGCCGCTTCCAGGGCTTTTTCTGTCGTCTGGGGAATGCTTCCGGCCTGCACGGGGGTGTAGCGCGCCTTCCACACCATGGCGCGGGCCCGCACGCGGGGGAGCGGGCTCGCCAGCAGGCGCTGCGTCCACCGTTCGGCGTCCGGGGGAGACAGGAGGAAGAGAAGGTCGACGTATTCGTTCTTGCGGGAAGAGTTGAAGCCCGACTCGAGCAATTTGAATACCTGCTCGAAAGGGGCCTGCCGGGAATCGGGGGCATGCAGCAGGCAGAGGGCATGCAAATAGGCCATTCCGTAATCGCCGTCGGAAAGGGCGGAATCGAATCCCTGCTGGGCCATGAGCAACCATTTCTGTGAAGGGGTGGATGTGGCGCACACTCCCAGCAGGGCATAGGCGCGCACGAGGGGCAGGGAGTCGTTGCGTGCCACGCTTTCCAGCAGTCCGCGGGTCTCGGGATGCCGGATGAGCGCCAGGGCCCGCGTGACGGACCATCGCACGCGGTCATCCGGATCCGTCAGCGCTTTCGCCAGTTCGGCCGCGGAAGCTTCATCCCGCTGGCTGCCCAGCAGGGTCACTGCGGCATCCCGGATCCAGGGATTCCGGTGCCGGACCCATTCCCGGACCCGGGGAAGGGCTTCGGCGGGGAAGGGATGCGTCCAGGAAAGCCCTTCCAGCGCGGCGGCGAGCCGCAGTTCATCCCCCTCGTCGGGCAGGCCGGATTCCAGCCACCTGCGCGATCCGTATTCGCTCGAGAGCCGGATGGCTTCCGCCGCGACGAACGGGTCGTCCTGCTGGATGTTCACGAGGGATTCGGGATGCAGGGACTCTGGCCGCAGGATGCGCAGGATCCGCAGTGCCGTAGCCCGGAGTTCCGGGACGGGTTCGCGTATCGCGTCGAGCACCTCGGGCAAGACGTCGATGTCTCCGAGTCGGCCCAGCGCCCACAGGAATGACAGCCGCGTCTGGATGTTGGGGCGCGGATGGAGCCGGGCACGAATGGCGGCGATGGCTTCCTGGATGTTGAGATATGCGGCCGTGTCCGCGGCCTGGGCCGCCACGGGGTCCGGCGCTGTCTGAATCAGGGCCGTGATGGCGGAACCGCAATTCGGGCACCCGATATCGGCGGCGCAGCCGAGGGCCGTCTTGACCAGTTCGGCGTCCTGGCTTTCGAGGAGTTTGGGCAGCCGTCCCTGTATTTGTTGTGGGACCAGACGCGTGAGGGCCACGAGTGCTGCCCGGTTGATTCGGGACCCGCCCTGGTCGAGATAGCGGAAGAGATAGCGGGCCACCTGCCGATCGCCGAGTTCCCCCAGCGCTTCGATGACGCTTTCCCTGAGTTCGGAATTGCCGGAACGGAGAATGCGGATCAATTGATTGAAGGCTTTTGGACCGCCGAATTTGCCAAGCGCCCTTATCGCGGCAATCTGTTCACGAATATCCGAACGATCAAGATTATTGAGGATGGCATTGAGCGCGCCCTTGTAATCCAGTTCGGCCAGGGCGACCATGGCGTTGGCCCGCACCAGCGGGCTCGGGTCGTTGAGCATGAGTTGGTAGAGGCGCGCGCCGGCATTCCGGACGCGCAGGGCGCCAATGGCGAAGGCGGCTTCCGCCCGCACCGCCGGATTGTCGTCCTTGAGCAGTTGGATCAGTTGCGGAGCGCCCTCGCGGATCCGCTCTTCCCGGACGACCGAGATGGCGTGAATGCGCTCATCCGCGGCCACGGAGGAAAGTTTTTGCAGGACGGAAGACTTCTGCTTGCCGAACGACATCGCACGGGGCAAATCGTCCTGGGCCGCAATGGGCGGAGTCGCAGAAAAAGAGGGCATCAGCAGCACGAGCAGGGGATTCATCATGGGCGGGGGTGTATCATGATTTCCGGAAAATGGCCAGAAGTTCCTTTCCGTTTTTTTATTTTTAGATTCAGAATCAGAATTTAAATATTTTGAGAAAATGCGACTGAAGCGACAGGACGGAAAAACCCGAAGCCTGCGATGTTCGGCCTTGACGAAAAACCCGCATCTTGGCAATGTGGGCATGGTAACAAGCGAGGTGCCCGTGAAACGCCTTTCCCTTCTCACGTCGTTTTCGGTGTTTTCCTTCATTCTTTTCGCCGCGTTTTCTGCATCGGCGCAGAATGTCACCCAGACGGTCAACCTCAGCGTGGGCCAATCGGAAACCATCCGTTTCGAAACAAAAATCTCCGGAGCCATGAGGATTCTCAATCCCCGGATCGCCGATGTGGTCTCCTTCGGGACGGATTCCGTCACGGTCGTGGGTGTGAGCCGCGGCGTCACCGACCTGTATGTTCCGCTGGGCAAGGATACGGTCCGCATCCGCCTGGATGTATCGGATGTGACGGTGGGAAAGAACGTCCGATCCATCAACCAGTTCCTGGGGTCGGTGGAGGGCATCTACACGCAGGCGGTGGGCGAGAAGGTCGTCATCGATGGCTATGCCTACACGGCCGCCGATTATGGCCGGGTCATGATGGCCGTCGAACTGTTCGATCCCAAGAACGTCGTCAATTACACGAAGTACCGTCCCAGCGCGGTGGAACAGATCAACAAGACGCTACAGGCGGCCGGCATGACCACCGTGAAGGCCAACCTGATCGCGGGCATGGTGTTCCTCGAGGGGGCGGTGGGGTCAAAGAACGAACTGGAAAAGCTCAAGGCCATCATCGAAGCGCTGCACATCAACGTGAACAACCTGGTGACGATGGGAGAAGGCGCCCAGGTGCAGGTCAAGGTTCGCTTCATGGAGATTTCCAGCCGGAACATGGTGAATTTCGGCCTGGAACTGCCCGAGGCCATCGTAATGTCCGGGGCGTTGCAGGGCACGATTCCCATCATGCCTTCCGGGCAGAACAATATCACCTTCACGCTCCAGTCCCCCCAGGATTTGCTGAATTTCAAACTGCACACCCTGTTCAAGACCGGCAACGCCCGTATCCTGGCCGAGCCCAAACTCGTGTGCAGTTCCGGATCCAAGGCGGAGATGATGGTGGGCGGCGAAATCCCGATTCCCATGGTCACGGCCAATTCGTCCACGGTGGAATGGAAGCAGTTCGGCATCCTCCTGGGACTCGAGCCGCTGGCCAACAGCCGTGGGAACATCACGCTCACCCTGAAGGCCGAGGTGTCCGATGTCGACTGGTCGCTGGCCGTTGGCGGCATTCCGGGCTTCCGGACCCGCAAGGTGTCCACGACGGTGAACATGCAGGAGGGCTCGACGCTCATCATCAGCGGGCTGTACAAGAACAACCGCAGCAAGACCATCAGCCGCTTTCCGCTGCTGGGCCATGTTCCCATCCTGGGGGAACTGTTCAAGTCCCGCGATTACCAGGAAGACCGTTCCTCGCTGGCCATCATGGTCACGCCGACCATCGTCAGTTCCGACCAGATTCAGATGAAGGAATCCATTCAACTGGTCGAAAGCCGGTTCCTGGATTTCAGCAAGTACCTGTACTGGGATCTCTTCCTGGAATGATCCGGGGACTGGGATATTCCCTTTGGTTTCATGAGTCAGATTTTCTGATGCCCCTTGAAGGAGGAAAACGTCGATGTTCACGATTGTAGTCACCGAAAAAGGCGGAGAACCGGCTCGATTCGAATTTGATGAAAGCATCGGGGAATTGCAGATCGGGCGCATTTCGGCCAATGAAATCGTGCTGCCCAAGGGCAACGTGTCCAAGCATCACGCGAGACTCACCATTCGGGACGGCGTGTTCATCCTGCACGACGACCACTCCACCAACGGAACGTTCGTGAACGGCAGGAAAATCGACAAGCCCACCCCCATCAAGCCGGGCGACAAGTTCTGGATTGGCGACTTCATGCTCTACATCGAGCCGGCAGGCGGAATGGACGACATGATGGGCGGCGCGCCTCCGCCTCCTCCGCCCCCGGCTGGGCGTCCGGCTCCGCCTCCGCCTCCCCGCCGGCCGTCTTCGGGGATGGACGACGACGATGAACTGTTTCCGCCCATGGGCGGGGGGGCGGATATGGACGATATCCGCCCGGCCGCGCGTCCGGCTCCGCCTCCGCCTCCTCCGCGCAAGGCGCCTCCTCCGCGTCCGGCTCCTTCTGCGCTGGACGACGATTTGTTCGGGCAGGATGAGCCCGTTCGCAAGCCGGACCCCGCACCGGCCCCGCCGCCCGTGTCGCGTCCGGCGCCGCCCCCGCGGGTTCAGGCCGCCCCGCCGCCCATGCTCGACGATGATTTGGGCATGGACGAGAAGCCGGCACCCGCGCCTGCGGCTCGTCCGGCTCCGCCTCCTGCGGCTCGTCCGGCTCCGCCTCCGCGTGGCCAGGCCGCCCCGCCGCCCGTGTTCGATGAACCCGCAGAGCCGGAACCTCCGGCACCGGCTGCGCCGGTTGCGCCGGTTCCCGCGCCAGTGGCACCGGTCGCGGCTGCCGCTCCTCCAGCCGCTCCGGCGCCGGCCGCGCGCCTGGCCGCGTCCGCACCGTCGGCCCCCGCTGCTGCGGCCAAGCATGAGCCTGTGAAAAAACAGCCCATGCAGTCGCCCCGCGGCAAGAAGAAGGCGCTCGATCCGCGGCTGGAGAAAATCGCCCAACTGCAGAAGCAGATCCATGACAAGCTTATCGAGCGCATGGATCTGCGCCGCATGAACCTCGATGAAATCCCCGAGGAGGAACTGTGGGACAAGACGGACGCCCACATCTGCGAAATCGTGGAGCAGATGGCGGCCCGCAATGAAATTCCCAGTTTCGTGGATCACGACACCCTGATCAAGGACGTGCTCAACGAGGCTCTGGGACTGGGTCCGCTGGAAGACCTGCTGGCCGACGACACCGTCTCCGAAATCATGGTCAACCACGCTTCCCAGATCTATGTGGAGCGCAACGGCAAGTTGCAGTTGTGCGACAAGGTGTTCTCCTCGGATGCCGCCGTGCTGGGCGTCATCGAGCGCATCGTGGCGCCCCTGGGACGCCGCATCGACGAGAGTTCCCCGCTGGTGGACGCCCGCCTCAAGGACGGTAGCCGCGTCAATGCCATCATCCCGCCGCTGGCGCTCAAGGGGCCGGCCATCACCATCCGCAAGTTCAAGCGCGACATGCTGGGAATGGAAGAACTCATCAAGTATGGCACGCTCACCAAGGGGATGGGCGATTTCCTGCGCATGTGCGTGCTGGCGCGCAAGAACATCATCATCGCCGGCGGCACCGGGTCCGGTAAGACCACGACGCTCAACATCGTGTCCAACTTCATTCCCGAAGGAGAACGCCTGATCACCATCGAGGACGCGGCCGAACTCCAGATCCAGGGCGAACACTGGATCCAGTTGGAAAGCCGTCCGCCCAACATCGAAGGCAAGGGCGCCATCCCCATCCGCGAACTGATGCGCAACACGTTGCGCATGCGCCCGGACCGCATCATCGTGGGCGAATGCCGCGGCGGCGAAGCCCTGGACATGCTCCAGGCCATGAACACCGGCCACGATGGCTCGCTGACCACCGTGCACGCCAACTCCCCGCGCGATGTCCTGTCCCGCCTGGAGACGATGGTGCTCATGAGCGGCATGGAACTGCCGGTGCGCGCCATCCGGGAGCAGATCGCGTCCGCTGTGGACATCATCGTGCAGCAGACGCGCTTTTCCGATGGCAGCCGCAAGATCACCCACATCACCGAGGTCACGGGGATGGAGGGGGATGTCATCACCCTGCAGGACATCTTCCTGTTCAAGCAGGAGGGTTACGACGAGAACAACCGCGTCCAGGGGCGCTTCGTCGCCACCGGCTTCATGCCGAAGTTCTACGACGACCTGCGGCGCAAGGGCATCCCCGTGGACATGTCCATCTTCCGCGAGCAATAGGGGCGTAATTCTTGTGGTACCTGCTTGTCTATGATCCGAGCGGCGTCGAGGTGGCGCGGGTTCCCATCACGGAAGGCGCCGTCATTTCCATCGGCAGCGATCCGTCCTGCGTGGTGCGCCTGCCTCTGGCGGCGCCATCCCAGGCGTACGTCTACCTGACCGGGGGGTTTCCCGTCCTCGAGGATGGCGGGTCCCAAACCACCGTGCTGGACGGTTTCGCGCTTGCGGCGCCATCGTATCTCACGCCTGAGAGCCAGGTGATGCTGGCCAACGCCTATGCGGCCTATGTGTACTTCGATGCATCGGGCGCCGTGGCCGCGCCTCCTCCGCCTCCTCCGCCCGATTTCGTTCCGCCTCCGCCGGAGGAGGCCGCCTACCCCGCGGCGGCTGCGGGCTATGCGCCGGAAAGTGCGCCGGCGGGCGGCCAAATCCAGGTCAACACCGGAGAACATGACGTCCATCCGGCAGCGGCGGCGTCTGTTCAGGTCGGCTATGATGCCGTCTACGAGCCGAAAAAACAGTTGAAACTGGTGGCGCGGGAAGGCTATCTCGATGGCCGGGAATTCATCCTGGCGTATGATGACTTCTTTGACTTGGGGCGTGCGCCCAACGTGGAAATCGTCGTGGACGATCCGTCGGTTTCTCGCGTGCATGCCCGCCTGCTCGTGGAACCCGGCGGCTCCCTGCTCGTGCAGGATTTGCGCTCGACCAATGGCACCTTCATCAATGGCCGTGAGGTGCAGCGCGAACATGCGCACATCGGGGATCGCATCCGCTTCGGCGAGGTCCCCTTCCTGCTGACGGTCGTCGGCGGCGCTTCCGTCAAGGGGGCGCGCTTTTCCATCCGGCAGTACAAGAAACTGGTCTTCACGTTCGTGGGGATCCTTTTCCTGTTCGGCGTCATTGCCGTCATCCAGGTGGCCCGTTCGCACCGGTTCAAGCCTCCGGTGGATACCCGTGCCAAGGAAATTTCCTATGACGAGAACATCAAGGCGCGCGTGGCCCGCCTGAAGGCCGAGGCCGACGAGATGGCGCGGCTCGACGATTGGGATGGCGCCGTGGCCAAGTACCGCGAGGCGCTCGGGTTGCTTCCGGACGATGCCGAACTCAAGGAAAAACTGGGTTTTGCGCAGTTCGAGAAGCGGAATTATGCCATTTTCAAGGAAGCGCTCGAACTGAAGAGCCGCATGACGCACGAGGCCCGGATCAAGGCTCTGGAAAAATTCGGCCAAATCGACAAGAAGAGCCAGTATTACCGGGCCGACATCTCGCCCATCATCGTGGAGCTCAAGCAGGATCTGGCCCGGCATTACCGGGATGAGGGAACGGCCCTGTTCAAGAGTCAGCAATACCAGCAGGCCGCTGAGAACTTCTGCCAGTATTTCGAGCTCGACTCGAAACTCGATGACCTCAAGGGCGAAGAGCAGGTGCGGCTGGATTTGCAGCATTGTGAAAAGATGCTGGCGGGGCGAAAGGATTATACGCCGTGTGAAGCCGTACGTTTTCATGAGCGGCGCATCCCCGTGGATGAGATGTGGGCGAAGCAGGCGAAGGATGCTATCTTTAGAAAATATCCACAGGGAATTGCCGAGCAGGTGCTGACCTATTTCGTGGGCGATCCCAAGAATGCGATCCTCGGCCTGGAGGAACTGGTCAAGAATCCGAAGAACAAGAAGAAATTCGCCGAGCACGCGCAGATGATCGTGGAATTGCAGGGCCAGTTGCGCAACGTGGTGCAGGGGTATGAATCCGGCGAGACCAAGTTGCAGGCAGGCGATGTGGAAGCTGCCCGCGCTGACTGGAACGTGGTGCTTACGGTGGACCGCAACATCATTCCCGAGGGCTTCAAGTCCCAGTATCACCGCAACATCAGCAACCGTCTGGCCAAGAGTTACTACGCCGACGGACGCAAGTCGCTGGAATTGTACCGCTACGAGGAAGCGTTCGAGTATTTCAAGCAGGGGCTCGACCTCGATCCGGACGACACGACGGAACTGCTGGACGGCTTCAAGGAACTGGAACAGAAGGCCATGGAATTTCTGGAAGAAGCCATTTCCCTGCATGATTCCGGCAACAAGGAGCAGGCCAGGAAGCTGTTCACCCGCGTGGTCAAAATCACCCTGGAGAAGAGCCCCACCCATCAGAAGGCCAAGAGTTATCTCAAGTGATGCCCGCCCAGCGGTTCCTCGTCTTCCTCCTTTTCCTTCAAGGGTGTGCAGGCAAAAAAGCAGAGCGGTTCCAGCGTTTTGGGGACGTGGAGGTTTTGGCCATGCGGGAATCCGGGCTGCGGGCGGAGACTTGCCGCTGCGAGATGCCATCATCCGGCCGGGTTGCGATTCGCATCGCCTTCACGGGGCGCCACCTGGTCGGGCGCGCGGAACTCTTTCCCGGCGCGGCCACGCGCGGGGCCTGCCTGGTGGCGGGCGAATCCATCGCCGTTCAGTCGGCTTCGTGGGGCAGTCTGTCGCCCTGTTCAGGATTTCCGCCTGGACTGGCTGCATGGAAACTGCCGAATCTGGAAAAGGGGCAGAGCCTCCATTTCGATTTCGCCTTTCGCGGCGAGGCCCAGGATGTTTCTCGGGGATGGGCGGCGTATGTGGAGCCGCTACTGTTCCTTCCGGATTGTCCTTCCGTTTGCCGGCTTCCGGCGGCGCGCTGGCCGACGGGCATCACGCTGGGCCATCTGCCGGCGGATGTGTCCTGCGACGTGGCGACGAAGGACGTTGCGTCCGCGGAAGCCCGGTGGGAAGAGCCCTATCCGCGCCTGGCCGTCGTTTTTCGCAGGCCGGATCACGTCCCGGTGCGGTTGGATGCCGGCGGCCGTTTCGAAGGATTTTCACGTGATGACCCTGCCCGCACGCTTGCCCGGCTACACGCGTTCGATTCGTTCGTGGACCCGCCCGGAAGCCCGCGCAGAGTCGTCTTCGATTCCCAGATCCCTTTTCCCTGGGGGGTGCAGTCATGGCGCTTCGTTCGCGGCCAGGACGACGACGAAGCATGGCTCGCCGAGGTGTCGGCGCGGATTCCCATCTGGACGCACGCCCCGCTTCATGCCCGAGCAGGCGCCGTTCATGCCTGTGTTCTGGCCCAAATGGAACCCGATGCGCGGGTGCGGCGCCAGAAGGCGTTTCATGAGGCCTACCTGAACTGGATCGTCAAGAGGGCCGCCCACGGCCCGCCTTTGCCTGCGCCGCCTGCGTATTGGGCGCTCTTGTTTTCCGGCGTGCTCCAGTCTTCGCCCGATGGGCTGCAGCCCGCGGATTGCAACCGCATTTTTGCATCCGACCCCGTTCTATCCTTCCATGAAGTGCTGGCGCGCTTCGAAGGCCGCATTCCGCGTTCCGTGCTGTTGGACCCGCCGGCGCCCTCCATTCGGGTTGCGGGGCTCGTTTGGCGTTCGGGTGCAACGGAAGTGGAATTCTACAATGACAGCGAAATTTCGCTCTGGGTTCCCGTCCGTTACAAATCTTCCGAAACGACCAGGAATCATTGGGTTTTCATACAGGGAAAAACGGGCCGCCAGCGTGTCGCCATTCAACAAACTGGCAAACCGGTCGATCTTTTGATAGACCCGGATCACGTGTCGTTGGCGCTGCCTTTCGGCTGGACCCGTGACGGTCCGCCGGAGGACTTGGACGGACCGCCCAATGTGACGCCGGAAGAGACTCTGGATTAAGGTGATCGGATGTCGGACGGCAAGGTCGAAATACACATCACGCCCCGCGGCCAGATTCAGTTGAAAAACGAGACGCAATCGAAGTTGCTGGCGCATTTTACCGGCGATTGGGTGCTGGGACCATCCACGAATTCCATGCTGCTTTTCGAGCGCAAGCAGGGAGGTCAGCGCATCGAGATTTCCGACGCGGCGTTTCTGGGCCGGGTGCTCATGGCGGGAGTCATCGAGGAAGGGACCATGGTGGACTTCCTCAACTTCCTCGGAGAAAACCGCCGCACCGGCGTGCTGGTGACCGTTTCGGAAGGGTACAAGAAGTCCATATTCTTCAAGGATGGCGCCGTGCGCTATGCCACATCCACGGATCCCAACGAGCGGCTGGGCAATGTCCTGTTCCGCTACGGCATGGTGGACAAGGCGACACTCAAGGAAGCGCTCGAGGATCATTCCCGCAAGATCGGCGAGAAACTGGTGCAGATGGGGGTTTTGAAGATCACCGACCTCTATCGGGCCATCAAGATGCAGGTGGAGGAGATCGTCTACAGCACGTTCCTCATGAACTCGGGAAATTTTTATTTTTATGAGACCATGGCTGCCGAGAGCATTCCGAGCCATCTCAATCTGCCGGCCCGCACCCTGCTCATGGAGGGGTTGCGCCGTGTGGATGAAATGACGTATTTCCGGAAGAAACTGCCGTCGCAGGACGTGGTTCCGGAAGTGGCCAAAGACGCCACGATGGAGAATCTCACGCCCCAGGAAGCCGAGTTGCTGCGCTACATCGACGGTCACAGTTCCCTGGAGGAAATCGCCCGCAAGAGCCGCTTCGGCATGTTCGAAACCACCCGCGTCGTGTTCCATCTCCTCCAGGGGGGCGTGCTGCGTGTGAAGAGCACGCAGTCCATGGCCAACGAGACCGCGTCCGAAGTCGGCAAGATCGAAAAACTCCTGGACGCCTACAACAACGTGTTTCTGCTCATTTCCGCCAAGGCGCACGGTTTCATTCCCAAGTTGCAGCATGACCTCGACGAGTTCGTCAAACGGTTCGAAGGCGATTTGGGGGTCTTGTTTTCCGGGGATGTGATGCGGCCGGATCTGACCATGGACAGTTCCCGCATCATTGAGAACATGGCGAAGATCCGGGATCCGGAATGCGTCTTTTCGCAAATTTACAAAGCGCTCAACGAAATTTTCTACTTCCTGGTGTTCTCGTCCGGGGTTTCCATCGATTCGGCCGTGGAGACCGATTTGCAGAACACGATCAACCACCTCATGAAGCATTCCTGAGCGGATGAGGCAGGAGGGAGGGGGTATGCAGACAGGGCGACTTCGGGGTTCGATGCGCATGCCAGATGCTGCAGGTTTCGGCAGGCTGGGATGGTGGATGGTGGGATTGTGGGTGGCGGCGTGCAATTCGTCGCCCTCGCCAAAATCCGCTTGCTTGACGGGCAGTGCTCAGGAACAGATGGACAGGATGGCCGGGGACTATTGCCAGCCCATGGCCCGCCAGTTGTGCGCCCGGGCGCAGGCGTGCGGATGCGATGCGCTTTCCATGTGGGACGGAGAGGATGCATGCGTGGAGAATTGGTCCCGCAAGTGCCTGCGTTCCCTGGAGGCGTTGCGTTCGAGGCTGGAGGATGGCGAGGTACGCTTCTGTCCCGATGCGGCCCGCGCCTGCGTGCAGGCGTACCAGCCGGTGCTGGAAAACTGCCTGCGCGGCCGGCCGTCCGGAAATCCGCCGGCCGCCTGCGTGCAGATGTTGGCCATGACGGCCTCTTGGGGCGATTCCTGTTCCGAACCGGGATTCGGGTGCGCGGACGGTTCAGGAATCTGTGATCTGGCCGATGGCGTTTGCCGGCATCCGCCGCAGGCGGAGGAGCCCTGTGAAGGCGTTTGCGCGGCCGGCTGGGTTTGCGGTTCCGAAGGATTGTGCGTGGAAGGGGCGTCGCTGCAGCCCTGCAGGGACAGGAGGGACTGCCAATCAGGATTGTTCTGTGTTCTGGGCGCATGCGGGAATGCGTTGGTTTCCGGGGAAGGGTGCGAGACGGATGATGAATGCTTTCCGGGGCTTTTTTGTGATCCCGATGCAATGGAGTGCCGCCTTCCTGGCCCCGCGTGCGATGCTCCGGATGCGTGCGGTACGAACGCTGCCTGCGTGCCGGGGGATGTGCGCCGCTGCAAGCCTCGCCGCGGCGTGGGCGAACCCTGCGCAGGCCATGAGGAATGCCAGCCGGATTCGTGGTGTGACCAGGGAGTCTGCGTGTTGCGGCCGCAGGATGCGGAGCCCTGCGCGGAAGGCGTTCTATGCGCTCCCGGATTCGCTTGCAGCATGGATAGCGGCGAATGCATCCGCATGCCGGGCGAAGGCGAACCCTGCGCCCTGGATATGTCGGGACCGTTCGTGTGCGGGGCTGGCCTGGCTTGCGTGAATGGCGTCTGCGGGCCATTGCCGGGCGAAGGTCAACCCTGCGGGCAGGGGAACCATGCCTGCGCCGAGGGACTCGGGTGCTCATTCCACGAAGATGGGACCAACATCTGCGAGCCTCGCGTACATGCCGGCGATCCCTGTTCGAATGATTCGCAGTGCGTGGAGGGAACGTACTGCGATTTCGCCTCGATGAAATGCGTCATCGTGCATGCGGTTGGCGAATCCTGCCGCTATGGCAACGAATGCGGTCCCCTGGCCACATGCCTGCAGGCGGAGCCGGGGGCCGAAGCCGTATGCGCCCCCATTCCGAACGTCGGGGAGCCCTGTTTCTTCGTGTGCGAGGGAGATGCGTTCTGCGCGCCGCCAGACGGCACGTGCGCGCCCCCCATCTGCATCGAAGTCCTGTAAATCATGTTTTTTTCGCAATGGCGACCCGCTCGTCGCTGTGGGCGGAGAGTGCGCCGCCGGTCAATCGTCGAGGGGTTCGATCCCTCCCATCAGCGGTATGCGGAAGCGTCCGGTATATTGCCGTCCGCCGGCGTTGATGTATGTGACTTCGTAGACGGGGGCGCGGTTCCTTGGCTCGTCCCAGTCGAGATGCAGGAGAACCTCATTCATGGAAATCAGGCGGCAGCCTTGGCGGGCGAGGTATTCTTCCATTCTTTCCCGGTTTTCTTCACGTTCCGAACGCATATAAGTGATCACCAAATATATCACGGTGATCAGGAAGGCGAGAATCGCAAGTTTGACGAGCATGTTTTTTCTCCCATGCGACTATTCCGCCAGCGCATGCCCATGTCAAGATGCTTGCCGATTGGGCTTGGTGCGATTTTTCCGGGCTTTCGCTTCCTGGACCACCGGATGGCGCCCACATTCGCGCCTGTCGCCTTTTCCCTTGACAAATTCGGAGCGATTTCGAGTATGGGGACCCGGTTCGAGGCGGGAAAACCTGAATGCCGGTTTCGGCAGTCTTCATCCGCCGAAAGCGAGGATGGGCATGGATACCCTGTGGGCACCCTGGCGCATGAATTTCATCGAAGGGAAAGCGGGCAAGGAAGACGGTTGCGTATTCTGCAACCGCATCCGGCTGCCCCGGGAGCGCTGGCGGGAATACGGGGTTCTGGACGTGGGACCGCACACGATGGTCCTGATGAACCGCTATCCGTATGCCAACGGGCATCTGCTCGTGATTCCGGTTCGGCACTGCCAAGATCTTTCGGCTTTGCCGGAGGACGAATACATGGACCTGACCCGCGTGCTGCGCTTAAGCGTGGAACGCATGCGCAAGGCGTTGAATCCCCAGGGCTTCAACGTGGGCATGAACCTGGGCAGCGCGGCCGGCGCCGGCATCGCCGACCACCTGCACTTCCACATCGTGCCGCGATGGAACGGCGACCACAATTTCATGCCCGTCATCGGCGACGTGCGCGTCATGCCCGAATATCTGGAAGCGACGTACGACCGCTTGCTACCCCATTTCGAAGGGGTCGCCACCCTTTCCTGAAGACGATTCATCTGCTCCCCGCCGAAGCCGGTCTTTTTTTTCCAAGTGCCGGAGGTTTCGGATTTTCAACGCCGGAAACCGGTAGTAGGGGAAGAAATCAGCAGGAAATCAGCGGCAGACGCCGTAGGTGGTGCTCGCCAGCGTCGGGGAAGTCTGGCAGGTGGTGCCCTGCGGGCAGTTGCTGCCATCGCCGAGCAGGCACAGAAGCCGGCAGACGCGATTGTTCTGCGGTCCCACGCAGGCATCGCCGGGGATGCAGTCGGTCATGGCCGTGCAGCGGGAACCGGTGGCCGTGGTGCCGGCCGGGGCGCAGTAGCCCTCTGGCGTCTGGGCATCCACGTAGCAGGCGTCCGGGGACACGCAGCCCGTCTGGGAAAGGGGATCGCATCCCATCGTAGTGCACCCCGGAAAGTCGACGCAGTCGTCATCTTCACAGTCGACGAGGCCGTCGCCGTCGTCATCGGTCTGGTTGTCGCAGACTTCGGGCATCAATTCGCAGCCGGGGAAGCCGAAGCAGTCGTCATCTTCGCAGTCCACGAGTCCATCATTGTCATCATCGGTCCGGTTGTCGCAGATTTCGCCCTGCAGGCAGTCCTGGTAATCCATGCAGTCCATGAAGTCATTGCAATCGACGAGGCCGTCACCGTCATTGTCGACGCCGTCATTGCAGACTTCCGGGGAATAGTTGCACGATTGATGCTCGAAGCAGTCCTGGTCCTCGCAGTCGGTGAAACCATCTTCATCGTCATCGGTTTCGTTGTTGCAGATTTCACGTCCTTCGCAGGCGGGATCCTCGACGCAATCGGCATCGTTGCAATCGGCAAAGCCGTCGCGATCATCGTCGGCCTGGTTGTCGCAGGTTTCCGGATTCTGGTTGTTTGTATTGTTTGTATTATTCGTATTATTCGTGTTATTCGTATTGTTGACGTTGTTCTGCTGGCAGGCGGCATCGGACCAGCAATCCTGGTCGTCGCAGTCGATATACGTGTCGCCATCGTCATCGGCCTGATTGTCGCATACTTCCTTCTTGCTCGAAGAAGAACTGTCGTCGCAAGAAGGAATGGCAAAAGATAAAGAAACAAGGAACAAGGGGAGAAGGAAACGCATCTTCATCGTGGACCTCCATTGGCGCAAAGGTGAAATTGTTATTGGAGCGCCGATGCTTCTGTTGTACTACGCGGTTGGGAAAGTGCAACTTCTTTTTCAGGCGGAATCCGCCGATGCGCGCTGCTTTTTCAGGCGGCTCGGGACAGTCGGGGAAAGGCCCCCGATGAAAAGAGAAGAGATGGGGATTTTCATTGCATGAACGACGGAAGCATGTTGAAGCGCGCGCCGAAGTACCAGAGCAGTGCTACGATGACGCCCAAGGCCAGAATGACGAGGAACACACGGCGGCCGGTTTTCTTTTCGGCGTAGGGATCCAGCAGGTTGTGTCGTGCATGGGCGGGAAGATGAGCCAGTTCCGTCAGGGATTTTCCAAACGGAATGTTGATTTTCGCCATGGCGTTGACGGCCCAGCCGTTGGCATCCAGCAGGGGGGCCAGGTTGCGCTGGCGCAACTTGAGCGCAGCTATGAGCATGGAGGGCGTGCTGATGGCCAGCATCATGCCCACGATGCCCAGCGGCATCCAGATTCCCAATCCGAAGAACACCTGCATCAATACGCCGAAAGCCGCCGTGATGCCGCCCACGGCGACGCCCAGGGCGGCCACCGTTCCGATGTCGATTTTCTTTGGCGCCTCTGGCGCTTTTGGCTTCTCTGGAGCAGCCACGTCCTGGGCGGCCTTTGCCAGTTTGGCCTCGTTGGCGGCCTCGGCGGCGGCTGCGCGTTTGGATACCTGTTCCTCGATCATGCGCAGGAACTTCTTGTAGGGCGACCAGAACGCCTGCCGGATGCTGATGGGGTTTTCGATGATCTTGATGACCGTGGCGTCCCAGTCCTGTCCCTTGCGGTCATAGAAGATGCCGTTGCGCCCCACCATGATGTTGTCGGCATCGCCGTCGGTGACGGCCGCCGCGATGATCATTTTTTCTCCCGTGTTTTTGCGGACGCATTCGCAGTAGGCCAGATAGCAGCGGCTGAAATTGGCTGTCTTTTCGTGTTTCGCCATGTCTTCGACGCGCACGCACAGGTCGCAACTGCGGCGGTCCAGATATAGCCGTCCCGCCTGGAAGATGGCTTTTTGGCGCCGCCCATAGAAATCGGAGAACGAGACGAAATTGACGAGCAGGCGATGCAGGTCGCGATGGAAGTGCACCAGTTTGTCCACATCGGTGATGGCCTGGAAGCGTGGCGCGCACTCCTTGTCGCGTGCAATCAGTTCCAGGAGGGCGTTCTTGGGCGCATATCCGAGGATTTCCCGGATGCGCGCCAGGCCAAGGCTGCTGACCGGCGAGGTGGCGCGGGAGTTCCACCAGGATTCATACGGGGCGAAGCGTTGCTGGATGGTTTGCCAGTCGCTTTCCGTGAGGCTTGCCCGTTCCCCCAGCAGTTTCGCCACGATTTCGTCGCGCAGGCGGGCCACCCGGGCGGCCCAGGCGGGATTCACGCCTTCGCGCAGGGGCAGGGGCCGGCCGGCTTCCACGCGGGCCAGCGGAAATCCGGCGATTTCCTCGTCCCGGATGATGAGGTCCTTGGCTGCCAGTGCCAGGTATTCGGTCTCCTGCAGGTTGAGCGCAGAGAGAGCGCGCGCGTCGAAGGCGGCCAGGCGGCAGCGGGCGAAATAATCCTCTACCTTGTTCCGGATCGAAAAGAGCAGTTCGGCTGCCGCCGGGGTTTCGTTTCCCAGGATGAACATGTCCGGCCGGTCTTCTCCCTGCCGCCACCAGTTTTCGTATTTTTCGGCTTCCACGAAAAAAGTTTCGATGTGGTCGGCATCGATGCCGGGTTTTCCGGAAAGATCCGTTTTGGGCTCTACCGTTTTGAGAATGTCTTCGATGACGGCGCGCAGGGCGGGATCTTCCGCCACGTCGGGAGGAATGATGCCATCGCCGTTGAATCGGGCCTGCATGAAAATCCGGCGCGTGTCCTCCGTGTCTTCCGGCGTGATGGCGCGGGCGTCCGGTTTTCCCAGGGAAGCCAGGATTTCACGGGCGGATTCCAGAAGGGCGCGTCCTTCGGGGGTGTCGTCACGGATGGCGTCCAGCGCCAGTTCGGCTTTGCCCTCCACCAGTTCATCGGTGTCTTTCAGCAGCGAGCAGGTCCATCGTACGGCCGACAGGATTTCGGGAACCCGGATGCGTCCGTCCTTGTCCGTGTCGATGGCCTCGAGCGTGCGGGAATCGAATTCCAGATTGCGTGCCGGGCAGGCGAGGGCGACCCAGAGCTTGGGGTCGAGTTCTTCGAGATGTTCCAGGTCGGCGCCGCTGTCCAGTTGCACCTGGTCGAAGCCGCCCGTTCTGTAGAAATGCCACACGTGATTGGGTTTCATTTTTTTCCTTTTCCGGAGTTTTGGCTCCAAATTGGCAGAACGATAGGTGTGTTCGCTATGTCTGTCAATGCATTTTTTTAATGAAGAAAGATTGAAGGCGAAGGGGAGACTGATTGGGGGACTAGCGGCCCTTGGAATCGCCGCGCTCGAGGATGATGAATTCCACGCGGCGGTTCTTGGCTCGGGCTTCCTCGGTGGTGCGCTTGTCGATGGGCCGGCTCTCGCCATAACCCTTGGCGATCAGGCGCGAGGGCGCGATGCCCTTGTCGATGAGGTAGTCGCGCACGGCATTGGCACGGTCATCGGACAACTTGAGGTTGTACTCGTCCGTGTTGCGGTCGTCGGTGTGGCCCTGGATCTCCACCTTGAGGATGTTGGGATGGGCCTTGAGCGTGGCCGCGATGGCATCCAGGATGCCGAACGATTCGGGCAGGATCTCCGCCTTGTTCGTGGCGAAGTAGATCTTCTCGTAGATTTCGATCTTGCCGGCGGTGACGCGGACCTTGCCTTCGTCCGGGCAACCGTCCTCGTCTTCGAACCCGTTGAACGTCTCGGGTTCGTTCGGGCACTTGTCGACCTTGTCGAGCAGGCCGTCGCCGTCGTTGTCCGGGTCGGGGCAGCCGTCTTCATCCTGCCAGGAGTCGAAGTCTTCCTTCGTCATTTCGAAGGCGTTCTTCTTGTCCACATCCTTGCCCGGGCACAGGTCCTTGATGTCCATGACGCTGTCGCCGTCGTTGTCCTCCTCGGGGCAGCCATCTTCATCCTCGAATCCGTCGAAGTCCTCCGGATTGTCGGGGCACTGGTCCTTGTTGTCCAGGATGCCGTCGCCGTCGCGGTCCGAGGTCACGTCGTCGGGGCAGCCGTCCTCGTCCTCGAAGTTGTTGAACGTCTCGGGATCGTTGGGGCACTTGTCCAGCGAATCCGGGATGCCGTCCTTGTCGTTGTCCAGATCGGGGCAGCCATCCTCGTCCTGGAAGCCATCGAAGTCCTCGGGATCGTCCGGGCACTTGTCGATGTCGTCGGGAATGCCGTCGCCGTCGCGGTCGCCGATGAACGGCTCGAAGGAAAATACGGCAAACAGTCGGAAGTCTGGCGCGCCCACGTGGTCCATGCCAGCGATGCCGGTCAGTCCCACGCCGCCGCCCACGGCGAGATAGGACGATGCGGCCAGGTACAGTTTGAGGCCGGCCAGCGCCTCCAGAGGCATGACCTTCTTCGTGTATTCCAGCGTGTAGTTCCCGTCCACATCGTTGTGGCGCGGCTCGGCGTCCTTGCCCAGGGAGGACAGTTCGGTGGAGCCGAACATTTCCGACACGAGCTCCACCTTGTTGGTCAGGCGCCACGTGAAGCCCAGCCCATAGGTGACGTCGTTCACCTGGGAGACGTTCTGGGTCATGTTGTTGTCCATGGTGCCGTCGAAGGTGCAGGGCTCGCCGTTGCGCGCCGTCCATGTGTTGCAGGTGTCCCAGCCGGCGTTGGCCGTGAGGACGTGGTCCCCCCCCGTGCGCAGGCGGGCGCCGAGGTTGGCCGACAGCAGCATGCGGCCCCGGGACAGGCGCTTGTCCACGATGAACTTGGGCGCCAGCGTCAGGCCGCCGGACCCCAGGAATGCGGCGTCGTTGCCGGTGGGAAACGCCATCGAGAACATGGCGGCCAGCCCCACCGGGCCCTTGGCCGCCGGCAGGATGCGCCACTTGAAGTTGAAGTAGCCGTCGCCGATGCCCTGGCTGGCGAACTTGCCCTGCTGGTCGTAGTTCATGGGCGCCGATTCGATCTTGCTCGGGTTGGCGCCCTGGTTCCAGCGGCCGTCGGGATTGCCATCGTCCACCGGGTCCGTCTGGCCCATGACGATGGAAAACGGCAGACCCACGCCTACCTCGAAATGCTGGAAGAGGCCGATGGCGAACTGCAGCGTCGCCGAAACGAGGTTGTTCACGGCGAATTCACGGTCGTTTCCCGAGAGTTCCAGCGGCTTGAACGCGTTCGTGACGCCGAACCCGAAACTGATTTTCATGTGCCCGAGCACCTGGGTGGAATCTACCGAGAAGTGCCCTTTGGAGTCCATGGCCGGACGGAACATCTGCAGTTCGATGGGACCGCCCTGGGCGAAGGCTCGCGACGCCAGCAGCGCCGAGCAGGAAAGGACAGCGGCGAACAAAAGATTTTTGTTTCGATTCATGGGTTCCTCCAACAGCTGGTTCATGCTAAAAGCATTCATCATTGAAGTCAATCCGGGAATGCGGTTTTTTCTCGCCCGGGATATGGATGAATTTTTCATTGACATCGCGGCCGATTTCCCCTATAAGGCATCCCTCTGGTGGTCCCATGAAGCTTGTGGTTGGGCTTCCTCTGGGCGTTTCTCTTGCTGAATCAAGGAGTTTTCATCATGGCTAAAATGGCGATTCTCGGAAAGAAACTGGGCATGACCCAGATCTTTTCCACCGATGGCAACCGCATTCCCGTCACCGTGATCGAGGCCGGCCCGAACTTGGTTCTCGGCCTGCGCACCCCCGACAAGCATGGCTACAGCGCCCTGCAGTTGGGTTTCGACGATCAGAAAGAACATCGCGTGAACAAGCCCGACATGGGGCAGTTCAAGAAAGCTGGCGTCACGCCGAAGCGCTTCATCCGTGAAGTCCGGCTCGAGCCCGAGACCGTGGCCAATTACAGCGTCGGGCAGACCCTCACGGTGGCCGACGTGTTCAAGGTGGGCGACCCCGTGGACGTGACCGGCATCAGCAAGGGCAAGGGGTTCCAGGGAGTCATGAAGCGCCACAACTTCGGCGGTTTCGAGGCTTCTCACGGCACGCACGAATACTTCCGCCATGGCGGCTCCATCGGCTGCCGCATGACGCCGGGCCGCGTCCACAAGGGCAAGCGCATGGCCGGCCACATGGGAGCCGAGCGCGTGACCGTGCAGAATCTCAAGGTCGTGGGCATCAAGCCCGAGGAGAACCTCCTCCTGGTGCTCGGCGCCGTTCCCGGTCCCGTGAATGGCTACGTGACCGTTCGCTTCGCCACGAAGAAAGTCGTTTATCTCTAAACCGTTTCATCCTATAAAACCTGCGGGGAGGTCGTTTTCGTGACGTCGAAGATGGGTGATCGTGCATTCCGGCACGACGCATACTACAAAAAGGCCAAGGAACAGCGTTTCGTTTCGCGCGCCATCTTCAAGATCGAGGAAATCGACAAGCGTTTCCACATCTTCCAGAAGGGCGACCGTGTGCTGGACCTGGGGGCGGCGCCTGGCTCCTGGATGCAGTACACGCTGCGGGCGGTGGGGCCGGGCGGCCGGGTCACCGGCATCGATCTGCTGCCCCTGCGCATCCAGTTGCCGCCGCATGGGCGGTTTCTCCTGGGGGACATCCGCGAAACGTCCGCGGAGGCGTTGATGGCGCCCGAGGGGACGCCGTTCGACGTCGTGGTTTCCGACATGGCTCCCAACACCATCGGTGTGAAATTCACGGATTCGGCGCGTTCGGCCGAGTTGGTGCAACTGGGAATCCGGCTCACGGACCAGATCCTCAAGCCGGGCGGCAAGTTCGTGGCCAAGATTTTCCAGGGCGAGGATTTCGACGAGACCCTCCGGCTCCTCAAGACGCGTTTCGTGCGGTTCAAGGTCGTCAAGCCCGACAGTTCCCGCCCGGAGAGCAAGGAAGTCTACCTGGTGGCATGGGAGCGCCGGGAGCAGGCCATCCCGGTGTGAGCCCCGGAAAAAGGGGGAATGGATGCGGTTTCTTCCTGTTTTCGTGCTTTTGCTCATGTGCTGCGGCCCCGCTGGGCCCGCGTGCACGAAATCCGGAACTTCCCCGCGTCCTGGCGCACGCGTTCCGGCGGACACCATGCGGCCGGCTTCGCGCGCCCGGCAGGTTTTCGAGGGACGTTTGACGTATGACGATCAGCAGGTCCTGGAAAATGGGGAAACGCATACCCGCGTGCATCTGGTGCTCGCCTTTTCCGGCGAGCGCACGCAGCAGACGGAAGGCGAGGCGGTGCGCATCCGTGACTCTTTTTCGGCCATCCGCCTGCTGGAGGCGGATCCTCCCCAGACGATGCCGGATTCCTTCGCGGTGGAGTTCCTGCTCGCGAAAGAATCCGGATTTGTCTTCCGCTCGAAACCCGAAAACCGGCTTTCCTTCCTCACGGATGCGCTCGAGCGTCTGTATCCGGCGGCCCATTTTGTCTTTTCCGGAAAAATCCGGGAAGACGCCGAAGAAAAGGTGGAGATGCCCCTGGCGCTGGCGCTGGGAAGCCAGTGGCTGCGTACGGTCCGCCCCTTCCTGTTCCGTGTGAAGCAGTGGCAGAAAACCAGAATTCAAAACGAAATCTCCATTGGCGGCGAGTATCTCTCCACGGAACTGGGAACCTTGCAGGTGGACGGATTTGGCGCTTCCTGCGTGGGAAAATCCGAGATTTCCACGGATTTCCAGATGGATTCCGGCGTGTGGACGCGCATCGATGCCATGGAGATCCTGGGCTGGGCCGCCGTAGGGTTCGATGATGCATCGCTTGCTCCCGTGCAGGTGGGCAACCGTGTCGTAATGCGCCTGCAGATGCAATTGACGGATATTCAACAACAAAAAAAATAACAATCGATTCAATCAATTTTCTTTTTATTACCATCTTCGAGCGTTCGATGAATTCAATTTTTTCCAGCAAGACATTGATGGATCTGCAATGGCCGGAACTCGTCGCCTTCTGGGGCGAATTCTGTGTCAATCCGGCCGCGGCCGAAAGAATCCGCGGTATGGATTTCGCCGGCTCCCGCGAAGCGGCCGTCGAGCGCATGGAATGCGTGCAGGCCATCCGCGACGGCATGCGCCGGGGTATTTCCATGGCGATTCCGGAACTGCCTGACTGCCGGGATCACCTGGTACGCCTGGAGCGGGGCGGTGCCCTGAGCGCGCTGGCCTTCCGGGATCTGTACAAGGTGCTTCTCGCCGTGCGGGATTTGCTGCGAGCCGAGCAGTCCCTGCGCGCCGAGGCGTTTTCGCGTCTGGTGCAGGGACTCGAACCCTTGGCGCACCTGCGGGTGCTGCTCGAGGAGACGGTCGACGACGAAGGCGCCGTGAAAGCGGGCGCTTCCAGCACGCTCTACGGTTTGCGCGCGCGGCGCGCCTATCTGTACCAGGACCTCACCACCCGAATGGAGCGCATGCTCAACCGGCGGGATTTGCAGGAGGCGCTGCAGGACAAGTACGTCACCGTGCGCGAGGGCCGCTTCGTGCTGCCGGTGAAGAGCTCCTTCCGCCACCAGGTCCGGGGCGCCATCCATGGCACGTCCCAGTCGGGGCAGACGGTGTTCGTGGAGCCCCAGGAATTGATCGATGCCAACAACCGCCTGCGGGAAATCGACGTGGACATCGAACTGGAGGAATACCGGATCCTCTCTGAACTGGCCATGCATGCCGCTCACGAGGTGGATGCCCTGCGCCGCGACATCGACATCCTGCTCACGGTCGACGCCTGGGTGGCCGCGGCCCGGATGGCCGACCGCATCGACGCCAACCGATTCGATTTTTCGCAGGAGGATTTGCACCTGGTCAATGCCCGGCATCCGTTGCTGGTGCGCTCCGGCGTGGCCG
The DNA here is from genome assembly GCA_964516435.1 of uncultured Kofleriaceae bacterium. Lineage (GTDB taxonomy): Bacteria > Myxococcota_A > Polyangia > HGW-17 > HGW-17 > HGW-17. The sequence continues at coordinate 22,747 of CAZEZP010000104.1, read as the reverse complement.
TGGTGGCCAACACCGTGACACTGTCTGGCGGGCAGGTGATGATTGTCACGGGGCCCAATGCCGGCGGCAAGACCGTGCTGATCAAGACCGTGGGAATACTTGTGCTCATGGCCCGCATGGGATTGCCCCTGCCGGTGGGCACGGGATCTTCCTGCCCGTTTTACGGCGATGTGCATACCCTCATCGGCGACGATCAGAGCATCGCTTCGCATGTGAGCACGTTTTCCGCGCAGATCCTGCACTTGAAGGAGATCCTGTCCCGGGCGCGGCGCGGTCACCTGCTGCTCCTCGACGAACTGGCCACGGGCACGGACCCCCAGCAGGGGGCATTTCTGGCGCAGGCCGTTCTGGAGCACGTGGTGGACAAGGGCATCGGCGCCCTGGTGACCACGCATTTCGCTGCGCTCAAGACACTGGCGCTTCTGGATTCCCGGTTCATCAACGTGTCCGTGGGCGGCAATGCGCTCAAGCCGGATTATCGGCTCGTGCCCGGGCAGCCTGGGACCTCGGAGGGCATCGCGGTGGCCGGGCAGTTGGGACTTGCGGATTCCATCGTGCGCCGGGCCCGCCAACTGGCCAGCCAGGGCGATACGCGCGTGGACTCCCTGCTGGCCGAAATCACGGCCATCCGCACGCGCATGCAGGCCCAGGAAGAGCGGCTGCGCGAAAAGGAGGAGGAACTGGCGCGGCAGTCGGAGGACGTCCGCAAGCTCAGGGAGCGGCTGGAGAGGCAACTGGCCCAGTTGCGCAAGGACGCCATGGACGATTCCCTGCGTGAGTTGAGCCGCTGCCGGATGGTTCTTGCGCGGCTGCGGGAAAAGGCCGAAAAGGGGAGCATCGGGGAACGGGAACTGGCAGTCGGCATCGAAAAGGCCGCTGCTGCCATCGATTCGCAGGAGCGGCAGATGACCGGTCCGCCGCCGGATTTCACCCGGCTGGCGCCCGGGGATCGCGTGCGATCCCGCAAGTTGCGCCACGAGGTGGAAGTGCTGGCGGTGGACGTCAGGAAACGCCAGATTCGCGCCCGTTCGGGCGGACTGGTGACCATGCTGGATTTCGATGACCTGGAATCCATCGAAACTCCCGCCGATGCTTCCAGCAGCGCGCGTGGCAGCCAGAAGCGGGGCTCCCGGCCGAAGGCCGCCCGCAGGGAATCCGCCCGGGAAGCCGTCCGGCCGGAGGCGGACGATTTCCAGAACGCCGAGGAAGGAATCGATGGTCCGCCCGCTTCCGGCGAGCCCTATATTCCGCCGTCGAACACGCTGGATTTGCGCGGCAAGCGCGTGGAGCCGGCGCTGGCCGAACTCGAGCGCCACATGGACCGGCTCTTTCGCGAGAACCAGCCCGGCTTCTGGGTCATCCACGGTTATGGCAGCGGCCTTCTGTGCGCTGCCGTGCGGGACCACCTGTCCCGTTCCACGTATGTGTCCTCCATGCGCCCTGGCCGCCCCGAAGAGGGGGGGGACGGCGTAACGGTCGTCTTTCTGGCGTAGGCGCATCTTTAGGATAGCAGTCAGGCCGGCCGCATCCCGACCAGTCCATCGAACCACCCGCACGCGAAAAAAACGGGCGTGTAATCATTCTCTGCACCCGCTACAATGTATGGTAGACGTGTCAACAAAGGAGTCGGCCATGAAATCCCGCATTTTTCCCCGCTTCATCCTTGGCATCCTGATTTTTTCAGTTTCTTCGTTGCATGCAGGGGGCCTGCGGGCGGAAATGCGGACGTTTCCGGCCGGCAGTCTCATCGTGCCCATGGACCTGACATACCAGGATCAGGGGATGTTCCAGGCATATGGGCTCCTGTTCCAGTGGCTGCGCCAGGGCATCACCGTGTACTGGGTCATCGATTCGGACAAGCCGTGGCATCACGCCCCGTGCAATTCCGCCACGGATCCGTGTCCCTGGGACTGCGAGGAGGAGGGCAGCGGCGTGAAATGCCCGTATCCGACCGCAGCGCCCGATTTCTATGCATCGGCCGAAGTCGTTTGGGACGATGCGGGGGCGCGTGCGCCGGGCGCGCTCATCACACTGCACGGATATCGCGGAGGTCCCTTCGTCGTGGATGCCTCCCAGGCCGATGCCGCGCTCGAGATCGCGGGCATCTGGAACGACCCGGCGCAGTGGACGACCCATCCCTGGGCGCAGCGCAGCGTGTTTTCCGTGGTCAGCATTCACCAGGCGCGGGCCGCCTTCGATGGCAACGTGCGCAAAGAAATGAATGCCGCTCCTACCATCGCCGTGTTTTCCGATGGCAACGAGAACATCGCCACATCGTATCTGCGCGCGGCTGGCATTCCGCAGAGTTCTGGCGCGGAGTTTCCTGCCGCCAGGTGCACGCCCGGAAACTGCGGCCCCGGTACGGCCAACCCCGATATGCTTACGGTGGAAAGCATCATGGGAGACATGGGGACCTGCGACAGCCCCAGTTACGATCACCGCAATGGCGCGCTCTTCACGGCTGACGGCGTGCCGGCGTATTGCCAAATCATGAGCATGCACTGGAATGTCAATGCTCGCGAGACGGTCCAGTGCGATGGAGGCAATTGCCCTGCCACGCGCGAAGAGTGCCAGAACATGCAGTTTACCTATCACGGGCACGAGGTGGTGGCGGAGGTGCGCGAATTCCTGCAGCACCGCACGCATTTCTTTGCGGAATGCCAGGCCGTCAACGCGTATGAGAACACCGTGCCCAATCCGGCCTGGCCGTTTCTGGACGATTCCGGCCGTCGCGGCCATTTCCTCACCACCGAGGGAACGCCGCCCGACTGTCCCTGTACGGATCCGGACTTCCAGTGCGTGGCCGGCGGCTGCGACAACGGAACGCGGGACTGCTGCATCCCCCGGGACATCAAGGAGCGTGGCGCCGGCTACATGATCGCCGCCCAGCCGGCTTCGGACACCTTGCAGATCCTGCATGCCGGCGTTCCCTACATGCAGATGGACGGGGCCTTTGCCACCGTGGGCGGGTCCGAGCCCGCCTACAACCTGAGCGAGACCCTGGGGTCCCAGTACATCAACGACATGGATGTCACCTTCATCACGGGGCCGGATGGCCCGGGCGTGGCGGACGTGTGGATGACCGGCTACATCGACGGCGAGTGCTCGGTTGTCGACGACGACGTCTACCTGCCGCAGCAGTGCACCAAGGGCAAGGTATCGTATCTGGGTGGCCACCAGTACACGGTGACGCTTCCGCTCTCGCGCAATGGAACGAGCCAGGGGACGCGCCTGTTCCTGAACGCGCTCTTCGAGGCCGACTGCGTGTCTGCGGAAGGCCAGCCCCGCCTGGTGCTCTCCTGGCTGGGGGATCTGGAAGTTCCGGCTCCTCCCGATGGCCTGCCGGTCTCCACCCGCCTGGAGGTGCGCTTCGTCAACGCGGGCGGTGGCGTTGCGCTGGATGCGCAGTTGCAGGTGGAGCCGTCTTCCTCTCCCGATGTCGCAGTGACCGCCTACGAGGCGGGGGCGACCCAGGATGCCTCTGGGCTGCTTTCCTGGAACATTGGCAGCATCGGAGCGTCCGGATCCGCCAATCCGCCGGCTTCCGGCTCCCGCTGGCTGGAAGCTTCGTTTTCGGCACTGGGAGATTACGCGTTCACGGCGGATCTGGCCTATCGGGTTGGGGTGAGTACGCTGCACGTGCGCCAGCCGGTGGCGGTGCGCGTCCTGCTGGATTCGGACGGGGATCTCGTGCCCGACGAGCGGGATCCCTTCCCGCTGGATTCCAGCCGCTGCGGGGATGCCGACGGCGATGGCTGCGACGACTGCGCCGCCTCGGGCACCTGTGCGGATGCCGGTTCAGACGCGGATGCTGGTGATGATGACGGGCTTCGCAATGCCAAGGGGAACTGTCATTGCCGGGCGGCCGGCGCAGGCGAGGCCTCCATTCCTGGCAGTTTCCTCTTCCTGATGCTTTTGGCGCTCTGGCGGGTCCGTCGCCGCATTTCGCGCGGCTGACCGGCTGATCGCCGGAGGAACCGTTCGGTTCCAGTTGCGCACGTGCAATTCGCCCGTACTGCAGGCGGTGGAACGGCAAGCGGTGGAATCGGACAGAGGGAGGGGCCTTGCCCGGTCTGCCGCATGTGCCGGGATCCCATTGTGTTCTCCTGAAATTTTTGACAGTGTCGGCAATCACCGGGCGCAGGCGGTTTCGGAATCTGGATTCCGGGGCCAAGGCACCACCAGCAAAGGAGTCGTGATGGACTGGAACGGAACGGCAGCGGCATCGGGCGATACCAACACGGCGCCATCGAGGACATTTTCCCTGCAGGACGGTGTGGCCGTGGTGGTCGGCATCGTAATCGGCGCCGGCATCTTCCAGTTCCCCACTCTCATCGCCATGAACGTCGCATCGGGAGCCTGGATGACGCTGGCATGGCTACTGGGTGGGCTCGTCTCGCTCGTGGGTGGGCTCTGCTATGCCGAACTGGCCTGCGCGCATCCCGATGCCGGCGGCGACTACCATTTCCTGCATCGCGGACTCGGTTCTTCCATCGCCTTCGTGTTCGCCTGGACGCGCATGGTGGTCATCCAGCCCGGGTCCATCGCCATGATGGCCTTCGTGTGCGGGCAGGAAATCTCCCGTTTCCTTCCGCTGGGGACGCATTCGGAGGCCATCTGGGCGGTTTTTACGGTGCTGGCGCTCTGGGGGCTCAATGCGGCCGGCGTGCGCGTGTCCATCACGGCGCAGAAACTCCTCACGGCGGCGATTCTCGTTGGCCTTGCAGGGGTAGCCGTGCTGGGGCTGTTTTTCGCTGGCCCCGCGTCATCGCCTCCGGCGAGCGCTGAAACGCAGAGCCTGGCTGGATTCGGGCGGGCCATGGTCTTCGTGCTGCTCACTTTTGGCGGCTGGAACGAAGCCGCCTACATTTCAGCCGAGGTTCGCAGGCCGGAGCGCGACATCGTGCGCATCTTCCTGGGCGGCATCGCGGTGGTGACCGTCGTCTACCTGCTCGTAAACCTCGCGCTGCATCAGGCCCTGGGACTGTCGGGAATGCGTTCCTTCTCGGCGTATCACGATCTGGTGGGGCGTGCGTTCGGCGTGCGTTTCGGCATCGTGCTCTCCGTTCTGGTGTTGACGGCCGCGTGGAGCACGGCCAATGTCACCATGGCGACCGGCGCGCGCAGCAACTATGCCTTCGGGCGGGATTTCGCCCTGCTGCCGTTTCTGGGGCGCTGGGACGGCAGGCGCGGTGTTCCGGGGGCGGCGCTCGGGTTTCAGACGGCCATCGCGTTGCTGCTGGTTCTGCTGGGCGCAACATATAAAAAAGGACTCGTGGCCATGGTGGATTACACGTCCCCGGCATTCTGGTTCTTTTTCCTGCTCACCGGCGTGTCCCTCTTCGCCCTGCGGCGCCAAACTGGAGGAGCGCGCCCATTTTCCGTGCCCCTGTACCCCTTCACCCCCATCCTGTTCGTGCTCTTCTGTGCGTACATGCTGCACGCCAGCGTGCGTTATGCCGGGCGTGGCGCCTGGTTCAGCCTGGCGGTGATGGCCGCCGGCGCCCTGGCGCTGCTCGTGGAAAAACGCCTCCGCAAGCCGTGAGGTTTCATTCTGCCGACATTCCCCGGATGCGGAGCGCAAAACCCGGCCAGCGGTTCGGCGGCATCGCCTGGATTCACAGGGGCCAGGGGCGCCCCTGCCGGGCGTGCAACTCGCGCAGGAGGGCTTCCGGCCGGTCCACGGTTTCCAGCAGGCACCGCGCCAGCCACTCCCGGCGCTGCGGTTCGGGCAAGTCCCCGTCCGCCGTCCGGGCCCGCAGGGAGCCGACCACATGGTGCAGCGCGATGCCGGCCGATACCGACAGGTTGAGGCTCTGGGAAAAGCCGTGCAGTGGAATGGTGAAGGCGGCATCGGCGGCATCCACGGCCTTCTGGGAGAGTCCCCAGCGCTCGTTGCCGAACCAGATGGCCAGCGGGGGAACGAACGTGGATTCCGCCAGCAAGGCGGGCATGCGCCCCAGTTCCACGTTGGCGTTGCCCACATCCGACGGCGGCGCAACGGCGGCGTAATGCCTCAGGCCATGGCGGGAAAACACGTCCATGGCGGCTTCGAAGGTGTCGAACTCGTGGACTTCCATCCATCGTTCGGCCCCGATGGTGATTTTTTGTGAAAGGCGTTTTCCGCGTCCCACGGGGAGGGCCTTCACTTCGCGCTCCTGGATGAATGCCACATGCAGGATGCCCATGGCTTCGGCCGTGCGCACGAGCGCGGCTCCGTTGAGCGGGTCGTACAGGTTTTCCACCACCAGCCACACCTGGCTAAGCCTCTGGGCGATGACCTTTTCCATGCGTTCCACCTTCCCGGGCGCGAGAAAGGGAGAAAGCAGTTCGATGATGGTTTCGGGACCCAGGGTTTTGAGCAGGATTTCGTGCGGTCTGGGCATGGCGCTGTCAAAAGAGGGAATTCAGAAAGACGGGGGATGCCGCGGGAGTTGGTGGTGTCAGTAGAACAGCGTCAACTGGAGCATGCAGGACGTGCCGTCGCAGGCGGGCGCGAAAAAAGCGGTCTTTCCAGCGGAGGCCGAGCCGGTATCCCGCAGGGAAATCCACGATGCGATGCCCGTGATCACGGCGGATACGATGGCTCCGGCCAGTGCGGCATCCGTGAAGTTCTGGTACTGCACGGCCTTGTCGTGATACTTGGTGTCCCACATCTGTCGCCATTGATCGTTGTAGTCCTGGGCGCGCAGGCCGGCCCAGACCGTCACGCCCGTGAATATGGCCGTGGCGCCGATTCCCGTCCAGAACCACCAGCGGGAGGTCAGGGAGGCATCCGTTTCCCCGGCCGCGGGGGTCCCGCCATCTTTCGCTTTCTCGCCACCCTCTTTTTCCGATGCCGGAGTCCCGGCAGGTTCTTGCGTCCCCTGGGATTTCGCCTGTTCGCGGGCTTTTTGACGCGCTTCCTCTTCCCGCAGGCGGGCGTCTTCTTCTTCCTTCTGTTTTTGCAACTGGGTCACCCAGTCACGCACCTCGGTTTCCAGCACGCGCTTCTTCGCTGCCGGCAAATCCTGGATTTCAGGCAATGCCGCCAGGAACTTTTCGTAGTACATCAGGGCCTGCTCCACATGATTCAGTTGGCGGTGGCACTGCCCCAGGTTGAACCAGATCTTGGGATCGGGAACGGCTTCGTAGGCTTTCTCGAACTGGACGATGGCCTCTTCGAATTTCTTTTCCTCGTAGAGCACGTATGCGGCTTTCTTGAAGGCCTCGTACAGTTTCTGGTTCTTCGATTGTGCCAGTACTGGCGCTGCCGCGAGCCCCATTCCCATCGACAACACTCCCGCCAGAAGCATTGTCAACCGGAGAATGCCTGTTCGACTACAGCAAATCCTTGGGTTTGTCATTCGAATCGGTACCTTTCATGCCGGGGACCGGACGCATGACCGGCGATGACGGCCGGGTTTCTGAGTCTGCCGCCGGACGCATGGCCGGCAGGCTCTCCAGTTCCAGCGTCAAGTCGTTTCCCAGTTTCTCATTCACGATGAATTCCCGCTCCCGGGGCATGAAGCCTTCCGCCTGCGCGCTGATGCGTACCAGTGCGCCTTCTTCGGCTTCGATGCTTGCACCGGGCTCCACCTTGTCGCGCAATGTTCCGTTCACGTACACCTTGATTTGAGCCTGGGCCGGCTTCACATCCAGGCGCAGCCTGTACGTCTTCGGGGCTTGTTTTTCCGGTGGCGGTTCTGCCATGTCCACCAACTTGGACGCCGTCTCGTCCTTCTTGTCCTGCACGGGCGGTTCGGAAGTGGCGGCCGTGGCGGGAGCTGTCATTTCCTTATCCGTGCCGAGGGATCCCTTCCACCAGAAAAAGACGCCAGTCGCGACCGCCACAACGGCCAGGATGGAAAAGAACAGGAATTTTCCTCCGGATTTCCTGCGGCGCTCCCCAGCGAAACTGTCGCCCGCGACGACACTTTGTGAAGAGGCGGCGTCCGGCGGCATGGGCGGATAGGTGGCGAATTGCGGGTACGAGGGAAGAGAGGGATGGGATGCCAGGGAATTGTTCGCCGGGGGTGGCGGCGGCGGGTAGAACGAATCCGAGGGGACCACGGATACATGGGAGCCCGTGCCAGCCGAAAATCCCGCAGCCGGAGAAATGGTGGCATCCCGCGCGATGCTGGAAGGGATCACCCAATCCATGTCCAGCGTGGCGCAGGCGGCGGAAAACGCTTCCCACAGGTGGGCCGTGGACTCGTAGCGGCCTTCGGGCTCCTTGGCCAGGCAGGTCATGACCACCTGGGCCAGGGATTCCGGAATGAGCGGGTTGGCCGTTCGCAGGGGAATGGCGTCCCGTGTCAGGTGCCAGGTCACGACCTCGGGGATGTTCGTCCCCTCGATGGGGAAACGGTCGGTGAAGATCTTGTACAGGATGACACCTACCGAGTAGATGTCGCTCAGATAGGAAATGCGGTCGTTTTGCCCCAGCGCCTGCTCGGGGCTCATGAAGACCGGCGTTCCCAGGACGGCGCCCGTGGACGTGAGCAGTTCACCGTCCTTGCGCATGGAATCCTGGATTTTGGCAATGCCGAAATCCAGCAGTTTCACCACTGTGCGCATGCCCTTCCTGGCCAAAAACACGTTGGAAGGCTTCATGTCGCGGTGGATGATGCCTTTCTCGTGCACCACATACAGGGCGTCGCAGATCTGCTCCACGATGAAATACAGTTCCCGCAACTTGAAATTGCCGCGTTTCATGCGCTGGGAGAGCGTTTCTCCCTGCAGGTATTCCATGGTGTAGTAACTGCGTCCATCCGGCAGTACGCCGAAATCGTACATCTCCACGATGTTGGGATGCTCCAGCAGGCCGATCGCGCGTGCTTCGATCTGGAAGCGCTCCACCATGTGGGCGTCTTCGGTGAGATGTCCGGCGAGCACCTTGATGGCCACACGCTTGCCGATTTCCGGGTGCTCCCCGAGGTACACCGACCCCATCGCCCCGGAGCCCACTTTCCGCTGGACGATGTAGTTTCCAATGGTGGTGCCCACCAGGGCGTCGATCATTTCCTGCTTGGCCATGCACAACCTGCACGGGTTTTTTCGATGACGCAAAAAACCCGGAATGGAGAACAAAGTGCATTGTATACCCGAATCGCCGTGCGGGATCAAGATCTGCGGATGTGCTCAGGGAAAAAGAAACGGCACGTTTCCGCAGGGCGTTTTTGAGCTTTTTCCAGGTTCACGGTTCGAGGCGCACGATGGCGTTTCGTTGGCGCACGGCGCTTCCTGTAAAATTATTTTTTTATACTGCGATGCGCGCGGGCGTCGAGGTTCATCACTGTGGGGAGAAACTGGCCGTCAATGCCTTCAGGCATGTCACAGGCGCACATGTCGTTGTACAGGAGGCTGGATTGTGGCAACGTGGGGCGGCGCAGCAGGGGAAGGAGGATGGTCATGACGGATGAATCTCTTGCCGCGTCGGGCGGGGATGCCGGACGGCCGGTGTTGCTGGCCGTGGCCGGATACGATCCAGCGGGCGGCGGCGGCGTGCTGGCCGACGTGCGCGCGGCGCGCCTGTGCGGGGTGCGCGCGGTGGCGGCCGTCACGGCGGTCACGGCCCAGAACACGCGGTCGATGACCCGCATCCAGGCGGTCGAAGTTGGCGTTCTGCGGGAGCAACTGGCGCTGCTGCAGGCGGATTTCGCGATCGGCGCCGTGAAGATCGGGATGCTGGCGCGGGCGGAACTGGTGCCGGTGGTGGCGGATTTCCTGCGTTCCCTGCCCGATGGTGTACCTGTCGTCTGGGACCCGGTGCTCGCCGCATCGGCCGGAATGCCGCTCTTCGACGGTCCCCTGGAGGCGTTCGCGCCCCTCTGGCACCGCTGCACGCTCGTCACCCCCAATCTGCCGGAACTGGCGCAACTGGCCGGCATTGCCGGCAAAACCGTGCAGTTTCGCGAATCCGCCGCCAGGCGCCTGTTCGAACGGGGCGCCCGGGCCGTGCTCGTCAAGGGCGGACACGCGGACGGCGGGCGGATCACGGACACGCTCCACCAGCCGCATCGGCCCGTCGTGGAATTTTCCTCGCCGCGCTGGCCCTGGGGGAAAATCCGGGGAACCGGCTGTTTCCTGTCGTCGGCGACCGCCTGCGGCCTCATGCAGGGACGGGATCTGGCGCAAGCCGTGCAGCAGGCCCGGATTCTTCTGCAGTCGGCGGCCCAAAACGTCTGGCGCCCGGCCCCCGGCGCTCCCGGCCTGTTTCCGGATGTTCCGGCGTTCGAGGAAGGTGAACCATGAAAGCCCGTATTTTTTTGATTTTTTCTTTTTTGATAGTGTTTGGTTGCAAAAATGATTCAAATAAAATCAATAATAGTAATAGCAATAGTAATAATTTGAACAATACTGATTGCCAGACGCCGGGAGGAAACGAACCCGTTTTCGACGTGCCACTGGGGCATTTTTTCCTGGATGTGGGCGATTCCTTCCAGATGCTGCAGGGGCGCGTGTGGCACTCTGAGCCCCCCGATCCCTTCACGGAAACGGCCCGGCATGGCTTCTGCCGGCTTCTGGAAAGCGAACCCTCCTTTTGCGACCCGGCCTGCGAATGGGGGACCCAGGTATGCATCAGCGGCGCCTGCCAGGACTATCCGGCGCGCCGGGATGCGGGCGCGCTGACGGTTTCCGGCGCATTGGCTTCGCCCGTGACTGTGCGCCCCGATGCCGTGGGGGAATATGCCTGGGCGCGGGATGCCGCACCGGTGAATTCCCGGATCCGGCTGGCGGCCGCTGGCGGGGATGTGGGCGCCTTCGAACTGGAAACCTGCGTGCCCGCGCCGATCGCGGTCTCGGGGGACTGGTCGCAGTTCTTGCAACAGCGTTTGCCGGGACAGGACGTGGAACTGGCATGGTCCAACCCGCAGGCCGGCGCCCGCGTGTACCTGCGCATGACCACCGGCGTGGCCACCCACGGCGGCGTCGCGCACGCCGAAATCGAATGCGAGGGACCCGACACCGGCCGCCTGGTGCTGCCGGGCGCCTTCCTGGACCGCCTCTATGAGACCGGCTGGGCGTGCGGCGAGTGCGGAGGCAACACGCTGTACCGGTATTTCTCCGCACAGACGGAGCGCGGTGGCACGGTCCTGCAATGGCGCATCGCCACGATGGCGTATTTCTACCACATCCCCCGCTGATGGGGCCGGCATACGCGAACCGTCCGGGCGAGGCGGCGCTCAAGTGTGGTGGTCCAGGCAGGCGAACAGGTTCCTGGCGAGTTCCCGCACGGACTGTGGCCGCTTCTCCTGCTTCTTTTCCAGCGTCCACAAAAGCACGCGTTCCAGTTCGGGGTCCATGGGAACCCACTGGGATGGCTGCGGCGGGGTCTCGCGGATGTGGGCGAAGAGGGTTTCCAGGTAGGTGCGCTTTTGGAACGGCAACCGCCCCGTGAGCATCTCATACAGGATGACGCCCAGGGAATAGATGTCGCTGGGAATGCCCGCTGGCTCACCCAGCGCCTGTTCCGGGCTCATGTAGTGGGGCGTGCCCATGGGCGCGCCGGTCTTGGTGATGTTCTCGGTGTCGGGCTCATGGATCTTGGCGATGCCGAAATCCAGCACTTTCACGAGGGGGGCCGCGCCGGGCCGCTCCACGAGAAAGATGTTGTCGGGCTTGAGATCGCGATGCACGATCTGATGGTCGTGGGCCGCCGTGAGCGCATCGAAGACCTGCTCCATCACGTGGCGCACGAAGGGAGCTGGCACGACCGGATTCATCTGGAGGTAACTGCCCAGGGTGGTGCCTTCCAGCCGCTCCATGACGATGTAGTGGTATTTGTTCCGATGCAACCCATAATCGAAAAACTCGACCACGTGGGGATTGCGCAGCGCGTTGACCACCATCGCCTCCCGCAGGAAGCGGCGCGTCTGCTCCGGGTCCTCGCAGTGCGCCGGATCCAGCACCTTGATGGCCACCCGCTCCCGGGTCATCCGGGAAACGGCTTCGTATACCGTCCCCATGCCGCCCCATCCCAGGATGGATGTGAGCGTGTATTCCCCGATTTCCTCCCCCACCAGTTCGAGCCGCACGTCCAGTTCATCGAGGAATTCGCTTTCCGGGCCCGGCGGTCCCGCCACGGCCGTGCGTTTCATCAAGGCGGGGGCCGGGATGCTCGTCTGCAGTTCCGTGGAAACCTCTTCGAAATCGGAGGAGGTCCGGTCTTTTCCAGTTCGTTTCGCCCCTTGTCCCTTGCCATCCCTGGCGCCATCCTTCGCTTCGTCCGCGCTTTCTCCCGGGCCAGCCGGCAGTGCGGCTGCGGCTTTCACGGTCATGGTCGGCGTTTCGGGGACGGGAGAGGACATGGCGGGTACGGCTTCGCGGGCGGGCTTCTGCAGCAGGTTCTGGTCCTCGTTCTCGAAGAACGGATCCTGCCGGGGCGGTCGCCGCGCCCCCCGGGCGATGGCGTCGAAGGGGCGGGATATCTCGCTGGCCTGGATGCGGGAGGATGGCTTGAGGATTTCTCCCACCGTGGGCAGGGGCGGCAGCGCCGCCGTCTGGGCCTTGCGCTTTTCCTGCACCTCGTCGAACATGCGCCGGGGAATGGAGCGCAAAAGCGTCTTTTCCGGGATGATCAGGGTTTCGGCCAGGTTCTGAAACGTCCGGATGTCCTCGATGATGTCCCTGTCGAAGAGGTTCTTCATCAACTTGGACACCTTGCGCGGATGGAATTCGGCATGGTGGGTGGTCAGGAAGTGGTCGAGTTCATTGCTCAGTTCCTCCGCGCTGTTCCACCGGTCGTCGGGGTAGACGTTGAGCGCGCGGGCGAGGATGCGATCCAGTTCCGGCGAAATGCCGCCGGCCACGCTGGACGCCGGCGCGTAGGAGCCCTTGGCGATGCGGTGGAGGACCTTGTCGGGCGTCTTTTCCACAAAGGGTGGAATTCCCGTGAGCATTTCATAGAGAATGCAGCCTAATGTAAAAATATCGGTCTTGAAGTTTACAGGTTCCCGCGCCACCTGCTCGGGGGAAAGATAGGACATATAGCGAAAATCAAGCAGATCCAGGTGTTCGGGGGCCACCACGGGGCCGGGATGCCCGAACGCCACTACGTGCACTTTGCCGGCATACGACAGGAGGATGTTGCGTGGACTCAGGTTGGCGTGCGGGATGCCCTGCGGAAATTCCTTGCGCCGCACGGCATGGGCGCAGGAGAGGATGCGCGCCACCTCGTGGGCGATGAAGACGGCATAGGACTGTGCGAGCCTCTTCTTGTGGCGACGCAGTTCCCGCAGGATTTGCAGCAGGCTCTTTCCCCAGACGTACCGGTAGATGAGGTAGGGTTTCCCCTCGACGACACCGTAATCGAAGAATTGCGGGATGGCCGGATGCCGCAGCGCCCGCAGAGCGGCGGCCTCGCGGGAGAGATCGGTGGAGAACACCGGATGGTTTCTGGCTTCGGGGTTCACGGTCTTGAACGACCTGAAGCAGGTGAATTCGGCCTCGGAGAGGTCTATGACGCGATGGACAAAGAATGGCACCGTGGAACTGAGCAGTTCCACGAACAGGTAATCGCCCACGATGAAAGGCTGGATGTACGGCATGAGGGCATCCTTTCGGTGCGCCCGGACACGGTCAAGCCGGACCGGCGGCATTCCTTTCGGCGGCTATGGCCTGCATCTCTTCCGGCGCGAAGGCGTATTGCTTCAGGCAGAACTCGCATGTGACGCGGGTTTCCTCCTTCGATTCGGCCATCTGCATCAGATCGTCCCGGCTCAGGGTGCGAAGCGCCCGGACGATTTTTTCCCGGCTGCAGGTGCACGCGAAATGCAGTTCGCGCCGTTCGAGCGTTTCGAACGGATGCGTACCGAGAACGGCCCGGGCCACGTCCTCCATCTGCGAGGCCTGCTGGAGGAGCGCGGCGGCGCCAGGCAGTTTCGCCAGTCGTTCCATGAATTCTTCCACAAGGGCCTCATCCACCGGCGGCATGGCCTGGAGGATGAATCCTCCGGCTGCGACGATTCCGTCGGGAGAAAGGGCCGCCCCCAACGAAACGGCGGAGGGAATCTGTTCGGAATCCGCGAGATAGAAGGCCAAATCTTCGCCGATTTCGCCGGATGCCAAGGGGACCGTTCCCACATAGGGCGTGCGCAGTCCCAGATCCTTGCTCACGGTGAGAAGCCCCGGCAGTCCCAGCGCTCCCGCCACGTCGAAGCGCCCGTCGGGCGTGCGCGTGTCCACGTGCGGGTTTCCGACCGCCCCCCGCAGGGCGCCGTCGTCGTGTGACGCTTCCACCAGGATTTTTCTCAGAGGACCTGGCCCTTCGAACTTGATGGCCAGGGACTGATCTTCCTTGAGCAGCCCCGCCATCAGCGCGCCGCCGGCCAACGCCCGGCCGAGCGCCACGGCCGCCGTGGGAAACAGATCGTGATTTCTTGCGATTTCCCGTAGCACATCGGTCACCACGGTCACGGCGCCCCGGAACTTTCCATCCTGGGTCATGAACTTGAAAAGGCCATCCTGGTTCAGGGGCATGATGTGCACCTCGCAAGCCTGAAGAAACAGGCGTCACACCGGATATACAGGATTTTCAAGGATTTTTTCAAGAAGAAGGACGGCAGGGAGGGATGCAGTCGCTTATTCGACGATGCGGGCGGTGCGGATCACGGGCGGATTCGTGGGCCAGTTCATGAAGGCGCCGCCCAGGTTCTGCGTGGGCAGGTTGCGGATCTTGTCCACGACGTCCATGCCGGCGACGACCTTGCCGAACACGCAGTAGCCATACATCGGGCCGGGGCCCTTGTGGTCCAGGCGCGCGTTGTCCACCACGTTGATGAAGAACTGCGCGCGGGCGGAATCCACCACCTGCGTGCGGGCCATGGCGATGGTGCCGCGCACGTTGGAAAGCCCGTTGTTGGCCTCGTTCTTGATGGGATCCATGAGGGTTTCCGTCTTTTCCCTGCGGTCCGAGGTATAGCCGCCGCCCTGGATCATGAAATCGGGGATGATGCGGTGGAACACCGTGCCGTTGTAGTGCCCTTTGACTACATAGGTCAGGAAGTTGCGCACCGTGATGGGCGCTTTCACAGCATCGAGCTCGAGCTTGATGACGCCCAGCGACGTGACCAGTTCCACCCGCGGGGTCTTGCGGGCCATGGCCGTGTCGACAGCCTTTTTGATTTCAGCTTCTGTCGGGGAAGTCTGGGCAGCCGAGTCATCGACGCCCAGACTCCAGGCGATGGCGGTGATGGCGAAAAGTGCCGCGAACAGGAAAGAAAAACGCTTCATCATCATGCACCTCCTCGAAAAGAATGCGCCGGCGGGGAATGCAAAAGGCCCCGAAACGCCGGTACCGACGTTGTAAACTCGGAAATCTTCGGATGTCACGAAAAAAAACTCGGGAAATGCCGGCCGCCGGGCGTGGCGCCGCCGTTGACGACCTTTTCCGGGTGGTTAGAATTTCCGGCGGCCTGGAACGGCGAGGAAGCATGCGTCCCAGGGGAAGGAGCGACGACAATGCGGGATCTGTATCAGATTCTGGGGGTGTCCAGGACGGCGACGGCGGAGGAAATCAAGAAGGCTTACCGCAAACTGGCCATGAAGTATCACCCCGACCGCACCGACAACGACCCTTCCAAGTCGGAAAAATTCAAGGAAATCACGGCGGCGTTCGAAATCCTCGGGGATCCGGAAAAGCGGAAACTGTATGACGAGTTCGGCGAGATGGCCACCCGCCCCGGATTCGACCCCGAACAGGCGCGCGCGTATGCCAACGCCCGGCAGTCTGCCGGTGGATTTTCCTGGAGCAGTGCAGGCAGCGGCGCCGGCTTCGAGTCGGCGGACGATTTCATCAACTTCATCTTCGGCGACATTTTCGGCCGCCGTTCCGGCCCCCGGTTCGCCTCGGGATTCGGGGGCATGGAGGATTTCGGTTTTCCGGGGACTGGCCGCAGCCGGGATCTGGAGCAGGAACTGGAACTGGATTTTCTGCAGGCCGTGCGCGGCGACCAACTGGATGTCCGGCTGCGCTACCGCGACCGTTGCCCGGTCTGCGGCGGCCGCGGGGCCCGGCGGGGGGAAAACGTGTGTTCGGCGTGCGGCGGGACCGGCACGCAGATGGTCGACCGCACGCTCAAGGTGCGCATTCCGCCGGGAGCCGAAGACGGCAAGAAACTGCGCATCCGGCAGCAGGGAACGGCGGCGGGGCCGGGGCAGACGCCGGGCGATCTGGTGCTCGCCATCCGCGTGAAACCGCATCCGTACTTCACGCGCAAGGGGCGCGATGTCCACGTGACGGTGCCCATCACCCTGGAAAAGGCGTTTTCGGGCGCCAAGCTCAAGCTCGAGACGCCTCTGGGCAAGACCATCCGGCTCACGGTCCCCCCGGGCGCCCGCCCGGACATGCAACTGCGTGTTTCGGGACACGGCGTGCAGGCTTCTGGCGATGCGCCGGCGGGCGATTTCATCGTGACCATCAAGATCCAGTTGCCGGAACGTATCACGCAGGACATGCGGGAAGCCGCCCGGGTGCTTTCCCGGGACGTGAAACTTGAACTTCCCCCCGGGATGCAATATGTGGAGTGACGGCGCTTCGTTCTGCGGCTTTCCGTTTCTGCCGGAAATACGGCGCGGCGAAGTTCCCTGCATTTTCGCCGGCCCGATGTGAGGAACCCGAACCTGTTCTTCCGGACGAGGAGTCTGATCGCATGTTCCGAATCCGCAATCTTCGATATGTGCTGTTCATCTTTCCCTTCATCTGGGCCTGCGAGGGAAGCCCGTCGGCCGCCGGGACCAAAGAGGCCGCGCCCGCTCCGGCAACACCGGCCAAGCCGCCGGCGGTGGTCAGGCATTATGCGTTTCTGGCCGAGGATTACCGCGGGGTTCCCGTGCCCCTGGCTCCGGTGGCCAAGGCGCCGGCTCCGCTGGAAGTCCACCAGACGCCCGAAGGCCGAATCGAGCGCATCCGGAAGGTGGACGACACCGGCAGGGAAATCGAGTCCTGGGTGTTTTCCTGGGACGGGCAGAACCGGCTCTCGGAAGTGCTGCATCAGGACGCCAGGGGGGTGACGCTGGGCCGTCTGCAACTGGAGACGCTGGATCCCAAGACGTGCGTGAGCGCGTTCGGCCGCAAGGGCCGCCCCCTGGGGCGTTCCTGCTTCGTGGCGGCGCAGTCGAAGGTGGACCAGACGCGGCTGTCTCCCTTTGGTGTGACGGTGGAAAAATTGCGCCTGGAAGTGGACGAGCGGGGGCTGGTGCGCCGGGCGGTGGCCCTTTCGCGCCAGGGGGAGCGCAAGGGGGTCACTCTGCAGTTCGTGCAGGAACGGCCCGACGGAGTGCTGGTGAAGGTGCAGAAACTCGCGCCCCAGGGGGCCCTGGAATCGTGGGTCGAGACCCAGTACAATCTCGCCGGCCGGATGGTGGCGTACACGGAAAAATACGAGGACGGCAGCATCAAGGCGCAGACGACGTACGAGTATTCCAGTTCCTATGCGGCCAAGGGGCGGGCGCTGACGGTGGAGGGCGTGGAATTCACGCTCGACGTGCAACTGGACCGCTTCGGCCACCGCCTCCGGGAACGCAAGTACGACGGTCCCCGGCTGGTGGAGGAGGAGCACAGCGAGTACGACGAGAACGGCCAGTTGCTGGCGCGCCAGGTGCGCGACGAGAACGAGGCGGTCATCTCTTCCGAGCGTTTCGTGTACGATTCCGGCGGCATGCCCGTGGAAGTGGAGCGCTACCGGGGCAACATCCACCAACTGGAGTGCACCGGGGATCGGCCGGATGCGCTGGTCACCACCAAACTGCCTGCGCTGGAGAAGGCGCGCGTGCAGTATGACTCGCTGGGGCGCCCCACGCGACTGGAGCGCACGTACCTGCACCAGATGGTGGACGTGGAGACGGTGACGTACGGGAAGAACGGGGTGGTGACAGCGCGGGAACTGCGCACCGCCGACGAGCCCGAGCCGCAGCGCATGGAATACGAGTACGATTCCGCGGGCAATCTTCTGAAGGTGGAGATTTTCAACGGGAAACCGCGCACGGAAGTCGTTCGCTACGAGTACAACGCCGCCGGGCAACTGGTGAAGCAGACGACGCTGCGCGGCGACGAGACGCCGCCGTCGCCGCAGGACTGGCCCGACGGTTCGGTGGTGCAGTATTTCTACGATACCCAGGGACGCCTCACGGAGGAGCGTTGGAGCCATGCCGACGGCACGCCGGCGCTCACAAACCGCTCTACCGGCTGCACCGCCTGCTCGGGCGCCGGCCGGGAGAACGCCGTTTCCCGCATCACGTGGAAGTATAACGAAGCCGGGCTTCTCTTGGCCAAGCGGGAGTTCGCCGCGGGCGAGGTTCCCGTGATGGAGTCCGATTACACGTATGACGCCAAGGGCCGCGAAACCCTGCGGGAGGTGCGCTGGCCCAGGGAGCGGAAGGTGACGCGGCTGGCTACGGCCTATGCCCCCGGCGGCTGGGTAGCGTCGACGGATTTCGTGACGGAGGTGGCCGGCCGTCCGGTCTCCCGCGAGGTGCGGACCTTCGACCGGGCGCTGCTCGTCAAGGTGGAGAAGTACAAGGACGGAAAACCGGAGCGCACGGTGGAGCGCGTTTATGAAAAGGGAAGACTCGTGCGCCGGGTGGTCTCGACGCCCCGGGAAGGCGTGGTGAGCGTGACGCTGACGCGCAACCCGGCCGGTCTGGTCGTGGAGGAGACGAGCGTGGACGAGAAGGGGAAGCCCGCCGTGGCGCAGGACATCTTCGAGAATCGCTACACCCGCCTGCTTTCCTCCTATGATGCCAAGAATCGCATCGTCAGCGCCGTGATGATCCACGAGCCCACCCGCAAGGTCACCCGCACCGAGTTCCTCTACGATGCGCAGGGCCGCCCGGCCGGGCGCAAGGTGTACGTGGACCAGAACCTGCAACTGGAGCTCGAGGAGCGCTTCGACCATCCCTTCCTGGGACCGTACGGTATCGCCACGCACCAGATCCGGGCATCGGTGGATGCCACCGGTGCGCGGCAGGTCACCAGTTACCAGGTGTTCGTGGATACCGCCGATCTCAAAAAGACCCGGGCGCAACTGACGCTGCCCAAGGGCGAAACCCTGACGCTTTCCAACTGCCGCTGCACCAACTGTGGACTCACCCTCACGCTGGACGATTTCTGATTTCGGATTGTGGATGGCTTCTGCCTGCCCACCCCGCGCCCGGAGGCGGGGAAAGTCGGAGAACGGCCGGTACGTCCGGCCGGAATCGCGCAGGAAATGAATCGCCGCGCGGGAAATCAGGGGGTGAAGGGGATGGGCGCCGGATTCGGCCAGGGGGGCAGGGAAAGTTCCGCGCCGGACGGGGCGATGCCCACGATGCCCTGCGCGTGGCCCAGATACAGGATTTCGCCGACTTCGGCGGCGCAGGAGAATGCGCCCGAGAGGTCGTCTGCAAGACCGGGCACGCGTGCGGCGGTGTCCGTCAGCACAACTGCGCCATCCCGCCACGGATGCAGCGCCCGGGGGAAGCCGGAGGGCAGGGTGCCTTCCCACGGTATCCAGACGCCGTCATCGAGCACCCGGGCGCCGTTCGATGCGTCGAGCACCAGCAGGCGGCCGTCCGGCAGCAGCGCGGCCGCCTGCGGGTCGGGCAGTTCCTGCGGGCCGGCGAGGACTTCCACGGCGAGGGTTTCCGGATCCACGGCGGCCAGTCCGCCGGGACGCACGTTGCCGTCCCCAGCCTGGAAGAAGGGGCGCGGCGCCGCATCGGAGCCTGCTGGCAGCATGCGCTCGGCTGCGCACACCAGCAGGATGCGGCCGTCGGGTAGCGCGAGCACCTGCATCACCTCGCCCGACGGCAACCCCTCCACGACGCGCCCATCGTTCAAGTCCGGCCGGATGTGGGAGACGAAATGCCGGGCATCGGCGACACCGCCACGCGCGTCGAAGATGATGCGCACGGCGCCCATGGGGCCGGCATCGGCCAGTTGTTCAGGATCCCCCGGCGCATGCGAGGAAAGGCCAGCCAGCCACAGCACATCGTCGCTTTCCCAGAAGACCGACGTGGCATACAGGGATACCCCCCATTCCAGGGCCTGGTTCCAAATGGAGATGGAATCCGGGGCGCCGGCGAGCAGGCCGTCGCGCCACGTGCCCAGCGCCCAGGTTCCCCGCGTGTTCTGCGCGGCGGCCGTCACCGAAGGCAGGCGGGGGAGATCGGTCGCGCCCTCGGCGGAAGAAAGTTCGACCAGCCGCGCCCAGCCGTTGGCATGGATTTCATGGAAGCCGGTGGCGATGGGGACGCCGTCGCAGGCATATCCGGGATTGTCGTCCCGCATTCCCGCGAAGAGCCGGCCGCCGCCATCGGCCAGCGCGCGCACGCCGGAGACGAGGGGGCGCCCCACCACCAGGTTTTTTTCGGCGTCGAACGAGAGCGCGAAGAGTCCCAGATGGCCCAGTTGCACGTCGGAGCAGGGCTGCAGGATGGCCGCGAACGTGATGCCGCGCTGGGGATCCATGGCGATCGGCCCGGAATGGATGGCGAAGAAGGGAGAATTTTTCGCATCCAGGCGCACCACCGCGCCATCCGAAAGGCGCAGCCACAGGAACCCGCCTCCCTTGAGTCCGGTCATGCCGGACTGCAGGCCGCCGCCGACGGCGAGCACGTCGTGTTCGGCATCCAGGGCCAACTGGACGGGGCCGAAGACATCGAAGGCCGGGGTTTCGGCATCGCCCAGATCCGATTCCAGGGCCACCGTCTGTGGTGCATCTTCGCCGTTCCATGCCACGATCGCTGGCATGTCCGGTCGCCAGGAGGCCAGTGTGGCGTAGGCTTCGACGCGGTCCGGGCGCGCTGCGAGTGCCGTGAAATTCCCGGAGGCGGCGCCGGCATCGGCTGGCCGGATGCGGGAAAAACCTTCCTCGCCCACGCGCGCCAGGCTCGTTTCGCCCGTGTCGGCATCCACCAGGATGCAGAACAGGGAGCCGTCGGGGGCCGCGGCCGGGGAATGGGCCCAGGCGTTTCCGATTTCGGCCTGCGTCCAGTGCCGGATTTCCTCGAGAGTGTCCATGTCGAGCAGGGAGATTCCTCGTTCGTGGGTCACCCAGAGCCCATCGGCGGCGGCGGCTCCCGTCGGGACAACCACGGTCCCTTCGGAAACGACCGGATGCGCCAGGATTTCGTTTTCCCGGACTTCCAGCAGGCCCGCACGGGAGACCGCGAGAATCCGCCCGCCCGCCCGGAGCACGCCCGCCGTGGCGGCCGGCCCGTCGAGCGTCGCGCCATCGAGGTCGTATTCCATCGTGGGAAGCAGGGCTTCGTAATCCGTCACCCGGCCGGCATCGGGTTCGAGCTTCATCAGGCTCGAGCGCAGGCGTCCGGAATCTTCGGGAGAAAACGCCACGCCCGAGCCGATCCACAACTGGCCCTCCACGAGGGACAGACCCAGAATCTGCGCCCGGATCCGGCCGCCGAAGATGTGCAGGGACGGCGATACATTGTTGCTATTATTGTTATTGTTGTTATCGTTGTTCGAGGATTTTTCTTTCTTTTCGCATGAAATAAAAGCGGAAATAAAAATTATAGCAGATATTGCAATGAGTCTTTTCGACATCTCCTGTATTCCTCTATTCTTTTGCAAAAAATAAAAATGACGTTTTAATTCTCATTTCCGGGATTGGACGGCGCGGGCTCCCTGGTCGGCTCCACATGCACGGAAACGAACGTGTTCGGTCCGAAAACCTCGCGGATCTCGTGCTCCACCTGGGTCGCGATGTGATGGCCCTCGCGCACGGTGAGGTCCGGCTGCACCCGGATGTGCAGTTCAGCCGCCACCGCCGCCCCGATGCGGCGGGTGCGCAGACGGTGCGGGTCCTGCACGCCCGGCACCCGCGCCGCCGTTTCCAGGAGCCGCTCCTTGTCGGCGGGAGAAAGCGAGACTTCCAGCATTTCCCGCAGGCTTTCGTAGGAGATTTCGAGCGCCACCCGGATGATGAAGAAGGAAACTGCGATGCCCGCCAGGGGGTCGAGCACGGTCCAGGAGCGGCCCAGCAGGATGGCGCCGCCGATTCCGGCCAGCGTGCCGATGGAGGAGAATGCGTCCGAGCGGTGGTGCCAGGCGTTGGCCATGACGGCCGGGCTCTGGATGCGCCGGGCCACGGCCGCGGTCCAGCGGTAGAGGGCTTCCTTGGTGACGATGGAGACCGCGGCGGCGATGAGGGCCAGGATGCCGGGGGGCGGAATCTTCTGGCCGTGCATCACGCGGTGGATGGCAGAAAAGCCGTTCCAGGCGATGCCGGCGCCCACGAGCAAAAGGGCGATGCCGATAATCATCGATGCCAGCGTCTCGAATTTGCCGTGTCCCCAGTCGTGGTCGAAATCGACCGGCCGGCGGGTGATGCGCATGGTGGCCAGCACCACCACGTCTGTCGCGAAGTCCGAGAGCGAATGCACGGCGTCGGCCATCATCGCGGCGGAATTGCCCAGGATGCCGGCGGCGAACTTGAAGGTGCACAGCACCAGGTTCACGGCCGAACCCGCCAGCGTCACCCGGCTCGCCGCCGAACTGCGGCCAGCGGAGGCCTCGTCCAGTGGAGGAAACGGAGTGGCAGCCCTGGATGGCATGGGGTGATTCTCCGCGTGCCAAAAACCGCACGCGGCGGCATTGTATCGTGGTGTCTGCCGTTTGCAATGCCGCACCCGAAGAAATTCCGCTCCGGCTCTTGAGGCGCCAACCCTGGCGCCGAATCCTGACTTAAATAAATCGCAACCCTGCCGTCCCTAGGCATCAGATGCAGAAGTGTGGACGAGAGATCGAGGGTTCGGGGAAGTGGGA
>CAZEZP010000103.1:0-20428 GCA_964516435.1 uncultured Kofleriaceae bacterium | reverse complement strand
GTTGCACATGGTGCCCTGCTGAGCCTAGGGGGGGAATGGGATGGTGCTTGTGGCCTGAGTCGGCTGAGCTTATGCTTGCAACCGGTGGAGCCGTTTGCATATCGGTGGAGCCGTGGGAGCGATGGGGCAACTCGTTGCTGTTGTACTCAATGTGATGGTGCCCGTCTTTATTGTGGTAGCATGGGTGAATGCGTGTGGGCCGCGCTGGTCCTCCGCGCGTCGCGCCCGCGAGCGCCGTGCCGTCGCACTCCTCACCCATGTCGATTCTGCCGTTGCCACAGCGGTTCTCCGTGCACCGCGACTTGTCGAACGTGCAGTCCGCAGTGCAGGCGAGCGTGCCGCCCGCGTAGCCCTGGGAGACGCAGGTGGCGCCATTGAAATTGCTGCCGTCGCATTCCTCGCCGGTTTCCACCACGCCGTTGCCGCAGCGGGTGCAGCCGGCGGTGTTGTACGTGCAGTTGGCATTGCAGGCGAGCGTGCCGCCCGAAAATCCCTGGGACACGCAGGTGCCGGTGCCCAGGTTGGAGCCGTCGCACTGCTCGCCGGCTTCCACGGCGCCGTTGCCGCAGCGCGAGCAGTTGGACGTGTTGAGCGAGCAGTCGGGATTGCAGGACAGCGTGCCGCCAGTGAACCCTTCCGTCACGCAAGTCTTGCCATTGAGGCTGGAGCCGTCGCACTGCTCGCCCGACTCCACCGTTCCGTTGCCGCAGGAGGCCAGTTGGCAGTTGCGGGTGTCGTAGCGGCAGTCGGAGCCGCAACGCAGGTCGCCGCCCACGAATCCCAGACTCGTGCAGGTCGCGGTCCCCAGTTGATCCGTGTCGCATTCCTCGCCGGCATCGATGACGTTGTTGCCGCAGGACGAGCAGCGCGAGACGTCGAACGTGCAGTCGTCCCGGCAGGCGAGCACGCCGGAACCCAGCCCCAGCGTCTGGCAGGACTGGTTGTTGAGGTTCTCGCCATCGCAGTTTTCTCCGGCTTCCAGGGTGCCGTTGCCGCACACGGGATTACGGGTGCAGCCGGAGACATCGTACTGGCAGTTGGCTGCGCAGGCGAGCGTGCCGCCATCGAACCCCAGGCTCGCGCAGGTCGCCGAACCCAGTTGGTCCGTGTCGCACATCTCCGTGCCGTTGATGGCGCCGTCACCGCAGTACGGGCCGGAATGATCGCAGTCATCCGGGCAGTTGGCCTCGTCCTCGGGCGCCTCGCACGTGCCGTTGCCACATTTGGAAACATCCCGGTGACAGGTGGCGTCGCAGGCGCCTTCGCCCGGCGGTTCGCATTCCTCATCGCCCTGGACCTTGCCGTCACCGCAGAAGACGGTTCCGGAAGAGGTCTTTCCGGCGCAGGAAAACAGGAAGAAAACACTCACCAAAGCCGAAGAAAGCAATCGGATTTTACGCATGACATCCTCCCGCGAACGGCAGTATACCAGAATTTTGACGGTTTGACGGGATCATTTTTGGTCAGTCGCAGATAGCGGCCTGTTCCGGGGAAACGCCCTGCAGCACCGAAAACCGGTTCTTGGGCATCTCGTCGAGCAGGCCGGAACCATCCATGCGCATGAGATACAGCGCCGGATGCGGATCATCGCAGGCGCCGCCCGCCCGGAAAATCCCCCAGACACGGGTGGAATCCAGCGCCAGGATTTCCGTCCATTCCGCCCACTTCAGCAGGCGCCGATCCTGGGCGCGGCGGTCCAGGGCGATCAGCCTCGGACGGTCCTCGCACTTCTGTCCGGCCGTATGCAGCAGCGTGAGATCCATGCGGGGGATGTATTCGTAGACGTCCCGCTTGAGCAGGTGTTCGAGCACCTGCGGGTTCTTCGGGTTGGCCGGAGAGAGGTACACCAGCGACATGGGCCCCCCCACGCTGCCGGAAAAAACCAGTTCTCCCTTCGGACTGAATCCATGGAATTTCTCGATCTTCCACGATGGGGACAGCGCCACGGGCTGGCCCTTTTCCGCATCGAGCAGCAGGAAGTAGCGCGCGATGCGGCCTTTTTCGGGCTGGAAATCGAGATTCAGTGCCAGCATCTTTCCATCCGCGGAAAAATGCATGTCCGAAGCCGTCACCGTGCCCCTGGCCTGCACGACCGTCACGGCCAGGCGCGGCTGTACCCGGCTCACCGGATGCAGATTCAGCGCCACCTGGGCATCGCTTTGCGTCAGGTAGGCCAGTTCAGCCGCACCGGGCCGCCAGAATACGGGATGCACCACGCGCACCCCCGGGTCGGGGGAAATCGTATGGGAAACCGCAGAACCTATCCCCTTGACGAAAATGTCCGTGCTTCCGGGAAACGCCAGCAGCGAGCCATCGTGAGACCAGCGCAGGAAATGGCGCAGCCGGTTTCCCATGGCGGATACGAGTTCCCGGGGCAGGGTTCCAACGGCGTTCTCCTGGCCGGGCTTCTGGGCATCCAGCCAGCGGATCTCATTGCCGGCGACGAAAACCACCCGGTCCTTGCGGCACAAGAGCGCCGTTTCCTCCACTGGACTCTTCGTGAGGAATCCCTGCGCCCCCTTGCGCAGATCGTAGCGGCGGATGTCCTTCTGCCTGCCGTTGGCCTGCACTACCACCAGCGTACGGGGACGGGCTGCTTCCGCCTGTCCCCACAAAGCCAATGCGATCATCCACCACATGGTTTCACCCGCGGCGCCGGCGCAGCCACCAGAAGGCCAGGGCCGCCATCCAGAAAGACCAGCCGGAAAAACCGGAAGAGCCGGGATGGGAACAGGAACAGCCGTCCTTTGACGAAGAGGCCCCAGGGTTATTCACGACCGTGAAGGCATTGTCCAGCCGGAAACTGCCGCCATCGGGATTGGTCGCCACCACGGCATACTCGCCCAGAAGCACGCCCTTCGGGATCCGCACCCGCAACTGGCGCTGCACTTCGGTGGTCCCGATGACCTCGAGGATTTCGAATGACTGGTCGGGAACGAAGGAAAACTGGCAGTTTTCCAGCAGGTTGGCTCCATACACGTTGAGAACCACCTCGCTGCCCTCGTAGACCATGCCCGGCGTCACGGTGGTGACGATGGGCAGGGGAATCGTGGAGCGCAGGTACATTTTATACTCTGTCCCGTCCCGCGGCACAAAATTGGGATTGAAATCCGGCCCGGCCATGTGCTCCACGATGAGCAGTTGGCGGCCGCCCGGCAGCGGATCGAAGGTGAACGAAAAGCGCTGGCCGCTGGAATCGAAGTGCTGGACGGCGGGGCTTCCCGTGAGATTCACCAGTTGGAAATGCCAGGGAGCGTCATCCTCGGTGATCACCTCCAGCGTCATGTTGCGGTTGAAATTGGCCGGCGTCTCCAGAATCCAGTAGTTCACGCCCAGCGGCTTGGGCCAGATGGACTTGGGCGGAGTGATGGTCTGCTGCTCGGGCAGCACGGTGATGGTCCCCGCCAGCACCGGAGATGGAGACAACTGATCGGCATGCGGGAGAACCGAATAGTCCGGATCCATCCGGTCGTCGATGAAGAAGCGGGCGCGGCTGAAATCATGGAAGGCGGCATCCAGGCTGCTTTCGTTGCTCTCCCGCAACTGGGCATCGATGGCATCGAGGCAATGGGGCTCGTTCGTGGAAAAGTTCGACGACTGCATGGCGCGTTCCCAGATTTCCCGCATGTAGGAGCCGTCGTTCCATTCCGGGGCATAAGCCGAGGACAAAAAGTATGGCCAGATGAAGCCGCCATACCAGTAGGCGCTGTTCTGGTTGCCATCCGCTACGCTCCAGTGGGGCGCCACCTGGAAACTCTGCAGGAAGTAGCGCACATACCAGATGGAACCCGGATACACGGCCAGCATCATGTAACTGGCCGTATTTTCCCAGAACGACGAGGGTTCCAGGCAATCCATCGCGGCCTGCATGGCGTGGTTGAGCTCGTGGGCCACCACGGCGCTGACGCTGTGCGTGTCGTTTTCCCGGTCGATGACGATGTAGGATACGCAGTCGTCCCACGCGGTGTCGGGCCAGGGGCCCAGGGGAGCGGTATAGCCGCCGCCGCCCATGCCGGACGTGGTGACATAGAGCCGGTAGCGTCCTTCCGGCGTCTCGATGGGCGGCGCCTTCCATCCCCATTCCAGGATCTGCGTCTGCCAGGAATGCTCGGCGGCCGTGAGCACGGTCTGGGCCAGATTGCGAAGCGTCTCGTCATCGTAGTACACGCGCACCGGATGGGTCTGGGAATCCAGGAAATACGGCAGTTCAGCGGGATAGCGGTACATGGATTTGAGCCCGGCGCGCGCGCGCTCCTGGAGCACGTCCACCAGGATGGCCGTGGCGTTTTCGGGCGTGATCGGATGCGCCTTCAGCAGTTCGCGCCACTGCGCCGGCAGGTCTTCCGGACGCTTGACGGCGGTTTCCAGAATGTCGAGTTTCTGCGCAACGGTGAGCCGGCCGTCCTGGTGCGCTTCTTCCACGAACCGTGAAAATGCATCGCCACCCGGGGACGAAACGAAGGAAAATCCGAGAATGAAGAACAAAAAAGCCATGACAGTCCTCCGGCAGGCACTATACCCGCCCGGAAAAAGAACGCACCAAAAAATTGTGCCGCCGGGAAAGTTGCAGGCACGGGCGTGATCGGCGCCACATTCGCGTCACACCGGAGTGCCGGA
Organism: uncultured Kofleriaceae bacterium; assembly: GCA_964516435.1. Lineage (GTDB taxonomy): Bacteria > Myxococcota_A > Polyangia > HGW-17 > HGW-17 > HGW-17. The sequence continues at coordinate 15,811 of CAZEZP010000103.1, read as the reverse complement.
AGGCTCACAGGGATTTCTTCGCGCGGCGGCGCGCCCAGGAAAATGCCACAACGCCCAGAATCCAGAGGAACGCGGGAGGCAGGGTGCCGCTTTCGCCCGCGGCGCGGCAAGCGCATCTGGTGGTGGTGGTGCAGGTGTTGCAAGGCTTGGCCACGTCATCGGGAACATCGCCGGTCACCGTATCGCCATCCGCTTCCACATCGGCGCCAGCATCCGCATCCGGGCCGGCATCCGGCTGCTCGGTGCGGCATTCGCCTCCCACGCACGTTCCCGGCGCCGCGCACGTCTGGTTGCATCCACCACAGTGCTGCGGATCGGTGTCGGTATCCACGCAGGCGGAACCGCACAGGGTGCGCCCATCGCTGCACACGCAGGACCCCGCCTCACACGTCGTGCCCGCGGGACAGGGCGAGCCGCCGGTGGGAGCGAAATTCACGTCCAGGGTGTAAGCGCCTTCCAGTTCGATGGAATTGCTTACGTATGTGTCAACAACCAAATAATAGCGGCCGGGAGCCACATCCTGCGTGAACGTCAGATGCGCCCGGGTGATGCAGGCGTCTTCCCGCAGATCCGAGAGCAGGTGGATGTCTGGATCGATGTTGGGATCGTCGGGAACGGTGGCCGTGATCTGCCCGGGCTGGCAGAGATCCAGTTGGTATACGAATTCGCGGCCCCATTCGGCCAGATCCGTGCGGCATCCATAGTAATTGAAGTACCGGTACCCGCCGGTGGCCGTGTTGCGGGCGTCGGAATACGGGAACGAAGAGATGCGGATGGGATTGTCGCGGGATCCCTCGCCCAGTTCCATCTGGGAAAAATTCGCTTCCAGCGCATTCCAGATCTCCGGATAGCCGTTGTCGTATCCCAGCGCCCAGTAGCCGATGCCGCCGATGTCCTGCTCCCTGGCCAACTGGAACTTGCAGGCCAGGCTCTGCTCGTCGTCGTACCAGACCTGGTGCCAGGAACCGTTGGCCTGCCAGATGATGACCGGATTGCAGGTGCCGGCATCCCAGGAACGGGTCTTGCCGCCGGCCAGAAGCGCGCGGGCCGCGCTGTAGGTGACGGATCCCACATGGGAAGTGGCCTGCGACGGCCAGGTGCCGCTGGCCGTGATCCATTCCCGCCCGTACAGGGGAAGGCCGGCGATGATCTTGTGGCGCATGTTCTCGCCCACCTCCTTGCCGATGGTGGCCAGGGTGCGCAGAAGCGAGAGCGTGGTCACCGGACTCCAGGCCGGCGTAGTGCGCAGCATGCCGGTAGGCCCCGCATAGGTGGAGCCGCTCCAGAAATAGCCATATGCCATGATGAAATAATAATCCAGCACCTGGAAAATGGCGGGAAGATCCAGGCCGGCGGAAAGCGAGGTGGGCGCCGCGAACGAAATGGTGGCGTGAATGTGCCCGCGGCTGTTCAGTTCATTGCGCAGCGCCTGCAGGAACATGACGAAAGCGCTGCGGGCGGTATCCGGCACGAACTCGAAGTCGATGTTGATGCCGTCGGCACCGCCGGCCTCCATCTCGTTGACCATGTTGGTGATGGCCGTGGCGCGGGCTGTGGCGTTGTTGAGCAGCGTTCCCACCTCCGTGTTGCCGAACAGCGTGAAGACCACCTCTACGTCCACCCCCGCGGCGTGCGCCGTCTGCACGAGAGCTGGATCCGGCCATCCCCGCCGGTTCACGATGCCTCCGGATGTGTTCAGTTCCACCGAAAAATAGGCCAGATGCGAGAGATCCTGCCAGCGGATCTGGGAAGTATCGGAAATCCAGTATGGAAGGTAACCATAGACGATCTTACTCAGTTGCCGCGGCGTGCCCGGAACATACTGGTACGTGCGCATGGGAACAGGGTCGGCCGCGTGGCGGGCGGCTTCCATCGCATGGATGGATACCGGCGTCTCCAGTTCGGGAAACGGCGGCGGAATTTCGGGTGTTTCGGGATTCAGCCACAGGCAGGACAAGAGCAGCAGCAGATTCATGGCACACTTCTCCGGGCTCGCAGGAAAAGCCCGCCGGAAGTGTAGCCAAAAAGCACTTGCCCCGCAACGCCCGCAGCGGGTAACGTGCATCGTGCCGGAGGCATCGCATGTTCGGTTCCGTGTGGTTCTGGGTGATCTTCTCATTCTTCATTCTGCACTTCGGGCTGGAACTGTGGCTCGATTTTTCGACCCTGCGCCATCTCTCCCCCCTGCTGCCGCGGGAATTCGAGGGCTACTGCCCGCCGGAGCGCTACGCGGCCATGCAGGCCTATACGAGAGACCGCATCCGGTCCGGACGAGTGGAGGATACGTTCGATTTTTTGCTGCTTGCGGGGTTCTGGCTGGCAGGCGGCTTCGCCTTCCTCGACCGGCATCTGGCGCACTTCTTCGGGCATCCCATCCTGGATGGATGGCTGCTCATCGGAACGCTGGGGCTTGCGATGTCCCTCCTGCAGATTCCATTCGACATTTACGACACGTTCGTCCTGGACGAGCGCCACGGCCTCAACCGCACAACGGCGCGCACTTTCGTACTGGACCGCATCAAGGGACTCTTCCTCTCCGTGCTGCTGGGGGGCCCCCTCCTGGCGGCGCTGATCGCCTTCCTGACGTGGGCGGGACGCACCGCCTGGCTGTGGGCCTGGGCCTTCTTCTTCATCGTTTCCCTGTTCCTGCAGTATGTGGCGCCGACGTGGATCCTGCCGCTGTTCAACCGGTTCGAGCCGCTGCCGGAAGGCGAACTGCGAAACCGCATCGAGAATCTGGCCCGGAAGGCGGATTTCCCCCTCACGGGGATCTTCGTCATGGACGGCTCGCGGCGCTCTTCCCGCAGCAACGCGTTCTTCACCGGATTCGGCCGGAAAAAGCGCATCGTGCTGTACGACACCCTGATCGAAAGGCACACGCCGGAGGAAATCGAAGCCGTGCTCGCCCACGAACTGGGCCATTTCAAAAAACGCCACATCGTGTGGGGAATGCTGTTGGGCCAACTGGAAGCCGGCCTGATGTTCTTCCTGCTCTCGGCCTTTCTGCACCAGGAGGAACTCTTCTTCGCCTTTGGCGTACGAACGCCTTCCATCCCCCTGGGCATCGTGCTGTTCGGACTGGCCTACTCACCGTTGCAGTTCTTCCTGTCGATCGCGGGCAATGCCCTGTCCCGGCGGCACGAGCGGCAGGCAGACGCCTTCGCGCGCCGGCTGATCGGCGATGGAAAGGCACTGGCGATGGCGCTTCGCAAACTCTCCATGGACAACCTGTCCAACCTCACGCCGCCGCCGGCCGTGGTGTTCCTGCATGCCTCGCATCCGCCGGTGCTCGAGCGGATCCGGCATCTGGAAAATGACATGCAGACGGATCCCGCGCCGAGCCGCACTTGAAACGGTGCCCTACATTACGAAAAAAAAGAAATTGCCCGGCGGATAGAAGGCGGAAAAACGGCCGAACGTCAGCGCACCAAAAAGGTTTACAAAAATCGAAACCATCAGGAGCGCATAGAAGACCCGGTTCATGCGGATATCGGAAATGGCCAGGAGCAGAATCAGCAGCACCGTGAAATCCAGGCTGAAACGGTAGCCGAACTGGACGAAGCCGGAATTCTGGTAGAGGAGCGCCAGCAGGGCCGCGGGCAGCACGCCCAAAAGCCACAGGAAGCGCGAAAATGCATGCGGATAGCGGGCGCGCACCAGCAGCAGGAAGACGGGCGTGGTCAGCCACAGCGCCATGCCATGCGCAGACACCTGCACGAACGGAGGACGCAGCGAAAAACGCGGCAGCAGCGTGAGCATGGCCGATAGGTTGCGGGACAGGTACTCGAGGGAAAACATGCCGTAGCGCTCCATGCGTCCGCGCCAGGCGATCTCCAGGTAGCGGTGGCCGAATTCGAAGGGATTTTCGAACCGCACCCAGTTGAGAACCATGGCGATGCTTACGAATGCCGCCACGGGCGCGGCATGGGCGAGCGCCTCCCGCAGATGGCGCCTGCCCATGCGCCAAGAGCCTTCCTGGAACGCAACCCAGGCCGGATAGAGGAGCCCCGTGAACAGCAATGGCGTGCGGCACAGGAAGGCGCCGCCCAGAAAGAATCCCGCCCAGAAAGCACGGCGTTCGAGCAGGGCCAGCAGGTAGGCGATCATCCAGGCAATGCCCGCGACGTGCGCCGTGTACCAAACCTCGCCGCGCACGGACGAGAAGAAGTTCACCGTGCCGAAGGCGAACAGCGCCACCAGCGCCAGGATCTGCCCGTCGGTGCGGGCGTGCAGCCCGTGCCCGCGCGCCTGGAGCAGGAAAATCCACAGCAGCGCGGCATTGAGCGCCGACAGCAGCAGCGTGAAGAGGACGTCGTTGAAGGAGAGTCCCCAGACGGCCACGCCCGGCAGCATCATCCAGGCCGGCATGGGAGGAAACGTGACATACCAGGTTTCCGTCCGGGTGCGGATGCGCGCCTCGGGAATTTCATGGAATTCTCCCGAAAGCGTCCGAAACGCGTGCGGCCCCCGGGATTTCCACCAGGTTCCACGCAGGACCCGGCCGTCGTCGAGCGTGAGTGTGAGCACGCGGGCCCAGTCGTTGCCATGAGGTCGCATGTCCACCATGCGGGTGGTGCCCGAAAGGTGCGAGCGGGCGAGATAGGCGAAATGGTTGTTATTCGAAGCCGCAAAAACGCGCGGTCCGGCGACGGCGGCATAGAGGATGGCCGTGCAGAAGAAGATGGCCACGGCCGTGCGCGCGTGCGGATTCTTCCACGAAAGCCGTCCGAATCCGGATTCCTCAGAGGATCTGCACATGTTCCAGAACCACCTCGTCGCGCAGGGGATCCACGGACCTCACGTCGAACCGGATGCGCTCTCCGGGCACCGTGGCCCGGGGCGTCGTGACGGGAATCCGCAGGGCCAGATCCTCCACCAGCGCCTGGGCCCGGTTGCCGCGGCTCTCGATGACCACGGCCTCGACCGGCGAAGGCCGGGAGGAGAAGGCCCGCAGGAGCCAGTAGCGCGTGCTGCGGCGCTCCACCCGCGTGATTTCCTCCACGACGGCCTCGGCATTCCCCAGGATGGGCATGAGGGCCTCGGCCGTGAAGGGCGGCTCCTTTCCCGAAAGAAAGGCGCGTATCTGCTGGGTAGCCAGCAAATCCGCATACCGGCGCAGCGGGCTCGACGCCTGCACGTAGACATCCACCCCCAGGCCGTAATGCGGCCCCGGGTGGCAACTGAGCTCGCCTTTCTTGAGCTTGCGCACCCACTGCAGCATGCCGGAGGTGTCCCGGGTGGGATTGAGCCCCGTCTCGGGCGGCTTCTGGATGCGGTACAGCACGGGCAGATGCCGTTCCCGGGCCAGGGAGCCCGCCATCGTGTTGGCCAGGATCATGCATTCGGAAACCAGGCTGCGCGCCGGCGAATCGGCGTCGATGACCTTGACGTGGACGTTGCCGGCCGCATCCACCCGCACCTTGGCTTCAGGCAGACGCATTTCCACGGCGCCTTCCCGCAGGCGGTTCTGCCGCAGGACCTGCGTGAGGGCGAAAAGATGAAGCAGCGTCTCGTCGATGGCAGGCCCCAGCGTCGCTGTCCCGGCCAGAACGGCATCCACGGCTTCGTAGGTGAGCCGGTGCGAAACCGCAATGGTCTGCAATTTGACTTCCGTTCCTTCGATGATCCCGCCGGGCGCCACGCGGGCGACATAGGAAACGACCTCGCGCGGCTGCCCGGCCACGAGGGACATCGTGCCTTCAGACAGGACCTCCGGCAGCATGGGAATGCGCCGCGTCGGCAGATAGATGGACGTGGCGCGCCGCCGGGCTTCGAGTTCCAGCGGACTTCCCGCCGGAATCTTGGAACTGGGATCCGTGATGTGCACCTGCAGGAGGAAGCGGCCGCCCGGTAGCGCCTGGATCTCCAGGGCATCGTCGATGTCCATCGTTTCCTCGTCGTCGATGGTTACTACGATCCCGGATGATGTGCACGGCCCAACAGTTGGCAGAATGGCTGCAGCCTGCTGCAGCGTTTCCTCCGGGAAATGCTCCGGCGGGGCCAGCGCGCAGACGGCCGGGCAATCCAGTTCCCCGAAAGTGCCGGTCCGCTGCAGGATTTCGAATGCGGCTGCCCAGAGCGGATTTTCCGGAATCCCGCAAGCGCGGGCGATCGGCTCCACCAGCGGCCCGACATGCTGCCAGGGTCCCTCCTGGCCATCGCTGAGGGCGAACTGGCGCAGGGCGTCGAACAGCGACGCATCCACGTCCCGCCGCGCCACGGCCCGGCCCTCCTGCAGCGCCCGGATCATGTGCTCCACGAAGCCGGCCCGCTTCTTCCGGTTTTCCTTTTCCCTTTCCTGCTGGACGAGCATGGCGCGCACCGTTTCCGGATCCCGTGGAGAAAGGGTATCGTCCCGGTTGATGCGGAAATAGGCGGGTTCCTCGCGTAGCGCACGGGCCACAGCCACCTGCGCCGCCAGGTCGGCGCGCCCCAGGGCGACCTCGCAGAAGGCTTCGAACGAAGGATTGTCCGGCTGGCCGTGGAACAGTTCCCAGAGTGTCGGAAAATCCACGCTTTCCTTCAAGCCGCGGGCTTCGCTTTCCAGGGAAGCCAGGAAGGAAGCGGCATCACCGGAAAGGCGCACCGGCGGATAGCGGCGCAGGATTCGCTGCGGATGGATGCGCACTACGCGTCCCTGCGCATCGAGGTACTGCGCTTTCAGATGGGCATCTCCTGGCGGAAGTTCGAGACCCAGCACCCATGTCCCCTGCTCTTCGTATTCGATGAGACGGACTTCGGACATGGATCTCTCGCAATGGACGGCATGAATGGCTCACGCCGCCTTGCACGGGAAAACAGGGAAGGAGGTTATTCGGCGGCGACCATCGCCCGGGCCTTTTCCCGGATGCGGGCGGCCCTTCCGCGCAGGTTGCGCAGATAGTAGAGGCGGGCGCGGCGCACGCGGCCCTGCATGCCGACTTCGATCTTTTCCACGATGGGGGTGTGCATCGGGAAGATGCGCTCCACGCCCACGCCGTAGGAGACCTTGCGCACCGTGAAGGTGGAGCCGATACCGGCCCGATGGAACCGGATCACGACGCCTTCGAACACCTGGATGCGCTCGCGGGTGCCTTCCTTGACCTTCACATGGACGCGAACCGTGTCGCCCACACGGAACGTGGGCAGATCCGTACGCATGTATTCCTGACCGATCTTCGCGATTTTGGGGTTCACACTGGACATGACCGTCACCTCGAAACAAAAAGTATCAATGATTTCAACTCGTTGTGTTGCTCCAGGCACCAGTGGGCGAGCCGAAACAGCTAAGGATAATAGTGAAAACTTCCCGATTGTCCAGCTGTTTCTTGCCCTGGCCGCATCTTTCTCCAGGGAATCTTAGAAGATGAACCCGAAATTGAAGTGCACCCGCCCACTGGAGTCGTTGCCCCACACGTGCGCCAGCGGGACGGCATATTCCAGGCTGATCACACCGACCGGCGTCACGAGTCGCAGTGCCGCCCCGTATCCGGAATGGAACAGGTTCCACGAGAACGTGTCGTAATGATTGAGGAGATAGCCCGTATCGAAGAAAAGGGCGCCCCAGATGGGCATTCCCAGGATGAAACTGGACTTCCAGATGGGGAACTGCAGTTCCGTATTGGACAGGAAGCGGATGTTACCGCCCAGCGGCGTGATCCGGAACAGATCGCCGCTGCCGGTGGGATGCATGGGAACGCGCAGCACCTGGGTGAACAGCATGTCCTCCTCGTATCCGCGCACTGTGGTATCACCGCCCGCAAAGAAGCGTTCCACCTTGGGCAGCGCCTGCGTTCCGCCGAACGGCAGCCCGTGGTCGTAGCGCACACCCTGCGCCAGAACCATTCCCAGGGGCAGCGGGAGGAACGCCTGCCCGGTAAGATTGAAGTGCAAAAAATCGTCGTCGCCACCCAGATAGCGGGAAGCGGCACGCACTGACCCCGTGAGGCGGTAGCCCTTCTTGGGAACGAGAGGGTTGTCCCGGTGATCCAGGATGACCGTCGGCCCCACGCTGGCGGTGGTGGTGGAGAAATCCACGCTGCGGCCTTCCTCGGGGGCGCCGGATACGCGGATGAGCGTTTCCTTGTAGGACACGCGGCGGATCTCGTAGCGCAGAAACCACTGCAGGCGCTGGGACCAGCGCTTGCGCAGCGTCACCGAGGAACCGTAGGTGAGGATGTCCCCCAGGCGGACGGTTTCCTCGGTGCGCCCGAAAGCCGAGATCTCGAAGATCAGTTCGGAACCCAAAAAACGCGGATCCTGATAAGTGACGCGCCCGCTCTGGATCTCGGCGCCCAGTTCGCCGCGCAATTCCAGGCTCTTGGCCAGACCGAAGAGATTGCGGTTCTGGAGCGAGAAACTGGTGAAATACAGATTGTCCGTGGAGAAACCGCCGCCTATTTCCATCGAGCCGTAATCGTCGAACCGCTCGATGACCGTGACGATCACGGGTATTTCGGACAGTTGTTCCTCCAGCCCGAGAAACTGGATCCGGACGCTGCGGAAGACGCCCAGGGATCGCAGGTTGCGCCCAGCCTCCTCGATTTTGGCGAAACTGAAGGCATCCCCCTGGGAAAAGGGGATCTCGCGCCGGATGACGCTTTCGGACGTCTTGAAATTGCCGCGGATGAACACGGGGCCGATCTTCACCGGATGCTTGCGGTCCACCATATAGGTGACATTCACACTCTTCTCGTTCTCGGATGCCTCGATCTGCGTGGTGATAACGCAGTACGGATAGCCCTGGTTGGCGAAATGGCGCTTGAATTCCAGCAGATCGTTCTGGATCTTCTCCATCGAGAAGGGCTGCCCGCTCTTGGCTTTCTGGAGTTTCCGGAGGGCATCCTCCTCCACGTCCACGCCGAGAAACCGGACGTTTCCGAGAAGCACCCGGCGTCCCTCCTCCACATCGAAGCGCACGTACACGTAGCGGTGCCCCTTGCGTGGAGGCAGCACCGCCTCCAGCGTCTGGTCGGCCATGGAACGCCTCTCATCCGGTGTGAGAAAAACCCGGGCCTTGACCTTCACATCGGGAAATCCCGCCTGGCGGTAGGCTTCCCGGATGCGCTCCTCGTCCTGCTCCAGTTGTGTGGGCGTGATGAAGCCGCCCGTTCCCAGGCCGATGACGGAAAGTTTCTTGGGGAATGGCTTCGTCGCGATCGTGTCCCGCAGTCTTCCCGCCGAAAGATGGCGGTTTCCCCGAAAATCGATCCGTTCCACACGGTATTGCAGACCCTCCTGGATGTGGAAGAGGATGCGCAGGCCCTTCTCGCCGATGAGATGCGACTCGAAGAAGACGGATGCATTGAAGAAGCCCATCGTGTGGTAATGATGCTCGATGGCGCGCGCGCTGCGCTCGATCTCGTACTCGTCGTAGGAGCCGCTCTCCACGAACGTCAACTGCTCCCACAACTGCTTTTCCCCCACCTGGAGGTTTCCGGAAAACTTCACGTCCACCTTGCGCCGCTCGCGGACGTAGAGCGTGATGTCCACGGTGCGCGAGGCCCGGTTCAGGCTGTAGTTCTTGTTGAAATCGTGCTTCACCGAGACGGCGTAGTAGCCCTTTCTGCGGTAGTGCCGGATGAGATTCTGGAGGTCCTTCTTGAACTGCTGCAGGTAGAAGGGCTTTTCGTAAAAAAGGATGCGGTGCCGGAAGAAGGCGTCGATCTCACCGGCGCTCAGCGCCTCGTTGCCGCGGATGTCCAGTTTTCCGAGACGGTAGGAGGAGCCCTTGTCCAGATGCACGATGACATCCGCCTCGAACGGCCGGCTCTTCCTCAGTTCGATGCGGATCTTCGAATCGAAATAACCCTCCCGGTGCAGGTATTCCTCGATGCGCCGCACCTGGTTCTCGATCAGTTCCTCGCGTTCCTTCGGATCCGTGGGCAGGACGCTGCCGGGACGCAGGATGATCCGGCGCATGATGTCGGATTCGAACAGCGGCCAGTTCCCGCGAACGAAGATGCCGCGAACCACCTGGACGGGCTCGATGTACAGCACGAGCGTGGGACGCTTCCCCGCGACGGTTTCCGTGCGCACCAGCGTATATCCAAGAGCCATCAGGCGCTGGCGCAGCACGGTCTGCATGTCCGATGCCGCGCTGACCCGTTCCAGTTCGGTCTGCAGAGCCCGCAGGATGCGGCCGCCATCCTCGAGAAACGTCCCCTCGATTTCGATGGCTGGCAAAACGTTCGCCGCGGCCGTCGCGGCCGTTGCGCAAATCCATGAAAAAAAGAGGGCGGAAAGGAAAAACCGCATGGTCCGTCAGTCGAGCCATGGTACACGAACCCCGCGGAAAAGAAAGATTCTTGTACGCATACGCCCCACGGTGCAACGAGATCGGAAACTGCGGCGGGCCGCACAAGCCGCGGACGAAAACCGCACCAATTCCGGTGACCGACCGCCACCCGTCCCGCGATACTCCCCCTGCGGCGGTCAAACCCGAGTTTCGGCATCTATCGGACCCATGCGAATTGTGGCATCATCCCGGCATGAAATTTATTTTTTTACACTTGACTCTCATGCTGGCCGGCATCGCCGTAGGCGCCTGGCTCTGGCAGGGCCCCTTCCTGTCGCAGTGGCTCGCCCTGCTGGTGTGGGCAGGCGTGGCCGTGTTCGGAGTGAAAAACGGACTCCAGTTTCCGGAAACGGTGCGCCGGCGGATTCCGGAAGTGGCGGCCCCGACACTGCTTCTGGGCATCAGCGCCGCTATCTACCATCCGTTCGCCCTGGGCCGCATGCCCTGGATGGCCGACCACCTGGTGCACCAGGCGCGCGCGCGCCTGTTTTTCGACCACTTCCTGAGCCACGGCCGCCTTTCCGGGTGGACGCATCTGCCCGAAGCCGGCGTTCCCTTCGAAACCCTGTATCCACCGGGTGCGGATTTCACCCTGTCTCTCGTGCACCTGCTGGGCTTTGGAAAACTCTCGTGGGAAACCACGTACGCGCTGACGTTCTTCGCCTTCCTCCTGCTGTACGTGTTCACGTTCTACTGGCTCGGGCGGCGCTTCGGCGGCCCGCTGGCCGGCCTGCTGGCAGGACTCTTCGCCCTCACGGATGCCGGCGCCTTCCGCCAGGGCGGATTCTCCTTCATGGTGCAGTGGGGGGTCTGGCCCCTGTCCTTCTCGCTGGCGCTGGCCCTGTGGGCGGTCTACATGGCCGATCGCCACCATGAGACCGGCCGCGGTTTCTGGCGCTCGGCCGCCTTGGGCGCCGTAGCGCTCTGCGTGCACCCGTTCGCCCTCTTCGTGGTGTTTCCGCTGCATTTCCTCGTGGTCCTCTGCCGCCAGAACACCCCTGAACCCCTGCCATCTTTCGGGCGGTTTCTGGCGCTCTCGCTCGCCACCTTCCTCCTTTCGGCCTGGTGGCTGGTGCCTTTCCTGAGTTATGGGCCCGGTTTTTCCGCACCCGTTCCAGCTCTTGCGGGCAGCCTGCACCAGGCGGCATCGGGGCTCGTGGAAGCCGCCCCCTGGGGAAATGCCGACACATGGATCGCCGTGCTGGGCATCGCCGGCATCATCCGGCTTCTCGCCATCCGCGGCCCGGCGTTTCCGACGGCGCTTTCCGCCTATGCCCTGCTGGCCCTGGTGCTCGGTTCCACCTCCGTGCTGGCCGGACTGGATCTGTTCTCCTGGCTTCCCGCCCTCTCCCATGTCCAGTTCCCGCGCTTTTTGATCGTGGTGAAAGCCGCCGCGTTCCTGGGAGCCGCCCTCTTTGCCGTTTCCCTGCTCCGGCGGCCTTCCACTCCCGATGAAGCCGGAAAACCGCAGCGCCTTCGGCTCCTGTGGATGGCCGCCGCCCTGCTGCTGGCCTTCCCCCTGGGGCAGAAGATCGTGGAAAACTACTTCCTGCCGCTGACGGACTACACCACGAATCCCCCCTGGAAAAAAAACGTCCTCGACGCGGCCCGGCATCTTTCGAAAATTGCCGCATCCCGGGCGGGCTTCTTCCGTGTGGCACTGGACGGGCCGTTCAACGACCACCGGCTCATGCCCATCGTCACGCATACCGGCCTGCCCTACGTCAAGCTCTCCTACATGCCCGCGGAGACCTTCATCCACGCCGCCCACGAAAATCCGTCTGACGTGCCGCGCTCCCGCGAGGAACTGGTCCGCCTCAACGTGGCCTACGTCGCTTCCGTCGGGCCTTCCCAGATTTCGGACCTGCGTCTTCTGACCCGCTTCGGCGATATCCACCTCTACGAGTTCGCGGCTGCATCACCGCTGCGCCACGAAATCGACCCGCCCGCCCGCGTTTCCATCGAACGCTTCGACGACGAGGGCATGGCCTTCGACGTATCGGGCCTGCCGCCGGAGGGCGGATGGCTGCGCCTCTACGTCGCCCCGTTTCCCCGCTGGAAGGCCACCATCGACGGACAGGAGGTCCCCATCGGGGAATACCGCCCCACGCCCCGCCAGACCTTCCTGCAGATCCCCGTGCATAACGGCCGCGTGGAATTCCGCTATGAACGCGGCGCGCCCGACGTCGCCGGCTTCTGGCTGACGCTCTCGGGGCTGGCGCTTTTGGCGTTCTTCCGCATGCCGGCTTCCTGGCGCGAACGCATCCAGGAGCACCCGCTCGTGCTGCGCCTGCGCCTGCGCATGCTCAAGCAAAAAAGCAAAATGCTTGAATGGAAATTGAAATTCTTTTCCAGAAAGTCGAAAGCAACTGAAAAAAACCTGAAAACACTCGATGCAGAAGTCGAAAAATTTCAAGGCAATCAGAAGTACGAAATCCCCGTGCGCGACCGCCTGGTAAGGATCCTGAAAAACCGTCATCTGCAGGCGGCCTTTGCGCTCCTGCTCCTGGCGGCAGCCGGATGGGGCCTGCGCGAAACCGCTCCCGATGGCAGTTTCGCCCTGCACAGGGCCCGCGTGCGCGTGGATGAAGGGCTCGACACGCGCACCTGTCCCTACGTGTTTCCCGAACGCTTCCTGTGCGGGCGCGCCCACCGGTTCGTGGGACTGGAACTGCGGGAAGTCGGCAAGAAGGTGCGCCGGGGCATCTGGGCGCATCCCATCGAGAACGCCCGCCTGCAGATCGAGTTCCCCGGCGTGTGGATGGCGGGTCCGCTGCATGTGGAGGCCGGTATCGCCGATTCAGGCTCGGGCCCCGACATCCCCGTGACGCTGCGGGTGTATTTCGATGACCGCTTGATCGCCACGCTCGTGTGCTCCGATCCGGGCGTCTGGAAAAACGATATCGTCACGGCTCCGGAATACACCGGCCGCCGGGTGACCGTACGCTTCGAGGTGACCTCCCCCAACGTGGGCGGCCGCCACTTCCTCTTCCATCCCCACTTCTGATGCAGTTCCGAATAAAATTATTAAAATTACAATAATGTAATTTCCGAATAAAATTTTACGATTTCCACGCCTTGTACTGGTTGATCAGGCCGTTGGTGGAGGAATCGTGCGAGGTCACCTCGCCCTCGGCGAGAAGTTCCGGCAGGATGCGCCCGGCGAGTTTCTTGCCCAGTTCGACGCCCCACTGGTCGAAGGAATAGACGTTCCAGATCACGCCCTGCACGAAGATCTTGTGCTCGTAGAGCGCAATCAGTTGCCCCAGCGTTCGCGGGGTGATCTGCCGTACGAGAATCGAGTTGGTCGGCCGGTTGCCCGCGAACACCTTGAATGGGACGAGCGCGCGGTCGGCCTCGGATGTGGCTCCGGCGGCGGCGAGTTCGGCCTCGACCTCCTCGCGCGTCTTGCCGAACGCCAGCGCCTCGGTCTGAGCGAAGAAGTTGGCGAGCAGTTTCGGGTGGTGGTCGCCGATGGGGTTGTGGGAAACCGCGGGCGCGATGAAATCGCAGGGAACGAGTTTCGTGCCCTGGTGGATGAGTTGGTAGAAGGCGTGCTGGCCGTTGGTGCCGGGTTCGCCCCAGATGATCGGCCCGGTCTGGTGGGACACCGGCTTTCCGTCGCGCCCCACGCATTTGCCGTTGGATTCCATGTCGCCCTGCTGGAAATACGCGGCGAAACGGTGCATGTACTGGTCGTACGGCAGGATGCAATGCGTCTGCGAGCCGTGGAAGTTGTTGTACCAGATGCCCAGGAGCGCCAGCAGCACCGGCAAGTTGTCGCGGTGGGGAGTCTCCAGGAAATGGCGATCCATCTCATAGGCTCCCTCGAGCAGTTTCTCGAAGTTCTCGAAGCCGATGAACAGCGCGATGGACAGGCCGATGGCCGACCAGAGCGAATAGCGGCCGCCCACCCAGTCCCAGAATTCGAACATGTTGGCGGGATCGATGCCGAAGGCCGCCACCGCCCGGGCATTGGTGGAAAGCGCGGCGAAGTGGCGCGCCACGTGCTGCGGGTCGCGCGCATGGGCGAGAAACCAGTCGCGCGCGGTATGGGCGTTGGTCATGGTCTCCTGGGTGGTGAACGTTTTCGATGCCACCAGGAACAGCGCGGTTTCGGGACCGATTTTCTTGAGCGTTTCGGCGATGTGGGTGCCGTCCACGTTGGATATGAAATGCACGCGGATGCCTGGGCGCGCGTACGGACGCAGGGCTTCGGTGACCATGACCGGCCCCAGATCCGAGCCGCCGATACCGATGTTGACGACGTCGGTGATGGCTTTTCCCGTGTAGCCGCGCCAGGCGCCGGAATGGATGCGCCCGCAGAAATCCTTCATCTGGGCGAGCACCCGGCGCACATCGGGCATGACGTCGACGCCATCCACGAAGACGGGCTCTTCGGAGCGGTTGCGCAGCGCGGTGTGCAGGACGGCGCGCCGCTCGGTGACGTTGATGGGTTCGCCGGCGAACATGGCCGCGCGCGCGCCGGCTACATCGGTTTCATCGGCCAGGGCGATGAGCGCATCGAGAATCTCGTCATCGATCAGGTTCTTGGAGAAATCGAGCAGGAGAGTGTCGGAAAACTTGCGCGAATAGCGCTCGAAGCGGCGCGGATCGGCGGCGAAGGCCGAGCGCAGGCTCATGTCCTTTTTCCGGGCATGCAGTTCGGCGAGCCGCTTCCAGGCAGACGTCGTGGTGGGGTCGATGTTCTTCATGGGCACCTCCGTGTCAGGCGCATCATAAAGGCACACCGCCGGATCTTCAAACCGAATTTCACGGCCCGAATCCCGATGATGCGCAGTCAGTCGGCATGAACCCCAAATAGCGGATTGTCACGCGAATGCATGCACCCCAAACATCCCCATCCCCCTTCCGCCCTTTTTTGCGGAATCTGGGGTTCACAATTTTTTGCTTGCTCCCGTTTTGGATTCGGGTATAGAAAAGATTGGCCGGATGGATTTTCGGCATGCAGTCGCAAGATGGGCATTGGAAGCACACAAAACAAATGGAAGGTAAAAAATGAAATTGAAATGCTTGGTAATTTTTACATTCCTGTCTCACGCGCTCCTTTCCTGTGCACAGGAAGACCTTTCCGATACGGGGGGCAAAGAACTATCAAAAATAGCCATATTGAATGAAATTGCCGAATCCCGGGAGGACGTCGTGTACTTCGATGAAAAACTATTCATCGATGCCCAGATGCAAGAGCGCGTGGCGAGTCCCCATCTGGACGAAGAAATCTGGAAACGTGCCGTGCAGCCGGACCAGTACACGTCTTCGGAGGAACCGTACGTGTATGCGACCCACGAAAAGGCGGATGATTATCGCGACTGGAAACACATGATTGCCTATGAAGGCACTGAATTGGCGGCCTTCCGGAATCAGTGCGTGGGCGTCACCCTCAATCCCATCCAGGTGCCTGCGGGGAAATCCGTGACGACCTCCGTTTTCTGCTATTTCAGCAACCGTACCGACCGGGAGGTATATTGAAATGAAAAATCTTTCTTTTTCCCTTTTTCTTTTTCTGTTCGTCTT
>CAZEZP010000102.1:0-66776 GCA_964516435.1 uncultured Kofleriaceae bacterium | reverse complement strand
ATCTGTTCCGTTCTCGTGGGGTCGGGGATTTGTATAAGAGAACGGTGCTGGACACGTCCTTCGCCCTTCTACTGCGCGATGCCGCCGAACTGGTCCGGCTCTCCTTGCGGGGCCTTCTCGCCGCGTGCCGGGACCGGGCGGAGAAGTACCGCAACACGCCCGTGATGGGCCGCACGCACGGCATCCACGCGGAGCCCACATCCCTGGGGCTGGTGTTCGCCTCGTGGGCGGCCGAGCTTGAGCGTGACGACGAACGTTTGGATGCCGTCATCCGCCGCTTGTCGTATGGGAAAATTTCGGGTGCCGTGGGCAACTACGCCAATCTCGATCCAGAAATCGAACGACGGGCACTGTTCCGGCTGGGACTGGTGCCGGAGCCGGTGGCCACCCAGGTGGTGCCGCGCGACCGCCACGCGGAATTCTTCTGCACGCTGGGACTCATCGCCGGCACGGCCGAGCGCATTGCCGTCAACCTGCGCCTTTTCCAGCGCACCGAGGTTTCCGAGATGTTCGAACCCTTCGGCAAGGGCCAGAAAGGCTCTTCGGCCATGCCGCACAAGCGCAATCCCATCCTGGCCGAGAACATCACCGGGCTGGCCCGCACTGTGCGCTCCTATGTCGCTCCGGCGCTGGAAAACATGGTGCTCTGGCACGAACGCGACATCTCCCACTCCAGTGTGGAGCGGGTCATCGCCCCGGACGCCACCAGCCTGTGCGAGTTCCTGCTGTACCGGCTGGCCAAGGTCATCGCCGGCCTGGAGGTGGACGAGGAGCGCATGCGTGCCAACATGGAACTCTCGGGCGGGCTCGTGTTCTCCGAGGCCGTTCTGCTCGCGCTGGTGCGCCGCGGCCTGCCCCGCCAGAAGGCGTACGAGGCCGTGCAGCGCTGCGCCATGGCCGCCCGAGCCGGGAAGGGGGCCTTTTACGATCTGCTGGCCCACGATCCCCTGATATCCGAGCACGTTTCCCCATCCGAACTGCATGAAATGTTCGACATGAACCATCATCTGCGGCACGTGCCCGTAATCCTGAAGCGGGTGCTGCGCATGGAGGACCCCGCATGATTTCCGGCGACGACTTGAAACGAGGACTTTCCTGTGCATTGCATTCCGTGGACTTCAAGGGGCGCCTGCGCCCGCATCGCAGCGGCAAGGTGCGCGATGTCTTCGACGTGGACGAAGAGCGGCTGCTGTTCGTCACGTCCGACCGCATCAGCGTGTTCGACCGCGTGGTGGGCACCGTGCCGTTCAAGGGACAGGTGCTTTCCGGCGTGAGCAACTGGTGGATGGAGCAGGTCGGTGACATCGTGCCGCATCATCTGCTGGCGGTGCCGCATGCCAATTGCGTCATCGCCCGCAAATGCCGCCCACTGCCGGTGGAAATCATCGTGCGCGGCTATCTGACAGGGTCTTCGCCTACCTCCATATGGACCGCCTACGAACGCGGGGCGCGCACGTATTGCGGGCATGTGCTGCCTGATGGCATGACCCGGCACCAGAAACTGCCCGAAGCCCTGGTCACGCCCACCACCAAGGGCGGTGCGGGCGAGCACGACGAACTGATTTCCCGCGAGGAGATCGTCCGCAAGGGGCTCGTGCCGGCGGAACTCTACGACCGGATCCAGGACGTCGCCCTGAAACTGTATGCCCGCGGCGTGGAGCAGGCGGCCCGCCGGGGCCTGATTCTGGTGGATACCAAGTACGAATTCGGCATCGACGGGGAGGGGCGGCTCGTGCTCATCGACGAAATCCACACGCCGGATTCCTCCCGCTACTGGTACGCCGACGATTTCGATGCCCGCGTGCGGGAGGGGAAGGAACCGCGCGGGCTGGACAAGGATTACGTGCGCAACCACATGAAATCGCTCGGATTCGTGGGAGACGGGGAGCCCCCGCGGCTTTCCGACGACGTGCGCGCCGAGGCGGCGCGGCGGTACGTGGCGCTCTACGAACTTCTTACCGGTCGGGATTTCGTGCCTGATTTCTCGTCGCCGGAAGAAGCCGTCATCCAACATCTGGGCCTGTGATTCGGCGAGGCATGCATCATGTGCGGCATATTCGGCATTTTCGGTCATCCGGAAGCGGCCAACCTGACCTATCTGGGGCTGTACAGTCTGCAGCACCGGGGGCAGGAAGCCGCGGGCATCACCACGTTCGATGGCCGCGAAATGCACGTGCAGCGCCGGCAGGGACTCGTGGCCGAAGGCTTTTCCATGCCCCAGTTGGCCAATCTCCCGGGGGACAGGGCCATCGGACACGTGCGCTATTCCACGGCCGGCGGCTCCGACCCGCGCAATGCGCAGCCGCTGACCGTGAACTACCGGCATGGCCTTCTGGCGGTGGCCCACAACGGCAACCTGCTGCACGCGAGGCAATGGCGCCACGGACTCGAGGCCATGGGGGCCATCTTCCAGACCTTTTCCGATACGGAAATCATCCTGCACCTGATGAGCCGCTCCGTCTGCACCACGCTGGAGGACCGCATCCGCGACAGCCTGCGCCGTGTGCAAGGTGCCTATTCCCTGCTGTTCCTCAACGAGCAGAAGTTGGTGGCCGTGCGCGATCCGTGGGGGTACCGGCCGCTGGTGATGGGCCGGCTGGGCGATGCCGTCCTGTTTTCCTCCGAGGATGCCGCCTTCCAGTTGGTGGGCGCGAAACTGGAGCGCGAAGTGGCGCCGGGCGAGATGATCGTCGTGGACGATGGCGGAATCCATTCGAGTTTTCCGTTCCCTCCCGTGCAGCGGCGTGCCCAGTGCATTTTCGAGCACGTGTACTTTGCGCGGCCCGATTCGGCCCTTTTCGGTGAAAGCGTGTATGCGTCCCGGGTGCGCTCCGGCGAGCGGCTGGCCCAGGAGCATCCCGTGGATGCCGACGTGGTCATCCCCATTCCCGACTCCGGCATCGCCGCGGCCATCGGCTATGCCCGCGCTTCCGGAATCCCCTTCGGACTGGGGCTGATTCGCAGCCATTACGTGGGGCGCACCTTCATCGAGCCGTCCCAGAGCATCCGATCCTTCGGCGTCAAGCTCAAGTTGTCTCCCGTGCGCGAGGTGCTCCAGGGACGCCGGGTCGTGGTGGTGGACGACTCGCTGGTGCGCGGCACCACCAGCCGCAAGATCATGAGGCTGATCCGGGACGCCGGCGCCCGGGAAATCCACCTGCGCATCTGCTCGCCGCCGGTCACCCACTCCTGCTTTTACGGCATCGACACGCCTACGCGGGAGGAACTCATCGGCGCGCACAAGACGCCGGAGGAAATCGCGGCCTTCGTCACGGCCGACACCCTGGGCTACCTGAGCCACGATGGGCTTCTGGATGCCGTGGCAGGTGTTGGCCGCGGAAGGGAAGATTATTGCACCGCCTGCTTCTCGGGGGCCTATCCCGAGGATCCCTTCCAGGTTCCCGAGTTGGAATTTCCGAAGATTTTGGGTACACTTCCGTCCGCCCATGGATGAACAGACCTTTTCCCTCGAAGAACGAATGGCGGTGCTGGTGTTTGGGGGCAACGACGTTCACCTGCGCCGCATCGAAGAACGGCTGGGCGTGGATTGCCGCGTCTGGGGACCCAGCGTGACGGTGTCAGGGCCTCCGGATGCCGTGCACAAGTGCATGCGGGTGCTCGAGCGGCTGCACCGCCTGGCGCGCACGGGCGAGATTCCCCGGGAGTCCGACGTCCAGTTGCTCATGGCCGAAATGGAAAGCCAGTCGGAGGGACCCGCGCCGCGTCCCATCTTTACGCCGTCGGGTGCGCGAAAATCCATCGTTCCCCGCACGCCCCGGCAGCGGGAATTCGTCGAGGCCATGCAGTCCCACCCGCTGGTCTTCGGCATCGGTCCCGCCGGGACGGGCAAGAGCTTCCTCTCGATGGCCGTGGCCGTATCCGCGCTGCTGGAGCACCGCGTGGGCCGCATCGTCCTGACGCGCCCCGCAGTGGAGGCCGGCGAGAAACTGGGATTTCTGCCCGGGGATCTCGAGCAGAAGGTCAATCCCTACCTGCGCCCGCTCACCGATGCCCTGCACGAAATGGTGGATCCCGCCCGCGCGCGTGCCATGATGGCCGACGGCACCATCGAAATCGCGCCGCTGGCCTTCATGCGGGGGCGGACGCTGAAAAATTCGTTCATCATTCTCGACGAGGCCCAGAACACCACAATCGAGCAGATGAAGATGTTTCTCACCCGCATCGGCGAGGGCTCGATATGCGTGGTCAACGGCGATGTCACCCAGGTCGACCTGCCTGCCGGCCGCACGTCGGGACTGATTCATGCGCTGCGGATTCTGCAGGGCGTGGAAGGCATCGCCTTCGTGCATTTCACGGCCGCGGACGTGCTGCGGCATCCCCTGGTGGCCCGCATCGTGGAGGCCTGGGAGCGGCATGAC
Source organism: uncultured Kofleriaceae bacterium (assembly GCA_964516435.1). GTDB lineage: Bacteria > Myxococcota_A > Polyangia > HGW-17 > HGW-17 > HGW-17. The sequence continues at coordinate 62,397 of CAZEZP010000102.1, read as the reverse complement.
GCGGAGAAAGGGGGGGATGCGCCGTGAAGACACTGCAGCCGCCGCCCCGGGCGCTCGTGGTGGATGACGAGGCCAACCTGCGCATGGTGCTGCGCACCCAGTTGCAGTTCGCCGGCATCGAGTGCCATGCGGCTGCCGACGGGGAGTCTGCACTGAAGATTCTGCGCGAGCAGGCGCCCCTGGACGTGGTGCTGACCGATTTGCGCATGCCGGGCATGGACGGCTTCGCCCTGCTGCAGCGCATCCGGCAGGCGGATCCTGCATTGCCGGTGATCATCCTGACCGCCTACGGTTCCGTGGGCAATGCCGTGGAAGCCGTCAAGGCCGGCGCCTTCGACTACCTGGAGAAGCCCTTCGACCGGGACCGGCTGCTGCAGACCCTGGAGAAGGCCGTGCTCACGTGCCGCAGGATGCGCCAGAGCGCCTCCGCCATCGATGCCGAAGGATTTCCCGGGAGGCATGGCATGATCGGCCAGAGTCCGCAGATGCAACTGCTCTTCCGGGTGCTCGAGCGCGTGGCGCAGGGGTCCTCCACGGTGCTCATCCAGGGAGAGAGCGGCACGGGCAAGGAACTGGTGGCGCAGGCCATCGTAGCCTTGAGCGACCGGCGCAATGCGCCCTTCGTGCGCGTCAACTGCGCCGCCATTCCCGAAAGCCTGGTGGAGGCGGAGTTCTTCGGGCACGAGAAGGGGGCGTTCACCGGAGCGATCTCCGAGCGTCCCGGGCGTTTCGAGATGGCCCATCAGGGAACGTTGCTGCTCGATGAAATCGGCGAAATCCCGCTTCCCATGCAGGCCAAGTTGCTGCGCGTGCTCCAGTCAGGCGAGTTCGAGCGCGTGGGCTCCTCGCGCATGCGCCGCGTGGATGTGCGCGTGATCGCGTCCACCAACCGCAATCTCACCGAGATGGTGGCCCAGGGACGCTTCCGGGAGGATCTCTTCTACCGGCTGAACGTGGTTCCCATTCATCTCCCCCCCCTGCGGGAGCGCAAGAGCGACATCCCGCTGCTCATGGAGGCGTTTTTTTCCCGTCAGAAATCGCGTCTCGGCCGTCCGGAACTGGTGCTGGCGCCGGAAGTGAAGGCCCGGCTCGTGGAGTGGCCCTGGCCCGGCAACATCCGCGAACTGGAAAACCTCATGGAGCGACTGGCGCTGCTTTCGGAAGGGCCGGTGGTGGGGCTTTCCGACCTTCCTGCGGAAATGGCCGTGCAGCCGGCGGTTCCAGTACGCCAGGAGCAGGACATGGACTGGTCGGACGGCCTCAAGGACATGGTCCGCCGGGAAACCTCCCGGATCGAGCGGGAGATCATCCTGCGGGCGCTGGCGGAGACGGAAGGGAACGTGACGCGGGCCGCGCAGAAATTGCGCATCAGCCGCAAGGGGCTGCAACTGAAGATGAAGGAACTGGGTTTGCGCGATGAATACGAAGAAGCCTGATTCCCATGGAAAGTGTCCATCCTGCATCAAGGTCCAGAACGTTCCGGACTATGTCCGGCTGTGCCTGACATGCCATCGGATCTATTCCAGCGACGTGCGCTTCTGCGAGGCCGATGACTCCCGCCTGGTCAAGGTCAATCCCCGGGGGAAGTCCATGTGCGAAAAGCAGCACGTGAAAGACTACGTGCTGGAAAAGTTGATTGGCATCGGCTGCTCATCGGAAGTGTGGGAAGCCGTGGATGGCCGGAGCGGAAGGCGGGTGGCGCTCAAGTTGCTGCGCGTGTATGGCCAGAATCCGGATGCCGTCTTCGATTCGTGCGCCCGCTTTTTCCGGGAGGCGGCGGCCGTGTCCGCGCTCGGGCATCCGAATGTCATCCACCTGATGGATCATGGGCTCGATGCCGATTCGGGGCAGGCCTACCAGGCGTTCGAGTTGCTTTCGGGGTATGCCCTGGCCGCCTACGTCCGGCAGTGGCGGGTGCCCCGGGACCTGGCTTCCGTGCTGGAAGTGGCCATCCAGGTGACCGAGGGCATGGCGCGCGTGCATGCCGCCGGCATCCTGCACCGGGATCTCAAGCCGTCCAACCTGTACGTACTGAACCAGGGCGATCGCCTTCACGTCAAGATCCTGGATTTCGGCCTCGCCAAGTTCCGCAATTCCTCCACCCTGGTGACCATCACCCAGAACATGGCCATGGGAACGCCGGCGTATCTGTCTCCCGAGCAGGCGCAGGGCCTCGAAATCACGGAAGCCTCGGACATCTACAATCTGGGGGTGGTGCTCTTCGAAATGCTGACCCGCAAACTGCCCTTCAAGGGGCAGCCCATGGCCCTGCTGCAGGCGCACGTATCCAAACCGGCGCCCGATCCCTGTACCCTCGTTCCCGAAATTCCCGCTCGACTGGGGTCCATCGTGCTCCAGGCGCTGGAAAAGGATCCCTCCCGCCGTTTCGCCAGCATGACGCATTTCGGAGAGGAAATGCGGCGAGTCCTGAAATCTTTGTAATCTGTGTGTAATCCGCGGCCGGTCGCTGTGTCGGGTTTCCCTGACAGTTTTGTCGCGGGCACCGCAAAAAGAGTGGGGGAAAACGAATCCCGTTTGGGGCGCGGGCGGCCGGTTTGGTCGATTTTTCGCGAAATCGGACGACAGATCCCCGATTTTGGAAATTTGGCATCTGATTTGCTTGGAGCGCGGGCGGCTTTCCAGTGGCGCGCATGGAGATTATGGCTGCGGGTCACTGGACCGATTTCAGACGCTTCATGCAGAAAGGAGAACGACCATGTACGCTGCATCCTGGATTTTCATCGTGCTGCTGACCCAGATCGCTCCCCCCGTCATCGTGGAAGAACCGGCCGAGCCGGAGGAAATCGTGGAAGCGCCGCCTGCCGCGCAGGGGCGTTTCGCGTGTCCCTCGGCCCCCTCTTCGCGCTGTCCGCAGGTCCGAACCTGCGTGGTCGTCCCGTGCGTGCCGGCCTGCGCGATTCCCGCCATGGCGCCGCCAGCCCAGGTGGCCCAATTGCCTGCGCCGCCCAAGGTATACCGGAATCCGCGTTCCGAAAGGCCGTTCTCCATCAATTTCAACTACGCAGGGCCGGCGTTGATAGGCTTTTCCGTGACGGCTTTCGTGACGCCCAGAATCCAGTTGGAGGCTGGCCTTGGGCCCCTCACGAAATATGCGGGAGCCACCTACCATTTCGGGGGGGAGAATCCGCGCAAGACCTGGACGCCCTACACGGGACTCATGGTGGGGGTCCTGCACGATTATGTCGACGGGGAGGAAGAGGCGAAAAGTTATGGAACGTATGTGCCGTTCGGCGTCCAGTACAGCGGGCGCGGCGGATTCCTCTTCGCCGTCGAGGGGGCCTGGGCGCACCTGCGCATCGATGGCGAAAGCATCGACGTCCCCTGGTTTGGCCTCAAGTTCGGTTATCGTTTCTGAGGAAAATCGATCGAATCCAAAATCAACTTTGCGTGCGTTCGGGGAACCCGGCTAGAAGTGGAAGCCGAGGTTGAACGAGAACATCTGGATGCTCAAATCGAAGTAGTCGGAATCAACGGGGCCCTGCTCGGCGGACACCTTGGTGAGACCCAGCGTGTATTCGGCGCCCAGGCTCAGGTTCTTGGAGATGTAGTATTCGGCGCCCAGGATGCCGTAGACGCCAAAGCCCATGATGTCCAGGTCGTCCGCGCCGTCCTCGGAGTAGGAGCCGCTGTAGATCGCCAGCATGCCGCCGCCGTACAGCGAGGCCTTGCCTGAGTTCAGGAAATGGAACTGGGCGCCGCCGGCCAGCCCGAAGCGGGTGTAGGATTCCTCGTTGCCTTCCGTGTCGTGGCTGGTGGTGCCGAACAGCAGCGTTCCCCGAACGGCCAGTTGCGAACTGAGGTAGTAGCGTCCCCCCAGCCCATACTGGGCATGGATGGTCATGGGGTCCATGTCCTCATTGGGCGCGGCGGAGAAGAAGGCGCCGTTGGTGAGCCCATAGTTGGTGCCGTAACTGCCGAAACTGAACATCAGGGACATGGTGCCGGCCGTCAGCGGCGTGTCCGCGGCGGCGGTCTCCTGCGCGAGGGCGGTGAAGGGGAGAAGACACAGGGCCAGGGTGAGGAACATTGATTTTTTCATGGGCAACTCCTTCCTGCAATGGGTTGAATCGCGAAGCGCGACGAAAAAGCCATATCGGAATTTCCGGGGGATGGCAAGCTGGATGGAAGCCAGGAGTTCGGGAAATCATTTTTTTCGCAGGGTGGCGCATGTTTCGCCCCGGAAAATCGGGGGAATCTCAGATCCGGTACAGATAGGCCAGCGTGAAATGGATGCCGATCCCCAAGAAAACGAGTCCCGTCGCCAGGCGCAGAAAGCGTTCCGCCCGCGTGATTCGATGGAAGATGGCGGAGAACGAGGAAACGCCCAGCGCCAGTGCCAGCGCCAGCGCCAATACGGGAAGCCCGGTGCCGATGCCGAAGGCCAGCACGGGAATTTCCGGAGAGGAAGTCTGCAGGGCGAGCGGCAGGAGGGAGCCGAAGAAGATGGCGCCCGAAACGGGGCAGAAGGCCGAGGCGAACAGAAAGCCGAGGGCGAAGGCCGACGCGGGGCCGGAGCCCAGGCGTCCCGCCAGCCGGGCTGTCCAGGCGCCGCCGCCCGCCGGCAGGGAAAGCACGCCGACCAGGAACATTCCCGCGAGAATCAGCACGGGGCCCATGGCCATGATCATGTACTTCTGCAGGAACAGGGAGACGTGGGGCGCCGAAAGGAGTCCGTAGACCAGGAGAATGGCCAGGATTACATAGAAAAGGGCGCGTCCCAGCGTGTACATGAGCCCGGAGAACAACACGCGGCCGGGGCTGGACACCGTTTTCCCGATGAACATGACGGCCGCGATGTTGGTGGCCAGGGGACATGGGGAAATGGCCGTGAGGATGCCCAGCCACGCCGCCGAGAGGAGCAGAGCCGCCAGTGTCATCGGGATTCTCCTGCTTCGCCCTGCAGCATGGACCGGACGAGGGGTTCCACGACTTTCCGCAGTTCTTCCTTTTCGCCCGGAATGCGCGCGATTTCCTTCCACGGGCCGTTGGGGCCGCGCCTCTCGTCCGCCACCACGGGGTGGCGCGCCGTCACCGAAAAGCGCTCCACGATGTCGACGTTTTCGATTTCTTCCACGTTCACGGCTCGAAAGACCACAGTGCCGGCCTTCATTTCGGCCGGAAACGCTTCCTCGAGGACTTCGCGCAGCATCTTCTCGGTCCGCAGGCAGCCGGCGCAACGCTGGAAGCCGTGGAAGTAATACACCGCCACGGGGCCCGTCCCATCCCCGGATGTCGCCGGCAGGGATGGCTTGACCGGGCGTTTCCCGTATTCCCGCATGGCGGCGGTGGCGATTCCGCCGAGCATGAACAGGAACAGTGCCACCACGGCCACGATGCGAAGCCGTTGCATGGCGGTTTCCTTGCCGGACTTTTCTGGCAGCGTTTTCGCGTCCGGGCTCATTTCCGGAGGATCTGCTCGAGTTCTTCCACCGAAGGTACGCGTCCGGTGACGACGACCTCGCGATCGATGGCCAGGGCCGGCGTCATCATCACGCCGAAACCCACGATCTCATCGATGTCGGAGACTTTCTTCACTTCGTCGGAAAGACCGAGACGATCGACGGCTTCGCGGACGTTGGATTCGAGCTTGCGGCATTTCGGGCATCCCGTGCCCAGGATGTTCAGGATTCTCGACATGGTGGACCTCCCAGAAAGCATTCTTGTGAACAGGGTTGCCGTGCATTGTCTTCCCGGTGCGCCCGCACCTCGGCGTCGATGCACTGGCAGAAGCGGGGGATGCAGGGAATCTTCAGGTAGTAGAAAATCTGGTTGGCCATGCGCCGGCCGTCGATGAGCCCGGCCGCCCGCAGGACACTCAAGTGGCGGCTCACCGTGCTCATGTTGTCGCCCACGGCCTGCATCAGTTCCGTGACCGTGCAGTCGCGTTCGGCGAGTATGTCCAGAATCAGCAGGCGCGAGGGATGCCCCATGGCCTTGAAGATTTCTGCACGTGCGCGAAGTCGTTGCTTGTGCGCGTTCGTCATGGCGCCTCCTGCAGCCTGCTAGCAAATTTTCATGTTTTGTGCAAATGCGAAATTCAGGCGAGAAATCACTTCGGCAGCATGGGCTGATGCATTGGCGCGTCAATGGCTTTCGTGGCCGTGCGCGGGGTTTTTCCTTGGGACGGGCATTCGGGCGGGAGATCGCAGGGAGACGCGTGGGCGCGTCAGCGGTCCGCATCGGCGTCGCCGCCGGCATCGGCATCCGCGGACATGTCGTTTCCGGCGTCGCAACCGCCGTCCACGAGGCAGCAGGTGGTCTTGTCATAGCAGCCGGCCGTGAGGGCCAGAAGCGGCAGCAGCAACCAGAAGATGACTCGGCGCATGGGAACCGTCCTTTCGTGCGGACTCGGAAGCGTCCGCCGGCCGATTGATAGCAGAAAAGCGTTCCGATTTCCATGATGCCGGTGCTTTAGGAGGGGTGGACGGAGGCCGCACGGCCGGGATCGCGATGCGGTTGGATTTTCCTTGTATTTTTCGGGATTTCATGGGAAAAATCCGCCGCGCCGGGCTGTTTTCGTTCCCGGAATGCGCAACAGGGTACGCCAAGGAGGTCCCGTGCTGTTTCAAAACGTCATCCTGGAACTGATTCGCTACTGGTCCGAGAAGGGTTGCGTGCTGTGGCAGCCCTATGACATCGAAACTGGCGCCGGAACGTTCAATCCGGCCACTTTCCTGCGGGCGCTGGGGCCCGAGCCGTGGAACGTCTGCTACGTGGAGCCTTCGCGCCGTCCCGGCGATGGCCGCTACGGCGAGAATCCCAACCGCCTGGGCCGCTATTACCAGTTCCAGGTGATTTTGAAGCCATGTCCTGAAAATTCCCAGGAACTGTATCTGGACAGCCTGCGCCGTCTGGGAATCGATCCCCTGGACCATGACATCCGCTTCGTGGAGGACGACTGGGAGAGCCCGACGCTGGGCGCCTGGGGACTGGGCTGGGAGGTGTGGGCGGATGGCATGGAAGTTACCCAATTTACGTATTTTCAGCAGGTTGGCGGCTTCGATTGCAATCCAGTCTGCGTTGAATTGACATATGGTCTGGAACGTATTGCAATGTTTTTGCAAAATGTCGATAACGTCTATGATTTGCAGTGGGCGCCGGGCGTGACCTACGGGCAAGTGCACCGCCGGGACGAATGGGAACTGAGCAAGTACAATTTCGAGGTGGCCAACACGGCCATGCACCTGGCCATGTTCGACCAGTACGAGGCCGAATGCGACGCCGCGCTCGCCGCCGGCTGCGTGCTGCCCGGATACGAGGCGGCCCTGCGTTGCTCGCACCTGTTCAACGTGCTCGACGCCCGCGGGGCGCTCTCTGTCACCGAGCGGCAGCGCTTCATCCTGCGGGTGCGGTCCATGGCCCGCAAGGCCGCGGCCGCCTATCTCGCCCAGCGCGAGGAACTCGGCTATCCGCTGCTGAATTCGGGGGTGTCCCATGGCTGAACGCTTGATCGTGGAACTGTTTTGCGAGGAAATCCCCGTTTCCGAGCAGATGCGCTTCCAGGAGGAGGCGCCCCGCCTGTTCCTGTCGTTCCTGGAAACCGCGCGCATCGATTTCGAGGCGATTACCACCCATACCACGCCCCGACGCCTGACGCTGGTGGGGGAGGGCATCGCCGACCGGCAGGAAGACCTGGAAACCGAACTGGTGGGCCCTCCCGTGGAGGTCGCGCTCACGCCCGAGGGAACGCTCACCCGCGCCGGTGAGAGTTTCCTGAAGAAGGCGGGCTGCACGCTGGAAGAGACCCATCGCGCGGAAAAGGGCGGCCGGCTGTGCCTGGCGGCCACGCTGCGCGAGACGGGGCGTTTTAGCGCACAGGTGCTCGCCGGCATCCTGCCCCAGTGGATCGCCAGGCTGCCGTTCGCCCGCAGCATGCGCTGGACCGCCGAACCGTGGACGTTTTCGCGCCCCCTGCGTGGGATCGTGGCGTTGCTGGGAGAGGAATTGCTGCAGTTTTCCTCTCATGGTCTGCAGTCGAGCCGGCGCGTGCACGGGCACCGTTTCGTTTCGCCGGAAGGCGAGGACCTGGGCCATGCGCGCGACTACGAGGCGTTGCTGGAGCGCCATGGCGTGATGGTGGATTCCCTGCGCCGCCGGGAAGTCATCGTGGAGGCGCTCGCGCAGGCCGCCCGCAGCGAAGGATTGACGTGGATCGAGGACGAGGGGCTGGTGGACGAGGTCGTCTGCCTCGTGGAGCATCCCACGCTGGTGATGGGCAGTTTCTCCACGGATTTCCTGGCGGTTCCGGAGGCCGTCATCCTGAGCGCCATGCGCAAGCATCAGCGCTATTTCGGGTTCCGGCAGTCCGATGGCCGGCTGGCCGCGCGTTTCGCCACCGTACTGGGAACTCCGCTGCGCCGCCCCGAATCCTCGCTGGCCGGCAACCAGCGCGTGCTTTCCGCCCGCCTGGCCGATGCCCGCTTCTTCTGGGACGAAGACCGCAAGACCCGCCTGGAGGACCGCCGCATCCGCATGGAAAAGATGGTCTACCACCAGAAACTGGGGACCATGTGGGAGCGCATCGGGCGCATCCGGAAGATGGCCGCGTGGTTCGCGCATCGCATGGGCGTGGATGCGGCCGCGGCCGACCGGGCGGCGCTTTTGTGCAAGATGGATCTGGAAACCCAGATGGTGTACGAGTTTCCGGACCTGCAGGGCGAGATGGGGCGTGCCTACGCGCTCGTGCAGGGGGAGGATCCGGCCGTGGCCCAGGCCATCGAGGAGCATTACCGGCCGCGGTTCTCGGGGGATGCGCTGCCGTCGACGGATCTGGGCCGCGCGCTGGCGCTGGCCGAGAAGATCGACACGCTGTGCGGCGGCGTGGCGGCGGGTCTCAAGCCCACCGGCTCCGCGGATCCCTTCGCCCTGCGCCGGGCGGCACTGGGGCTGCTTCGCATCCTGCTCGAGTCCGGTCTGGATTTTTCGCTTTCGGAAATGGTGGCGCAGGCCTGTGCCTCGCTGCCGCTTCCCTGTGATCCCGTTCAGGTGCAGGAGTTCGTGGTGGACCGTCTGCGCGGCCTGCTGGGCGAGAATCATCCCAAGGAAATGGTGGAGAGCGTTCTGGCTGTGGGCGCCGACCGGCCGCTGGAGGCGCGCAAGCGGCTTTCGGCGCTGGCGGGCCTCGCCGACACGCCGGAATTCGTGCAGTTGGTGCGCCTGTACCGGCGCATGAACATCCTCAAGAAGGCCGAGCGTGCCACGGACGAGGTGGATCCGGCATTGCTGGAGCACCCGGCGGAGCGGAACCTGCATGCGGCCGTGGAGCGGGTGCGGCAGGCGTGCGAGGAACGTCTGGCGCGGGAGGATCACGCGGGGGCCTTGCGGGAGATGGTGGCTTTGTGGAAGGACGTGGACGAGTTCTTCGATGACGAGCGCGGCGTGCGGGTGATGGCGGACGACGAGCGCATCCGGCAGAACCGGCTGGCGCTGCTGTTCCGGCTCGATGCCCTGATGCGGCGGATTGCCGACTTCAAGATCCTGGCGGCACTGGCATGAAGGAATTCTGGGAATACGGCGGACTTCTGGTGCTCCTGGCAGGGCTCGCGCTCATGGGGTGGGCCGGCTGGAATGCCTACGGGCTGCACAAGGCGCACCAACTCTCGTTCGACGTGCTGCAGAGCGGATTCTGGTTCCGCACGCCGGGAAATTACCTGTCGGGCTTGACTCCCAACGCGAAATGGGTCCTCATGGCGCTGGGCGGGTTCGTGGTCTTCCTCGTGGGGCGGCACATGCGCAACCAGGCGGCGCCGTTTTCCCCGAATTCCCGGGATTCGCACGACCCGATGAATGGGGATTACTTCTGATGGGTGGCAAACCGCCCGTTTCCGGCTTCTTGCGGCGCGGGTGGTGGGCCGGAAAAAGGATGCAGGTGGATTCATGCATCGAGCCTTTTCTTTCCTTTCCCTGTTCCTGATGGTGGCGGGACTGGCTGGCTGCGCCAAGGACATCGCCGGCATCGATCCGCCCAGGGACATCTTCTTCTATCCGACGGGCCTGCAACTTTCCCCTTCGGGAAAGACCCTCTTCGTCACCAATGGCAATTCCGATCTGCGCTACAACGGCTCCACGCTCATGGCGCTGGACGCCGACCGCATCCATGAGATGGCGGCGGCTCCGCTTTCGAACGCCTGTGCGCTGGACCCGGGAAATCCGGATCAGTTCGTGTGCGGACTCGACGACACGCTCATCCGCACCGTGGTGCGGCTGGGCTCCTATGCGGGGAGCATGGTCGTCCTGCCGGCGCCCGAAGGCTCCTCCATGGCGTACCGTCTGCTGGTGTCCGTGCGTGCGGAGCCGTCCCTGACGTGGGTGGACGTCTATGAGGATGCCTCGGGGAAGGTGACATGCCTGGATTGCGGCGCCGGATGCGACGCGTCCTGGCCGCGGGACTGCCGCTCTTCCCACAAGTTGACGAAGGAAGACGGACTGGCGGCGGATCCATTCCGGATCCTGGCCTTCGACGATCTGCGCTATGCCGTGGTGACGCATCTGAACAGTCCGTATCTGACGGTGGTGGATTACGCCGTGGAGCCGCCGGTGGTCGCCTCGGTGGTCGATGCCCGCCTGTCGCCCAATGCCAACGGATACGTGGGTTCCTACGACGCCGTGCGCGGCCCTGGGGCGGACGATTCCACGTTTTTCGTTTCCAATTCCTACGCGTCGGAAATCGCCTGGTACACATGGCAGTACGTTCCCGACCTGGGGCGCGATATCGTCGTCCCCGTGGGCAGTTACTACCTGCAGAGTCCGTGGGGGCCCTACGAGAGCGGCGCGGAGGTGCGGGGACTGGCCTTTTCTCCAGATGGATCGCGGCTGCATGCGGCCATCCGCTATCCGCCCGTCGTGGCTACGTTCGACGTCGTCACGGATGCGCAGGCGCGCACGAAACTGCTGCCAGCGGGCACCACGGAAGTCTCCTCGCAGCCCGGTCTGATGCAGGTCCATGGGGCGGATGGAAAACTGTTCGTCACCTCGTTTCCCGAAGGGGAAATCCTGGAACTGGATCCGGAACGGTCTTCCTGGGTGCAGCGGATCGGCGTGGGCCTCGGGCCCCATGAGTTCGTTTTCTTCCCCGAGTCCCGCGGGACGGGGATGTACGTCGTGAATTTCGCCGAAGGCACGCTGGCGCTGGTCGCCTTCTCCGACGGCGTCTGGCGCCGGCTGGGACGGTTCGGTACGCCGAAACGCATTGGAAAGGATTGAGCGATGCGCATGTCATTTTTCCCCGTGCGGGGCTGGTCGTATTGGGGCGGCGTCCTCGTGGCGTTTTGGGCTCTCGGGCTGGTTTCGGCCTGTGACGACAGTTCCGAGGAACTTCCCGAACGCCAGTTGGAGCGCCCCGTTTCCGCCATTTTCTTCTGCGCCCGCAAGGACGATGCGGGACACTGGCAGAGGGAAACCCGGCAATCGTGCAGCGAAAATCCCTCCAATACGCGGAATTTCGCGGTCATTGCGCTCTCGGCCCGCGGCGAACTGGCGCTCGTGGATCTCAAGGAAAAGAAACTGGTGGATCTGGATTCCCTCTCTCCAGGCTACAACTTCTTTCCCGTGGGCATGCAGTTGCAGGACATGGCCTATGATGACGCTGCAGGCGTCGTGAGCGTGGCGGCCTTTCGTCCGTCGCGGCTGGTGCGGGTGCCCGTGTCGGCCCTTCTGGCCATGGCTCGGGGGGAGACGCCGGCGGAAGCGCCCGCGACAATGCCTTTGACGGAACAGGGCGTACCTCTCTCTTCCGTTCCCTTCGCCATCGAAACGAAGGGCGTTTTTCCGGATGCATGGCTGACGTTTCCGGGCTGCCAGGCGCTGGCGCGCGTGGATGCCTCCGGGCAGGTGGTGTCGGCCTACCGGCTTTCCGGCGAATCTCCGTATCTGGAACCTCTTTCCATGGCCGATTGTCCGGAGGAGAACGGCACAGCCGATGCCTCGCCAGTCCGCTGGAGTCCCATGCCCCTGGTGGTAGAATCCACCACGCTGTTCGTGGGGCTCAACGCGAATTCTCCCGATGCGCCCGATGTCCTGCTGGCGCTGGACCTGGACGCGGATTCGGGAGAACCGCTGGCGGCGGAACCCGTGCGGCTGGACGGGGAAACCCGCGGGTTTGGCAGGTTGCGCATCACGCCGCAGACCCGCTGGGGCCGTTTCCTGTATGCCGTGACGAACGCCGGCGACATCCGGGTGGTGCGGCTGTCCGATCGCGTGGAGTGCGAAACGCAGGCCGATACGCGCCAGTTGCCGGCTCTCGGCATCGATTCGCCGGAGCGGGGATGCCTGCCCGTGGGTACGGCGCCGCGGCATTTTCTGGCGCTTTCGCCCGGCATCCAACTCTCGGAGAACCGGCCGCTCCAGGATGTGGCCTTCTTCGAGCGCCCGGAGAACACGGAAAACGAGGATCCCCGGGAAAAGACCACGCTGCTGGGGATCTTCGGCGCGGCGGTGTCCTGGGACGGCGTGCTCTACGTTCTCAATCTGGATGAAGCCTTCACGCAGGACGTGTTCGATTACCGGCTGGGCGCAGGCGAGGTCCAGACATGGCCGGAGGAAGTGCTGGCGCACCGGTTCCGCAATGCCGTGGACATCGGGGAGAACTCCTCTTCCGGCGGCCGTCCGCGCATGGAAACGCCGGTTTCCTACTACATCGAGGATTCCCCCACGCTCCCCTCCGGCGGCCTTCCGCAAATCGTTCCCTTCGACGATGGGCTGCACCTGCACGACATGGACGGCTACTTCATGCGTTCTGAAACCTGGAGCCTCGTGTGGGATGGCGTGCTGCCGGGGTCCGCCCGGCGCTGGGGCGTGGCGGATCGGGATGCCTCCTCGGCTCCCGATTTGTTCTTCTATGACATGGGCGCCAACTACTGCGCCGCTGGGGTGCGCGCAGGAGACGTGCTACGCATCGTGGGCTGCGATTCCTCGGAGGATTGCCTGGATGATCAGGTGTGCCGCCGCACGCCCATGCAGCGCCAGGATCTGCCGGGACTGTGCTTCCCGAAGGAGCATGCCCAGGATTTCACCAATGCCTGCTCGCGTTTTCTGGCATCGGATCGGGAATTCCTCGTGACGGACGTGTGGGCCGATGCCCTGCTGCTGGCTCCGCTGGAATATGCCGACCGGGAAACGCACGCGCCGTCGACCTGTACGTCGGATCTGGATTGCCGGGTCTTCGGCTGGAAGCAGGGCGCCGTGTGCCGCAGGGCCGAGGGAGAGACTCTGGGCACGTGCGTCGGCGCGCTCTGGCCCGAGATGAATTCTTTCTGGTGCCTTTCGGGACCGCAGATTTATGAAGTGCGCTCCCATGGCAGTTTCGTGCTGACCGGGTCGGGAACGCCGTACCGGCCATACCGGGAAGCCGTGGGGCCGCAGCGCGCCTGCGCGGATATTCCGGGCACGTTCGATTACCGGCTGCCCCGCCAGGGTGGCGAGCAAGTCACACCATTTTTCACCCTGCGCATGACGATGGATGAAACTGCGGAAATCCCGGTGCAGTACCGGGCCCAGTTCAACGTCCTGGCGGGATTCGGCCGTTTCGGCAAGGATGTGGCCGTGCGGTTTCCGTCGTGGGTCGGGGCCGGGCCCGACGGCTATCTCTACATTCTCGACATGGCCGATTCCAGCGGCGGCTCCTCGTACATCGGCCAGTTCGTGCGCGTGCTGGCCCGCAACCTCGCGCTGGACGATACGTTCCAGGTTCGCTGATTCGTGGCAACCTTTTCTGCGCTTTTCCGAAAATGATGCCTGAAGGAAGGGAGGACCCGCATGGCGGATGAGGCCCAGGAACGCAGCGAACCGGCGACTCCCCGCCGGAAGCGGGAGGCATGGAAGCGCGGGCAGGTCGCGTATTCGCGCAAGGTTTCCCCGCTCTTGCATCATTGCCTGTTCGTGCTGTTTTTCGCGGCGCTGGTGCAGGCGGCAGCCTGGGCGCTGGCGGATTTTTCCCGGCGGGCATTTTCGCTGCAGATGGAAAGTCCGGAAAGAATGCTGTTCGAAGCTGCCGGTGTGTTCGTGCGGGTTTCGTGGCCCTTCTGGGTGCTGGGGGTAGCCGGGGCGCTGCTCGCGGGGTGGGTCCAGACGGGTCTGGTGCCCAACTTCCTTCGCCTGCGGCCCCGCTGGGAAAACCTGTCGCCCTCCCGCGGACTCGGGAAAATCTGGAGCCGCCGGGCGTTGACGGATGCCCTGGTGGCGCTGCCGTTCGTGCTCTTTTTGGCGCTGGGCGGCATGCTGCTGCTGTGGATGGTGCGCGGCGACGTGCTCGTTCTGCAGGCGGATCCGCAACTGCCGCGTTTTGCCGAACTCTTTCGCCGGCTGCTGTGGATGCAGTTCGGGGTGCTGTTCTTGCTTTCCGCCATGGACGTTGGGATCGTGCTGTGGCGCCATGCGCGGGAGTTGCGCATGACCCGCCGGGAAATCCAGGAGGAGCACCGGCAGCAGGAAGGCGACCCGCACGTGCGGATGCAGCGCCGCAGTTTTTTCGAGCGCCTGCTGGCCATGCCCCCGGAGCATCGGCTCGTTTCCCAGGCGAAGGTGGTGATCGTGAATCCCGAACATGTCGCCGTGGCCGTTGGAATGGATGAATCCCGTGAACCCTTCGTGCTGGCGCGGACCCGTGGCGAGGCCGCCCGGAAGTTCAAGCGGCTGGCGCGCCGTGCGGGCGTGCCCGTGGTGCAGGACCCGCGGCTGGCGAGGGCGCTGTGCGAGATCGACGAGCAGGAGCCCATCCCATCGGAACTGCTGGAAGCGCTGGCCGTGATCTTCGTGGCGCTGGGACTCGATGCCGATGCCTGACCGGATGTCTCCATCTGGAATGGAGACGCTGGGTATGCGAAAATTTTTTCTTTTCGGCCCTTTCCGTTTTCAGATGGGAAACGGGGACGGGGAGAGCAGGGCGATCAGAAGAGCAGTTCCACGGAGCCGGTGACGTGCCAGAAGCCGGGCAGGAACAGGCCGGTTTCCAGTTTGAAACTCACGTTGGAGAACAAATCGTAGCGCAGCCCCACGGTGGCTTCGAGCGCGGCCATCACGCCCGGGATGTCCTCCTTCTCGCGATCGGGATCCAGGGAGGAGTGCCAGCAGCCGATCAGGGGCGTGGTCGAGGCATCGCGCCAGTTGTCGGCCGTGCAGCCATAGGCTGGCGTGGTGTAGATGTCGCCGAGCACGGCGCCTGCGCCGATGCCGCCGCCGTAGATGAAATACAGGCCCGTGATCAGCGGCTGGTTCCACATCACGCTGATCTGTCCCCACGCGAAGCGGAAGTTCTTGAACTCCACGTAGTCCATGTCTTCCCAGTCGTGGTTGATGCCCATCCAGTTACCGTCGGGAGCCTGGATGTCCCAGTAGGCGCCCTTGATGACCACGTCCGTGGTGCGGGTGCGATAGATGAATTTTCCCGCGAACGAAGGACTCTTCACCTCGTGGGCCGCGCGCAGGAACAGGTTGAGGAAGAATTCCGGGACCACATTCATGCGGAACTCGGCGCCGAAGCCGAATTTGCGCAGGATGACGTCGGACTCGTCCGCGCGGATGTCGGGCGGCAGGACGTGCGATTCGGCGGAGATCACGGGAGCCGGCGCCGGCGGAAGCCACGGGGGCTGCTGGGCAGAAGCCGGTTCCACGGCGATCCAGAGGACGAGTCCGCAAAGGAAGGTCGCGAGATTCTTCATGGGGTTTCCTCCAGTAGCTGCAAAAATGGGAATCACGAACGGAAACGGGCAGCTTTTCTTTTCTTGCCGCGATTCCGGGAAAAGTCAAGCTGGCCGCGGATTTCGCCCCGACGGACGGAAAACTGGAGGAAGCGGTCAGCGAAGCGAATCCAGCGCGCGCCGGGTGGCTTCCAGCGTGGGCTTCACCGAGAGCGGCGCACCCACGGCACCCTGCATCCAGGCATCCGGCAGCAGGCGTCCCTGCGCGCAGATGCGCGCCATCTCGCGGCCCAGGACCTTGCCGCGCAGGAATGCTTCCATCTGGAATTCCGCCAGATGCCCGATGGGATAGGCGGGGAGGTACAGCGGATAGTCGATCATGTGGCTGTAGATGGCCAGCAGGATTTCGTCCTTCGTGCCGAAGACGGGGGCATAATAGGCGTTCCACACGTCCCGGGCGGTGGCGAGCACGGTATCCTTCAACTGGGCGGCGTTCGCCTCCGGGTGGGCGTAGAGCCAGCGCCAGACGCGCATGTCCACCAGCGCCACGCCCATGATTTCGTAGGATGACCAGAAATTGTCCAGCACGTCGAGCACGGCCGCTTGCGGGTCTCTGGCTGGCATGCCCAGCAGTTCCAGGTCGCGGTGCTGGAAGATGAAGGCCCAGGCTTCGGTGAATGCCGTGTTGGGCACGCCCGTGAGCAGGTATTCGTCCACGTCCTGCAGGGTGAGCGTCTGCTCCACGTTGTGGCCGAGTTCATGCACGGCGATGTTGTAGCCCTTGTAATCCATTCCCTTGGCGCCAATCCGCGTGCGCAGGTGGCTCACATCCGAGCGCATGAGCGCGCCCCACGCGTGGCCGGCGCCGCGGGCGGGATCCACCACGATGCGGCGGGCGATGGATTCGGCCTTGTCCGGGGGAAACCCCAGTTGCTTGAGGATGCGCGGGATGTCCCTGGAGAAGGCTTGCGCCGTCGGATATTTTTTGCGTGTTGTTTCGGTGAGCTTTTCCTGGGAGAGGGAGGCGCGCGCCTTGAACCCGTCGTACCAGATGTCGAAGGGCTCCAGTTTGCGTCCCAGCCGCTTTTCGATGACTTTGCCGACCTCGGCCGCCAGCGGGGAGGAAACCAGTTCCACGAAGAGCTTTTCGATTTCCGTTTCCGTGTATTCGAGGTCCCGGTCGAACACCCGCTGGATGTAGGTGGGGTGGCGCGGCGAGAAGGCGTCTTCGGCCCGAACGGCCTGGAAGTTGCGCAGCAGCACGGCATAGCGCCGTTCGCCCTCGGGCGTGCCCGTGAGCTCCCGCCCGTCGCGCGTGAGACGGTTGGCCGCCGGATCCCATGTGAACTCGCCGCGGTCGATGACCTCCACGGGGATGCTCTGGTCCACGATGCGCCGCATGATGGACAGGATGACGCGTTGCGCGGTCAGCCCGTTCTCCCGGTCCGCATAGCGGCTCTTGATTTCATCGCGCAGATTCCAGTGTGTGATGAGCTTCATGTCGGCCGGGAAAAGCGTTTTTCCCTCAGGTGTTATAACTTTTCCCATATGAATATTATAATTTGAAATATAGTCATCGGCTTGCGTGAATGCTGTTTCGATGGTCTGGCGCACGGCGGCCGGCACGCGGGCCGTGAAGACGTCGCCCAGCCGTGCATGGGCCCACTGCCGGCGGTTCCATTTCGCATGCAGGGCTTTCTTCTCTTCCAGCGTGTAGTGGGGGAAGTTCAGGATGGTCAGGAAGGCCACCCTGTTGGCGAAGAGGTCGTCGATCAGATGGGCGGAGGGTTCGTATTCGGCCAGCCAGCGGTCGATGGGCAGGATTTCGCCCAGATCCAGTTGCACCCGGCGGCTCAGGTCCAGGCGCATGCGGGCATTGTGGCCCTTGAGCACCTCCAGCGCGTGGGCGAGGCGTTCGTACAGGGCGTCGAGCGCGGGCCCCGCCGGGGCGAAGTGTGTTTCGCAGAAGGCGGCGAAGGTTTCGGGGGCGCCGTCCCGGGTCGTGTCCCAGAGGTCCGCGGCCTGCCGCACGCCGCGTTCGATGCGTTCGTGATCCGCGGGATTCTCGTTGCCGCCCTTGAGTTTCTGGATGACTTCCTCCACCAGCGCCGCGGGAATCCGGGGATTGGGCGTATTTTTTTCATTTGCGGGCATGGCTTCCTCTTGATTTTTTTGTGCTACACCGCTCTCATGCGGGGCCACCACTGCGGCGGGCTTCGGGCAGGAGACCGGGGATCCATGCGGGCTGCAGGCGTTCATCGCCAGAAAGAAGAACAAAAAAGGCAGGCGAAAATGATGCACGATTCCACCTCCGTGCGGGTCAGTTGGCCTTGAAGATCCGCAGGCTACGGGCGGGAATCTCCACCGGGGAGCCGCCCGTCTGCGTGCCGCCGGTGAGCAGCTCGCGCCAGGTGCCGGCGGGGAGTCCGGAGACGGAAGCCGCATTGTCCGAGCGGTTGGCGAGCACGTACACGTCTTCGGATTCGCCGCAGCCCGTGAGCTTGTAGGCGAACGTGTCCCAGCCGCCCGTGACGGTGACGCGCCGGCCGCGGCGCAGGGCGATGTTCTCGCGCCGGATCTGCAGCAGGCGGCGCACCGTTTCGCGCAACTGGGTCTGATGCGCATTCAGGCCGTCCCACATCATCATGCGCCGGTTGTCCGGGTCGCCGCCGCCGGCCATGCCGATTTCGTCGCCGTAGTAGATGAGGGGCACACCGCGGTTGGTCAGAAGCAGGCCGAACGCCAGCGCCAGCCGCTCGTAGGGGGCGGCGTCGCCGGGCTGCTGGAAGGCGCCGGGATTCCAGGAATTGCCCACCCAGGAGCCCTGGTAGCAGTCGTCGATCTGTCCGGAGGCGAAGTGGATGGCCCGCGGGATGTCGTGATTGCCGATCC
This sequence comes from uncultured Kofleriaceae bacterium, assembly GCA_964516435.1. Lineage (GTDB taxonomy): Bacteria > Myxococcota_A > Polyangia > HGW-17 > HGW-17 > HGW-17. The sequence goes on along the minus strand of CAZEZP010000102.1, from coordinate 43,852 downwards.
AGGTGGACATGAGCGAGCCGGGGCCGTAGAAGTTGTCGTTTTCGTTCCAGAAGTTGAACAGGTCGTCCAGACTCATGCTGCGCTTGAAGATGGCGTCGCAGATGCGCTTGCGCAGCGGGAAATCGAACTGGCCGTCCAGTTTGGTCGCGGGGTCTACGAAATTCTTGAGCACCTGCCGGTTGTCGTAATCATAGGTTTCGCCCACGAGGTAGAAGCGTCCGCCCGCAGGGCTGGAAAAGCGTGCATTGAGCGCTGTGCGCAGTTCCGTGAGCCATTCCATCGGGACGTGCTTGATGGCGTCGAGGCGGTAGCCGTCGATGCCGTACGCCTGGGCCCACCACAGGGCATCGGCCACGGACCACTGGCGCACCCAGGACTGATAGTAGTCGAAGGCCGGCAGGTACGGCGTGAACGCGCAGCGGGTGCCATAGTACGGGTCGTTCCAGTAGTTGGGAGAGCACAGCACGGGATTGCCGTTCTCCCGGTAGAACCAGTCCTGGTGGGCCGCATACAGGCCCGATTGGTCATCGACGTGGTTCATGACGTAGTCGAAGAGCACGAACATGTTCTCGGCATGCGCCGAATCCACCAGCGTGTGCAGGTCGGCGGCCGTTCCCAGGCGGCTTTCCACGGTGGGGGTGGGCTGCGGATTGTTGGGGTCGGAATAGTCGATGTTGGCGGGGGAGGGCCAGTAGCCATGATAGGCCGAGTACAGATGGGAATCGCTGCCCGGGTCGATGGCCGCTCCCGGCAGATCGCGGTTCTTGTAGGGAGCCGACAGCCACAGGGTGTTGACGCCCAGATCCGCCAGGTAGGACAACTTGGCGGTCACGCCGTTCCAGTCGCCGCCCTGGAACTGGGCGGCCCAGTCTACCCCCGGCACTTCCTGGCGCTGGCCGTCGCTGTCGAAGAAGCGGTCCACCAGCACGAAGTACATCACGGCGTCTTCCCACAGGAACTCGTTGGGGTCGCCGCATTCGCCCGTCATGGGGCAATCATCGGGACAGTTGCTGAAATTCTCGCCGGCTTCGCAGAAACCGTCCTGGTCGCAGGGGTTGGTCTGACCGGAACGCAGTGTGATCACGGCCACCTCGTTGACGGTGTCGGGCCTCTCCGGTCTGTCCATCGGTACTGTCTGATTGGACAGATATTGTCCGTCCTCGTTGACCAGTCGGGCGAACACGGCCACTTGCGTTCCATCCGGCGGCAGGCCGCCGAAGAGGTCGGTCAGCGGGATGGCCGCTTCGAACCCGGCGCTTCCCGACACCAGCACGCCGGATTTCCAGTGGAAGTCGGCCGGATCCGTGGCGACATCGCGCCAGCCCGCGTTGTCCGAGAGTGCGCTTCCCGCCGAGGCCATTCCCTTGGTGCCCACGGCCCAGTCCGCGCGGAAGGCGGTATGCGCGATGGTGATGACGGAGGAGAGGGCGTTGTCCAGCGCGCCATCGTTGTCGGTGGCCGACCCGAGAGCCGAGAGCCCGCGGCTGGAAGGCCCGTAATCCGTGTCGATGTACACGGCCAGGGCGTTTTGGGCTTCCACCGAGCCAGTTACGCCGATGTAGAGGTTGGTCTGGTCATAGGCCACGTAGAGGGCATGCAGGACGTTGGCGCCCCAGTCGGAGGGGGTTTCGCAGGTACCCACCCGCTGGCCCTCGCTCCAGTCGCCCGCGCCCACGGTGATCGTGCCATCGACAACCGGTGTGCCAAAGAACGGGTCTTCCGGAAGGATACACATATCGCCTTGGGGTTCATAGCCGGCTGCGCAAGTATCACAGTGCGTGCCCTGGTAGCCCGTTTCGCATTCACAGTACGGTCCCGTGCCTCCCTCGCGGCAGACGCCGTGTGCGCCGCAGTCGAGGTCATCGCAGGTATTCTGCTGGTTGTTCGTATTGTTCTCCTTCTTATTGCCGCCGTCGTCACAGGCCGAGAAAAGGAATGAAGCCGTCAGGAGAGACAAAAACAAAAATTTCGTGAGATGCATGACGATTTCTCCGGAACCCGCGCCGTTTCTTTTCGCAATCTGTCGCGGGAACGGACTTTTCATATGCAGGTTTTTCAAGGAAAGCAACCGTTTTTTTCCCGCCCCCGCTACAGGCGGAAAAAGTAAGTCAAATTTAGAATACTAATCGGGTTGGGGCATTGTGCAAAAGTTTGTTTTCCCCGACAGGGGAGGACTCGCCGCCGCGTTGCGATCTTTCGGATTCTTTTTTCGCATTTTGCGTTCCCCGCGGGAATCCGTGGACTGGGGATGGTGAGTTGGCGTCGAAAAGATGGGGATTACTGGGCGACCACGATCAGGTTGCGGCTCTCCTGGGCGTCGAAGCGGTCCCGGGTGGTGATCGAGAGGATGTTGACGCCAGGCTGCAGGGGGACTTCCACCGAGAACGGGGCCTTGGCGGTATTGGGCGACTGGGGCACGTAGGCCACTTTCTTCAGGAAGACGTTGGCCTTGACGTTGGTCACGGACACGATGACGTCCTTGACGCCGTCGGGGTCCTCTACGGTTCCCTGCACGGTGAAGGTCTTTCCGGTGACGACGGATTCGGGCGCGGGCGGCAGTTGCAGGACCGGCGGCGTGTAGACGAAATGCTCCGCCATGCGGGCATCCCTGGGCGGCATCTTTTGCAGGGCGCCTGCGTCCTTCTGCACCCAGGCGGTCTGCTTGGGATTGAGCGCCACCTGCACGAACCCGTTGATTTCGCGCAGGGCCTTGAGTGCCGAACCAGCGGGCAGTTTCCCCTGCGGCTTCTGCGTGTCGGGCCATGGCGTGTCGAAGACGTCGGTTTCCCTGGCCAGTACGAAAGTGCCCGACAGTTGCGCGATGGCGGGCAGGGCCTTGTCCTTGCGCCTCACGTTCCACGGAATGTCCACGCTGGTGTTGACATTGCAGTCGCGGATTTCCAGCCGGAATTTCCAGGGCTGCGAGCCGGTGTTCGTGTTGGCCTTCACATGGAAGGCGATTTCCCGGGTCTCACCGGGCGCCAGGTTGCGCAGGTCCGCGCGCGAGGCCGCCAGTTGCACCTCGTTTTCATCGGTGAGGTTCTTGAGCACGACGTTGGCATCGTAGGTGGGGCCGTCGCCGACGTTCTTCACCCGGATGCGGAAGGTGCCCGTCTCGCCCGGGGCCAGGATGCCATCGCCATCCTTGTCGGCGAAGGCCGCGGCAACCTGCAGGCGGGCCGTGGCCGTCTTGCCCGTGGAGATCAGCGTGGAAGTCTTCACGCCCAGTTCCTGCAGATGGCTGAACAGGATCAGTTCCAGCCGGTCGGTGCGGGCGGATAGCCCGGCCGGAACTTTCACTTCCACCGTGCGTTTCACGGTTTCGCCGGGCTTGAGGATGCCGAAGAGCACTTCCTGAAAGTCGAAGCGGGAATTGGTGGAGTGGATTTCGCCGCGCAGGCGGTGCACGGGCGTCTTGCCCGTGTTCTTCACTTCCGCGTCGACCTTGGCCCATCCGGTGGTGCGGCCGTTGTCCACCACCGTGAGCCGGGCTTCCAGGGCAATCGGCTTGTCAGTATCGTTGCGGGTCCAGTCGATTTTGAACAACGCCTGCATCTTCCTGGCGATTTCCTTGTCGGCTGCGGCCTGGAAGTTCTCGATGACGCTGGCCAACTGCGGTAGCAGCGCGGGCCGGGCGACGAAGAGCCCCTTCTGATGCACCAGGATGCCGGCGGCCAGATCCACGGCGGCATCCTGCGGATATTCCTCATCCTCGGCGGGTTCGGCCTCGTCGGGATCCATTCCGCAGAAGTTGCACACGAACGGCGGGGTCTTGGGCTCCGGCTGCAGGGCGAACACCATGTACATGGATTTGCCCTTGGGGGTGGTGCGCGCCGCGTTCAGGCTGCTCTTCAGTTGTGCTTCGGAGCTGGTTTCGCGCCCGGCCGTGTAATAGAGCACGGGCCGCGTGCGCCGCTTCGGATCCAGGCGCACGTGGTGCAGTTCGACGTCCGGGACGATGCCCACGCCCTGGATGGAGACGTCGCCGTAGGTGAGATACTGCGCGATGGTGACCTTGAGCGCCGTGTCACCGGGGAAATCGATGATGTCCTGCACGGAGCCCTTGCCGAAGGTGCGCCGGCCCACGAGCACGGCGCGGCCGGAATACTTGAGCGTTCCGGCCACGATTTCGGACGCCGATGCGGAATTGTCGTCCACGAGCACCACCACGGGCTTGCGGAAGAGCGTATTCTGCGCGCGCGCCCGCTCTTCGCGGCGATCCCGCGAATTCTTGGACACCTGGGCCACCACGATGCCGCTGTCGAGGAAGAAGTCGCAGATTTCCACGGCCACGTGCAGCAGGCCGCCGCCGTTGCCGCGCAGATCCAGCACCAGCCCGGCCACGTTCTCCTTGTTCATGTCCACGAGCGCCTGGCGCACCATGGCGGCCGTGGGCATCTGGAAGGCGCTGAGCTTGATGTAGCCCAGTTTGGTGCCGGAGAACTCGAAGACGCGGTGCTTGACGCTCTCGTAGGAGATGGTTTCGCGCACGATGGTGATGGTCTTGGGCTGCTTCCAGGCGGGACGTGACACCAGGATGGAGACCGGTGTTCCCGGTTCGCCGCGCAGGCGGGAGACGGCTTCGTTGAGGGTCAGGTTCTCGGTGGTCTGCGCGCCGATGCGCAGGATGCGGTCGCCGGGCATGAGGCCGGCGCGGGCGGCGGGCGTTCCCTCCATGACCTTCACGACGGACAGTTTCTGGTCGCAGATGGAAACGACGATGCCCAGGCCGCCGAACGAGCCGCTGGCCTGCGAGCGCAGTTCACGGAAATTTTCGGGAGTCATGAACGTCGTGTGCGGGTCCAGGGTCTCCAGGATGCCGGCGATCGCCGCGTATTCGATCTTGTCCAGTTGGGCGTCGGCAGGCAGGTTCTTTGCGAGGAACCCGAACACCTGGGTGAAGGAGGCGATGAGATCCCATCCGGACGGGATGGTGCCAGCCAGGGTGAGCCGGTTGGCGCCTACTTCAAGCACGAGGTTGCCCTTGCTGTCCGGCCGGACGACCACTTCCGGCACTTCCCGGGCGATGGCATCGAGTCCGGACAGCAGCATGCGCGAAGGATCGATGCGCCCGGGGTCCACATATCGGTCCATCAGTTTGGCGATGGTCAGTTTCAGATGCAGCAACTGGGGGGCCGGCTGGCCCTGGGCATTGGCGGGTGGGGCTGAAGCCGGATTGCCGGTCTGCGCGGGAAACTGCAGGAACAACACAAGCGCGAGGAGAAACTGCATCATGTTCGACTCCGGTTTGCGGGGAAGAATGTGGCGCGATTCGACGACCCCCGGCAACGCTCTCTGCCGATACGTCGCAATGCCCTGGAATGTTCACGCATGAAGGCGTCAGCGGACCTTGGACTTGATGAAGGAGCGGAATTCACGGATGGTGCGCTCGTTGTCGCCCAGCGGCTTCGGGCTGTATCCGCGGATTTCGTCCTCCAGTTCGCGGTCGAACTGGTCCAGACAGCCTTCCTCGTCGAGGATGTGGTCCGCGTTGCGGTTGCGGATGCGTTCCTCGGGCAGGCGCCGGACATAGTTCACGAACGCATCATACATGTCGGCGAACAGTTCGCGCACCAGGGAATCGTCCTGCGCCAGGCGGTCGAAGGCCGCGTCGGTGTTCGGTGCGCCGGCTTCCTTGGCCAGACGCGCGGAAACGCGCATCACCGCGGCGTCGTCCAGAACGCCGATGCCGCCGAGATAGTCCGGGATGATGTCTACCTTGCGAAGCATGTAGGAAAGTCCGCCCAGAATGAATTTCTTGGCTTCGCGCGTGATGCCCGCGGAATCCAGCGCCCGCCGCATGACCTGCGTGTCCTCGGCCAGGTTCTTCACCCACGGTTCCAGTTTCTGCAGCAGTTCGGTCTCCGTCATCGTCGTGATTCCTTTCTTCTTTCGGTTCCCTGATGGCCGTTCCATCAGTTCGTGGGAAGTGCCACGCGAGGCACTTTTTCACGGAAGACATGGCCTGTCAAGCTGCGAAGTGCATGGGTTTTAACGTGTTCTGCATGCGCGGAAACGAATGCCGGGAAAGGTTTTCACGGGGCAGTTTCCCTGATTTCCGGTTTCGCTGTTCCGGCACTCGCCGGCATCGGCTGTTTCTCCGGAATTCGTGCGGCGGCCACCATGCCGCCTCGAGCGCGGATGTGAATGCAGAAAAAAAGCGCCGAAAATGCTGGGCCGATGAAAAATTATTTTGCAGGTTTCGAAAACTCGGCTTTCAGCCGGTCGTCCCACTCGTCGGCCACTTCGGAGAGCGTGCGCACCAGATCCACGAACTCTTCGTAGTCGAGCCCCTCGAGGCCGCGCAGGGCCCGCAGGTAGATCCGCCTTTCGCCGAAATCCACCGCGAAGGCGCCGTCCTTGGTCTTGAGCAGGTTCAACTCCAGCAGTTTCGAGAAGAGGGGAAGGCAGTCCCCCTCGGGCAGGTCCATGATGTAGGCCAGAAACACCAGCACGTTCTGCTCGGGAAACACGTTGATGCCCAGGACGGCCGAGCCTCGGGCGATGTAGGTGTAGCCGGTTTCGTCCAGTGGCCGCAGGGGGATGCCGAGCTTCTCGGAAAAGCGGCGGATGTATTCATTGACCTGTGCGATGCGGGGATGTTCCATGAAGAGCCTCCTTCCTACGGCGAAAGACTTCGGGCGAAGCCGGGAACGTGACGCGCCCGGACGCTAGCGCCTCTTGTGGCGCATCAGTTTCACGTTGGCCTTGCGCCGCTGCTGCACCACGCTCCAGACGCGCTGGATGGACGGGCTTGCGGAAAGCGGGAGTTGGCGCACCCAGGCCGTGGCGAAGTTCTGCGGCTCCACCAGGGCGGTCCGGTTCTTCCGCGTGCGTTTTTCATCCGTGCCCCAGGCGGACAGATGGAAATGATCCTCGTGTTCCCGGTCCGAATCCGGCGTGAGGATGGCGGAAAAGAAATGGCTGCGGTCGAGATCGCAGGCCAGTTGCCGCAGGATGCGCCCGGCGCGGGTCTTGGCCGTTCCCTCGCAGGCGGAGCCCGCGCCCAGCCCCTTTTCGTAGTCCGAGTCCACCGAGATGTAGGTGCCGTCTTCCAGCCGCAGGCCGTAGATGTCGATGGCGAGCCCGGATGCGTGCTGGGAGAGCCGGTTGGAGTTCTTCACCATCCGGTAACTGTAGAAGAGTCCGGCGATGACCTTGGTGATGCCGCCGTTGGCGGAGAAGATCGGATGCACGCGATAGAGGGCCAAAGCCAGCCGGCAGTCCAGATGGGGCTTGGCCACCAGGTTGCCGTGCATGAACTGGATGGCACCCACTTTTCCATCCAGGATGGTGACCGGCGTGCGGATGCCCGTGGCGGCGGGACCCACCTTGAAATTCACGCCGGCGGCGCGCAGTTCCTTGAGGCAGCGGGCATCCGGCGGAGGATCCGCCGCCCGGGCCGTCGCCGGGGCCCCCGAAAATCCCAGGAGAAGCGAGAGGAGTGAGCCGAGAATAAAAAGCGTCCGCTTCATGGCCTTTCCTTGATAGTCGGAAATCTCCCGTTCTTCAACCCCAAAAATCCGGACATTTTTTTGTATGCTGCAATTAATGCAATATGATTGCAATATATTTAAATCACAGTGTCAAGCGGACCATCAGAAATTTATTGTGCACATAAGGGGTCGAAAGAACCTTGTAATGCGTTTGAACGGGGTGCGCCACGAACACCGGCGGGATTTCGCGGCATCCCGGGCCCAGGATGGTGACGAGTTCCTCTCCGCGGCGGTAATCGTAGATTTCCGGATAGCGCGTGTACAGTTCCTGGTTGAGCACGTTCACCAGGCGCTGGTAGCGGGAGGCCTCCAGCACGATGAAACGGGCCGAGACTTCCTCGCGGGTTTTTGCCCGGTAGCGGCGCAGGTATTCCAGGAATTCCTTGTTGTCTGTCTCCATCAGGGGGACCACCTTGTTCTTCGAGTAGAAGTTCTCGCCGCGCCAGTTCAGTTGCCAGGCGATCAGGCGCTGGCCGGGGTTGCGCCGGCACTGGAAATAGATGGCATGCAGTTGCTTCTGGCTCCAGTGGGGCCCCACGGCGGGCATGTACAGCACGAGCAGGTGCAGGCTGTAGAGCGCTCCCGCCAGCAGGAAAGCGGTCCAGGTGCTCCGGTTGCGCCAGAAGACCAGCACGGCGGCCGCTGCCAGGACCAGCCCCCCGAAAGCGCCCATGGCCCAGGGCATCCAGTCTTCGTACGGAAACAGGCGTTCATATTTGTAGATGAAGAGGTTGATGAAATGGGCCGGATCCAGCACGGTTTCCCGCACGGTGAGCGCGAGCAGGGCGAATCCCGTGAAGAGCGCCGGCGAAAAGCGGGGGCGCCATCCCTGGCCGGGCGTTTCTTCCCGGTTCCCGCCGAAGAGTGCCAGCGCCGTCCAGATGGCCGCCGGCACCGCCACCGGCAGGATGTAGTGGTGGAACTTCGTGAGCATGAAGGAGAACAGGAAGAACGAGACCGCCATCCAGAGAAAGGCCAGCAGCAGCAGGCGGTTTTCGCCGGAGGGCTTCCATTCGCGCAGCCGCCGCAGTCCTGCGGGAAGCGACGCCGCCAGCGCCGGCCAGAGGGGCAGGAGGCCGAAGAGCATCTGGTTGAGGTAGTAGGCGAACGTCCCCCGCTCACCGTGCACGCCCTCGGCGGCCCGCTTGAAATGATGGTGCACGATGTATTCCTGGAAGAACGCATCCCCGTGGCGGACGATCATGGCGTGGTGCCAGGGGAACGAGATGGCCACCACCACCCACAGCGCCGGAAACAGCGGAAAGCGGCGCAGGCGCTCCCATTCGCCCGTGAGCAGGAAGTACAGCAGGAACACGGCCGCCGGGATGAACAGCGCGCCGAAGCCCTTGGCCAGCACGGCCAGGGCGCACAGGGCCGCGCCCAGGAGGATCCACAGGCGGGCCGGGGAGAAGTGCCCGCGCAGGATGCCCCAGAGCACGTCCGCCAGCAGCAGCGCGTACGGCGAGAACACGAGCCAGCCGGAAAGCGTGACCGGGCGGCCGTTCCAGGCGAACGACGCCTGCACGCGGGGGGCGAAGACGGCGTACTGCACGAGCACCGGCAGTGCGATCGCTGCGGCGGAGGCCCATTCGAAGCCGGACGGGCGGCGCGGGGAACTCCGGCGGAAGAAGGATGCGGGTTCGGCGTCATCTTCCAGCAGGAAACCCTCGAAGAAGGCCAGCATGCCCAGCGTCATGAGCGCCAGGAAAGGCATGTCGGTGATGCTCTGGCGGGCTACCAGGGCGAAATGCGGCGCGAATGCCAGTGCCATGGATGCGAACAGGGCCGGATAGGGCCCCGCCCGACGGCGCAGGAAGAGGAAGACCCCCGCCGCGGCCAGGGCGGCCAGCAGGACCACGGGCAATCGGGCGGCCCATTCCGGGCGCTCGTCCGTCGTGAACTCGTTGTCGGGGCCGTCTGGGCCGTTGAGTCCGGCCGCGCGGAATCCGGCGGCCTGCATCCAGAAGAGGAGCGGCGGCTTGGAATAGAACCCGTCATCCTGCCAGTAGGTCGACACCGGGTCGTCGCGCTGGAGCATGGTGCGCGCGACTTCGGCGTAGTGCGTCTCCCACGGATCGAAGAGTCCGTAGGAACCCAGTCGCGGCACATAGGCTGCCACGACGGCGAAAAACACGAGCGTCGCCTGCAGGACGGGGCTATTGCGGATCATGGACGCTCCCACAGCCGGCGGGCATTTTCCGACGTGATGCGGATGGTTTCTTCCATGGAGAGTCCGAGTTCCTGCGCGAGCCGGGCGGCCACCTGCGCCGCGTGCACGGGGCGCGAGGCGCCTGCCGGAACGGTTTCGGTGCCCAGGTATGGACTGTCGGTTTCCAGCACGATGGCTTCATGCGGCAGTTTGGCGGCGATGCGGCGCAGGCGGTGGGCGTTCTCGCGGGTGATGCCGCCGCCGATGCCCAGCAGGAAGCCTCGCTCCACGTAGGCGCGCGCGTCTTCGGGCGAACCGGAGAAGGCGTGCACGATGCCGCGCAGTTTTCCGCCGAACGCCTTGAGATGGTGCAGCACGAGATCGTGGGCGCGCACCACGTGCAGCAGCACGGGCAGTCCATGCGCGGCGGCCATTTCCAGTTGCCGGGCGAAGACGGGCTCCTGCAGTTCCATCGCCGGGGCCCGCTCGCCGCGGTCCAGGCCGATTTCGCCCACGGCGTCCACCCGGGGCAGCAAGGTTTCCAGCCTTTCCTGCCAGTCCGCGGGCACCTGGTGTACGTACCAGGGATGAAGTCCCACGGCCACGCGGGAATCGGGCAGGATTTCGCGCACGTCCGTGCGGTGGCCGGCGATCTCTTCCCATGCCGTGGCCCAGGTGGCCACGACCACCACGCCGGTGCAGCCCGCCTGCGCGGCTTCTGCCAGCACCTGCGTCCAAGACTCGCGCAGGGGATCGTCGAACAGATGGCAATGCGTATCGATCACGGCGTTCCTCCGGGGCCCCATTCATTCGGAAAAACGTCCCGTTTGCAAGCTGTTTTCCCTGCATGAAGGCCACCGCGCCCCATGCCACGCGTGTTTGGGGCCGGTTTTTCCGGACCGCATTTTTTGAAATTTTTCCGTTGCAAACTTCCGGCGGCATCCTACACTAGCTGCGAAAACGGCAATGCTGCACTCCATCCTCACCCCGCAATAAAAAACAAAGGAAACGAGAGGTTCTTTCATGCGCATCGGCATGACGTATGATTTGCGTAGCGAATATCTAAAAATGGGTTACACGGAAGAGGAAACCGCGGAATTCGACCGCGAGGACACGGTCGACGCCATCGAGGCGACGCTTCTGCGGCTGGGCCACGAGGTCGAGCGCATCGGCCACGTGAAGACGCTGGTGCGCCGGTTGGCCGATGGAAAGCGCTGGGACCTCGTGTTCAACATCTGCGAGGGGCTTTCGGGGTTCGGGCGTGAGGCCCAGGTGCCGGCGCTGCTCGAGGCGTACGGGATCGCCTGCACGTTCTCGGATTCCCTCGTCAACGCCCTGACCCTGCACAAGGCGTTTGCCAAGCAGGTGGTGATGCAGGCCGGATTCCCGTCGCCGGACTTCTTCCTCGTGGAGACGCCCGAGGACGTGGAGCGCGTCCGGCTTCCCTATCCGCTGTTCGTCAAGCCCGTGGCCGAGGGGACCGGCAAGGGCGTGCATGCCCAGTCGCGCGTGGACGATCCGGAAACCCTGCGCCGCGTCTGCCTCGAGACGCTCGCGCGCTACCGTCAGCCGGCCCTTGTGGAGACCTACCTGCCGGGGCGCGAGTTCACCGTGGGCATCGTGGGCACAGGGGCGCAGGCCGAGGCCGTGGGCATCATGGAAGTCATCCTGCGCCAGGAAGCCGAAGCCCATGCCTACTCCTATGTCAACAAGAAGAAGTACGAGGAACTGGTCAGTTACCGTCTCGTCGACGATCCGGCGGCGCGGGAATGCACCCGCCTGGCCGTGGACATCTGGCGGCTTCTGGGCTGCCGGGACGCCGGCCGCATGGATTTCCGCTGCGATGCCGCCGGCCGCCCCAGTTTCCTGGAAGTGAATCCATTGGCCGGGCTGAATCCCGAGCATTCGGACCTGCCCATCATCTGCCGGCTGCGGGGAATTCCATTCGATCGGCTCATCGAGCGCATCGTGGAGAGCGCCGCCCAGCGCATTCCGGCCGCCGCAACCTCTTCGCAGGAAAAGGTTGCATTGTAATAATATTTCATGAAAGTAATTCTGCATCTGACGACAAAATGTAATCTTCAATGCAAATATTGCTATGCGGCTAAGTCGGGTCACGGCGAAGTCATGTCGGAAGAGACGGCCAAAGCCGCCGTGGAACTGGCCTCTCGCGAAGGGCGGGAGAGTTTCTGCGTCTCGTTTTTTGGCGGCGAACCCCTCCTGCGGTTCGATTCGATCCGCGGGATCGTGGAGTACGCCAAGGCGCTCGCCCGGCATAAGAACCAGGCCGTGGCCTTCCGGATGTCCACCAACGGGCTGCTCTTCACGCCGGAGATTCTCCGGTATTGCCGGGAGAACGCCATCCTGTTCGCCGTTTCCTGCGACGGGGATCGCGCCGCCCACGATGCCGCCCGCGTGTTCGCCGATGGCACGGGCAGTTTCGATGCGTTTTCGGCCGTGCTGCCCGAGATCCTGCGCATCTGCCCGCTGACGGTGTTTTCCTCCGTCATCACGCCGGCTTCCGCTCCCCGCCTGTGTGAATCCGTCGAATGGATGTGGCGCCAGGGCATCCGCTACATGGCGCATCAACTGGATTTCGCGGACGAGGGATGGGATGGGGCATCGTTTTCCATCCTTTCGGACCAGTATCGCGCCCTGGGCGCGTGGTACCTGGAAAAGACCCGCGCCGGCGAGTATTTCTACCTCAACCTCATCGACGACAAGTTGAAGACCCGCATTCGCGGGGATTTTCTCGAGAATCCGCCATGCGATTTCGGAATTTCCAAGATTTCCGTGGCGCCCGACGGCACGCTCTTCCCCTGCGTGCGTTTCGTCTCCGACCGGCCGGAGGCCGCTTCGTACGCCATCGGACACGTGCACACCGGCTTCACGGAGGCGCGCCGGGCCCTGTCCCGCAGGAGCCTCTCCCCCAAGGCCGTGTGCGCCGAATGCGCCTACGCGGGCCGCTGCATCCAGTACTGCGGGTGCAACAATTTCACCTCCACCGGGGAAATCGACCAGGTGCACCCGCTCGTCTGCGAGCACGAGCGCATGCTCATCCCCCTGTGCGACGAACTCGGAGAAATTCTCTGGCGGGAGCGCAATCCCGCCTTCCTGGCCAAGCATTACCGCATCGATCCGGTGCGCTTTCCATTCCTGGCCTCCTACGACATGGAATGATTTTCGATCCTTGAATTTTTATATTTATAACCTTGAATTTTTATAATTGGTTCTGCCTGGCATAAATGCCGCAGCGCAGGAACGGCTGGGGGGAGGGGATGCGGATGAATTTACGGGCGCTGCCACTGCAGGCGCACGTCGTGTACGATGGGCCGCACGTTGCGGTCCGTGGTGGAGAGGCGGATGTTGACCTCGAAACTCCAGCCCACGAGCGGGCCGCCCTGCGCATGCAGGTCGATGGTCTGGGATGCGGCTCCCTCCGGGTACTCGAAGTACTGCGCTGTGCCGCCAATGTCGGGTGGCAGCCAGCCGGACGATGGGTTGCCGAAGGCATCGAGCGCGCGGATGCGGATGCCGGCGCCGGTGTTGGCGGGCACGTAGGCTTCCCAGACGATGCGGTCCACCTGGGCCATTTCGAAGAGCGACTGGAAGATGTACGTCCAGAATCCGCGGGGCGCCGTGAAGGAGAGGGCGGTGGACCCCGTGAAATCGGAATACGTGTAGTGCGATCCCACGCCGATGGACTGTCCGTTGGGCAGGGAGGCCGCCCGGGCGTTGGTGGCCGGGTCGAGTTTCCACACACGGTCGCTGTTGAGCCCCAGCGTCCAGGCGTATCCGTGCTGGTCGAAGCCAACGCCGCGCAGGTCCGTGCTGGAGACACCGGGCAGCAACTGGTTGGAACTGTTCACCAGCGTGCCGATGTAGGTGATGGTGCTGGCGGCATAGTTCAACTCGTTGATGCGCAGGCGCATGGTATAGCCCTTCTGCCACAGCGATGCCCAGATGTCTCCGGTGGCGGGCTCGGCGGCCACGCCCAGCGTCTGGAGGGTGGAATCGCCCACGCGCTGGGCCCAGCAGTTGCCGCTGACGACGGTGACGCCCGAGGTCATGCCTGGGGTGAGCGTGGTGACGCTGGTGGGAATGGCGAAGGCGTAGAGCTTGCGCTGGGCGGGATCGTACATGTTCACGCCGCTGCAGCCGGTGTAACTGCCGAACCAGATGCGCCCCTTGCCGTCCAGTCCGATGCCGTAGGCGCCGCACAGCCCGTGGAAGCGGCCCACCCAGGTGCGGGTGTTGGTGTCGAACACCGAGAAACTCGTGCGATCGTCGATGGGGGCAATATAGAGATAACCATTGGGTGCCACTACGATGCCATAGGCGCCGTTGGCGGCTTCCATCTGGCCGGTCATCTGCTGCACGCCGTTGGCGTCGGGCTCCCATCGGGGCACGCTCGTGCCCGCATAGAACGGGCTCAGTTCGAACGTGGTGGGATTGATGGCCTGTACCCCGCCGCCGCTGTAGCCGATCCACATCAGACCATCGGGGCCGGCCGCCACGCCGCGGATGGATGGACGGCTGGGATTGGGGACCGCGCTGTAGGCCACGCAGTCGTCTGCCCGCGGGTTGGCGGCCGAGTTGATCATATTGGTGCCGGAGGACGTCTGGATACCGGGGGTGCCGTTATTCATCTCGGGGCACGAGGAGGCGTCCCAGAGCACCTTGGTGAGGCGTCCGTCGTCGCGTCCGCCCACCCACATGTTGCCGTCCAGGTCCACGGCCGTGCGGCTGGGGTTGGTGCCTACCCAGTAGATGCCCTCCTGGGTGTGGGTGTCGGTGTTGTATTTGGTCACGGAGTTGTGGGTGTGGTTGGCGGCCCACAGATACGGCGGAATGAAGGAGGCGCGCGTCAGCGAAATGCCATCGCGGCCGGTTGGATTGTCGGGGTCGGCGGCGTCGATGAGGTCGATGCCTGTATCGGGTGTGCCCACCAGCGTGGGGTTCATTTCCAGGTCATAGCAGGATTCGCCGCAGGTGCCGCAGGCGTTGAGCAGACCTTCGTCGGTGATGCCGTCGCAGTCGTCGTCGATGCCGTTGCAGACTTCGGAGGAAGGACCGGTGCCACCGGTGCAGGGGCCCCACGCATCATCCTGGCAGGTCTGCGTGCCGTAAGTGCAGATGCCGGCATCGTTGCCGCACGGGCGGGTCGCGCCATCCTGGCAGACGCATTCCTCGTCGACGCGGCCGTCGCAGTCGTCGTCGATGCCGTTGCCGCAGATTTCCGGAATGGGCAGGGTGTAGCCCACGCACGGGGCGAATTCGGAGCACGTCTTGGAGCCCCAGTTGCAGGCGCCGATGCCGGCTTTCTCGGGCGGTCCCGGATAGCACTGGGAACCCTGGGTGCATTCGCAGCCTTCGTCGATGAAGCCGTTGCAGTTGTTGTCCAGCCCATCGCCGCAGGTTTCGGTTTCACTTACGGTGCCGCATCCACCGCAGGCGTTGAGAACGCCTTCGTCGACGAGCCCGTCGCAGTCGTTGTCGCGCCCGTCGCACACTTCCGGAGAGGGAACGCAGTTCGGGCAGCCTTCGTCCACGAAGCCGTCGCAGTCGTTGTCGAGGGAGTCGCCGCAGGTTTCGGCGTTCGGGCGCACGTCGCCCACGCACGGGCCCCACACACCGCCCGCCAGGCAGTCGCGCAGGCCACTGCGGCACACGCCCACGCCCAGGGTATTGGCGGGGCCGCCGTAGCAGGGCTGGTTGGTGCGGGGCAGGTTGGGATCGTAGTCGGGAACGGCGCAACTGCAGGATTCATCCACCTGGCCATCGGCGTTGTCATCGAGGCCGTTTCCTTCGCCGGTGGGGCCGCAGTCTTCCGGCGGCACCTCGACGGGGCCGCAGCCGCCCAGCGCGTTGCGCACGCCGTCGTCGTCGACATCGCCGTCGCAGTCGTCGTCGATGCCATTGCAGGATTCCAGGGCGGGTCCGACCTCGCCCGTGCAGACGGACGACCACCCGGAGAGATCGCAGACCTGATAGCCCGGACGGCAGCGCATTTCCGGCGTGATGGAGAGCGGGTCGCGCGTGGACGAGCACAGCCGGATTTCGCCGAAGTTGCAGGGGCAATCCTCGTCGACGGTGCCGTCGCAGTTGTCGTCGATGCCGTTGCACAGTTCCTCGGCTCCCGGATGGACCTGGGCGTCGTAGTTGTCGCAGTCGGCGCCCAGCGTGCAGTTCTCCCCATAGCCGTCCTCGTCGAAGTCGATGCAGGTGATGGCGTTGGAATTGTTGGCGTTGTTCGTGTTGTTGAGGTTGTTGGCCTGGTTGTTGGCATCCGGCTTGTATACGCCGGCCTCGCCCTTGCAGGCAGCCAGGAAGAGTAGGGCAAAAACCATTGAAATACGGACGATTTTCAGCATGTCGGGTACCTCGTGAGATGCAGACGACATTCTTTTTCTAGGGGGAATGGGGCCAGGAGTCAAGGCAGCCGGGCGGAGAATCTACACGGATGTTTGCGGGGCGATTTCCACGCGGTTGCGTCCGCTCTGCTTGGCCCGGTACAGGGCCTCGTCGGCCAGCCGGAGGAGATCCTCCTCGCTGTTTACTCCTTCGCAGGGGAAGGCCGCGCCGCCGACACTCACGGTCACCGAAAGGCTACGCTCGCCTTCCGGGATTTTCATCTCCTCCACCGTGCGGCGGATACGCTCCCCGATTGCGGCCAGGTCCGTGCATGCCGCAGCCGGCAGGGCCACGTAGAATTCCTCGCCGCCGAATCGCACCAGCAGATCGCCTTCACGCAGGCAGCGCCGGCAGGCGGAGGCCACACTCTTGATGACGCGGTCCCCCGTGAGATGCCCGTAGGTGTCGTTGAAGGACTTGAAATGGTCGATGTCGAGCATCAGCAGTCCCAGCGGGCTGTGCGAACGCACGGCGCGTCCGAATTCCTCGTGCAGGCGGACCTGGCCGAAGCGCCGGTTGTAGACGCCCGTGAGGGGGTCGAGTGCCGCCATGCGCTGCAGCCGCTCATGCGCCAGGCTGTTGTTGAGCGCCAGGGACAGGCCCTTCAGGAACGTGGCGATCCGGTCGGCGAACCGCTCGTCGAAGCCGCGGGCGGAGGCCAAAAGCAGGATGCCGATGGGGATGTCCTTGTATTTCACCGGAAGCAGGGCCACCTGCCGCGGCGTGAAGGCCAGCAGCACACCATCGGCGCGCACTTCGGGCGGAAAATCCAGGAACCGGAAGGTTCCGGATTCGAAGGTGCGCTTCACCATGGCGTTGCGCAGGACGGCCTCGACATCCAGGATGCCGATGTTGGCGGCCGGCACGAGTTCGCCGGCCGATTCGCAGGCGATCAATCCTGCCGAAGCGCCGGAAAGCCGCAGCATCTCTTCCAGGCCCTTCTGCGCCAGTTCGGCCAGTTCCAGATGCCGGTTGAGTACATCCGTGAAGACACGGTAATCCCGCTGCATCGAGAAACTTTCCTGCAGGGCGGCAATGAGCGCGTTGAACGTGCGCGCGTTCTCTCCGATGAAATCGTCCGAATCCACGGGAAGATGGCAATGCTCGCCCACGCACTGGAAGTTGTCGTCGAGAATCGAGACCTCGTGCAGGCGTTTTTCGATGTCCTTCATCCTGGAACTCATCAGGGCGATGCGGGATTCCACGATGGTCCGGGCCAGCAGGAAATTCAGGGAGCCTACGAAAATGCCTGCAGCCACACAGAGCGCAAAAAACAAGGGCGAATAAACAATGGGGGTGGGTACCCCCAGCGCATGGAGGAAAAATGGAAATGCAATGCCGGTTGTCGTTCCCAGCAACAGCATCCAGATGCCGAGATCTGAAAAAAATTTTTTCGTCAATCGAATCATGGATTCTCTCCTTTTCGGACTCTGGCAAGGATAAATGGAATTCGAAAAAATCCAAAGATGATTGTGAAATTTCAGTTTCACAGGAAAAATTGCGTTGACATTGTACTTGCGTTGGGAAAAATAACACGGGTTGGGGTTGCGTCGTCCTTCCTGCCAAAGGAGAAACGCCATGAATAAAAAGATGCTTGCGGTTGTTTCGCTCGTGCTGTTCTCGGCCTGCCAGCAGGAAACGCTTCCGCTCTCACCGGATTCCTGGATTCTATACGGGACGGCAGATACGACGACCCGGCACCAGGCGGTCGTGTATTTGTACATGGATTTGGGTGGCGGCTGGGGAAACTCCTGCACGGGCACGCTGATTTCCTCCCGCGTGGTGCTCACGGCGGCCCACTGCGTCGTGAATTCCAGCGGCGCCACCCTGGCGCCCTCGGCGTTCACCGTGTATTTCGGAAACAACGTGAATTCGTTCTACGCCACGCGCACCGTTTCGGAGGTGAGCCGGCATCCGGGATATGATCCCTCCCAGTCCTACCGCAACGACATCGCGCTGCTGCGGCTCTCCCAGGCGGCGCCCTCCACCGTGACCCCGATTCCGCCCCTGCCGGCGAGCCTGCAGTTGACATCGGCCGATGTCAACACCACCAACCTGCAGTTCGTGGGGTTCGGCCTCACCGAGACCGGCACCAGCGGCGTCAAGCTCACCATCACCCGGCCGCCGGTCATCGTGTGCTCGACTTCCGGTTTCTGCAACTATACCGTGCCCAACGTCGGCTACACCCAGTTGCCGCCGGGTTCCCTCGGAATCCTCATGGATTCTTCCCGCGGCGGCATCTGCCAGGGCGATTCCGGCGGCCCGGCTTTCGTGACGCGCAACGGCGTGGAATACGTGGCCGGCGTCAATTCCTGGGTGCTGACGAACTCGAGCAACCAGTGCGACTATTTCGGCGCCGCCACGAAAGTGGACGCGTTCGAAAGCTACATCAATTCCTTTCTGGGGGTGACGACGCCGGAGAACTGCACCAACGGCGTCGACGACGACGGCAACGGGAGCATCGATTGCGCGGATCCGGCCTGCGCCTCGCAGTCCGTCTGCAATCAGGACGCATGCGGCAATGCCGCCGCGATCGCCTGCGGCCAGAGCGTCAGTGCCACCACGACGGGCGCCTACCTGCCGTATGTGAACTATCCATCCGCCTGCACGGGCGGCTATCCCGAAAACGGGCCGGAGCGCGCCTATCGCGTCACGGCCGCCGCAGGGACCCAGGTCACGGCTACGCTCACTCTCGCATCCTCGACCTCGGATCTGGACCTCATCCATTCCACGGGAACCTGCGGTCCCAGCACCTGCGTGGAGGCGTCCATCAATCAGGCCGGCGCCACCGAGCAGATCTCGTTCACCATGGATTCCTCGGCCCACTACCTCATCGTGGAAACCTATGAGAATCCGGGTTCCTACACGCTGTCCATTTCCTGCACTTCGGGCGGGACGGCGGAGAACTGCAACAACGGCCTCGATGACGATGGCGATGGGCGCCGGGACTGTTCCGACACCGACTGTTCGGGCAATCCGGCCTGCATCACCGCGGAGAACTGCAACAACGGCCTCGATGACGACGGCGACGGCAAGCGGGACTGCTCGGATCCTGACTGCGCCAGTGATTCGGCCTGCACGCCGCCATCCCCCGAGGATTGCAACAACGGCGTCGACGACGATCGCGACGGCCGCACGGACTGCGCCGATGCCGACTGCACGGGCCATTCGGCCTGCGTGGTGGTGGAGCCAGAGAACTGCACGGATCGCGTCGACAACGACCGCGACGGCCTGATCGACTGCTCCGACGCCGACTGCGTCTCGCATCCGAACTGCAACCTGCCGGGGAATGAAATCTGCGACAATGGGACCGACGACGACCGGGACGGATGGGTGGACTGCGACGATCCCTTCTGCGCCACCTTCGCCGGCTGCATGGAGATTCCGGAGACCTGCACCAACGGCATCGACGACAATGGCAACGGCCGGATCGACTGCCTGGATCCACAGTGTTTTTCGCACAGCGCCTGCGCCGTTTCTCTCCCGGAGTTGTGCGGTGACGGTATCGACAACAACCGCGACGGTCTCGTGGACTGCGCGGATCCCGGCTGCCAGGATGCTGCGGAATGCCGCTCCTCGGGGAAGGCTTCCGGCTGCTCCAGCAGCGGCAGTGCCTCTTTGTCGGGCACGCCGGGCATCCTGGGATTTTCGTTCCTGCTGCTCTGGGGCTTGCGGGCACGCCGGCGCCTGCGCTGATGCACCGGTTTTCCACGGCGGTTCGCGCTCCATTCGCGATGGGGCGGAAAATCTCTTGCCTTGCCTGAAAAGAGGAGTATCGTCTTCCGTGCCGTTATGCATTCCCGGCGGCGAGGTTTCGTGGACACGCATCTTTCTTTTCTCATTCCCGCGCAGAACTGGGAAAAAGCGAAAAGAGGGGTTGTCCATCTGCTGATTTCTTTGCTGCTGGTCTTCTCCGGAAAGGCCGCGGCAAGTTTTCATCGCCTGCCGGTCTCCACTTTTTTTGCGGAAGAGACCATCGCTTCGGCTCCCGCTGGCGAGACCTCGGCAGTTGTGGCTTCCCGGGCGGGCCGGATGTCCTTCCAGCCGGCCGTGCGGTTCGTGCGCGCCTTTCCCCGCGGGGTCTGGCATCCCGGCCATGATGGCCCGGCCCAGCTGCCCGCGTGCATCTGGATACCTGTTCCGGGGATGCCGGAATCCCCGGACCGGAACGAATTCCATCCCGCGCAACCGCTTTTTGCTTCCGTCTTTATCCCTCGCGGTCCTCCACGGAAATAAGATTCAATATTTAAAAAAATTGAATTGAAATGCATTGAATTTTCCGTGGAGGAAAAAAGATGAAAAAGCATACATCCAAAACCGTGGAAGTAGAAACAGAGGAAAAATTGCAGGAAGCCCCGTCGCAATCCCCCTGGCGCCTGTTCATGGTGGCGTTCGGCATTCCGCTGGGGTTGATTGTCCTTTTTATGTTCATACAAAGCGTGCTGGGTAGTTAGTTTTATTGTTATACTATTATTTTCCAGCAAAAGGAGTTTTCATGTCGGAAGAAAAGGTCTGCAAGAAATACCTGGAATACAAGGGGCTTTCCTTTCACATGCGGGCGCATCCGGAAGTCTATGGAGAAAGTGTTCCACATTCTGGAGAAACTGCCCCGCGGCCGGCTCGTGGATCTTGGCGCAGGCTCCGGCTATACGTCCCTGCGCCTGTCGGACATGGGATTCGAGGTACGGGCGTGCGACGTCAACACGGATCAGTTCCTGCCGGCCGGCATTCCCTGCGTCCGGGCGGATCTGAACCGTGGGCTTCCGGAAGCCGACGCCAGCGCGCGGACGGTTCTGGCGCTGGAAATCATCGAGCACCTGGAGAATCCCCAGGCATTCCTGCGGGATGTGGCGCGCGTTCTGGAGCCAGGGGGCCATTGCCTGCTGAGCACGCCCAACATTTCGAGCCTGCCCAGCCGCCTGCGCTACCTGCTCAAGGGCGAGTTCACGCATTTCTACCGGCAGAAGCGCCGCATTCAGGACCCCTTCTGCGCCGAGGCGTCCGGACATGTTTCTCCTTTGTTGCCATGGCTTTTTACATTCTTCCTGGACAAGGCCGGGCTGGAAGTGAAGGAGAAATGGGAACTGGCGCCCCAGTGGCTGCCCATCCGCACGTCCTGGCTGTCGTCCAACACGCTGTGGCTGGTGCAGAAACCTTCCGGCAACTGAATGCGGCATTGACATCGGGGAGAAAGCCTCCGAATAATCACGTCTGCCGCCGGCGGACGTCATTCCCGGCTGGCAGACGGAGCGACCATGCATGATGTGGCCATCATCGGCGGGGGCGTGGTGGGATGCGCCATCGCCCGTGAACTGTCGCGCTACCACCTGCGTTGCGTGCTCCTCGAACGCTATGCCGAGGTGGGATTCGGCACCACCAAGACCAACTCCGGCATCATCCATGCGGGGCAGCAGACCCCGCTGGGAACGCTCAAGGGGGAACTCGAGGTGCGTGGAAACGCCATGTTCGACCAACTCCAGCGGGAACTGGGATTCGGATTCCGCCGGTGTGGCGAACTGGTGGTGGCCTCGAGCCCGGAGGAACTGGCGCAACTGGAGCGCATGAAGGCCGACGGCGAATCGAAGGGCGTGCCCGGTCTGGAGATGTGGGATGCGCAGCGGCTGCGCCGCGAGGAGCCCAACCTCTCCCATCATCTCGCGGGAGCGCTCTTCGCCCCGTCGGCCGGCGTCATCAATCCCTACGAGTTCGCCTTCGCGCTGGCCGAATGCGCCGTGCGAAACGGCGTGGACGTGCGCGTGGAACACGAGGTGGCGGCCATCGCCGTGCGGCCGGAAGGCGGCTTTTCCATCACCGCGACGGGGCCGGGTCTGCCGCCGGAAGGCTCGCGCATCGAGGCCCGTTTCGTCGTGAACGCAGCCGGCGTGCACGCGGACCGGGTCGCGGCCATGGTCGGGGCCGACGACTTTTCCATCCGCCCGCGGCGCGGCGAGGAATACCTGCTCGACCGGCGCCTCTCGGGCATCGTCACCCGGCTGATCTTTCCGGTGCCCACGCCCGCCTCGAAGGGCATCCTCATCATTCCCACGTTCGATGGCACCATCATGGTGGGCCCCACCGCGCACGACCAGGACGACCGCTTCGACGTTCCCACCACGGCAGAAGGCAGCGAGGAGGTCTTTTCCTTCGTGCGACGGCTGTGCCCGTCGCTCGACGCTCGGGCCACCATTGCCGAGTTCGCCGGCCTGCGGGCCGTCTCCTCCACCGGGGATTTCATCATCGGCCCCTCGCGGGTGCCCGGATTCTTCAACGTGGCCGGCATCCAGTCGCCCGGGCTCACGGCATCGCCCGCCATCGCCACGTACGTGGTGGAACTTCTGGGCCGGGCGGGCCTCTCCCTGGTGGAACGGGACGGATTCGACCCGGTGGTGCCGCCGCCGGCGCGCTTCGCCCAGCGTTCCCTCGAGGAGCGCCGCCGGCTGGCCGCCGAGGATTCGCGCTTCGGAAGCCTCGTGTGCCGCTGCGAACTGGTGACCGAGGCCGAGGTGCACCAGGCCGTGGACCATGGTGCCCGCACGCTCGACGGCGTGAAGTTCCGCACGCGCGCCGGCATGGGGCGCTGCCAGGGCGGCTTCTGCACGACGCGGGTGATGGCCATCCTGTCCCAGCGCCTGGGCATTCCCTTCCACGAGGTGACCAAGCGCGGAAGCGGCTCGTGGATCGTGATTCCGATGGAAGACGGCCGCATGCCCTCGCAGGGCCAGCCGGCCGAAAGGGAGGATCGATGTTCGGACGCATGAACCGGCGCTACGACGTGGTGGTGGTGGGCGGCGGGCCGGCCGGGCTGGCGGCCGCGCTGGGGGCGCTCGAGAGCGGGGTCTCGCGCGTGCTGGTGGTGGAGCGCGAGCCCGAGCCCGGCGGGATTTTGCGCCAGTGCATCCACGCCGGTTTCGGGCTGCACTACTTCCGGGAGGAACTCACCGGCCCCGAGTATGCCGAACGTTTCGTCATGCGCGTGCTCGAGCACGACGTCGACGTCGCACCCAACGCCTACGTCACCGGGCTGGCCGTGGATTCCTTCGGCAACCGGCAGGTCCACGTGCTTTCCGCCCGCGGCGGGCTTTCGACCGTGGAATGCCGGGCGGTGGTGCTGGCCATGGGCTGCCGCGAGCGCACCCGGGGTGCCGTGCGCATTCCGGGAACGCGGCCGGCGGGGATTTTCACCGCGGGGCTGGCCCAGAAACTGGTCAATCTCCACGGCTACCTGCCGGGGCGGCGGGCCGTGATCCTGGGATCCGGCGACATCGGGCTCATCATGGCGCGCCGGCTCACGCTCGAAGGCGTGGAGGTGGCCGGCGTGTTCGAACTGATGCCCTATTCCAACGGGCTCACGCGCAACGTGGTGCAGTGTCTGAACGATTTCGGCATTCCGCTGCACCTGTCCACCACGGTCGTGCGCATCCATGGGCGCGACCGTGTGGAAGCCGTGACCGTGGCGCCCGTGGACGAGGCGGCTCGCCCCGACATGGCCCGCGCCTGGGACGTGCCCTGCGACACGCTGCTCTTGTCCATCGGGCTCATTCCGGAAAACGAACTCTCCGAGAGCCTGGGACTGGCGCTGGATGTGGTCACGGGCGGCCCCCGCGTGGATTCCACGCTCTCCACCAGCCTGCCGGGCGTATTCGCCTGCGGCAACGTGCTGCACGTGCACGACCTGGTGGATTACGTCACCGAGGAGGCACTGCGGGCGGGGCGCTTCGCCGGCGAGCATGCGCGCAGCCTGCGCCGCCCGAAGGACACCATCCAGTTGGTGCCGGGCGCCAACGTGCGCTACTGCGTGCCGCACACGCTCTCGCCGGACCGAGCGCACACCATCTACATGCGGGCCAAGACGCGCCTGTCTCCGTGCGTGCTGCGCGTGGGCGACCTGCTCGAGCGCAAGTTGCGCTTCGTGGTGCCCGCGGAGATGATCCACCTGACCATCCAGCCGGATCTGCTGGAAAAATTCTATGAAGATCGCCTTCAAATCGATCTGCTTCCCGCATCCGGCGGGGGAGGTGAAGCATGAGCGAGCCCCGGGTGCAGCAGTACGTGTGCATCAGTTGCCCGATCGGGTGTCCCCTGCGGCTCGTCCACGAGGGAGACCGCATCCTCGAGATCGAGGGGCAGGAGTGCAGCCGGGGCGCCAAGTACGCCCGGCAGGAGTTTTCCGACCCGCGGCGTACGTTTTCCACCACGGTGCCGATAGCCGGCGCCATCTACGAGCGGCTGCCGGTGAAACTCTCGGCGCCGCTGCCCAAGGCGCTTTTGTTCCAGGCCATGGCCGAAATCCGCCGGCTGCGCGCCGAGGCCCCCGTGCGTGCGGGGCAGGTCCTGCTGCGCGACGTCACGGGCGTGCCGGGGGTGGACGTGGTGGCATGCCGCACGATGGAGCGCGTCATTTCCTGACGCGGACAGGAAAAGGCAGGAGACGTCATGCGGATCGAAGCGATTTTGCAGTTCCATGCGCGCATGCTGGCCGATGAAGTGCGCATGCGCGCCTATGCCGAGGCCATCGCGCGCACGGTTCGCCCCGGGGACGTGGTGGTGGATCTGGGGACCGGCACCGGCGTGCTGGCCATGCTGGCGGCGCGCGCAGGTGCGTCCCGCGTGATCGGCATCGACCGGGAGGAGCGGATTCTCCGGCAGGCGCGCGAACTGGCCCGGGACAACGGGCTTTCGGACCGTGTGGAGTTTGTGCATGCCGATATCCTGGCGCTCACGGCTGCTCCCGTCGATGGGCCCGTGGACGTGGTGATGAGCGAACTGATCGGCAACCAGGGCATCGACGAGAACATCATGGCCATCCACGCGCACTTCCTGCGGCTGTTGCCGCGCCCGCCGCGGGCGTGCATTCCCGGCGTTGTGCGCCTGCACGCCGCCTGCATGGAACTTCCGGAGTTTTCTGCGCGGCTGCACGCGCTTGGCGACATGTGCGGGCTGCGCTTCGACAGGCTCGCCGGGGCGCTTTTCCAGACGAAGGTGGTGATGCCGCTGCCCGCCAAAGGCGTTTCGCCGCCCGTGGAGCTCTACGCGGGCCGGCCCGGCTTCGACGAACTGCCGGACGTGTTCACGGCCGTCTGGGAATTCGATGCGCCGCGCGCGTTCGACGGCGTGGGCCTGTGGTTCTCCTCGCAACTGGCAAAAGGCGTGGAACTGGCCAATGCGCCGGAATCGGGCGCGACCCACTGGAGCCAATGCTTTTTCCCGGTGCGCCTCGACGCTCCGGTGCAGGGGCGGGTGCGTTTCGATCTGTGGCCGCGCATGCTGGGCGGCGTTCCCCAGTGGAAATGGCGCCTGTCCTGGCCGGGCGGGGCGTTCACGGGGGACCCCGACACCCTCGATTCCCCGGATTCCGTCGAAGCGTGGCTGGAGAACTGGCATGCCGTCATTCCGAAAGCCTGAACGGGCTGTCGTTCAATCCTCCTCCCCTTCCTCCTCTTCGCTGGCCGTTTGCGTTTCTGGAAAATACGTCTGCACCTGATTTTCGGGCAGTTTCTCCACGTTTTTCAGGGCGCGCGTGATGGCCCGGGTGCGGGTTTCCGTTCTTTCCAGGTTGCCAATGGCCGCGTTCAGGTTTTTCTTGACTTTCCCCAGTTGCTCCGCGAACTTCTGGAATTCCGTCTTCACGGCGCCCAGCATGGTCCAGACCTCCGCGGAGCGCCGCTGGATGGCCAGCGTCTGGAACCCCAGGCGCAGGCTGCTCAGGATGGCCGCCATCGTGGTGGGCCCCGCCGGCACCACGCGATGCTTCACCAGCAGGTCGCCCGCGAGGTTCGGGTTGCGCAGCACTTCCGCGTACAGGCCCTCCGTGGGCAGGAAGAGGATGGCGAAGTCCGTGGAGTGGGGCGGGCACACGTATTTCTGGTGGATGTCTTCGGCTGCCTTGAGGATGGCTTTCTCCAGCCCGCGTACGGCTTCCTGGACGGCGTTCTCGTCGGCCTTCTCCGCGGCGGCCTGCAGGCGCAGGTAGTCTTCCTGCGGAAACTTCGCGTCGATGGGCAGCCACACACCATCCCCCTGTTCCCCGGATGGACCCGGTAGCCGCACGGCGTATTCCACCAGAAGGTTTTTGGCCGGATTGACTTTCACGTTCCTTTCATACTGTCCCGGCGCCAGGACCTGTTCGAGGATGGCGCCCAACTGCATTTCGCCCCACGTGCCGCGCGCCTTGACGTTGGAAAGCACCCGCTTCAGATCCCCCACGCCGGCGGCGAGATTCTGCATTTCGCCCAGGCCCTTGTGGACCGCCTCCAGCCGTTCGCTGACGATTTTGAAGGATTCGCCAAGGCGCTTCTCCAGCGATTCGTGCAGTTTCTCATCCACCAGCCGGCGCATTTCCTCGAGTTTTCGTTCATTGCCCTCCTGCAGGCCCGCCACGCGCTTCTCGATCCCCTCGCGCATCTGGTTCAACTGGTTCTGCACGACCATCAGCAGTTGGTTCATGCGGTCCTGCACGTCCTTCAACTGCTGGCGCTGGGTTTCGGCGAACGTGTTCTGGTTCTGGTGCAGAAGCGCCATGGCGGCCTGGGAGCTTCCCGCGATTTCCTCGCGCAGGAGTTTTCCCCACTGTGTCCATTCCATCCGCAGGCTGCGCATCTCATCCTGCAGGTTCTGCGTGTTTCCGGCGCTGCCGGACGTCAGGCGCGAAAGGCGCGCGAGAAGCAGGAGCAAAGCCAGAAGGGTCACGATGTTCAGGCCGATGAGAACCGCAGACGACATCATGAAATCACCTCCCCATCGCCACTGGCTTCAGGATGGACGCATGCGCGCGCCCGAACTGACGGACCGGATGGAAGCGGCCACGCCTATTTCTTGCGGTTCCTGGGGGAAGAAGGGGATTCGGAGAGTTTCTTCTGCAGCAGTTGCCCGAAAAGCCCCATGGAGGAATCGCCGGATTCCTGGAACCTGGACTTGATTTCGTTCCAGGACGGGGCTTCGGGTTCCGCCGGGGGCGCGTTCTCGGGCACGGGCGGTTCCCGGTCCCAGGACAGCGAGATGCGCTTGGTATCGGGATTGACCTCTTCCACAACCACCGGCACCTCGTCGCCTTCGGAGAGCACTTCCTTCGGATGCCCGATGCGCTTGCCCAGTTTCATCGCGGAGATGTGCATCAGCCCGTCCACGCCGTCGGCCAGCCGGATGAAGGCACCGAACGGGGCCAGGCGCGAGACGCGTCCCGTCACGTGCGTGCCCGCGGGGAAGCGGTCCACGATGTTTTCCCACGGATCGGGCCCTACCTGCTTGATGCTCAGCAGGTGCTTGTTGCGGTGGAAATCCAGTTCCAGGATGCGCACCGGCAGCGACTGCCCCACGGCCAGCAACTGGTGGATGTCGGCCTTGGGGTCGTAGGAAATCTCGGATTTTGGCACGAGGCCATCGGCTCCGCCGAAGTCCACGAACGCGCCGAAATCGCGGATGGAGGTGACCACGCCCGTCACGACCATGCCGGGCTTGAGGGTCTCGGCCAGGCGGGCGCGCTGCTCGGCCTGCTGCTCTTCCTCGATTTGCCGGCGCGAGAGCACGATGTTGCGGCCCTTTTCCTCGAACTGCACGATGTGGAAGGTGGTGCGGGTGTTGATCCAGACCGAGGGCTCCGTGCGGTGCAGCGACATCTGGGAGTAGGGGCAGAAAGCCCGCACCGAGCCGCCCAGCATCACCTCGTAGCCGCCCTTGATTTCCCGCTGCACCACGCCTTCCACGGGAATGCGGGAATGGTAGGCGTCCTCGTATGCGGAAAGATCGGCGCCCGCGCCCTTGCCCAAGCGCACGCTGAAGCGCAGTTCGCCGCCCGCAGATTCACGGAAGAAGGCGTCGATCATTTCGCCTTCCCGGACCATGGGGCGTCCCTGGGCGTCCATCACTTCCCGGACGTCCACCACGCCCTCGCCCTTGCGGCCGGTGTCCACGAACACCCACTCGCGGCCGATCTTGACGACCTTGACCCGCACCTTTTCACCGGGCTGCAGCCGTGCGAAACCGGTGTTTTCGTGGGCCATCATTTCCGCAAAACTCGTCGTGTTCCGTTTTTCGTCCGTCATGCGTCCATCTCCTGCACGGGTCCCATACATACCGGATTTCCGGACGGCTTCCAATGGCCCGCTCATGGAAAATTCATGGGGAAATAAAAAATAACGAGTGTTGCTTGATTTTGCCGGAAAAACGGGTAGGCTACCGCGCAGGAGGTGAGCCATGAAATTTTTTCCACGGTTTCTTCTGTTGCTGGCGGTTCTCTTTTCGGTTTCCTGCGATTCGGGAACATCCAAGTCGAACAATCAGAACAATGTGAATAATACAAATAATAATAACGCAAACAACACAAATAATATCAATAATACAAACAATCTAAATAACGCAAACAATACAAACAATGTAAACAATACAAACAATACCAATAATGCGAATAATATAAACAATAGCAACAATACGAACAACACCAACAACACTACGAGTCCCGTGTACGTCGACACCTCCGATCCGTTCGCTGCCGGACCGCTGGCCGTGCAGTTCCGCGAGGTAGCGCAGGGCGATTCGGGCGCTCCCAGGTTGATCCGCATCTGGCATCCGCAGGAGGCCGGCACGTATGCCGTGGTCATTTTCCAGCATGGCTTTCTCATGAGTTCGGCCTGGTATTCCACGATGCTCTCCCACGTGGCTTCCCACGGCTTCGTCGTGGTGGCTCCGCAGATGTATGCGGCCGACGGCCTGCCGCTGGGCAAGCCCAGCACCGCCGAGGAAGCCGCGGCCGCGGCGGAGGTGCGCGCCTGGGTGGATTCACAGTTGCCCGGCCTGCTGGGCACGGTGGTCCCCTACACGCAGCGGGTGGGGTATTCCGGCCATTCCCGCGGCGGCAAGGTGGCCTGGATGGTACTCAAGGCCAATCCGGCGCTGGCGCTGGCCGTGGCCGGCGTGGATCCGGTGGATGGCACCGGCGGGCCTCTGGGCGGGGAGGAGCGCGTGGTGACCGGGCCGTTCAATTTCCCGTTCCCCTCCTATGTGCTGGGCACCGGCCTGGGGCCGCAGAGTTCGGGATTCAACCAGCCCTGCGCCCCCGAGGGCGACAACCACGTACAGTTCTATGAAGCTTCCGCTGCGCCCGCCTGGCACGTGGTGGCCACCGACTACGGCCACAACGACATGCTCGATCCCGATGCTTCCTGCGGCATGGTGTGCACCGTGTGCGCTGGCGGCCCCACGCCAGAACTGTTTTTGCAGCTTGTCTCCGGCCATCTGACGGCGTTTTTCCGCGGCGCGCTGCAGCAGGATGCCGCCTCCTTCTCCGTACTCACCAATACCGGCGCGGCTCCCGTGGCCATCACGGTGGAAAACCGCTGATTCCTTCCTGACGCTTGCACATCCAGGCACGAACCGCTACCGTGCGGGGGGCGTCTTTCCGGTTCGCCCCCCGAGGTTCGCGCATGTCTTCGACTTCTGATGCCGATGCGATTTCTTCCCGGCTCCATCTGCTGGGAGCGCTCGACCAACTCCAGGAACTGTCGGAAACCCTGGCCGCGGCCGGTATTAGCTGGGTGCTGGTGAAGGGGGCCGGGCTGGCCCTGTGGGTGTGGCCCGACCCGTTCGCGCGCCGGTTTTCGGATCTCGACATCTTCGTTCGCCCGCGGGATTTCGGCGCGGCCGTCGCCGTGCTGATGGAGAAGGGCTACGTCCCGGTCCCGCCCGATGAAGATCTCTCCATGCACTGGACCCTGCGCCGTGAAAACGTGCTTCCGGTGGAACTGCACCACGATTTCACCCGCGAGTGGACGACGCCGCGCCCGTTGCTGGACGCCTTCGTCGGGGAGGCGATCGCCATCGACGGCGGCGGGTTTTCCCTGCCGCTGCCCGCGCCGGGGCGGCATCTGGGGTTCGTGCTGCTGCACGCCTACAACCACGGCTGGATGCTCGATGCCGGCTGGCTCGAGGACGTGCACCGGATCCTGGAGCGCGTTCCGGAGGCGCTCTCCGAGGCACGGGCGTTTTTTCCGCGTTCCTGGCCGGTGGAGTTGAGCCTGGCCGTTGCCGCCGCACTCGACGCCCGCATCGATGCCGGCGCCCTGCCAGCGCACATCCGGCAGGCGGGGCAGGCGCTCGCCCGCGTGTGCCGGCTGCGGCCGGCGGTCCCGGAACCCGTTCTTTCGGCCTTTCTGCGGGTGGCTGGCTCCCCGCATCGCGTGGAGACGCTTGCGCGCATGGCGGCCCGCTTCGACGTGCAGAAGTCGCCGATCGCCCGGACTTTCCGGGGAAAAAGCCAGACGGACGGGTGATCAGTCCTGCGCGCCGGGGCGAGACGCCTGGAGGAGTTGCAGCACGGCGGCGTCGATTTCCACGAACAGGCTTCTGGGAGAGGACAGGGTGACCTCGCCCGTGCGCCGGGGCACGGGCCGCACCCACTTGCGCGGCGCCACGTGCACGAATCCGCGGCCCTCCCGGCGCGCATCCGAGTAGAACAGGGCCAGCATGGCGGCCTCCCGGAGGGTGGTTTCCGGCACGGCCCCCTTCTGCGCGCCGAATACCACCACGTGGGCGCCGGGCACGTCGCGCGCATGCAGCCAGAGATCTTCGCCCCGGGCGATCTGGAACGTGAGCCGGTGGTTGTCCGCGGCCGATTTCCCCACGCGGATGGGAAAGCCATCCGAAGATGTGAACGTGCGGATGCCGGAATCATCGGCCTTGCGGGGGGAAGACCCGGAGGACGCCTTTTTCGGGCGGGCGGATGGCGGGGAAATCGGCGGAGGCAATTGAAATTCTTCGGGGTTGATTGCAAGAAGCGATTGCAATTTTTCTTTCTGCAATTGGATTTGATATTGAAATTCGCGAATGCGGCTTTCAATGATTTCCGCGCCCCGGCGGGCCTTCTTGTACTGCTGGAAGTGCCATTGCGCCGCCTGCGCCGGCGTGCGGCAGCCCTCCGGCAGGGTCAGTTCCACTGGGGTTTGCGCATCGTAGGGCGTGAATTGAAGCGTCCGGGCGCCCTCGGGCCAGGCATCGATGGCCTGCAGGAAGAGTTGGCCTTTGGTTTTGCCTTCCTCCCGCGCGCGGTTGCGGTCGCGATCCGCCTGCAGGCGCTCCACGAGGCGCGAAAGCCGCGCGATTTCCCGGCGGACCTGCGTGATTGCGGCCTGATGGGCCTGCCGGGCGGCCTGCGCGCGCATGGCCCGGGCGAAGTAGTCCTCCATCGCGGCGCCGGGCGCCTTCTCGGGAAAGCGTGAAGTTTCCGGGCCGGCGGCGTCCGGGGCCGGTTCCGGAGGCAGGGTGTAGGGGGCGCCGGGGTGCAGCGGGCGCGTGACGCTGTGCGGCGGGAAGAAGGAGCCCAGGATGAGCCCCCCGGCGTCCACGAGGAAGACGTTGGCGTGCCGCCCGGTCAGTTCGCAGGAGACGGCGAGGCCCGAGACGAACTCCACCCGCAGGATGCGGTCGTGGGGGCGCGGCTGCACGATGCGCGCCACCGGCGTGCCCCCGATGTGCTTGCGCAGCAGCATGGTGAAGGGGGAGACCTCGCCCCGGGCGCGCCGGTGCGAGACGGCGCAGGCGTGCACGAAGCCCGGCGTGCAGTCGATGGCCAGATCGCAGGCGGGACCGAGCCACAGCAGGCAGCGGGGGGAGGCCTCCACGAAGCGCGAGAAGCGCTTCCCCGCGAGCATCGCGTCCAGTTCGCGCACGGCCTGCGCCAGTTCGGCGGCGTTCAGATCGAGCGTTTTCGGGGCGGACATCGAAAACCGCGGGGCGAAGGCGGCGCCAGGCGCCTTTCGTGGGGGATCAGATGCAGCCGCAGGAGACGGCGGGCGACGCGGAGTTCTTGGGCGGCTCGGGTGTAGTCGTGGAGAAGGTGAAGATCTCGAAGTCGGCCGCGTTGTTGTTGGTGTCCGTGCAGCCATCGTTGCGCCGCAGGCCGGACGTCGTGTTCGAGAGGGTCAGCGTGGGGCCCGAACCCTCGGAGCAGTCGGCTGTGGAACCGTAGCCCACGAAGTCGACGATCTGGGGTCCCGTCGGGCAATTGCCGCTCAGCGCCGTGGTGCTGGAGACGAGGGCGATTTTCCCGGCGGTTGCACTGAGGTTGAATCCACCTGTGGCGTCAGGCGTTGGAATTTCGGCGCCATTGGTTGTTCCTCCTGCCAGCCTGATCAGGTAATAGCCGCCCGGAGGGATGGTTCCGTTCAAGTTGAGTTTTTGCGAAGACCAAGAAACTCCAGTAGCCGACGTGTACTGCAGAGACCAGCCGGAGATATTTGCCGTCTGCGTGAGGCTGCGGTTGTGCAGCACGACGAAGTCGTTGATCCAGGTGGCGCCGGTGCTACCGCCGCCTCCGTAGACGTCGCTGATGACCACCTGCGGGGAGCAGGGCACGGAGGCGTTGACCGTGAGCGTGCCGCGCGAGGTGCCGTCGGCATACCAGTAGCAGTACTGGTAGGACAGGCCGCCGTCGGTGGAGACGCGGTAGAGATAGTCGAACGTGCCGGGCAGCGCCGGGGTCAGCGTGCCCATGAACTCCTCGTTGTTGGAGCCGGTCATGGCCGGGTTGTAGGCGGCCGAAACCCAGTTGGTCCAGGATTCCGGCGCCGTGCCGGTCGCGCCGTAGCCCACCTGCGCGGTGATGAACGGGGAGAAGTCCTGGCCCACGGTCAAAAGCGCATCGTAGACCTGGCCGTAGATGAGTTCGGTGGGGTTCAGTTGGTCCACCGTCGTGGAGGCCGGATGCTGCAGGCCGCACCAGGTGACGCGGCAGTCGTTGTTGGGGTCGCCGGGCGTGCCGTACATCGTGCCGGTGCCGTAGGTCGCAGCGCCGAAGCACCAGTGGAAGCGGGAGTCGTTGAGCGTGGCGGCCAGGTTGCCGGGCGCCGCCGGGGAGAGCGAAAGCGATCGGCCCGCCTGGTGGTTCCAGGTGCCGTCCCAGGTCACGATGTCGATGGTCTGGCCGTCGGAGGTGCGTTCGATTTCGATCGTGCCGTCGCTGGCAACCAGGGCGAGGCCCGCCATGAGTTGGTTCACCGTGATGCCGCCGTTCTGCCCGAAGTCGGGGTTGCGGCCCACCACCAGGCGCTCGCCGGGACCCAGGATCAGCGGGGAATCCGAGGGGAATTCCGCGCTGGCCGCATCGGCCCACAGGGTGATTCCCGCCATGCGCTTGGCCGTGGCGGACGTGTTGGTGATTTCGAACCACTGGCCGTTTTCCACCGGCGTGGTGGTGGAGAGGATCATGATTTCCGTGATGGTCAGATCGCCCGGCAGGAGGAACGAGCCGTCCACGCAGGTGCCGGATCCGATCGGATACTCGAAATAGCCGTTGACCGTATCGCAGGCATCGCAGGAAGCGCCCACGTAGCCGGCATCGCACGTGCACTGCGGGTCATCGAGCAGGGTGAGCGAGCAGGTGCCGTGCCCGGAGCAGGTGGACGCCGTGCAGGGGTTCACGATGCAGGTGCCCGGATTGGCGTTGGAGGCGACGTAGCCGCCGGCCGTGTCGCAGGTGGAGCAGGTGGTGCCGGCGTAGCCCGTGTCGCAGGTGCAGGCGGCGGCGTCGTTGACGACGGAGCAGGTGCCGTGTCCGGAGCAGGTCTGGCTCAGGCAGGGAGTGAGGATGCAGGTGCCGGGCGTGACGGTGGAGGCGATATAGCCGTTGGCAGTATCGCAGGCGTCGCAGTTGGTGCCGGTGTAGCCCGTTGCGCAGGTGGAGCAGGTGGGGCCGGTCCAGCCGGTGGCGCAGGTGCAGGCGGCGGCGTCGTTGACGACGGAGCAGGTGCCGTGTCCGGAGCAGGTCTGGCTCAGGCAGGGATTGAGGATGCAGGTGCCGGGCATGACGGTGGAAGCGATATAGCCGTTGGCAGTATCGCAGGCGTTGCAAGTTGTGCCGGCGTAGCCGGTGGCGCAGGTGCACACGGCCGTGTCCGTGGCGCTCAAGGAGCAGGTGCCGTGATTCGAGCACGTCTGGTTGCGGCAGGGATCGAGGATGCAGGTGCCGGGATTGGCGTTGGATGCGATGTAGTGATTCGCCGCATCACAGGTGCCGCAGTTGGTGCCGGTATAGCCCGTGTCGCACGTGCAGGTGGGTTGGCTGTTGACGACGGTGCAGGTGCCGTGCCCGCAATCATATCCCCAGCATGGGCTGAGGATGCAGTTGGACGGGTTCTGCGGGTCGATTTCATAGCCATTGGCGGTGTCGCAGCGGTTGCAGTTGCCACCGGTGTAGCCCGTATTGCAGGTGCACACGGGCAGAC
This sequence comes from uncultured Kofleriaceae bacterium, assembly GCA_964516435.1. Classification (GTDB taxonomy): domain Bacteria; phylum Myxococcota_A; class Polyangia; order HGW-17; family HGW-17; genus HGW-17. The sequence goes on along the minus strand of CAZEZP010000102.1, from coordinate 9,584 downwards.
CGTTTTCCACGGTGCAGGTGCCGTGCCCGTAGCAGGGATCGGGCACGCAGGGATTGAAGACGCAGGTGCCGGGATTCTGCGGATCGGGACTATAGCCGTTGACCGTGTCGCAGGTGTCGCAGTAGGTGCCGGCGTAGCCCGTGTCGCAGGTGCAGACCACGGTGCCACTCGTGTCGTCGCAGGTGCCGTGCCCGGAACAGGTATTGGCTTCGCAGTGCCCTTCGGGCGTGCAGCCCGTGTTCGGATTGCCGATGTAGCCGTCATTGCACTCGCAGGCGCCGGTATTGGGATTGCAGGTGGCATTCGCGCCGCAGGTCACGTTTTCGCACAGCGTGGAGGCCGTGCATTCCGTGGCAGGATCGCCCACGTAGCCGTCATCGCAGACGCAGGCGCCGGTATTCGGGTTGCAGTGGGCGTTCGTGCCGCACGTGACGTTGTCGCACAGATTGCCTGCCGTGCAGCCGGTGTCGGGATCGCCCGTGTAGCCATCGTCGCAGACGCAGGCGCCCGTGTCGGCGTTGCAGTGGGCGTTCGTGCCGCATGTGACGTCCTTGCATTTGTCGGTTTTTTTCTTGCCGCCGTCGTCACAGTGGGAGAACAGCGCGAGCGCGAGGAGGGAGGAAAGAAGGATTCGGGCTTTCATGACAGATTCCTTTCTCGGGTTTCAGGCATTCCCATGATTTCATCGGCATCAGGCAGCTTGGATATAGCATGCATGGCGGCATTTACAAGCGGGGATCAGTCGGCGGCAGTGACGCGGGTGACTTCTTCAATGGTGGTCACGCCTTCGAGCACCTTGCTGATGCCGCTCATGCGCAGGGTCTTCATTCCCAGCCGGATGGCTGCAGCCTTGAGTTCCGCTGCCGAGGAACCCTGGATGATCATGTCCTTGAGTTCGTCGTAGAGCCACATGACCTCATAGAGCGCTACGCGGCCCTTGTAGCCGGAATTGTTGCAGATCTGGCATCCCTTGCCCTTGTAGATGTTCTTGATGGTGGCGGCTTTGTCCGCCGGCACGCCCAGTTCGATGAGGGCTTCCTTGGAAATGGGGATGGGCTCTTTGCATTCGCTGCAGATTTTGCGGGCCAGGCGCTGGGCCAGAATGAGGTTGACGGAGGCCGTCACCAGGAAGGGCTCTACGCCCATGTTAAGGAGGCGGTTGACGGTGGATGGCGCGTCGTTGGTGTGCAGGGTGGAGAGCACCAGGTGGCCGGTGAGAGCGGCCTTGACGGCGATTTCGGCGGTTTCGAAGTCGCGGATCTCACCGACCATGATGATGTCGGGATCCTGGCGCAGGAAGGAGCGCAGGGCCGCCGCGAAGTCGAGGCCGATATCGTCGTGGATGTGCACCTGGTTGATGCCGGGAAGGTTGAATTCGACCGGGTCTTCGGCCGTGCTGATGTTCTTGTCCACCTGGTTGAGTTCCGAAAGGGCGCTATACAGGGTGGTGGTCTTACCGGAACCGGTGGGGCCCGTGACGAGGACCATGCCATAGGGCTGGTAGATGGCTTTTTTGAACAACGCCAGCGCTTCCGGCTCGAAGCCCAGTTTGGTCATGTCCAGTTGCAGGTTGCTCTTGTCCAGAAGGCGCATGACGATTTTTTCGCCGAACAGGGTGGGCAGGACGCTCACGCGGAAGTCCATTTCCTTGTTCTTGCCAATCTTGAGCTTGATGCGGCCGTCCTGGGGCAGACGGCGTTCGGCGATGTCAAGATTGGACATGATCTTGAGACGCGACGTGATGGCGTTCTTGAGCCGCATGGGGGGGGGCATTTCCTCGTGGAGCACGCCGTCGATGCGGAAGCGCACGCGGAACGTCTTCTCATACGGCTCGATGTGGATGTCGGACGCCCCCTTCTTGATGGCCGAGAGCAGGATGTAGTTGACCAGGCGGATGACGGGGGCTTCCTCGGAGGCTTTCTCCAGGTCGAGGACGTTGACATTTTCCTCGGTGTTGTCGCCGAATTCCACGTCGGACTGGTTGAATTCGTACAGGGATTCCTCGAGCGCCGCCATGGACGTGTTGTAGATGCGGTTGAGCACGTCCTCGATGGACGTGTCGGAGGCTACCATCACCTCGATGTTGTATCCCGTGATGAATTTGAGGTCGTCGATGGCATAGATGTCCGAAGGGTCCGCCATCGCCACCACCAGCGTCGAACCCGTGCGGTTGATGGGCACGACGTGATGCCGGCGCGCTACGTTTTCCGGCAGGAGCTTCACCACGTCCGGATCGATGTCGGTCTGCTTCAGGTCCACCGGCGGAACGCCGTAATGGTTGGCCACGAAGGACGTCAGCGTTTGCTCGTCGATGGCTCCCATCTTGGCCAGCGTGTAGCCGAGGCGCTTGCCCGATTTCTTCTGCTCTTCCTGCGCCTGCTTGAGTTGGGAAGGCGTAATCAGGCTTTCCCGCAACAGAATATCACCCAAACGACTGGACATGAGGAACCTCCTGGCTGCATTGATGAGCGATGTGTGAAATCAGCGAGAAAAGACGTTCGTTCATTGGGGACTGTGCAGGATCCACTGCAGAGCGTAGCCATTCATGTCGGCCGGGGATTTTCCGCGCACTTCGATGTAGTGCCAGCCGGTGAATTCGGCCGTGTGCTCGATGGTTTCGTCATCGTTGGTGGAGCGGGACTCCTTGATGATGGTCCAACTGTTGCTGCCCGAGTCGAATGCGCCCATCGTGAGGTCGAGGTCGGCTCCGGAGCGGTAGTTGTACTTCAGCGTGATGGAAATTTGTTCTCCCATGGTCAAATAAATCTTGTAGAAATCCCGGTCGCCACCATAAATGTTGCCGGTTTGCGGATCGGTGAAGTACTGCGCGCAGACGGCCAGGTTCACATACTGCTGCTGCACGTCGTAGCGGCGGGGGCAGTTCGGGTTGACCTCGTCGCCGCAGATGAGGGTATAAGCCAACCAGGGCACGTTGTTTGGCTCGAAGTCGCGATCGGCATCGCCGCGAATCTGGCCAAACATCTGGTAGTAGCACTCCGGAGCTTGCTTCAGGCATTGGCCACCATAGCAATCATAGCCTTCGGGGCATTCCGGATGGCCCGCAGTGCCGCCGCAGACGAAGGGATATTCGTTCAGTTGCGGCTCGTAGCAGGCATTCATTCCAGCCATCAGGAAGGATGCGAACAAAAGAATGGTGCGTTTCATGATGCCTCCCAAAATCAAAAGCGGATGGTGCCGCCCAGCCCCAGGAATCCTTCGCCTACCAGCGGGGTGACGAACACCTCGCCGGAATCTGCGGCGGCCGGAGCCGGCGTGGGCGCCGGTGCGGTTGGGCTGCCGTTGAGGCGGGCGTTGATGGAGAGCCCTGCCGGGATTTTTCCAAAATAATCGGCCCACAGGTACCCGGAGGCCAGAGCCAACACAACAGACAGCCCGCTGGTGATGTACATGGTGGTCTGATAGCCCTTGCCACTCTTTTCGTAGTTGGCGACATCCTTTTCGAACACTACCAAGTTTCCGCCGGGCAGCATCTGGTTGTTTTCCAGATTGGCCGCGTTGTTGGCGGCCAGCGTACCGAAGAGGACGCTCAGGCCGACCATGGCGCCCGTGGCGACCGTGGTCCCCAGCGCGATGTAGAACACTTTGGGGCGGCGCTTGACCGGCTCTCCCGTGCCGGGAGTCGGGCTCGTTCCACCGATGCTGGCTCCGGACGGCGTTTCCCTGCCGGAAACGTCGCCGGCTTCGGCGCAACTCAACTGGCCACCAGGCTGCAGGGGATTGGACGGATTGATGTCCACGATGTACGGAGACGCCGCTGTAGCGCTTCCGGCGACCTTGCGGCCGCTCACGCCGACGGCTTCGATATAGTACTGCAGGATGTTCCCCTTCATGACGGAGCAGGGGAGGACGTAGTAATACACGTCATCCTTGTCGACCTTGAACTTGACTTTCACATATTCATCCTGCCCCTGGGTGCGGTAGTACAGGTAGACCCAGGCGCGCTTGATGTCGTCGGGCAACTCCACTTCCAGTTTGGCCGGATGGTTGGGTTGGGCCTCTTCCAGCGGCGTGTGGATCAGTTCGCCCGGCTTGAAGGCCTTGCGGGGACGGGTCGGCTTTTCCGCAGGTTGCGCCGGGGTTTCGACCGGTTGGACAGGCGTTTCCACGGGCGTGGGCGCGACCTCGGGCACCGTCGGGGACGCCCCCAGTTCCTTGAGTGCGGCCTCGGCTTTCGGCCGCCCCGGGTCGTCCATGCGGGCTTCCTCAAGGAACTTCCGATAATAGGTGATGGACTCGTCGGTGAGGCCGGCTTCCTTATAAATGTCTGCGATGTAGAGCAGAATGATGGGTTTTGGAATCAGCCGGTACGCTTCCTTGAACTCCTTGATGGCCTGGAGATACTGCCCAGCGCCGTAGAGGGCCGATCCCTTCTGGAAATGCTCCGTCGCCTTGGCCTTGCGGTCTGCCGGCTCCTGGGCGGATGCCGTTGTGGACGTCATCCAGGATGTGATCATAACGGCGAAAATGAGATGCTTGAACATGAAGTCGTCTCCTTGTCCTGGCTCCACCTAGAACGGGTTATCCAGTTTCAGCCCCATGTCGGGCTGCATGGGCTGGGTGGTGGTCATGGGAGGTGGCGGCAGCATGGGCTGCGTCGTCGTCGCCGTCATGGGCGTGGTGACGGTCATGGGAGGCGGCGGCAGCATGGGCTGCGTCGTCGTCGCCGTCATGGGCGTGGTGACGGTCATGGGCGGCTCCACGGGCGGCGTCTCCACCATGGGTGGCTCCACCACGGTCATGGGCGGCTCCACGGGCGGCGTCTCCACCATGGGCGTCTCCACCGGCGTGGGCTGCATGACTTCCACCGGCGTGGGCTGCGTGCCGGCCGGACCGATGGTGGGCTGCACCACGGGGGCGGCGGGTATGGCCTGCGCCTGCGGGCAATTTCCCTTCCCGGAAAGATAGCCGATGGCGAACCCGGCGATGCCGGCCAGCACGGCGCCCACGGCAATGCCCATCCACAGGTTGCGGCTCGCGTTGGGCGCATTGGATGCCGCGGCAGCGGCGGCGCGTGCCGCGGCTTCGGCCTTTTCCGCCACCTTGGATGCCTTTTCGGCATTGGCCTCCGCCGTCTGGCGCAACTTGCGTTCCCGCTCCAGTTCTTCCTGGAGAGAACGTTCCTTCTTGTGAAAATCGTTTTCCAGTTCCTGCTGTTTCTTCAGAAATTTCTCTTCGACTTCCCGGCGGGCCTCGTCCTGGATCTGCTTGACGACGGCTTCGCCCAGGTTCTTCTTCTGCATCTCGAGTTTTTCGAGATTTTCGTGCTGGGCTTGCTGCACATCGTCTTCGAACCACGTGCCGGCCTCGCGAATGATGGCCTCCAGGGGTTCCTGCGAGGAGGGGTTGGAATTCGGATTGTTGTGCTGATTCACGGCAAAACCTCCTTTGAGAATCCGCCCCCGACATGCTACCGCTGCATGGCTGCATGCGTTTCCGGTCAAGCGGAAACGGCCGGACGCGGTTGCCGTCATCCGGGGGAGTCGAACGACGCTTCGGAAAAATAGCCCAAAGCCGTACCTGCCACAAGAAAAATTTTGCTCAATTCGTTGCTCGTTCCGTGTGTCCGAAAAAGGACATAACAATTGTTATTCTCACTCCTCTCCAAAGATGTTTCTTCGATGTTTCCAGTTACGGCGCGATCTTTTCGAACGATGCGATTTCGAAAATCCTGGGAACAATGTTTGTTAAGGGTTTTGTGTGTGAAATTTTGAAGTAATTTCAACGAGAAAACTGTCAATCTAACAAATGTAAGGGAAAAAGAATCACCATCCGTTTGGAATCATGTACTTTTGCCTTGTAGAGGAAAATTCAGTGGAATATTGTTCAGGTGCGCGATTCAAGAGATTCCATTCAAAAGAAAAGCGCAAAAGGAAGCGTGAGAGAAGAACATACGTAAGAGAATAGAGAACGATGGCTGAGTATTTGAGCGACGCGGAACTGGACGAACTCGAGCGCGAGTACAAGGACGGCATCGAAACCCTCGAAGTCGTGCGCATTTTCCGGGATCGGGGCATTCGCGTGAGCGAGGCGTCCTTCCGCAAGTACGTGCAGTTGGGGCTTCTGGCGCGTTCGCACCGCGTCAGCGCCGGTGGCCGCGGCAAGCACCGCGGCTCCAAGGGGCTCTATCCGTTCAGCGTCGTGCGGCGCATCAACGACATCAAGCGCATGATGGCGGAAGGGCTCACCATCGACGACATCGTTCGCGCGTCAATGAAATTTGCTAGGGAAATCAATCAGTTGGACAACGGGCTGCAACGGCTGTTCTCGGATATGCACCAGGAAGTGAACGGACCGCATTTCGACATGAGTCTGCGCCCGGTGGTGGAGCGTGATCTGCAGGATGCAGAACTGACGGCAAGGACGCTAATCACGAAATTGGTAACCATCGATCAGCAAATTACCAATCCGAAACCCACTTTATAGGAGAAGGACCATGAAGAAGACCGACAATCCCCATGATGTTTCCGTTCGCAAGATTTCCGACCGCTCCCTGGTGCGTTCCCGCCGCAAGGGCGCCCGCCCCAAGACGCGTCTGGCCAAGCGGCTCACCAAGGAAGAACGCCGCCAGAGTTGCCTGCTCGAGCCCTGGATGAACGAGAAGATGCCGGCGACGCGCGCCGAGTGCAAGTACGGCGAGCGTCCGTGCCCCTATGTGCGCTGCCGCTACCACCTCGCGCTGGAGGTCAAGAGCAACGGATCCCTGAGCGAAAATTTCTCCGACATCTTCGAAATGCAGGAAACTTGCGCGTTGGATATCGCGGAGCGCGGAGAAAACACGCTGGAATACATCGGCGAGCGCATGAACATCACGCGGGAACGCGTGCGCCAACTGGAAACCGATGCGCTGCGCAAACTCCTCCAGGGGGGAGTGGACCTGCGGGAGTTTCTGGACTTCATCGGCGCCGGCGGCGTGCGCATGGAATCCTTCATGGACGAGATCAAGTACGGCCGCTGACCCGCTCCCGGCATCGTTCGGCTTTTGTTTTTTCCGATTCTTCCCTGAGATTCTTCCCTGATTTCCCCAGGCAATGAGCCAATCAGAACAGCCCCCAGCGTCGGGTGTGGCGGGCGTACGCATCCCAGGCGCTGCCGAAACGCCCGCGCAGCGCGCGCTCCTCGATACGGACCCGCCAGGAGAAGACGGGAATCACCAGGAGAAAAAAGGAGGCGAGCCCGGCTGCGCTGGAAAATGCCAGAGGGAATCCGGCGAACAGCAGCAGGGAGCCGGCGTACAGGGGATGCCGCATGAACCGGTAGGGGCCGGTCTGCACCAGTCGGTGCCCTTCGTGGAGCGTGATCGCGGGATCGTAGAATCTTCCGAGTTGCAGAAAGGATGCGGTCCGCAGGGCGATGCCGGAGGCGAACAGGAGTACGCCGAAAATGCCGGTCCACGCCGGCAGAAGCGGTCCCCGAGCGCTTTCCAACAGGCTCAGCGCCCAGTTCACGGAACACGCTCCGATGGCGAGCATGCTGCGGATTTCCAGCGGTTTTGGCCTGTTCCTGGGGCGTGCGAGCAGTGCCGCGATTTCGACCGCCGCGAACAGGAGCAGCAACGCCAGCGTCGCTCGCCCGGCGGCTGGGAACGTTTTCCACGGATTCATTTCGTCGAGCGGCGGGATTTCCATGCCTGCACGATTTCGGGAGAGGTTCCCTGCTGCTCCATGAGGACGACGATGCGGTCGATGACGGCATCCCGGGCCGATCCGGGAGGCATTTTTTCAGCCGCCCTCTCCAGCCAGAGGAGCCGGGGCTCCGGCTGAAGCAGGCGCTCGTACAGGTCCGCCAGTTTCAGGGCGACGGCCGGGTCCGGATATTTTTCCCACGCCGCCATGTAGGCTTCGGCCGCCTGCTGCATCCTGGATGGGATGCGGGCGAAGACATCTCCCGTATCCACGAGACGCAGGAAATCGGGAGAGGGCGAATCCTCGGCAGTTTGCCGCTTTTCGCCGGAGAGGGGCGGATTCGGCGGCGCATCCCCGATGCGCTCGATGATGCGTTCGAAGAAGTTCTGCATGGAATGGCCGGCGGCGTCCAGAGGGTCGGCCGCATCGGGCACGGGTTCGCCGCGCACGGCATCGCCCGGGCCGCCGTATCCGAATGGTGAATTGCCGGTCTTCGGCGCGGCGGCCGTGGCGGTTTCGGGTTTCGTCTTCTGCCGGGATTTCTGTGCCGGTGCGCTTTTTTCCCTTTCAGGATCGGGAAGGCGCTCCCTCATTTCCTCCACGCGCGCGATGAAGGCACGGACAGGCTCGATGTTCGCCGGATACAGGCGCACCTGGAATGACGTGCCGTCGGCATCCGCGAACACCAGGGTTTCCTCGAACTGCCGCCGCTGCAGATGCATGGGGACGTGGTGATCGATGCGGATCTTGCGGCAGGGCTCGGCGTAACTGCCCCGCGTGAGCGCCCAGACTCCGGACGGATGCAGGAGCAGGAACGTCTGGCCCCAGTTGCCTTCCAGGCCCGTTTCCAGTTCCAGGCAGGCCTCGATTTCGGAAAGAGGAAAGAAATCCCGTATGATTTCGGCGGCTTCACGAGAAATTTCCATGTGCGTTCCCCTGCGCGGCTTTCAGCGCCGCGTCGATGGCTTCGGCAGATTGCGTCATGGCATCGATCGCGATCTGCAGGAAATCGTCCAGTTCCAGCCCGAGCCGCCTGCATTCCATCACCGTCTCCCGGTTCACGTTGGCGGCGAAACTCTTCTCCTTCATCCGCTTGCGCAGGCTTTTGGGCGTCATGCCCGCATAGCCTTCGGGACGCACGCGGGCATTGGCGAATACCAGCCCGGTGACGGTTTCCCCGCAGCGCAGCGCCCATCCCAACAAATCTGCCGGCGGGGGGGCGCCGTTGCTTTCGTGATTGTGGGCGACGATGGCGGCCACGGCATGCGGGGGCAGATGCCCGGCCAGCATGCCGGCCGAGGGGAGACCATGGCGGGCGGGCTCGGCAGCCGTCTGCGGAAAGTCGATGTCGTGCAGGAGACCGGAAAGCCCCCAGAGTTCCTCGTCCTCTCCCAGTTTCCGGGCCAGCGCGCGCAGAACGGCCTCGCTTTGCAGGCTGTGGCGCAGCAGGGAGGCTTCCGGCCGCTGCTCCAGCAGGAGCGCCAGCGCCTGTTCCCGGGAAATCATGGCACTACCTCCACGATTTCGCCGGTGCCGCGCCCGAACACCTCGGGGTGGTACATCTCCAGCGCGCGCACCGGTGGCGCCTGGAAGGTGCCGATGGTGGTCGCCCTGGCCATGTAGGCGTATTCGTATACGCCCGCATGCAAGAGGTCGTAGTAGGCGACGAAGCGGTCGTCGCGCATTTCGGAATGCGTGGGCCGATACCACCACCACGCGTAGGACGGGCCGTCGAGGGATGCGCCCCGCGCCTGCGCCCGCGGGCGCTGCGCCGAGGTCTCCAGTTGGATGTCCACACCTTCGAAGCCGGCCGGGCAGGGACCTCCAGCGCCACGAAATGCCGTCGATCCTGAGCCAGGAGGCTGATGGACCGCCCCCCTGTCGCGCCGGCCTTCCCCTGCCAGTCTCCCGGGGCGGCGAGCTGCACGTCGTCCTCGTTGT
>CAZEZP010000101.1:0-70601 GCA_964516435.1 uncultured Kofleriaceae bacterium | reverse complement strand
TGACGATCTTGATTCTGGGGGAGGTCTGCACGCGCAACTGCCGCTTCTGCGACGTCCGCCACGATGCCGCCCTGGTTTCGCCGGATCCCGAAGAACCGCGAAAAGTGGCGGCCGTACTTTCCGAACTGGGCGTGCGCTATGCCGTGATCACCTCGGTCACCCGCGACGACCTGCCCGACGGCGGAGCCGCCCACTGGGCCGAAGTGATCCGCGAGGTGAAACGGGTATGCCAGGGCGTGGAGGCACTGGTGCCGGATTTCGGAGGGAATCTGGCAGCCGTGGATGCGGTGCTCGCAGCACGGCCCGACGTGTTCGCACACAACATCGAAACCGTGCGGCGGCTTTCCCCGGCCATCCGGTCACTGGCTGGATATGATCGCTCGCTGACTGTCCTGGCGCATGCGGCGCGCAGTGGTGCCGTGGTGAAGAGCAGCCTGTTGCTGGGTCTAGGCGAAACCCGGGAAGAAATCCTCGAAACCCTGCGCGACCTACGCGCGGCCAAAGTGGCCCGGCTGGCCATGGGCCAGTATCTGGCGCCGGGCCGCGGCCATGCCCCTGTCGAGCGGTTCCTTTCACCGGAGGAATTTGATATGTTGCGCCTCGTGGCGCTGGAAATGGGCTTTTCGGCGGTTCTCTCCGGTCCGCTGGTGCGATCCTCGTACCATGCCCATTCCATGGCCGATGACGCCCACTCGAGGTGACATGCTGCTCTTCCGACATTTTCCCGCCGTCGTTGCATCCTGCATCTGCTTCTTCTCTTTAGCTTCGTGCCGCAAATCCAGCCGCGCCGTCGATGAGGACGAAGACAAAATACAGGTCTGCCAAAACATCCTGAAACAGACCGAAACGGAAACCTTTCCGCTGGTGCAGCCCCCAGCGCTGTCGCGCTTCGGCATGGAAAACGTGGATCTCTCCGTGCTACCCCTGCCAGCCGACAGCCACGTAGCCGTGGGAATCAACCTGTGCGCTTTCGTCCGCAGTGGACTTTTGGCCCAGATCACGCGCCTGTTTCCGGACGTCGCCATGGCCCCGAACGTGCTGACGTTTCTTGGCCTTACCCCCGGACGGGGTGCCCAGGCCCTGCTGGTGGGCGCGCGCTTCGGCAAGCATTCCTGGATGCCCGAAAACGTGACCATCGCCATCCTGGGTTCCTTTTCCGCCCAGGACACGCTCAACCGCATCCTCGGCATCGCCAGCCTCAAGACCTGGCTGCCGCAGATCGAAATTCCCCAACTGGAGCGCGATGGCGACGCCGTCACGATCGCTTTCCATGGCATCCGGATATGGATGATCCCGCACGGCGCCAATGCCATCCTGGTGACGAACCAGCGAAATACGCGCACGGATCTCGCCTCCAACGCGGAGTTCACCCGGATGATGGCGCCCATCCCGCGCGACACGGCGCTGTGGTTCGGGGCCGTCCAGATGCCGCCCGAACTCCCGCCCATGGCCAAGGTCATCGAACGGCTCCTGTCGCAGTTGAAGCGCTTCTCGGGCTACCTCAACATGGACGACAAGTTGAACGTGGAGTTCCAGTTGCGCTCCCAGTTCGCCCACCACCAGGCGGCGCTCCAGGCCAAGGAGATCCTGCGGCTGGGCGTCTCGCAGATCCTCATGCAACTGGGGCCCCGCATCCAGAAGAGCTTTTCGCTGGACGGCTCCTCCGATCACGAGAACGTGGTGTCCCGCGGGTCCTTCGTGCGGATGCTGTTCCGGCTGGACCGTTTCCAGGTGCAGTACCTCCTGCAATGGACGGTTTCGACACTTCGCGAAACTGGGTACTGGATTTATGACAGGAAATCTGGTACCAATGCCTCTTCCGGAACGGCGGCGAATCCCTGATCCGACGACGATGCAGGGCTCAAGTTGCCGGAAGAGTTGATCTTTTTCGAAAGGAAGCGTTTCGATGACCAAGAAGACGTACAAGAAGAACGTGGAAAAGAAACCGGAAACCCGCAAGGTGGCCAGCCCCCTCCAGAAGGTGAAGGAGCGTTTCGGCAGCAAGGAGAAACTGGCGCAGGCCGTGGCCGATCTCTTCGCCCAGGTCAAGGAGGAGAAGGAAGATCTCAAGGAACGCCTGATGACGGCCGCCAACACCCAGTTGCTGCGCCTGCACGAAGTGGCCACGCAGGTGAAGGAGCGCTTCGGCAGCAAGGAGAAACTGGTGGAGCACCTGCTGGCGCTGCAGAACCGGGTCAAGGATTCCGGCTACCGGGAGAAGTTGTCCGCGTTTTCCCTGCCGCAGTTGATGGACCTCGTCCGGCGTTTCGAAAAGAACAAGAAGTAAGGGCCCGGGAAAATCGCCATGTCCTCTCCCCTGAAACGCTTCAACCACATCCCGCGCCGCCTGCGCGATGAACTGAAATCCGACTTCGCGGCATCGTTCGCCGTCGTGCTGGGAGCGGGCGTGGTCTTCTTCGCCGTGGTGGCCGTCCTGACCGTCGCCCTGCCCTGATTTCCGCGCGCACCCGGCGGGTGCACTTCGGACCGGCGGGAGGGAGCCTCGCACAGGCGGGGGGTTCGCATGAACGCCGACAGCCGCATCCGCATCCTTCCCGATACCCTGGTGGACATGATCGCTGCCGGCGAGGTGGTGGAACGGCCCGCTTCCATCGTCAAGGAACTGGTGGAAAACGCGCTGGATGCCCAGGCCTCCTACGTGGAGGTGCAGATCCGCAAGGGGGGAACGGAGGAAATCGTCGTCGCGGACGACGGTTGCGGCATGACGCCCGACGAACTGGCCCTGGCCGTGCTGCGGCATGCCACCAGCAAGATCCGGGATGCCGCGGACCTCGAACGCATCCGCACCTTCGGCTTCCGGGGCGAGGCGCTGCCCTCGATCGCCTCCGTCTCCCGCATGACCCTGCTCTCCCGCACGCGAGAAATGGACGTGGGGCACGGGCTCGTGTTCGACGGGCACGCGCGGGGACGCAAAATCGTGGAAGCCTGCGCTCCGGGCACGCGCATCACCGTCCGGGACCTCTTCCACAACGTGCCGGCGCGCCTGAAGTTCCTGAAATCGGAAGCCACGGAGACCGCGCACGTGCAGGACGCGATCGTCCACGCGGCGCTCTCGGCCATGCACGTGCACTTCCGCCTCCTCACGGACGGCCGCGCCACGTTCGACTTCCCCCCGCAGCCGGATCGCCTGCGCCGGGTGGCCGACGTGCTTTCGCGCCGGGTGCGCGCCGGCTGGCACCCCCTCGAGGAACGAGGCCCCGACGGCATGCGCGTGGAACTGTTCCTGACGCCGCCGGAAGTGCATCTCTCCGAGGCTTCGGGCGTATACCTGTTCGTCAACGGCCGGCCCGTGCGGGACCGCATGCTGCTGTCGGCCGTCACCGGCGCGTACGGCGGCATGCTGCCCCGTGGACGATACCCGGTGGCCGTGCTGTTCCTGGAACTGCCGCCGCAGGCCGTGGACGTGAACGTCCACCCGCAGAAGACGCAGGTGCGCTTCGGAAACGAGCGGCAGGTGGCCGCCGCGGTGCGCGGCGCCGTGCAGCGCCTACTGGAGCGGGCGCCGTGGCTGGCTTCCCGAACGGCGAAAGTGTACCGGCTGCAGGCGGATCCCGCGCCCGCCGCCGCAAAAGACGCCGACCCGGGCACTCCCGCGCCGCCCACTGCCAGGACCATGTCCGACGCCACCGGCGCCGAATCCACGGCCACGGAATCGCCGGACAAGGCTCTCGATGCGCGCAACGCCGTGCGGCAGGCCGTGGAAACCGCGCTCGCCCGGTTTTCTCCGCCGCGTCCCGCAGCCCAGAAGAAATCCGCAGGGGCAACTGGTTCTTCCCCCGCGCCGCGGCCGGCCCAATCTCCGGGTTCCGCCAGCGCCATGAAGGCCAAGGAAAAACCAGCGCCGGGAAAACCCGAACCCGGCCTGTTCGATGTGTCCGCCGGCCTGCATGCGGCCTTTTCCGCTCCGCCGTCCGAACCCGCACCCGCAAGCGCCGAGCCGCGCTACCTGGGGTGCCACGACGGCCTGTACCTGCTGTTCGAACTGCCGCAGCGGCTGCTGATCCTGGACATGCACGCGGCCTCCGAGCGCGTGCGCTACGAGGAAATCCTGGCGCAACTGCGAAAGCGCCAGACGCTCTCCCAGGGACTTCTGCTGCCGCTGGAAATCGAAGCGAACGGGGCATTCTGGGAAGAATTCCTGCCGGATCTGGCCGCGCTGGGCTTCGACGCGCATCTGCAGGACGGGCGCCTGGTGGTGCGCGCCGTGCCGGCCGTGCTGGGCTCCCGGCCGCCGGAACCGGTGCTGGAGGAACTCCATGAAGCCTTCCTGGCCGGACGTACGGCCCGGGAAGGCACGCTGCCCCTGCAGGAGCGCCTGGCGGCCACCATGGCCTGCCACAGCGCCCTGCGCAAGAACGATCCCGTCACGCCCGCCATGGCCATGGACCTGTACCGCACGCTGCAGTCCACGCCCTCGGGCGGACACTGCCCCCATGGACGCCCCGTGATGCTGACCCTTTCCACGCAGGCGCTCGAGGCCCTGTTCCACCGCAGGTGACCGGATGGCCCGCGGCCCCGCCTCCATCGCCACCGCCATCGGGCGCCTCCTGCGGCGCAATCCCCAGTGGCTGCACGCGTTCTGGCTGGAGCGCCTGAAGCGGGAGTGGGACCTCGTGCCGGCTCCCTTCCGGCAGGGATGCGTGCCGCTCCACTACGACGGCGAAAAGTTGCAACTGGCGGTGCGCAGCCACGTGTGGAAACAGGAAATCGGCCTGCGGCGCCGGGAACTGGAACGCCTCATCCGCGACACCTGGCCGCAGTTGCATTTCACCCGGCTCTGGCTGCGGGTGGTGCCCGATGCCCGCCTGCCCGAGCCTCTTCCTTCCCCGCCCGACCGCGTTCCCCTGCGCCGGATCCAGCCGCCTGCGCCCGGCTCTCCCGGTGACGTGGAATTCGGCCGGCTCTACGAGGCCGCCCGCCAGAATCCGGACCCCATGTCCCAGGCGCTGGCGCGCCTCGTGGAAACCCGCATGCGGGGCGGCACCCGCAGGAATTCGCCGCAGGATTGACCCCCGCGAGGCCGGAAACAGCGGAAAAATCGGAGAGAACCCGCTCCTGGCCGGAGATGCAGTTCAGTTGGGGGTGCAGCGGTAGTTGTCCGCGGGCGGCGCATTCAGGGTGGTGCCGATGTCCACCCCGATGGTGGCGTCCGCATTCTCGAAGCCCACGGTCGCCGTCCAGGAGGATCCCAGCCACGTGGCGCGGTCGTAGATGACCTCGAAGGCGTTGGTGGTCTCGTACAGGCGCACCTGGAACGTGGCCCGGTGGTCCGTATCCGTGCCGAGGTAGCGGACCTGATGCCATTCCAGCACGAACACGCGGTTGGGCGCCGTTCCCTGGACCTGGTAGAGCAGGCGGGAATCGGGCCAGGTGGACTGCGCGTAGACCAGATCGTCCCAGAAGATGAAGATGGCGTTGTTGGGCAGGCCGGCGTCGGGAAGCGCCGTGTTTGTGTAGGTGTTCACCCCGGGATCCGCGCCGAAGGACATCCAGCCGTTGGTGCACAGATAGCCCTCGGTGTAGTTGATGCCGAAATAGCGGAAGGAGAACGGAATCGTGAACGGATAGCGGGCATCGTCCATGTAGGTGTCGCCCGTCAGGGGCGTTCCCGTGGCGCG
The DNA here is from genome assembly GCA_964516435.1 of uncultured Kofleriaceae bacterium. GTDB lineage: Bacteria > Myxococcota_A > Polyangia > HGW-17 > HGW-17 > HGW-17. Next base: position 64,962 of record CAZEZP010000101.1, on the reverse strand, counting down.
GATGGAGGAATACGTGCCGGAAAACGGCGTGCACGTGTACGGCGACGCGGGCGCCTGGCAGGAGCCGGCCGAGCAGGTCTGCCCCAGCGCGGCGCAGTCCGTGCCGTTGACCCAGCGCCAGCAGCCGTAGGAATCCTGCTGGCAGGACTGCGTGATGCTCCCGTTGCAGCGCACCTGCCCACTGGAGCATTCGTTGTTGCACACGCAGGTGCTCCCCGAACAGGAGCGCCCGGTGGCCGCGCAGTTGATGGTGTCGGCCCAGTCGTAGCAGCCGGAGCCGGCCAACTGGCAGTTCTGCAGGATGTCGCCGAAGCAGCGCACGGCCCCGCTGGAGCAGGTGCTGGTGCAGGTGTTCACGCACAGGGCGCTGCCCGAGGAGGTATCGCACACCTGGCCGGTGGAGGCGCAGTTCTGGGCATCCGTCCAGATGCGGCAACCCTGCGCATTGGTCGTGCAGGTCTGGCGGATGGTGCCGCTGCAGCGCGAATCCCCCGTATTGCAGGCATTCACGCACGTGCAGGCGCCGCCGCTGCAGATCCGCCCGGTGGCCGCGCAGTCCTCGCCGGGAATCCAGATGCGGCAGCCCTGCGCATCGGTGCCGCAGGTCTGCACGACGTTGCCGTTGCAGGAGGGCGGCGCGCCGGACGTGCACTGGTGATTGCAGGGATCGGTGCAGGCCGAGGACGCCCCCGTACCGGTGCACACCCAGTTGATGGCCGAGCAGTCCTGGTCGTCCTTCCACTGGGTGCAGCCGTTCTCTCCCCGCTGGCACAGTTGCAGGACGTTGCCGTTGCAGCGCTTGTCGCCTTCCGCGCAGGCGTCGCTGCACGAATCCGAGCAGGCCGCCGTTCCGGAGGAATCGTCGCAGACCTTTCCTGACGCGGTGCAGTCCACCGGATTGGCCCAGACGCGGCAGCCCTGCGCATCGGTCATGCAGGACTCCAGGATGTTGCCGTTGCAGCGGGTTTCGCCCGCATTGCAGACGTTGTTGCAGGTGGAGCGGCAGAAACTGGTGTTGTACTGGCACGAGGTCGTGCAGCCGAGGCTTCCGGAGGCATAACCCAGGCTCACGCAGGTGGCGCCTCCCAGGTCGCCCCCGTCGCACTGCTCGCCCTCGTCGATGACGCCGTTGCCGCAGCCGGCCTGCGCGCAGTCCTGCGGGCAGGTCTCTTCGGTCTCGGCGGCCTGGCATACCCCGTCGCCGCAACTTTCCCCGCCGCCGCTCCCCTTGGCGCAACCGGACATCCACACGAAGACCATGGAAAGAAGAAGAAGGAACAAGGAATGGAATCGCTGCATGGCATGCCTCCCGGCGCAAAGAGTATAGCGCAAAACGCCCCGTTTGCCGCTACCCCCCTCTTCTGCCAAACACACCATTTTTTTCGTGAAAATAAAAACATAATCTTGTGCGCAACCGCGCATTCCGGTAGCGTGGCGGCACCGGGAACCCGTCTTCCCGGCAGAAGGGGACTGCCATGCTCGTTTTCGTCATCAACTGCGGATCTTCTTCCATCAAGTATCAACTCTTCGACATGCCCGAAAAAAAACTTCTGGCGCGCGGCCTGCTCGAGCGCATCGGCGAGGCGGCGGCGCAACTGACCCACCGCGCGGGCGAGGCGAAATGGACGCTCGCCGTGGATGCGCCGGATCACAAGGCCGGACTGGAGCGGATCCTGCGCACCCTGGTGGAGCCGCCCACCCGGGTCATCGGGGATCTCGCGCAGATCGAGGCCGTGGGCCATCGCGTGGTGCACGGCGGCGAAAGCATCCGCGAGCCCGTGGTCATCGACGATCGCGTGGAAGAAATCGTGGAGCGCTGCGCCCACCTGGCGCCCGTGCACAACCCGCCCAACCTCATGGGCATCCGCACCGCGCGCCAGGTGCTGCCCGGACGCGTGCAGGTGGCCGTATTCGACACGGCCTTCCACCAGACCCTGCCGCCGCAGGCCTACCTCTACGCCCTGCCCATGGAACTCTACGAGAAGCACGGCATCCGCAAGTACGGCTTCCACGGCACCTCACACGAGTACGTGGCCCGGCAGGCGGCAGCTCGCCTCGGGAAACCGCTCGCGCAGTGCAATCTCGTCACGTGCCATCTGGGCAACGGCTGCTCCATGGCCGCCATCGAGCAGGGGAAATCCGTGGACACGTCCATGGGGCTCACCCCGCTGCAGGGGCTCATGATGGGCACGCGCAGCGGCGATCTGGACCCGGCGCTCCTGATCCACCTGCTGCGCGAGGGACTGGTCCCCGATGCTGCGGGGCTGGACCGCCTGCTCAACCGCCAGAGCGGGCTTCTGGGCGTTTCCGGGCTGAGCAACGACATGCGCACACTGGAGGAAGCCATGGACGAAAACCCGCGCGCCCGGCTGGCCGTGGAAATGTTCGCACGCCGCGTGCGCTTCTACCTCGGCGGCTACCTCGCGCTCCTGGGAACCTGCCACGCCGTGGTCTTCACGGGCGGAATCGGCGAGAACGACGACCTCGTGCGCCGGCTCGTGCTGGAAGGGCTCGCCTCCTTCGGCATCGAACTGGACGCGGCGGCCAACGCGCGCACCATCCGGGGCCAGGAAGGCCCCATCACCACCCCCGAAAGCCGCCTGCCCGCCTTCGTCATCCCAACGGACGAGGAGGGATTGATCGCCGAGAGCACCTACCGCCTGGCCGCACGGACCTGATTTTCCCCGTCTTCACCGCGGCAGGACCTCCATCGAAATGGAGGGCAAAACTCCCGAAAAACTCTCCGGAACTCCCGAAAAACTTCCCGGAACCTGGCAATTGCCGGGAACCGGGGAAGAAACAGGGGAAACTAGCCCAGCACGGTGCGTTCGATGGCGCGGATCTGAGCGCGGTACAGGGAATTGATGCGCGTGCCGTAGTCGGCGATGAGTTGGATGATGTCGCGCGGGTGGTCGTGGTCGTCCTTGCCGTTGATGCGGTCCCCGGCGTCCCCCACGCCCGGCAGGATGTAGGCCCTGTCGTTGAGCGTGGGATCCATCCACAGCGTGTAGATGTCCACGTTCTCGATGGCGCGCGCGATGCGCAGGCATCCCTTCATGGCGGAAATCACGTTGAAGAACTTCACGGAGCGCGGCCGCACGCCCTGGTCCAGCAGGAATTTCACCACCGTGATCATGCTCCCGCCGGTGGCGTTCATGGGGTCGGCGAAAAACCAGTCTTTTCCGTCCAGCGTCTCGAGGTCGAAGTAGCTCTTCTTGAGATCCAGCACGTAGGACATGGTCTTCTCGGTCTGTCGGTCGTCGCGTCCGATCTTGAACAGGGCGAACGGCGTGACGTAGCCTTCCGAATGGTACTCCTGGATCTCCTTGGACACGATCATGGAGGGCAGAAGCGCCGCCCGCAGCATCACGCACATGACCGCGTTGCCCGTCTGGTCGTCCACCAGCGGGATCTTGTGGATGGCGTACTGGCGCATGGGCACCTGCACGGGCGTCTTGAGCAGCATGTGGTGCTTGGCGTTGGCATCCCCCTGGAAGGCCATGGTGAAGAGCAGTTCGTAGGCGCGCTGGATGTAGTAGACGAACTCGGGCTGCTCCGTGCGCACGTCGCGCAGTTTGGCGATCAGGCGGGAGGCCTCGCCGTGGATGAATTCCGGCGTCTCGAACGAGAAGACGTGGATGTTGCGCTCGCCGGCGAGCATCTCCTGCATCATGTGACCCAGTTCGGAATACACGCGCGTCATGTCCTCCCGCGCGCGCTCGGGGGCGTCCCCGTGGGGATTCTCGTACTGGCGGAAAACATTCATGGCCTCCTGGTATTTCTCGTCCAGCGCCTGCAGATGGCGCTGGTCCGTTTCCGTGAGGAAGCCGTCCAGATCCATGGCTCGCAGAATCAGTTTGGTCATCGTTTCCTCTCTTTCCGGATTCAAGATGCATCCGTCAGCGAAGAAGGACATACATCAACCCCGACCCCAGGAGTCCTCCCACGAGCACCCCCGCGAGGAACGCGGCCAGAAACGGCCCCGTCCTCGGCCCGGCGGCGGGAGCCGGCGGCGGCTGCACCCGGATGGTCTCGGAGCGCGCCGCACCGGAATCCTTCGCCTGGACGTCTCCCGCCGGTTCCGGCGCTCCGGAAGACGGTCCCGGCGTTCTGGCCCTGCGCATCACCGGCGTCTCGGCGGAATCGGCCTCCGCGGGGGCATGCACCTGGGGCGCGTCGGTCTCGGAAGTCGCGTCCTGCACGCTCAGGGGAGCCAGCGGAGGGAAGATCATCTCCAGGGCCGCGATTACCTCCTGCATGTCCTGGGGCCGGTCCTCGGGGTTCTTCTCCATGCACCCCAGAATGAGTTCGTCGAGCAGGATGGGGCGGTCCGGGGATGGCGGCAGATCCACCTTGGCCTTCAGGTGCATGTGCATGACCTCGGTGAGATCCTCGTGGATGAAGGGCAGATGCCCGGTGAGCAGTTCGTAGCCGAGCACGCCCAGCGCGTAGATGTCGCTGCGGGCGTCGACCGGCTTGCCGCGGCACTGCTCCGGGGACATGTAGTACGGGGTGCCCAGCGTGATGCCCTGGCGCGTGCGCGGCACCTCCTGCCCCTCCATCGGTTCCAGCAGTTTGGCCAGCCCGAAGTCCAGCAGTTTGGTGCGCGGCGGCCAGTGGCCGTCGTTGGAGGGCACGAGGAACACGTTCTCCGCCTTCAGGTCGCGGTGGATCACGCCCTTGGCATGGGCCGCCGCGAGCGAGAGCGCGAGCGAGCGCAGCAACTGGCCCGCGGCGAAGGCGCCGAGCTTGCCGTGGCGCTTGAGGAACTCCAGCAGCCGTTCGCCCTTGAGGTATTCCATGACGAAGTAGTAGCGCCCGTCCTCGTACTCGCCGAATCCGAAGATGTCCACGATGCCCGGGTCGCCGATGGCGTTGACCACCATGGCCTCCTGCTTAAAGCGCTGGATGTTCTCGGGATTCTGCGCCACGTGCGGGTGGATCAGTTTGATGGCCACCTTCTTGCCGATAACGGGATGGATGCCGGCATACACGGTGCCCATGCCGCCGGCGTCGATCTTGCGGCGCACCACGTATTCCCCGATCCGGGTTCCCGGCGGGATGTCCGGAATGGCCGATTTCCAGGAACCGGGACCGCGCTTCATGTCACTTGCCCCTTTCCCGGAGGAACCCGGCCAGGCATTCCTCCATCCGGGTGCAGTCCGCCTGGGCGCACTCCAGGAGCCGGGCCTGCCGGCCGGGGTTCTCTTTGCCCAGCCGCTCGCAGTCCTCCCGGATCCAGGACTTGACGTCCTCCATCCGGAAGCGCTCCCCGGCGCGCCCTTCCCTGGCGCAGATTTCCATGGACGCCACCAGGTTCGAACAGGTCCTGGGCACCTCCGGAACAGTGGGGTTCACCGACGCCCGCTGCACCCCGGAAGACTTTTCGCCGGACCCGCAGGATGCGATGAAAATCGTCAGAAACATCATGGAAACAGCTGGCATCATCCGTTTCATCACGATTGCAATACCCTCCATTCCTGCAATGGCGCCTTCTGCCGCACCAGGAGGCACTCCGCGGGTTCGAGCCGCCATTCGCCCGCCGGATGCGGTTCCCAGTTCCAGGGCGAATCCTGCGAAAAGGGCCGGCAGACCCAGCCGTCCGCATCCAGGAAAAAGGTCTGCTCCCGGTTCCAGTCCTTGTTGAGAACCAGGAGGGCCGAGTCATTGCCTGCGGTCTTCTCAAGCGCCAGAACCGCCTCCCAGTACGGATTACTCGCGCGGATGCTCCCTTCCGCCTGCAGCAGGGGCCAGGCATCCGCCAGCCGGTTGCACGCGCGGATGAAGCCGCCGATGTCCACCCGGCGATCCTCCTGGTCCGCCACGGACGTGTGGGCGGCGCTCATGGGCTTTTTCCAGCAGAACTCGTAGCCCATGGTCATCTGCAGGGCGCTGGAGAAGAAGGCGGCGAACAGGTAGCGCTGCTTCTGCACGTTTATCAGGGACTGCGTGCGGGCGAACAGGCGCGGCGTGTCGTGGTTCTCGGGAAACGAGAGGGTCGGGGCGAAACGCTGCAGAAACGCGTGCTGCTCCACGGCCCACGGGGAATCGAACTGCCACCAGCAGGAAGAGTTGTAGATCAGGTGGAAACCGGCATCGTGGAGCGCGGCCACCCTCTCCACGGGTTCTCCGAGGGCGTCGGCCACGAACAGCACGGGCTCGCGGGCCGTGCACAGGGCCCTGCGGATGCAGCCGCGCCAGAAATCCGGGGACAGCGCGGTGGCATGCAGGCAGCGGAAACCCGTGAATCCCAGGGACACCCAGAATGCCAGCACGGATTCCCAGTATCCGCGCAGTTGCACGACTTCGGCGGAATGCGTGAAGTCGGCTTCCGCCAGATCCTCCCATACGCGCATCGTGTCGGGATCGAGCGGGTCCGCGCCCAGCGGGTGGCAAAGCGAGCCAGAGGCATCGCGCACGAACCAGCCGGGATGCCGCTGCACCACGGGCGCGTCGGACGCCGCGTGCAGCGGATTGAAATCCGTCATGAAGCGCAGGCCGCGCTCCCGGTGGCGGCACAGAAAGCGCTGGAGCCGGCAGATGCCGGATTCCCCGTCGCCGCCGTCGTCGAAACGGGGATCGAGCGCGAACGGATCCGCGAGCGCGAACAGGTTGCCGGAAGCGCCGGCGGCGAAGGGACTGTTGATGTAAATCCAGGAAAAACCGAGATCCGCCGCGTGTTCCACCCATTCCTCCCACTGCGTGAGCGTGCCCGCCAGCAGGGGAAAGAGATTGTAGATGCGGACCTTGTGCATGTGCATCCTCCGGGAGCCTCATTATTACAATGGAGCCCGGCTTCCCGGCAGCTTTTTTTCCTGTTTTTTGCGTTCCCTCACGGGCGGCGGCGGGCGCCTCACGGACGGCGGACGGCCAGTTGCAGGTTGGAGCGGCCGGGATACACCTTGTACCCGATGCCGAAGGGAAGCGGCTTGACCGCCTTGCGCTCGGCATAGCGGTGAGCCAGATCCGCCTGGGTGTACTTGAGGAAAATCTCGATGGGGACGTCGTAGTGCCCATACAGCGTCAGGTCCCATTTCTTCTCGTCGAAGAACCGCAGGGGGATGCCGGAATCGTCCTGCAGGATCCGCGGGGAGCGCTCCAGGATGAAATTGCGGATCCAGGAAAATCCGGCCTCGTGCATGAGATAGGAGGCGGCCTTGATGTAGGTGGAGGAAATCGCCAGGCTGCGCAGGTACTTCTGCAGATCCGCGCGCAGCACGATGCCGTCGAAATCGCGGTACTGCCCGTCGGCCAGATTGCAGGAGAAATAGGTCAGCGTCCGGGGAGCCGTCTCGCCGGGCGCCACGTACGTGTAGCGCAGCCCGTCATAGGGTTTCCACACCTTGGGCTTGCGGGGCCGGCGCGCTTCCCGGCGATCCGCGCGCGTCTTCTTCGGCTCCACGCCCGGCGGCTCCGGAAGCGTGCCGGTCCACGGCACCACGCGGCCCTCCCAGTCCAGTTGCACCCGCTCGATGTTCGTGATGCGGTATTCCGTGCGGCCCAGCATGAACAGGATCGGCGCCAGGGTCCCGTTGATCTCGGGAACGTCCTTGCCGAAGAGATCCTCCTTCATGCTCTTGGTGCGAAAGAAGGAAAGGGTGAGGATGTGGGTGAGCGCTCCCGCCATCTTCTGGAAGAACCTGTCCGGATGGTGATCCAGCACGGCGGACATCTCCGGAAGCGTGCCGGGCGGCTCGAGGCCGATCATCACCACTTCGCGGCAGCCGGGAAAGAGCAGGTGCACATGCAGGAAATCGGGCCCCGAGAAGGGATAGAACAGCAGTTTGCAGTCCCGGTTGGCCGCTCCCAGTTCGGAGGCCACCCACTTCTCCACCACGTTCTTCTTCTTCTGGACCGGCTGCCAGAGGGTTTCGATCTGCCGGACGTAGGTCTTGAAAGCGGGAAGATCGCGCACGGATGCATGCTTTTCCGGAAGTTTCTCGGGGAAGCCCGCCAGCAGGGCGGCCACGGCATTCCAGTCGGCCGGCGGGACCGGCGGCGCCGAAAGCGCCGTGGCGTCAGCAGCGGGCCGGGGCGGCTCCGGCTCGGAAGCGGCCATCCCCGTGGGCGCCGCATCCTGCGTGGGCACCATGTCCACGGCCTGCATGCCGTCCTGCGGGGCAGAAGCGCCCATTTCCTGCGCCGGCGCATCCTTCTTTCCGGAGGAACCCGTGCAGGACGCCAGTGCGAGCCCAAGGAACCAGAACCATTTTTTCATGTCTCTTCCTCCGCGGGGCGTTCCCAGATCATCTCCCGGTGCACGATGCCGGCATCGAGGAACGGTTCCCCCACCACCTGGAATCCGAAACGCGCATAGAGATCCACCGCATGCAACTGGGCATGCAGGACCACCCGCCGCACCGGCAGTACGCGCGCTTTCTCGAACAGGAAGGCGAACAGGGCGGTCCCGATGCCGCGCCGGCGGAATTCCGGCAGCACGCAGAGGCGGCCGATGCGGCCCTCGGGCAGAAGACGCCCGCAGCCGACGGGGCGGCCATCGAAGACGGCCAGCGCATGCAGCGCTTCGGGATCCCGTCCGTCCTCGTCCAGTTCCGGATCCACGTGCTGCTCCTCGGTGAACACCCGGTGCCGGATCTGCAGCAGGGATGCGCCGTGCGTCTCCCACGGCACGGAAATCACCTGCAGGGATGGGGATGGGGTCATGTCGCCTCGCAACCGCCCCCTTGCGGGGAACGCTGCCGAAAACTAAGGAAAAAAAATGGATTTTTCAAGGAATTCCTCAAGGCGGCGTAAACCCGTGCCTCTTTTTTCGGACTTGTGGCGCAATGAGAGGGTGCCGCGCCGTGGTTCGCGGCAGAAACTGCAGGATCTAGTTGTACATGGCGTAGATGAAGGAGGCCAGGAGCGTGGAGTAGCCCAGGCCGAGGTCGTCACCCGGCAGGCCGATGGCCGGGATGCCGTCCCAGGTGCCGGCCAGGTGCGTGCAGTCGCCGCCGAAGAAGTCCGGATTCCGGTAGAGTTCACCCGGAGCCGTGTAGAGGAAGCCCGCGATGTCGCCCACCTTGGCGCCCAGTTCCGCGGCGATCTCGCGGATGCGCACGTTCATGCCCTTGACGGGATGGCCATAGGCCGGATTGCCCTCGAAGGCCAGGTCCGCCAGCATCAGCATGCCGGCGTCCGCGCAGGGCTGTCCGTTGGGGAGCACGTCGTAGAGGCTGTTGTACTGCGTCTGGATGATGACGACGGCATCGGGAACGGCTTCCTGCAGTGTGCTCACGATGGTCCAGAGGTTGTCCTCGATCTCGTCGAGCGTGGCATTCAGGTTGACCAGGCACATGTACTGGTCCATGGGTTCCGGGCTCGTGCAGTAGCCCCAGTTGGCCACCTGGAAGTGGCGCAGATCGTTGCCGCCGCCTTCCACGGTGAACACCACCTTGTGCAGACGGTTGTGAGGCAGGACCGAAAGCGCCTGGGGCACCTGCTCGGAAAGCACCTGCGCCGAGGTCTTGCCCGGAATGGCGAAGTTGTGGACGATGACGTCCTTCACGTGGAAGTAGAACTTGAGGAACTCGGCGAACAGGGGGATGTGGTGGTTTTCGGCGAGATAGTAGCCGAAAGGCAGCCCCAGCAGGCTCGAATCGAACGTGTACCCGTAGGTCGTGGACGCTCCCAGATTCACCATCAACGCATCATGACCATGGACCTTGTCCGGCTTGCGGGCCTGCGCGGCCCCGACAGAAAAGAAACTGACCAGCAGCACGAGGGAAAGAAACGCTCTTTTCATGGTAGTCTCTCCTTTCGGTGAATCCGGTGCAAACCATTTGCAACCGGGATACATAAGAGATTTTGCTACTTTCACTCCGGGGGTGTCAATGCATTTTTTTTCTTTTTTTTCGATGCCTACGTTTCCTCTTCGGAATCGTCGGCCAGCCCGAGTTCCCGAATCAGACGGTGCAGATAGGGCCGGTTGACGCCGGCCAGACGGGCGGCCTCGGACTTGTTGCCGCCCGTGCGCTCGAGCAGGCGCTGGATGTAGCGGCGCCGGAAGGCTTCCACGGCTTCCTTGTAGGGGAGTTCGAAGCCGGGATCGTCATTCTCGGGCGGGGCGGACTTTCCCGGGAAATCGGATCCCGGCATGGGGAACGCACCCCCGTCCGGAATCGCCGGAATCAGGAGATCGGCATCGAGCACGGGGCCATCCGACAGCGTCACCGCCCGCTCGATGACGTTGGACAGTTCCCGCACGTTGCCCGGCCAGGAATATGTGCGCAAACGCTCCATGGCCGCCCGGGTGAATCCGGTGATTTTCCGTCCCATCCGGCGGGCGTGCATCTCCAGGAGATACTGCGCCAGAAGCGCCACGTCGTCGCCGCGTTCCCGCAGCGCAGGCAGATGGATGGGCACGACGTGGATGCGGTAGTAGAGATCTTCCCGGAACGTCCCGGCCTGCACCATCGCTGCCAGGTCGCGGTTCGTGGCGGTCACGATGCGCACGTCCACCTTCACGGGCGTTTCCGAGCCCACCGGGTAGAATTCGCGTTCCTGCAGCACACGCAGCAGTTTCACCTGCAGAGCCGGCGTGAGTTCACCGATCTCGTCGAGGAACAGCGTGCTGCCGTCGGCGATCTCGAACTGCCCCACCTTGCGCCGCACAGCGCCCGTGAACGCGCCCTTCACGTAACCGAACAGTTCGCTCTCCAGCAGCGTTTCGGGGATGGCCGCGCAGTTGACCACCACCATCGCCCGTTCCTTCCGCGGCGAAAGCGCATGGATGGTGCGCGCCACCAGTTCCTTGCCGGTGCCGCTCTCCCCCGTGATCAGCACGGTGGCGTCCGTGGGCGCGACCTTCTCGATCATCTGGCGCACCTGCAGCATGGGCGGGCTCGCGCCCACGAGATCGCCGAAACGCGCCGTGGAGAGGAGTTCCTGGCGCAGATAGACGTTTTCCACCTCCAGCCGGCTCTTCAAGAGTTCGATTTCCCGTTTCTGCGCGGCGAGGCTCTCGGACAACTGGAGAATGGTGGAATACGAGAGCGCGTTCTTCATGGCCACGGCGGCCTGCTTGCCTACAGACTCCAGCAGGTCCACCTCGTCGCGGGAAAAGACGAAGGCGCCATCCGGGGCCGCGAGTGCCAGCACACCGAGCGTATCTCCCTGGAATTCCAGTAGCACCAGGCAGTCGGCTTCCAGGCTGCGGAACAACTCGCGGATGGTTTCGGCTTCCCCCTCGCGGGAATCGGCAAAGCGGGATGCCAGAAACACGCAGGAATGCGGGTCCTGGGCCCGCAGGCGGCGCAGCAGGGAAACTGGACAGGAAACCGCCTCCGCGGCCGGCGCCGCTCCCCAGGCCTGCTGGCGCGCCAGGCGCCCCTCCTGGTAGCGCCATGCGCTGGCCCTGGATAACCCCATGTTCTCGCCGAGAATGCGCAGCAACTGGGCCAGAAGGCGGGGCAGTTCCATGATGCCGGCCAGGCGCTCGCCCAGTTCCCGCAGGGTTTCGGCATAGCGGTAACGCGTGCGGAAGAACAGGCGGTCGATGGAATCCTGCACGATGGGCTTCACCGAGAAGAGTCCCGCCGTGGAGAGAACGGCCGCGCCGATGGTGACGATGCGCGAGGTCACACCGAACATCTGGGTAAGCACGAGGCCGATGAAGCCGGAGAGCACGATGTACAGCAGCAGGATCCCGGCCGTGATGGCGCCATAGACGAAACCGCGGTTCACCCAGCGATCCAGGATGCGGGTCCATTTGGACGATGTGGAAAGCGTCAGGCTCAGGGCCAGTACCCCGTAGAGCACCATGAGTTGGTCATTGCCGTTCAGGATCTGCGCCACGGCGGTGGTGCGGGAATGCAGGAACGCGGACGAGGTGAGCACGAGCAGGGCCAGCACGAAGCCGTAGCCCAGATACAGCACGCCCTGGCGCTTTTCGGTGGGCGTGCGCACCCGCCAGAACATCAGCGCCGCCACGACGGCGCCATAGCCCAGGTTCACGACGGGAATGGCGAACCGCACGAACGTGAGGAACTGCCACTGCATGTCCTCGCTGGGAGAGACCAGAAGCCGCAGATACAGCACCACGGTGGCCAGGTACTGCGCCAGCGAGGGGACGAACAGCCAGCCGGCGCGCGGCCAGCGGCCCCATCCGGCGGGCACCGGAACCCGCAGGAAGAACAGGACCAGCGCCGGCGGCGCCAGCACGTTCCACGTGAAGAACTGCAGCAGCAGCGGCGGAGAGGCCGCGATGCTCTCGAGATTCGTGTAGGAGAGGACCAGCACGTAGGTGGCCGCCTCGGTGAGCACCAGGAATGGAGCCAGCGGATCGCCCCACAGGCGGCGGGCCAGATACAGCGCGCACAGGAGCGTGAGCAGCCCGGGAATCAGCATGTAAAGGAGTTTGGGAAACAGGGGCCGCCGGAAGGGAGCCGCTTCCACGGGCCGGGCCTGCGCGGCGCCGGGTGCGCGCACCCACAGGCGCACGGGGGCGGAACCGGCCTCGTCCAGGAACATCAGCCAGGAAAACACGGAAGGAAAAGACGTGCGGCCGGTTTCCGTCTCCACGGCCTCGATGCGTTCTCCCGGGGAAATGCCGGGAACGCGGGAACGCGTGACGGTGAGAGCGGCATCGACTTCGAAGCCGAACTGCGCGCGCGAAAAGACCTTCACGTGCACCAGGGCCGCGAAGAGCGTGGCCCAGGCGAGCACCAGGAGCGCCAGCCCATTGCGCCAGCGCATCCAGAGGGTTTCAGCCGTGCCCGTCACGGGGATGCTCCCTCGCCGCCAACTGGCCGCAGGCGGCGTCGATGTCGGCACCGGCGCTGACCCGTTCGATGACGGTGAGCCCGGCCGCCCGCAGGATGCGGACGAACGCCTCCTTGCGTTCCGGAGACGCCGGCGCGAGGGCCGCCGGGGAATCCTCCCACGCATGATAGGGGATGAGGTTCACCTTCACACGCAACCCCTGGACGAAGCGCACCAGGGCCTTGGCGGCGGCAGTGGAATCGTTGACGCCGTCGAACAGGATGTACTCCAGCGTGATGCGCTTGCGCGACGGAAGGGGAAATTCCAGGAGCGCCGCGCGCAGTTCGGCCAGCGGGAAGCGGCGGTTCACCGGCATCAGCCGGGAACGGGTCTCGTCGTCGCAGGCATGCAGGGAAACGGCGAGATTGCCCGAAAACGCGGCATTGCGCGCCAGTTCCCGCAATCCCGGCACCCAGCCGGCCGTGGAAAGCGTGATGCGCCGGTGCGAAAAATCGAGGCCCAGGGGATCGCCCAGCACAGCCACGCTTTCGAGCACGGCCGGCAGATTCTGCAGGGGCTCCCCCATGCCCATGTAGACGAGATTGGTCAGCCACTGCGTACGGGGACGCTTCCCGATATCGAACGTCTCCGGGTCCTGCGCCATGAAATCCAGCACGGCATGGACCTGCGCCACGATTTCGGCAGCCGAGAGATCCCGCGCGAAGCCCAGCGTTCCCGTGGCGCAGAAGGCGCACCCCAGTTTGCAGCCGATCTGCGAGGACAGGCACACGGTATACTTGCGCCGGTCCCGGCCGGAACCCGGAATGAGCACGCTCTCCACGACCCGGCCGTCGCGGGTTTCGAAGGCGAACTTGTGGCTTCCATCCATGGAAGCCTGCACCCGCAGAACCTTCAGCGGCGGCGTCCAGTCGATTTCCTGCGACAGAATCTGACGCAATGGCCTGGACAGGTTGGTCATGCGCTCCGGGTCCCGGACGCCGAACCGGTGGATCCATGAAAACACCTGTTCCCCGCGGAAGGCATCCTCGCCGCGGGCCGAAAACCATTCCCGCCAGCGGGCGGGCGTCCACTCCAGAACCGGGGAATCAGGCGTCATCGAGAACGCGGCCTCCAAACATGTAGGCCATTTCGGCGGCGGCCGTCTCCGGAGCATCCGAACCATGCACCGCATTGCGGGTCACGTCCGTGCCGAAACGCGCCCGCAGCGTGCCCGGGGCAGCCTTGGCCGGGTCGGTCGCGCCCATGATCTCCCGCCACCGGACGATGGCATCCTCCCCCTCGAGCACGATAGCCACGATGGGACCGGATGTCATGAACTCCACGAGCGCCGGAAAAAAGGGCTTTTCGCGATGCACTGCGTAAAAGCCGCGGGCCTGGGCCGGGGAAAGCCGAAGCATCTGCAGGGCGCGGATGCGAAGCCCCGAGCCCTCCACGGCCATGAGGATCTCTCCCACGCGGCCGGCGGCCACGGCATCGGGCTTGATGAGGGCGAGCGTGCGCTGGACGGCCATGGCCCTAACTCCGCGAATAGGCGTCCACGAACGCCGCGTAGAAGGCCACGGCCTTCTCCAGGTGCTCCACCGGGCACTGATCGGTGGGGCTGTGGGCGTGCACTTCGTTGGCCGGGCCGAACCCGATGGTCGGCACGTGGAACATGCCAGCGGTAGCCACGCCGTTGGTGGAGAACACCCACTTGTCCACCACGGGCTCGCGCCCCAGCACGCCGCGGGCCGCCACGATGGCGCTCTGCACGGCCTTGTGCGATTCCTCCAGTTGCCAGGTGGGATAGAACTTCTTGGTGGGGTAGCGGGTTCCCTTGTACGAAGGCACGTCGTAATCCAGGATGCGCACCTTGGCGCCGGCGGCCTTCACCGAAGGCAGCGCCAGGATTTCGGCCACGGACGTATCCGCATCCTCGCCCGTGGTGAGGCGGCGGTCCAGATGGATGGTGCAGGAGTCGGCCACGGCGCACAGCGAGGGCGACGTGGAGCGGATATGGGAGATCGCCACCGTGCCCTTTCCCAGGAATTCCTTTGGCGGCAGGCGCTTGTTGAGGGCGTCGATGTCCAGCACGATAGGCGCCATCTTGGTGATGGCGTTGTCGCCGCGGGTGGGATCCGAGCCATGGCAGGAGATGCCGGAGGTTTCGACCTCGATCTCCATGCGGCCCCGGTGTCCCCGGTAGATGTTGAGGTTGGTGGGCTCGGTGAGCACCACGACCTCGGGAGAAAGAACCTTTTCCCGCAGGATGTATTGCCAGCACAGCCCGTCGCAGTCTTCCTCCTGGATGGAGCCCACCATCCACACGGAGAAATCCTTGCCCAGCCCCAGTTTCTTGATGATGCGGGCCGCGTACACCATGGCCGCCATGCCGGCCTTCTGGTCGGAAGCGCCGCGCCCGTATATGACGCCGTCCTTTTCCACGGGCTCGAAGGGAGAGGTCTGCCACAGTTCGGGATTGCCCACGTCCACCGTATCGATGTGGGCGTCGAAGGCGATCTGGCGCGGGCCATTCCCCACCCGTCCCATGACGTTGCCGAAACCGTCGACCTTGACCTCGTCGAAGCCGACCTTGCGCATCTCCTCCTGGATGCGGGCCACCACGGCCCCTTCCTCGCCGCTCAGGCTACGGATGGCGATGATGTCCTTGAGGAACTGCTTGCATTCGTCGAGACTTTCGGCGGCCAGTTTCAAAATTTCCGGATATTCCATGAGTTCAACCTCCAGTGGGTTCCCGTTCTACGGCGAAAGGCGCTTTTGGTCAACAGGGCGTCCTTTGGGCATCCCGGGGTCCGTTCTTCAGGGGAAACGGATGTTCAGAAAAATCGGCTGTTCGGTGACGAAGAAAGGATTACTGCATGGGCGCCACGGTGGGTGGAGGCAACGCCATGGGCGGAGCGACCATGATGCCCACGGCCGGGGGCGGGGTCATCGCATCCGCAGGCGGCGGGGTCATCGCATCCGCGGGCGGCGGGGTCATGGCGTCGGCCGGCATGGTGGCGGGCTTGATTTCGAGCAGTTCGATTTCGAAGATCAGGGTCTCATTGGGGCCAATCTTGGGACCCGCGCCCATTTCGCCATACGCCAGGTTGGCGGGCACGAAGATCTTCCACTTGGAGCCCTGCGGCATCAACTGCAACGCCTCGGTCCACCCCTTGATGACGCCGCCCACGGCGAATTCCGCGGGTTTCCCGTTCTTCTCGGAGGAATCGAATTCGGTACCGTCGATGAGCGTGCCCTTGTAGTTGCACACCACGGTGTCGTTGATGGTGGGCTTGGGACCCGTGCCTTCCTTGATGATCTGGTACTGCAGGCCGGAGGGCAGCGTCACCACGCCCGGCTGGGTCTTGTTCTTTTCCAGGAATTCCTGGCCGCGCTTGAGGGCTTCTTCACCCTTGGCCTTGCGCTCGGCCATGACCTTCTGCATGCGCTGGGTCTGGAATTCGCTCATGATCTTGCGGACCTCGTCTTCCGGGAAGAGGGAGGGCTTCTTGGCCTGGGCGTCATTGGCGCCCGCCTCGTAGGCCGCGAAGTTCACCTTGAAGTCCTTGCCCATGTTGTACCCGACGATGTAACTGACCTTGTCCTCCAGCGTGGTCAACTTGTCCGCGGTGATGGCGCCCGGGGCGGGAGCGTTGGCCGGAGCGGCGCCTTCCTTCTTCTCGGGGCATGCCTGCGGCTTGCAGGCGGCAAAAAGCATCGACACGACGATTGGAAACAGTTTCTTCATTTCTTCGTTTCTCCTTCCGGAACCCGGGCATTTCCCTGTCTGTTCCAGGCGGGAATCTACCGATTTTTGAAAAAATGTAACGGAAAAAATCACGCAGCGGCCGGAATGCGCCGGCCATCAGATGCCGCACGTCCACAGTTCCAGCAGTTCGTCGCCGCGCCCGTACTGCTCATCCTCCGGATACCCGATGCCCTCGAGAATGTTGTACAGTTGCGTGTGGATGTCGACGTAGGTTTCATTGGTGCGGTTGGTGCCCGTGGGGGAATCCTGCACGCAGATGTACTTGCCCGTGCCGCAGGCGTCCAGCGTTTCGCAGTAGGGATTGCGGGCAGTGGCGGCCTGCAGGTTCGAATCCCCGAAGAAGCCCCGCCCGTTGATGAGCACCAGCCGCACATCCCACGCGCGGCTGTCGATGAGCGCATCGTACGGGTTGGCGCCGGTGCGCCCGAACACGGCGATGTCCGCCCGGTAGCCGGCTTCCAGCCGCCCGATGTGCATGTGCAACCCCACCACCTCGGCCGCCATCCAGGTGGACATTTCCCAGATTTTCTGCGACGTGAGTTCCGGAATGCTGTTGACGATGCCGTAGTTGCGGGCGAAGCGCATCTCGGCCAGCATGTCGTCCTCGCCGGAGAGGGTCCAGTCCGGCGCCAGGGACACCATGATCCCCAGTTGCAGGATGCGCTGGATGTTGGCCGTCACGCCGTACAGTGCCATGTTGCTGGAGGGCGACCAGACGATCTTGGCGTTGTTGGCCTTGACCTCCTGCAGTTGCGCCTCGGTCAGCGGAATGCTGTGGATGAGGATCGACGTGCCATTATACAGTAGGGAAAGCCCATTGTGCCGGTTGGGACGGGGATCGCGGCCGGCCCAGGAATCGAACTCGTCGAGGATGTAGTTGCTGGCATAGCCTTCCGCCATGTGGACGTGGAAGCGCGTGATGGGGTCCACTGCACGCGTGAAATAGTCCATGTAGGTGGCCGCGGTGGCATCGTCGACGTCGCGCACGGAACCGATGATGCCATGCATGTGGTCGTAGCCCAGCCCATGGTAGCCGTCGGCATTGCGCACTCCCCAGTTGATGCAGGAGCCGGAAGCCGAGGGCTGGCCCTGCAGCGTGGTGGTTCCGTGCGCCATGCAGCGCAGTTCCGCCCACTTGGATCCGGGACAGAAGTGCGTGTTGGAACTGCGGTGCTTCGTATATGGAAGAATGAATTCCTCGTACTGCGGGTCGGCCGCCCACTGGTAGCGGTTCTCGAAGAGACGGGGCGGGTTGGGCACCCACTCGGGGAAGAAGTTGTAACTCTGGTGGTTGTGGGCGTCGATGAGCCCGGGAGAAATGATGCCGTGGGTGTCGATGATGGTGGGATTGTTCGCCTGCGCCGCGCAGGAGGGAGCCACACAGGTGATGAATTCGTTGACCACGAGCACCTCGCCGGGATCGAGCACGCCCGTGGGCGTGAGCACCACGCCCCGCAGCAGAAGCCCGCCGGTTCCCGTAGACAGGACGTCCGCCGGAGGCGTGGGCGCCGAGCCGTTGCCCGTCGTGCAGCCGTCGAGGTCGTATTGCTGGCACGAAGGGGCGCACGCGAGCGTGCCCCCGGCAAACCCCAGACTCACGCAGGTGGCCGTTCCGAGATCCGCTCCGTCGCAGACCTCGTCCTCCTCACGAATGCCGTTGCCGCAGGCGGACGTGGCATCCGGCACATCCCCGGCGTCCGGCACATCCGCCGCGTCCTCCTCGTCCGTAGTATCCTCCACATCCACGATGTCGTTGTTCTGGTTGTTGGAAACCACGTTGCGGCAGATACCGGCCACGCAGGTCCACGGCGCATCGCAGGTTCCGTCCGGATAGCAGTCGTAGCCCAGTTTTCCGCGGTTGGAAGAAGTGCCGGAATCCCGGCAGGCGGACAAAAACAGGGCAAAAAGCGGCAGCAGGAAAAGGATGCGGATGTTCATGCTTCACTCCAGCGTGGCAGTCGCCGGGGATAGTGTAGCAAAAAAAACGTCCGTCCGACGGCTGAAAATCGCTTTTTTCTCAGGTTTCCAGCCGGCCGCGCTGCGGCCAGGAATCCACCACGACCGCGGGAATGCCGCGGGCCAGGACGTGATCCGGCAGGTCGGTGAGCACCAGGCCGTGAGCTCCTACCATGACGTGATGCCCCACCTGCCGTCCCTCCATGATGGTCGCGCGCGCGCCCACGAACGTGTGACTGCCCACGCCAGATCTCGGGCCGATGAGGGCAGCCGGGGCGAGCGTGCAGAAAGATCCCACGCGGGCGGCGGTTTCCACGATGGCGCCGGCATGCAAAACGGTCCCCTCCCCCACCTGCGCCCCGGTGCCCACGATGGCGCCGGCGAAAGCCACGCAGCCGGCTTCGATCCGGGCGGACGGCGAAATGATGGCCGACGGGTGGATGGCCGAAAACAGGGGAACGCCCGCCGTCCGGAACATCTCCGCGATGCGGGCGCGCGCGTCGGAATCCTCCACGGCGACGACGGCCGCGTGGAAGGTGATGGCGCCAGAAAGCACGGCCACTTCCGACCCCAGGATGGGACGGGAGCAGAAGACGGTGTTGCGCTTGGCAGGGTCGGGATCCAGGAATCCCGCCACCGGGACCTCCCGCAAACTCAGGATTTCGAAGACGGCCTCGGCGTGATTGCCGGTGCCATAGACGACAACGGTCGGATACTCCCGGCTCATGGATCGAACTCCGGTGTCGGGACCCTGTCCCGTAAAAAAAGATTTCCCATGCTTGCGGGGTGTTCCGGACAAATTTCTTTTCCCTTGGCCTTACTTTCGGAATCTGCACCTTCCCTTGGCAGAAGGCCGGGAAGAGCCGCGGAAACCCAGAGGTGCGCAAAATGGGAAGGAAGATGCAGGAGGGCTGAAAATCCCCCGTCGAACAGGAAAAAGCGCAATACGTTCGGATTCGGGTGCGCAGACTCCCGCCAGCCCGTCACGGGAAAATCCGCCGGAACGAAACGCCGCGTGCGCCACTCGAGCTTGTACAGGGATTCCTTCGCCGTCCACAGGGCCCAGAACGGAACGGCATCCGGGTTTTCCCCCGGCGCGCACAGGATGCGCGGCATCCTTCGGGGGCGCGAGCGTTCCCATTCCGCATCCACGGCGGCATCGAACGCCCCCACGACGATCCCGCCCCCCGGATGCGAGCGCCACGGCAATGGCATGGTGCAGTCTTCTCCAAGGTAGATGCGGACGGGATCTTCGAGAATCGGAATCATGACCGGGACTGAATGAATCTGGCCATGGAATTGATGGAGACGAAGTGGCCCGCGTAGACGTCCTGGGCCGTGACCTCGAAATCGAACTCCTCCTCGACCAGGGAGATGATCTCCAGCAGCATCACGGATTTGATGATGCGGCGAGCCACGAGATCGGCATCCGGGTCGATGACTCCCGCGTGTCCGGACACGTCCCGGACGAACTGTTCGAGGGTCGAAATTACGTCTGGCATTTTTTAACCTTCTCCATACAATGGGCACGGTGGTCGTGGTCCCCGTGTCCCTGCCGGGAGTTTCCGGTATACCGGCAAACCACGCAACGAGCAAGAGTTTGCACATTCCGATGATGCAGAACAAAAACATGCAGGCACAGGCATCCGGATCTGCCGGACGGAGCATGGCGCGCACGCGCAGAGGATTCTTCCTCCTTTCCGCCGCTCTGCTGCTTCTGGGTCCGGTCGTCTTCTTCCTCATCGTCTTTGGGCTGGACTACTTCTGGCTGGGAAGCCGGGACGGAAATTTCCGCATCCTGGACGTGTTCACGTCCATGTCGGTCGCGGACAGCCGGCAGATCCTCGGCGGCATGGGCGAAGTCATCACGGCCATCCTGGGCATCGTCATCACCGTGGCTTCCATCATCGTGCAACTGGCCGCCACCCGCTACACGCCGCGCATCACGGAAATGTTCTTCCGGGATCGCACCAACCTCCTGATCATCGCCTTCTTCATCATGAGCGCGGTCTTCTGCCTGCTGGTGAACTTCTCCATCCGGGGCGACGGAGCCGCCTCGTTCGTGCCGGTGGCAGGCTCCCTGGTGGTGGTCGCACTCATGACGCTGTCGCTCATCCTCATCGCGCCCTACTTCATCTACGTCTTCCATTTCCTGGAACCCGAGAACATCGTGCGGGGAATCGAGCGCTCGGCCTCGTCCCTCATGGCCCGGCGGCCGGCCGAGATGGACGTGGAAACCATGCAGGTGCAGGTGGTGCGCTCCGTGGAGCAACTGGCGGACATCGCCGTCAATGCCGTCGAGCAGAAGGACAAGGGCATCGCCACGAGCGCCATCGATGCGCTGCGCGACCTCCTGCGCGAATACCACGCCCACCGCGGCCGGCTCCCCGAAAAGTGGTTCCGGGTGTCGGGAAACCTGCGCAACAACACGGATTTCATTTCCATGCACCGGGAGGTGCTCGACGAGATTTCCGAAAAGCGGACGTGGCTCGACTACAAGGTATTGCGCCAGTTCCAGATGATCTACAACGAGTCGCTCAACCGGATGCGCGACATCAACTACATCGTGGCCATCGACACGCGTTCCCTGGGAGAGGACGCCATCGACTCCGGCAACCAGGAATCCCTGCGGCTGGTGGTGAAGTTCTTCAACACGTTCCTGCGGGCCACCCTCAACGCGCGCGACGTGCGCACCGCCTACAACGTGCTGCACCAGTACCGCCTGCTGGCCGAGGCCGTCCTGCGCGCCGGCATGGACGACCAGTTGCTCGAGATTGCCGGCTATTTCCGCTACTACGGCCAGGTGGCGTTCGGCATGAACATCGCCTTCATCACGGAAACGGTGGCCTATGACCTGACGTCCCTGTGCGAACTGGCCTTTTCGGCGGGCGCCCCCGTGGGGGACAAACTGCTCGACGTCCTGCTGGAAGTGGACAAGGAAGCCGAAGGGGAAGCTCAGGAAAAGAGCCTGCGCGGCGTGCGCAAGGCGCAGATCAAGATGGCGACCTACTTCCTGCTGCACGAGGATTACGAACGCGCCCACCGCATCTACCTCGACATGCAGAACGAGCCCATCGACCGCATCCGCTCCATCCGGGCCGAACTGATGTCCGTGGAAAGCAAGGATTTTTGGGAAGTCATCGACCGCGGCGAGAACTTCGACTACCTGCACCCCGACCGGCGCGCCATGCTGCCGGAATTCTTCGCCCGCTTTCCCCAGTTGTCCCGGGAAGGCTGATCTGCCTTTTTACCTCTGCATTTTTATGCCAGCCGGAAAACCGCACGCCGCCGGCTTCTAGGGATTGAAATCGGAAAACTGCTTCAGAATCGAGGAGATCTCCTGCGCCAGCGGACGGATGCGCTCCAGGGCGCCGGCCGGATTCTCCTGTCCGCCGGCCGTTTCGCATTCCTGCAGGATCCTGTCCAGCATGGACTGCAGCCCGGGAGCGAGCGAACAGGCGATGCGTCCCCGGACTTCCATGGCCACCGAAAAATCGTGGCTTCTGGACAGTTCCGCCAGTCGCCGCCGCATGCGGTGCCCATGCAGAAACTGGGAAATGGCATAGCGAAACGCCTGCAGCATCTCGATGGAAGGGTCCGGCACGTGGGCCTGCATGGCCAGCAGCGACGTCCCGAGCAACTCGTTTCCATGGAAATACGCGATCCCGATGAAGCGATCGATCCGGAACCAGCGCTGCAGGGCATCCGCCACGGGCTGCGGAATGGAATGGAAGGCGGCCTCGTACAGGCTCTTTTCGATGGTCCATCCCGTGTGCAGCACCCGTTCGCGATCCGCATCGGAAAGCGGCGTGTGGAGGTTGTCCAGGGAAGTGCCCAGCAGATGGAAGAGTTTCCCCACCAGGCGGGATTCGATTTCGATGTGGCGGTGCTGCAGCCGGCGGGCCTCCCCATCGTAGTCCGAGATGGACACGAAGAAGGCATCCGCGAAATCCTTGAGGCTGCGCGCGATGAACACATGGACGTCGGACTCGGGAGTATCCATGACGCCCATCAGGAACAACTGGAACAGGGACAGATCCCGCGCATAGCGATGGGTCTTTTCCTGCAGGAACTCCTTCTCGGCCCGGCTGTGAGCCGTATACAGAAACGCTTCCTCCCCCCGCCAGGCGATGCGCTGCAGGCTCACATCCAGAGGCAGTTGCGTCTTGCGCGCCAAAGCCGTTCCCGCCGCGAGCCCCCGCGCCCGGGCCTGTTCGAAATGGTCGGATTCCGTATCCTCGATGTCCGCGACCTGCATGTCGCACAGCACGGGTGCCGGATACCCGAACAGCGTTCCCGCCGCCGCATTGGCGAAAAGGATGCGTCCCTGCGCATCATGCACCAGCAGCGGACAGTTGACGCAGCCGAGCCACTGCTCCAGCACGTCTTCCATTTCCGCGGCCTCGCCCCTGGAACGCTGGCTCGTATCGTCGTCGTCCTTCAATATCTTTTCCATCCTGGAAACGCTCCTTCAATCCTTGAAGGCAATCCGATGTTTCCGTGATCCCGTGCCGGAACGCTACCGCATTTCACCGCCCATGCAAAGGGAAAAAATGTTTTTTTCGCGTGTTTGCGGCATCCGCCCGGTCACATGTCGTCGGAACCACCCTTTTCCTCGAACATGCGGCGCGTCTGCTCCGCCAGTTCCTTCTGCTTGATTTCATCCAGCCGCTTGACTTCCTCGGGGGGCGCCAGTTTGCGCGCATAGCGCAAAAACTGCACCTCGTGGTCGTACTTGTGCCGCACCACCACGAGCGTTCCGGGCACGGGACTCCTTTCGTTGACGTAGACTTCCAGCCAGCCCGGCGGCACTGCGGGCTCCATCCACTCGTAAATCCACTTGGCATCGACCGGCGTCAGATTGACGCAGCCATGGGAGCGGCGGTTGCCGAAGTCGCCGTGCCAGTAGGCGCCATGCAGCGCCTGCCCGAGATAGAAGAACATGGCCCAGGGCACATCGTCCACGGAATAGCGCTCGGAGGCGCCCATGCCCGAGGTCATGTCGGAAATGGCCTTTTTCGCCCACACGCGAAAGATGCCGTAGCGGGTGGGGTACTTCTTGTCCCCGCTGGAGATGGGCGCCACGTACACGGGCTCCTCGCCCTCGTAGGCCACCAGCGTCTGCATGCTGATGTTGATTTCGATCCATTTCTCGCACGGCTTGAGACCGGGCGGCACCTTCTTGGCCGGCCACGCCGAAAGCATGCGGCGGGCGGGGATCCAGCCCTCCTTGATGCGGTAGAAGAGCGCCTTGTCGAGTTTTTTCCGGTCGTAGATGGCGCGCATCGAATAATGCGCCAGGGGTTTGACCCCCGGAACCTCCGACCCTCCCGGCGCATCGGTGGGCACGAGTTGGATGCTCTTGGCCCGTATGATGCCGGCGGGCAGGTTGATGTTGGCCTTGCGCAGGTCGATGCCATGATACCGGGGCACTTCGTAGCCCAGGATGTCCTCGTCCCACACCAGGTATTTCTTTCCCGTCACCCAGTAGGGCTTGCCCTTGAGCGTCTTGAATTCCACCAGTTGCACCATGTCACCGGCATGGAAGGTCCCGGCCGCCTTGCCGGCCTCCAGATCCCCGGAATTCGCGAAATACGGCGCCCCCGTGCGCCGGATGCGGCCATACTTGTTGGGAACGATGGCCCCCGGCGCCAGGATGGGCTGTTCCCGCAGGAGCACTTCGCGCTTGTCCGGCTCCAGGTTGTCGCCGCACACGAAGCGGTGGGCGCCGAGATTGAGCCAGAACTTCCTGCAGCCGCCGCCCGCCGGGGCGTAGCGCGTCAGCGGCAAGCGCGAATACTGTTTGATCACGCCGGTCAGTTCCGAGGAGGCGTCGGGGCGCTCGTACACCCGGGCGCGGTTGACCACGCGCAGGCTCTGCGTGCCCGCGGGCAGGATGGCGGCCACTTCGGGCAGGGAGGGGTCGGGACCCGGCCATTCGGGCCGGGTAGCCACGCAGGAAGGCTTGGGTTTCTGCAGGGGACCGAGCACCGACGGGATGGCCTCGCCCTCCCCGTTGACGCCCGGGGCCCCCTTGGCATCCCCACCCGGCGTTCCGCCGTCGGTGGAATCATCGTTTTCGGCCTCGCCGTCCTCCTCGACCACCTTCACCACCTTGCGCGGCTGGCAGGCAAAGGACAACGAAAGGAGCCAGATGAGAAGAATCCAGATTCGTGCATGCATCGGAATGGAGAACGTTTCGTCCGCGACCGGCATTCCCATGGCCGGTTGCGCGTCAGCGGGAACCGTAATACACGAGCGCGCCGGTGATGGCCAGAAGGAACAGGATCAGCAGGGTGATCTTCACCCAGGAATAGGGCCGCTCGCCGGCCACCTTGCCCGTGGAGCCGTTGACGAGGAAGCGGTAGGCCTTGCCGTTGTAGCGGTAGGCCGAAATCCACAGCGGCAGCAGGATGTGCTTGAAGGTGATGTCGTGGTATTCGGTGTCCACCCAGTGGATCCGCTGGTGATCCCCGCCGATGTCACGGCGGATGGTCTCGTTGATGACGCCGTCGATGGTGACCTTGGCCTCGTTGAATCCCTCCTTGAGCCCCTTCTGGTAGGCTTCGGCCCGGTAGCCGCTCAGGTAGGCATCGGAATAGGGAACCAGGGTGTCGAGATCCCAAGGCGGCAATTCGCTGGAAAGTTTTTTGGGGATCGTTTCCGACGCCAGTACCAGCACATCGTCGAACGTGTTGTACACCGTGCCGGAAACGGAATGCCACCGGGTGCGCTTCACGCGGTTTCCGTTGGAATCCTTTTCGTAGTAGTCGTCGCCGCGCTCGCCGCGGTAGCGGGCCACGGTCTTGCAGTCGTAGGTCCAGTGGGGTAGATACATGCCGTTGAGTTGATCCGTGTGCCGCACTACGCGCTTGAGGTTGTTGGGGGCGAACCACAATCCCTCCAGCCATTTGCGCCAGCGCTCCACGGCGGCATCCCGCGTGATCTTGAAGGGTAGAAGCGCCTTGGGCCTGATGCGGCGCTCCACCTTGGCCTGCGTGACCACCTGCGTGCCGCAGAAGGGACAAGCCGACGACGTGACGTTGGAATCCAGGGAAAAATGCGCGCCGCACGCGCCGCAGGCGATCTCCGAAACTTCCTGGGTTTCGGCCGCGTTCTCCCCCTGCTCGAGCGCCGCGAAGAAGTCCTGCTCCCGCACGGCCTCCACGCGCTCCTGCACCGAATGCTCGATGCGCGCCTCATTGCCGCAGTAGGGACAGCGGGCCGCCTGGGCGGCAGGGTCGTACTCGAACTGGGCTCCACAACCCGGGCACTCGAACTGTTTCTTGTCCATGGCAGGTTCTTCCTTTCGCAACGCACCCGACACTAGCAAAACTCGCGGTGGCACAGAAGATGGAAATTTCGCTTTTTCAGGAAACGAAAATTCTTTTTCCCTGCAATGCCGGCGTTTTTTCGGCCGAAAGCGAACGGGGAAACGCGGCCGGCGGGCCCGGGCATGTCCAAACGGAAAGGGAAAGGGAATCGGCCTGGAAAAGGGAAAGCCCAAAAAATGCGGTGACGCGGCCGAACATCGAGTATAGTAGGAGGGCGTTGCGGCGCGCCGCAAAATTCCTTTCCGCCTGTGCAGGCGGTCCCTGGCGGGGGATTTCATGAAAAAAATGCTGTTGCCCTGCATCGGATTCTGGGTCCTTCTGGCATCCTGCGACTCTGCCCCGCGCCAGAAGGATCCGTCCTATGAAACAGACCCCGCGCGCATTCCCCAGCGCGGTGCATGCCCACCCGAGACGCGTATCGGCGGCTTCCTCGTGCAGCGCAACGACGTGCAGGGATACACGGTGGTGGATGGATTGCTGCGGGAGGCCGTGACGCTCGGGCAATGGCCCCGCGTGCAGTCGGAATCCGGCGACTGCCGCCTGCTGGTTCCGCGCAATCCCTTCTGCGACCCGAACTGCCGCCCCGGCGAATACTGCGACGATACCGGGGAAACGGCCGTGTGCCGTCCCATGCCCGCCGGCAGGGACGCCGGCCGCGTGCTGCTGCGCGGCCTGAGCCGCCGCCTGGAACTGAAGGCGCTTTCGCCTTCGTACAACTATTCGTACACGCAACTTCCCTCTCCCGGTTTCACCCCCGGCCAGGTGGTGCACCTCTACACGGCCGGAGGCTTCTTCGGTTCCTTCGAACTCTACGGCGTGGGGATGGATTCGCTGGGAGCGCAGCCGGAAAAGGTCGTAATCTCCCGCGGAAGCGAGATGCGCCTCGCCTGGACGCCGGGTTCCTTCGACCGGGCCCGCGTCGTCATGGAAATCAGCGTGGATCAGCATGGGTTGGAACCGATGACGCTTGCCTGCTCGTTCGCGGACACGGGCGAAGGCGTGGTGCCTGCAGCCGTGGTGGATGCCCTGCTCGATGCGGGCGTGAGCGGATTTCCCGTGGGACGCCTGCAGCGGCGCAGCGAGGATTCCGTGATCCTGGATGGCGGCTGCGCGGATTTCGTGGTTTCTTCCGTGCGCCCCCTGCAGGTGGAAGTGGCAGGACATACGCCTTGCCTGCGCGATGAGGACTGCACGCCGCCGCAACTCTGCGACACGGACCCGAACGTGCAGCAGTGCTACACGTCCTGCACCCGACCGGAAGACTGCTCGCCGCCGCAGACATGCAGTGCCCGCGGACGCTGCGAATGAGGGAAAATCCCATGTCCGAGCATCTTACTTCCCTGCGGGTGCTTGTTTGGCTTTTGTTCGCGGCACTTTTTCTCCTCGCATGCGAATCCGCATCGAAGGAAGAACCCCTGGACTGTACGGCCATCCCCGAGAGGCCCCTGGAAGTCAACGAAATCGGCACGACGGGAACGCCCGGAATCCCCCGCGCCCACCACGATCTGGCGTTCGACCGCGACGGCTACCTGGCCGGATTCGATGGTGTCACGCTGGTGCGCAGCAACCGCGCATTCCGCATGGAGGTCATCTCCTCCCTCCTGACGATGGTGGAAGGCATGGAGTACCTGCCCGACGGGCGCCTCGTGGTGGCCGACATCAATTATGGTCTCATTTCCATCGGGCGGGATGGTTCCTTCGTGCACATGGCCCCGGACATCCTGGGATTCGCCGTTGTCCCGGGACCGGATGGCCGGCTCTACGTCACGGACATGGATTCCCGGGTGTACCGCATCCATCTGGACACGCAGGAAGTCCAGGTATGGATGGATTTCGATGAATTCCCCGAACTCGCCGAGCAACTTCCGCGCACCCTCAATTTCAGCCTGGACTACCGCAAGGCCTACATCGGAACGTTTGGCGAACCCGTCTACGAGGTGGACCTGGACGAGAACCTGGAGCCGGTTTCCCCGCCGCGGCTGTTCGTGAACCTGTGGGATGGCGCCCAGTGGGTGGACGGCATGGCCGTGGATGTCTGCGGCAACCTGTACTTTCCCATCTGGCCCACCCACCTGCTTCGGGTGACGCCCGACGGACGGGTCTCCTCCTATCACACCTTCCCGGAAGCGAAATATGGCCACGGGCTCAAGTGGGGAACCGGCCGGGACGGCTGGCGCGACGACGCCCTCTACATGCCGCAGCCCTACGACGACAACACGGTGGTGGAGGTGGTCACAGGCGTTGCGGGCCGTCCGCCATGGAAAGGCCTCGACATGGACGACCCGCACGAACTGACCTGCAGTTCGCTTCCAGGAAGCCGTCCAGCGATGCCGCAGTTCGCGCTCTTCGGGCTGTTCCTCCTGCTTTTCGGGCGCATTCTGAAAAAGAGGATTTCCTGAACCGCCCTTCCGGCCCGGATGAACCCCAAAAGCGCCATCAGGGATGCAGCATGGCCTGCACGCGGGCCAGCAGGAAGGCGACGACTTCCTCCACGGTCATGGACGTGGTGTCCACCACGACGGCATCGTCCGCCGCACGCAGGGGCGCCACGGTGCGGCGCTCGTCGCGTTCGTCCCGCTCGCGCTGCTCGGCCAGCACGCTTTCGAACGCGACGTCCATGCCCCTGGCCAGCAATTCCGCATGACGGCGCCGGGCGCGGGCTTCGGGCCCCGCCGTGAGAAAGAACTTGAGCGGTGCGTCGGGAAACACCACGGTGCCCATGTCGCGCCCCTCGGCCACGGTGGGCCCGGGCAACGCCAGCGCGCGCTGGATGGGGACGAGCGCCCCGCGCACCACGGGAATGGCCGAGAGCCGGCTGGCCCAGGAGGAAATCTCGGGTGTGCGGATGGCCTCGGTGACGTCCCGGCCCATGGCCAGCCAGCGGCCCTGAGGCGTGCATTCGAGGCGGAAATCCTTCGCCAGTGCGGCGATTCCATCCATATCCTCGGCGATTCCGCGGTCCACGGCCGTCCATGCGAAAGCGCGGTACATGGCGCCGGTATCCAGTTTCCGCCCGCCGATGCGCTCGGCCAGGGCCCCGGCCACCGTACTCTTGCCGGAGCCGGCCGGACCGTCGATGGTGATGATGAGTTCCTCGGGTCTCATGATGCCTCCACCCTGGCCGTCCCCACGACGTCGGCGACCCGGCCGATGCCCAGTTCACGGCATGTTTCCTCGAATTCACGCAGGATGCGCACACAGGCATCGGGCTCGACCAGCGTGGCCGTCCCCACCTGCACGGCCGTAGCGCCCGCCATGAGGAACTTGAGCACGTCCTCCCCATGCCGGATGCCGCCGACCCCCACGATGGGCACATCCGGAAAGG
This sequence comes from uncultured Kofleriaceae bacterium, assembly GCA_964516435.1. Taxonomy (GTDB): domain Bacteria; phylum Myxococcota_A; class Polyangia; order HGW-17; family HGW-17; genus HGW-17. Next base: position 35,873 of record CAZEZP010000101.1, on the reverse strand, counting down.
CCCGATGCACCTGCGCCACGGCCCAGAGCGCCACGGGCAGGATGGCGGGCCCCGACAGGCCGCCGCGCCCCGGCGAAGGCAGGAAGCGGCCGCGGCGCACGTCGATGTCGCAGCCCACCAGCGTGTTGATGCAGGTGAGCGCATCCGCACCGCCGTCCAGTGCCGACTGCGCCATGGCCACGATGGACGTGACGTTGGGGGAGAGCTTGACCCACAGGGGCTTGCGGGTGGCCGGACGGCATTCGGACACGAGTTGGCGCAGAACAGCGGGGTCCGTGCCGAAGGCGATGCCGCCGGCCTTCACGTTGGGACAAGAGACGTTGAGCTCCAGGGCGGCCACGGCGGGTTCCCGGTCGAGCCGGGCCACCACGGCCACGGTCTTTTCCACGTCTTCCCCGAAGCAGTTGACCACTATGGGGATGCCCAGCGCCGCCAGTTCCGGAAGCGCGCCGGAACAGAACGCCTCCACGCCGGGATTTTCGAGTCCGATGGCGTTGAGCAGACCTGCAGGCGTCTCCTGCAGGCGCGGCGGCGGGTTTCCGGCACGCGGCCCGAGCGAAACACCCTTGGTGACGAATGCCCCCAATCGGGAGAGGTCGAAGAACGGCGCCAGTTCCAGGCCATGGCCGGAAGTGCCGGACGCCGTCATGACCGGGTTTTTCAATTCGATTCCTGCCAACTGCACGCGCGTGTCGAGATTCACAGGCGCACCTTTTCCGCATCGAATACGGGACCCTGCTCACAGACATGGACATAGCCGCCATCCATGGCCGGATGGGCGCATCCGCAGCAGACTCCTGCACCGCAGGCCATCTTCCCCTCCAGGCTCACGTGCAGGGGCACCCGGCAGCGCTGGCAAAGCGCCTTGAGCGCCGAAAGCATGGGATACGGCCCGCAGGCCAGCACAGCCGGCGGAGGGGAGGCTTCCAGTTCCCGCTCCAGAAGGCGCACCACCGTGCCGTGAAACCCCAGGGTTCCGTCATCGGAGGCCAACTCCCACCCCTCCTGCTGCAGGCCGGCCGCGGCGGCCCTGGAGGGAACCCCCCAGAACAGGCGCCCGCCATGGCGGCGCTGATGGAACCACAACGGCGGTAGCCCGATGCCCCCGGCCGCGAGCCAGGCGCAGGGAATCACGGGAAAGGCATTGCCTAAAGGCCCCGTGACGGAAAGGTTCTCTCCGGCCGAAAGCCGGGCCAGGAGCCGCGTTCCAGAGCCGTGGACACGAAAGAGGAAGGTGGCCGTTTCGGCGGTGCAGTCGCAGAAGGAAATGGCGCGGGGCAACAGCGGAGCGTCTCCCCACGGGCCGCGCAGCATCGCGAACTGGCCCGGGCGGGCCACCGGTCCCGTCCATTCCACGGTCAGTTCCACCAGGCCGGCGCCCAGGTCCCTGCGGTTCAGGATCGTGCGGGATGCATGGACGGATTCAGTTGGCATGCTGCTTCATCAAGGCTTCGAACTGGTTGAGTTTCTGCTCGAGAACGTCGTAGTAGTCCGGCGCATCCTTCTTGTTGAACAGATGGTTGCGCAACTCGTTCCACTGGGGCGCCAGGATTTCGCCATGCGCCTGGCGGAACTCCCCGTACAGGCGGGCGATCCGGGCATAGCGGGCCTTGGACTGGGCCTCGCGGGACTCGCTCGGGCCGGCATCCATCGGAGAAGGCTCGCTCATGCCCGCCATGGCCGGCTCCATGCCGGCGACGGGAGGCTGCATGCCGGCGACGGGCGAAGGCACGCGCATGCCGGGTTCCGTGGACATGGCCGGCACGGCCGGAACGTCAGGCGGCATGTCCGGCTCATCCATGGAAGGCTCCGGTGGCATGTCCGCGGGAGCGAGCACGGTCACCCGGGGTGCCGGAAGCGTCTGCTGCATCATGGGAGATGAAAACAAAAATAATTGCGCCTTCGGCTTCTGCCACATCCAGAAGCCCGCGACGGTCAGGGCGAGCGCGCCTGCGGTGATGCCGGCGGCCACAATCCACTGCCGGCGCATGGACGCCGGCGACCAGGTCTCGCCGTTGTAGGATGGAGTGGCATGCATGGCCGCGCGCGGATTCGTGCCCTGCGCGGCCGGCGATGGCGGCTGCTCCATCAGGTGCCGGGCGGTATCCGACAGGGGAATCTCGTTTTCGAAACTGCTGGTGACGGGCCGGCCGGGCGACGTGAGTTCCTGATATTCGGAAACCACGGCGAACGAAACGGTCTCTTCCATGGCCGAGGTCAACTCGTGCCGGTATGGATTGAGGTCCACGTTCTTGGCCTGGCGCAAGAGTTCCCGGTCCTCCTCGATTTCCTCGGCGAAGAGTTCCTTCAGGAAAGACCCAAGGTTCTCGTTGTTGATGGTGGGAGCCAGTTTCACGAGCGCCAGTTGCACGGCGTCGCGAAACTCGGAAGCGCTCTGGAAGCGCTCGTCCGGCTTCTTGGCGCACGCCACCGCCACCAGGCGGTCGAGCGCGGGCTCGATACCCGGCACCACCTGCGACGGCAGGGGCACGGGTTCGAGCACCACTTTGCGTGCGATTTCCTTGTAAGGCGTGCTCTCATCGAAAACGATCAACTTCTTGCCCGTAAGCAGTTCCCAAAGAATTACACCCACGCTGTAGAGGTCCGTGCGAGGGTCGATGTCATGCCCCTTGAGTATCTGCTCGGGCGCCATGTAGCCCAGTTTTCCGAAACCGATCTTGGCGGCTCCCTCTTCTTCCTTTTCGCTTTCCATCACCGACTTGGCGATGCCGAAATCGATGATTTTCACCTCGCCCTCATAGGAGACCAGCACGTTGGGCGGACTGATGTCGCAATGCACGATCTGCAGGTGCCGGCCGGTGACGTCCTCGCGCCGGTGGGCATAGGAAAGACCGTTGAGCAGATCACGCACGATGAGCAGCGCCAGGGAGATGGGCAGATTGCGGCCGGCGCGCGCACAGGCGTTCTGGATGGCGCGCAGGTCGCGGCCTTCCACGTGCTCGAGTGCCAGAAAGAATTCGTCCTGCACGCGCCCTACTTCCAGAACGGGCACGATGTTGACGTGGCTCAACTTGATGGCGATTTCCGCCTCGGTGATGAAGCGCTTGGAAAAGTCGGGGTTGTTCGAGAGGTTGGGCAGAATCCGCTTGATGACCACCAGCTTCTCGAACCCCTGGATCTGCCCGGTCTTGGCCAGATACACCTCGCCCATGCCTCCGCGGCTGAGGCGTCGAATGAGGAGGTAGCGTCCAAATACCTGGAGATCGGTGGACTCCGGCTTCTGCATCATCCGTAGGCGATACCCAAGAATCGGAAAAAACTCAAGTGCCGCGTTTGCACGCAGGCGAAAAAATCAGGGATGAACACTCAAAAACTCACAATGACGCACACACTCGTTCCAGTTCGTCCACGGCCGCCTCGAGCCCGGACAGATCGGAAATCCGGAAAACGGCATTGCGGAACATGCGCCCGCCGGGAAGGGAAGCCGAAAACCACGCCAGGTGCTTCTGGACTTCGGTGACGGATTTTCCAATGCCGAAGGAAGGCTGCCGCTCGAATTCCCGGATGTAGTCGCGCATGGCCGCGATGCGGTCGGCCATCGTGGGGGGCGGCGGGTCCGGCAAGCCTGCCAGGCGCGCCTGGCAGGCGGCGAACAGCCATGGATTTCCCCAGGAAGCACGGCCTATCATCACGGCCGCGGCGCGAGTGCGTTCCAGAATCTGCGCTGCGTCATCCGCGCTCGCCACGTCGCCGTTGGCGATGACGGGCACGCCGAGCGCGTCCACCACGCGGGCGATGACCTCCGGGTCCGAGCGCCCGGAAAACACCTGGGCGCGCGTTCGGCCATGCACGGTGACGGCCTGCGCCCCGGCCTCGGCCATGCGCAGGGCGAACTCGGGCGCGTTGATGGAGGATTCATCCCATCCTGCCCGGATTTTCACGGTGACGGCAACCTCTCCGGGCACGGACTGGCGCACGCTGCGCACGATGTCGGCAGCCAGTTCCGGCGTGCGCATGAGCGCGGCACCAGAGCCCGTGCGCACGATGTCGCGGGCCGGGCAGCCCATGTTGACGTCCACCCACTGCGCCCCGCGCGCGGCCGCAAGGTGAGCGGCATATCCCATCTCATGCGGGTCGGAGCCCACGATCTGCACGGCGAACGGCCTGTCGGGGCTCGACGGCGCCAGCAACGCCAGCGCTGCCGGGACGTGCCGGAAAGCCGCCGCGGCGCTGACCATCTCGGTGAACGTGGCGCCGGCGCCGAAACGCTCGCAGAGAATGCGCATGGCCGGCGTGGTGACGCCCGCCATGGGCGCCAGGATCAGGGGGGGCTCGATGCGCAGCCTTCCGATGGCCAGCACGCGCAAAGACATCATTCCTCTCCGAACCATTCGGGATGCGCCTGCCTCAGGTGCTCGACGTAATGCTCGAACGGCGCCTGGCGCTCGAGCCGTCCCTCTTCCACCTCCGCGGCTAGATACTTCATGATGCGCCCGAGTTGCGGCCCCGGCTTCATGTGCATCTCCTCCATCAGGACGTTGCCCAGCCCGGTGGGAAGCGGCGGAACCTTCGCATCCTCCTCCAGAAGCGCCCGGATGCGCCGGTCCAGTTCGTCGATCATGGAGACGGCCTGCTCGCGCCTCCCGGGCCGCTTGCTGGTGATGTCGGCGCGCCCCAGCGCCAGCAAGTCGTCCAGAACACCCTCCGGCAGTTCCCGGTGGAACCGGCGCACAGCGGAATCCGTCCACGAGGACAGGTACTGGCCCGGACGCAGGTGCAGTTTCACCAGCAGCCGCACCCTTTCCGCCAGTTCCGGGGGGAACAGCAAGCGCTGGGCGATCTTGCGGAACAGGCGGGCGCCTACCCGGTCGTGCCCGTAGAAGGTGACCTTGCCATCGGAAGTGAATTCGCGGGTGCGGGCCTTTCCGATGTCGTGGAACAGGGCGGCCAGCCGCAGTTCCAGTCGTGGCTCGATCTGCTGCACCACCTGGAGCGTGTGATCCCACACGTGCTTGTGCCGGCGATCATCCTCGTTGGAGAGGTTCACGGTCTCGCACAACTCGGGAATGAAGCGCTCCAGAATCCCGCTGTGCAGGTAGAAGCGCAGCCCTGCGGACGCCTGGGGCGTTACGAGCAGGGCAAAGAGCGCGTCCCGGAATTCCGCGACACGGTCCGAAAGGAGCCGAACCGCAGCAGAAATGGCTTCCCGATGCGGAGGGGGCAACTTCTCCCATTCCAGGACGGGAGGCAGCCCCCACTGCAGCAGCAACTGCGGCTGCGCCTGCAAAAGTTCCCGAAGCGCCTCCGGTGGAGGCAGCGAACCGACGCCCTCCTGCCGGGCGTCCTCATCGGGACCTTCCCGGACGGCTCCCGCCCGGGCCGCCTCTTCCCGATCCTTCGACGGCTTCTGGCCCGCAGGCGCCGGACTGTCCAGAATGACCGTAACGGGCCCGTCATTGACCAGTTCCACGCGCATGTGGGCGCCGAACACGCCGGTTTCCACGGTGAATCCCGCCGCGCGCAGTCCCGCGGCCACGGCATCGAACAACTGCAGGGCCCGCTCGGGCGGCGCGCTGTCGGAAAACGATGGGCGATGCCCCTTGCGGCAGTCCCCGTACAGCGTGAACTGGCTCACCAGCAGGAAGGCCCCCCCGGCTTCCCGCAGATCCCGGTTGAACTTTCCGGATTCGTCCGGAAAGAGACGCAGTTGGGACAGTTTCCGGACCATCCAGTCCACATCTGCCGGCCCGTCATCCCGATGGACCGCCAGAAGCACCAGATATCCCTCACCAATGGAGCCCACTGTCGAACGCTCCACTTCGACGGCGGCTTTCAAGACCCTTTGAACGACACAGCGCATGGAACCTCATACCCCGCCAAAAGGCACGACGGGGACTTGTGTCGTGTTTTGCGGCCCTCGTCAAGCTGAAAGCACCACGGAAATTCCGGATTGGAACAACTGTCTCCCGCCATGCCACGAGCCGGATTTTTTCACCTTTTTTCCACCAGGCGCGGACCGGATGCCCGCGATCCCATGGTGCGCAACCCATCAGAGCATCGACAGCAGGTCGATGTCGCGGGCGGCCTTCTGCAGGATCCGTGCGGCCAGGCGGTTCTGGGTTTCCACGATCTCCATCTCGTCCACGTGCAGCAGGCGGCCTTCCTCCACCACCTTGCGGCCATCGACGAACACGGTGTGCGCCCGTCGGCGGGAATTGCAGAAGAACAGGGCCGCCACCGGGTCGGACAGGGCGCCCGCGTATGCGATGTCGAGCATGTCGAAACAGGCGATGTCCGCCAGATATCCGGGCGCGATGCGGCCCAGTTCGTCGTCCCAGCCCAGCACGGCCGCACTCCCGCGCGTGGCGATTTCCAGCGCATCCAGCGCGCTCGTGGCGCCCACGCCGTGCGGGCCGATGCGGTGCACAAGCATGGCCATGCGGGCCTCGGCCAGCATGTCGGAGGCGTCGTTGCTGGCGCTGCCGTCCACGGCCAGACCCACCGGGGCGCCGGCCGCGCGGAGATCCACCACGCGGGCGATTCCGCTGCCCAGGCGCAGGTTGGAAGACGGGCAGTGCGCCACCCCCGTGCGCGTGCGGCCCAGCAGCCGGATCTCCTCGTCGTTGAACCAGATGCCGTGCGCGTACCACACATCGTCGCCCACCCACTCTACGCTCTCCATGAACGCCAGCGGACGCATGCCCAGCACCTGCACGCAGTAATCGTCCTCGTCGCGGGTCTCGGCCAGGTGCGTGTGCAGGCGCACCTTGTGGCGGCGGGCCAGGCGGGCGCTTTCCCGCAGCAATTCCGGCGTCACCGAGAACGGGGAGCAGGGCGCCAGCGCCAAGCGCACCATGGCGCCGGGGGACGGGTCGTGCCACCTGCGGATGCATTCCTCGCTGGCGCGCAGGATTTCCTCTTCGGTCTGCACCACGTCGTCCGGCGGAAGCCCGCCCTTGCTCACGCCCCGGGACATGGAGCCGCGGGTGGGATAGAAGCGGATTCCCAGCCGGCCCGCCGCCCGGATTTCGGCCTCCAGCAACTCTTCTCCATAGCCGCGCGGAAACAGGTAATGGTGGTCCGCCGCCGTGGTGCAACCGGTCAGGAGCAGTTCGCCGAGTCCCGTGAGCGCCGCGCTGTGCACGGCTTCGGGGTCGATGTGCCGCCAGCCCTGGTAGAGGTTCACCAGCCAGTCGAACAACTTGGCGTTCTGCACGCGCGGCACGTTGCGGAACAGCGTCTGGTAGAGGTGGTGATGGGTGTTGATCATGCCGGGAATCACCACGAGCCGGCGGGCGTCGATGACTTCGGCGCCTTCAGGCGCGTCGAGGCCTTTCCCCACGGCCGCGATGCGGTTGCCCTCGATGCGGACATCGGCATCCCGGAGCACGGTGCGCCCGGCATCCATGAGCGCTACCGCCATGCAGTTGCGAAGAAGCGTGATGGTCATGATTCCTCCATTTCCTTCCCGGGTCGCAAAGGGTTCTTCCCTGCGGGAGAAAGCGGGAGCAACCGCCAACCATAGCCGCCCCCGCAAACGGCGTCAAATGCTTTTCCCTGTTTTTGCCCTCGTCGGAAAATCACACGGCCGGCCAGCCGATGGCTTCGGCGTTCACCAGGGCGGGAACGGCCTTCGGCGGGTCGTCTCCCAGCCATGCCTCCATGGGGCGGTTTTTGCCCGCCGGATGGCCCAGGAGCACGCCCGCGCAGTTGTGCGCGACCAGTTGCGCCATGGCGGTGCGCGCCTCCAGCGTGGCGCTGCCGGTGTGCGGAGAGAGCACGGCGTTGGGAAGGTCCGCCAGCCCTTCGGCCATCCGGGGCTCGAACTCGTAGACGTCCAGACCGGCGCGGAAATCCGGATGCGCGCGCAGGTGCGCCACCAGTGCGGCCTCGTCCACCACCGGCCCCCGGCTGACGTTGACCAGCACGGCGGCCTCCCGGCACAGGGAGAGCCGGCGCGCATCCACCAGGTGGCGCAGGTCGGGATTATAGGAGGATGCCAGCACGATGACGTCCCCTTCGGCAAACAGTTCGTCCACGTCCTGCGCGCGCCGGATCCAGGGCTGCGGCAAGCCGTATCGGGCCGCCAACTGCGCCACGTCCCGCACGTAGTCTTCCAGTTGCGGACGCGGATGCGGGTTGAAATACAGCACGTTCATGCCAAGGCCGCCGCACAGGGCGCGCGCCACGGCCTGCCCGATGCGCCCCGCGCCAAACAGCGCCAGCGTCCGTCCCGTCAGTTGCCGGCCCAGCATCAGATGCGGCAGCCAGCCCGAAAAGCGCCCCTCCCGCATGAAGCGGTCCCCTTCGGCCACGCGGCGCATGGCCGAGAACACCAGCGCCAGCGCCAGTTCCGCCGTAGCCTCGGTGAGCACGTCGGGCGTGTTGCACACCGCAATATTCAGACGGCTGGCGGCGGCCAGGTCGATGTTGTTCACACCCATGGCATACGAGGCCACCACGCGCCCCCCGGCCGCGGCGAAACGTTCCAGCACGCGCGCGGTCCAGGGCTCGTTCAGTTGCGCCAGCGCCCCGTGACAGGCATTCCCGATGGCCGAAAGCAGGTCTTCCTCGCCAAACGGCTCCTCGCCCCCGTACACTTCGACCCGGCAGCCGGCGGCCAGCAGCACCGGCAGCCATTTTTCGCCCACGAGCCGCTTGGTGGCGATGACGCGGAAACGGCCATCGGGCTGATGCGTGGTCCATGACGATGGATTCATTCGGCACCTCCGGGCCGCAAGGGTAGCCGCTTCACCGGGATGAATCAAGCTGGCCTGCCTGGCACAAAATGTCAATCAACCGTGCCAGCCGATGAGGAACACCACGCTCTTGCGGGGAGAAAGCATGCCCGATGCCGGGTGGGCGACTGCGAAATCCACGCCCAGTTCGGCGATGATGCGGATGTTTTCGGTGACCAGAAGGTGGCCATATCCGGGAGAAAAGCGGCGCGTGCCCTCCCCGTGGATTTCCCGCAGGCGGGCATCGAGCGCGTCGGCCACGGCCTCCACGGCCTCCGAGCCGAACGCGTCCAGCAGCCAGGCATCCCGCGTGCGGCCCTGCGCGAGCGCGGCATCCACGACGGCATCGAGCCCCTCCCCCGCGCTCACCACCGCCAGCGTCACCCGGGCGCATCCGGCAAACGTCTCCGGCAGGACGGGCCACGCTGGGGCATCCAGCGTCTTCCATGCCCCGCGGGGGGAAAAATGCGTCAGGCCCAGGCGATACGCCTGCGCCAGCGGATCGAAGAGGGGATCCTCCGGCGGGGGGAGACGGGGCAGTTTCGCCCGCCGCGCCACCCGCGACTTGGATGGCGCGACCTCCAGCGGGTCGGGCGCGAAGAGCTGCGTCGGCGTCGATGCGGGCACTACTTCACTTCCACCAGGTTGTATTTCAGACTGCCGAGTCCGATTTCGGCCCCGTGCAGCAGTTGCAGTTTTCCGGAAACCGAATTCCGGTCGCGAAACACGTCCTCGCGGCCGGCCGCCCGGTTCACCAGGTCGTGCGCGGCCGTATCGATGGCCAGCATGTCCGTGGAGGCCAGGATGCCTACGTCCCCCATGAAGGGCTTCTGGGGACTCTTCATGCAGTCGCATCCCGGAGAGATGTTGGCCATGACCGTGACGTAGACCATGGGATAGCGGTCCGCAATCACCTTGGCGTACTCGGCCAGCCGCTCGTGGAACACCTGCCGGTCGAGCCCGCGGGGGACCCCGAACACGCGCTCGGGGCACTCGCCGATGCATTTGGCGCATCCGATGCACTTGCCGCGATCGATGCGCACGCCGGCGGCGTCCACCGTGATGGCGTGCGCCGGGCATTCGCGCACGCAGCGCATGCACTTCACGCAGCGGACGGCATCCACCGTGGGGATGTCGTTGGCGTGCTGGGCCATCTTGCCGGCCACGGAGGCGAACCCCATCGCCACGTTCTTGAGGGCCCCGCCGAATCCCGCCGAGCCGTGTCCCTTGAAGTGGGAGAACACGATGAACGTGTCGTAGCGGTCCATGTGCGAACCCACCTTCACCTTCCGGTAATGGCGGATGCGCGGGTTGGCGACGGGCAGTTCCACGTCGCCGTCGGCGTCCAGGATGTCGATGGGGGCGTAGGTGAATCCATGATCCCGGGCCAGCCGGATGTGGCTCTCGGTGTAGCGCCTCTTGCCCACGTAGAGCACGTTGGTCTCCACCAGCACGGCCTTCGTGCGCAGGGCCAGTTCCTTCATCAGGTCGGGCTTGAGGTAGTTGGGATTGCCCTCCTCCCCGAAGTGCACCTTGAGCGCCACCCGGCCGCGCACGCGGTGGGCGATCTTTTCATAGACCCGCATCACGCCGGCGGACGATACCTCGCGGGTGAAGTACACATCGGGAATGACCGCCTCCTGCCGGCTGGAAACGGCGGCTTCCGGCGCCGGCACGGATGCCGGGGGGATCGGCATGCCGTTTTGGGACTGCGGCAGTTCGAAGGCTCGCAAGCCGGGACGCGCCCGACGGCCCTCGTTCTGGCAGGAGGCCCAGAACGCGAGCATCGCCGTCTTCAGGAAATCCCGCCGCTTCATGGAGCCTCCTTTCGCGGGACGTCCCACCAGGCCGGCGTTCCCAGGATGCGCAGCCAGGCCTGCAAGGCGTGGTTGTAAAGGGCGATGGGGAAATCCAGGCCCGAAGCCGGTACGTCCTTCGCGCAGCGAAAGCCGAAATGATGGTATTCCCTGCGGTTGTGCGGATCGTGCGGACGCCGGTAATAACCCAGGAAATGCGAGGGATCCCAGAACCAGGAGCCGCCCTTGACGATGCGCTCGGTGTAGCCGGTGCAGCGGTCGGCTCCCTGGCAGGGTCCCTTCGGATTCACGCCCAGGCAGTCGGCGCCGCATTCGGCATAGCCGCCGAACGTGTACCAGTCCTGCACCCACTCGTCGGCATTGCCGTTGATGTCGTAGAGCCCGTAGCGCCACGCCGGAAGGCTCTTCACGGGCCAGGTGGCGCCCGTGTCCTCCTTGGGGCTCTTGCGCCCGCAGCCGCGCCCGAGTTTCGGATGCTTGTATATGGCGCGCTCGCACGTGACGGGCTCGTTGCCCCAGGCGTACAGTTCGCCATCGGGGCCCCGGATGGCCTTCTCGAACTCGGCTTCCGTCGGCAGGCGCTTGCCGTGGGCCTCGCAGAAGGCCTTCGCCGCGAACCAGTTCACACCCACCTTGGGCTGGTCGGGCTCTGAAAAGCCCTTGTAGTTCGTTTTCTGGAAAGGACACTTTCCGGCGGCCACGCACGCTTCGAATTCCTTCACCGTGACCTCGGTGGCGTCCATGTAAAACGTATCCACCCATGCCCGGATGGCGGGACGCGAGCTGCGCGCGCCATGATCGGTGCCGCGCACGACCGGGCCACCAGGAACGCATCGCATGTCGGCCGGAACGGCGCCGCACGGTCTGGGCATGCGCACGTCGCAGCGCGGCAGGAAGAAGGAGAGCAGGATGGCAGCTGGAACGAACGCGTGCACGAAAGCGCCTCCTCGAACTTTTCAGAAAAGGGGAACGATGCGGCGCAGAGCGGGTACTACTTGCCGACCTTCACCAGGTCGGCGGCGCTGCGCGGCAGGATCTTGCGGTTGGAGAACGTCCACACGGCGATGCCGCGCACCACGGAGTACTGCGTGCCCACGGTGCGGCCCGCGGCCACGTAGCCGTTGTAGAGGTCGTCATCGATGCGGATGGAGGCGCTGCTCACCGGATCCGTGAGCAGCATTTCCTGGTAGTCGCTGGGCGCATCCGGATTGGCATTCGTCACGGAGAGGTAATTGGGGGCGTTGATGACCACGTTGACCACCATGCCCTCGAGTTCCTCGGCGCGCGCACCTGTATTATTAATATCCGAAACCGCAACATCAATCGGATTGATGGTTGTAATATTCGGATCCACGATTGTAACACTCGTTGGATTGCTTATTTGCGTCTGATCATAATATTCGGCATACGTGCCCGTCACGCGCACCCGCTTGCCGATGTCGGCCGCCGTCAGCGTGGGCGTCGAACCGGTGTAGACATAGAGTCCGCCCCAGGCCGTCACGCCGGGGTCCTGCAGGTAGAACTTGTTGTTGTCCACGACCGTGAGGATGCCCTCGATGGTGACCACGGTTCCGGACGCCACGTGATCCGGATGGCAGACCTGGCGCAGGGCCGGAATGGAAGAACCCGTGGCGTTGCGCTGGTCGGCGTTCGGGCAGGCATCGCACACATCGCCCATGCCGTCGCCATCGGCATCCGCCTGCGTGGCGTTGGCGGCAAGCGGACAGTTGTCGGTCGCATTCGGCACGCCGTCGCCGTCCACGTCGTCGGGGTTGAAGGTGCACTGCGTGGTATTGGCATCCAGCGGGCAGGGGTCGCACACGTCGCCGTCGCCGTCGTTGTCCGCATCCGCCTGCGCGCCGTTGTCCAGCAGGCGCACGGGATTGAAGATGAACGGGCAGTTGTCGGAGGCATCCGCCACGCCGTCGCCATCGGCATCGCCCGCCGCCGGAATCCCGGTGTACTCGCTGGGACGCGAAGGCACGCAGGTGGGTTCGCCCACGGGGTCGTTGCAGTAGAACAGCGGGTAGGTGTCGTCAAAGTTCTCGCCCACGGGCGCCACCGCGCTCTGCAACTGCGAAAGGGACATGCCGGTCTCGGCCTGCACGCACACCTTCTTGGACACGCCGCACACGTCCAGGGCATCGCAGCCCGTGGCAAGCGCATCCACCAGTGCAGCATCGCCGGAAAGCACCGTGCCGCCGCGCAGCACCAGGGCCACATGCTGCGGGTGCGACTCGATGACCACGCGGTGATCGCCCGAAACGCCATGGCGGTCATACACGACGATGTCGGCATACAGGTTCGGAGCCAGGTCGCCCACATACTGGGAGATGGCCAGCACCACGGCGTTGTTCACCGTGGCCATGCGCCAGAGTTTGTAGTCCGAGAAGTAGCCGTTCAGATGCGTGCGGTTGAAGGAATCCGCGCAGGCCAGTTCGCGCAGCATGTTCATGGACCCGGAAATGGTCCAGTCGGAGCCGATGCCGATGACGATGCCCAGGTTGTCCATGAGCGTCACCGGAGCCGTGTTTCCATACAGGTCGATGTTGGTGCGCGGCGACCAGATGACGCGCCCGCCCTGGGAGGCCATCACGGATATGTCCACCGCGTTGAGTCCCACGGCATGGATGTAGGTGCTGTTGGGGCCCAGCAGGTCCTCGCCGTCGGGCTCCAGGCCGGACATGCAGCGGAATTCGTTGCGGGCCGCGGCATTGATGCCCTCGGACACGTGCGGCACGAACGCGGAGAAGCCCGAAAGTTCCGAGGTCACGGCGGCGAAGACATACGGGGTGCAGCCGGATTCCACCAGGATTTTCGCGGGATCGCTCTCGGAACCGGTATGCACCGGGAACGTCTCGTATTCGGGCGGCGTGATGCCGGGAATGAAGGACTGGGCGGCCACGTCCGCATTGCGCATGAGCCCCGCGGCGGAACCGGAACCGAACAGCGTCACCGTGCCGGAAAGCACCTGGCGCAGTTCCCCCCACTGCTTCTCGGCGTTGGTCGCGTTGCCAGGGATGTTGATCTTCTGGAATCCCTCGAGTCCCTTGCGCCAGTCGTTGCGATGGTGGTAGCGGATGGTTCCGTGCCCGATGGGCGGGCTCTGGATCCAGCCGATGTGGTCATGCGCGTTGATGAGCGCCGGGGAGATGACGTTGTCGCCGCACTGCAGTTTCGTGGCGTCGGCGTAGCCGGCCGTTCCCGAGCAGTCGCATTCCACGCAGGCGATGCGGCCAGTGGTCTTGTCATACGCCACCTCGCCGGCGTGGTAGACGGTGGACCCGGTGAGCACGGTGCCACGCAGCACCACGAGATTTCCGCTGCCCGGCGTAACGTCGCAGGTGCCCGAAGAAGGCGGCGTCGCCGTGCCGCACTCGCGCACGGCATACTCCGGCCGGGTGCATCGGCTCGAATCCAGCGCCGAGCAGTCCGCCTTGCAGGAAAGCGTGCCACCGGAGAACCCGAGGCTTTCGCACGTGGCGCCACCCAGCGCGGTTCCATCGCAGGCTTCGCCGCCATCGATGACGTCGTTGCCGCACACGGCGTTGTTGGTATTGTTGGTGTTATTCGTATTATTGGTATTATTTGTATTATTCGTATTGTTTACATTGTTGACATTGTTCGTATTATTTACATTATTTGTGTTGTTTGTATTATTCGTATTGTTTTTCTTTTTGGAGCCGTCGTCGCAACCCGCCAGAAGGAAAAACAGCAGAGAGGACCAAGCCAGCCAACGTGTCATGCGCATGAGGACACCCTTTCCGCCGGCGATGCCGGCCAACAGGTCTTTATCGCACGCTTCGGAAAAGATTCAAGCTGAAGGTGCTGTTTCCACTCGATGCCTCCGGGCGATGGCGATCATCCCATGGCGGAGGCAATTCAGGAAGATTTCTTCTGGCGCACCAGCCGCAGGATGATGGAGGAGCACACCTGGCACAGTTCCCCCAGGAAACGCAGTTCCGCGGGGCCAGCCACCTCGTCGTCGAGCACGCAGACGGCCACGATGACGGGCCGCTCTTTCACGAAGACGGCCCCTCCCACGAGGATGTCCTCGGGATCCGCCCCCATCAGTTGCAGGATCCGGCGGTTCACGGCGCTGTTCTCGGCCTTGCCCAGGTACAGTTTGTCCCGGATGGCGTCGGCGATGAAGGTGCCCCGGTCCTCGGGCACGATGATGCCCTCGATGCGGTGCGGGAAGAGGCCCAGTCCCGCTCCCGTCCAGCCCATGGCGAACCCTTCCGTGCAGGTGTACAGCGCCACCGAGCGCATGGCCCGCGCGCCGAAACGGTAGAACAGTTCCGGAATCTGCTCGCGGTTGTCGATGCGGGATGCCAGTTCCTCCAGTTCCGCGGGCTCCAGGGGCGTATACGCGACATCCAGACGCCGGGAGGCGAGGGAACCCACCTGCTCGATGGCTTCCTCGGGCAGCACGGTTGCCGTGGCCTCCTGGATGTACGTGGGCAGGTCCTTTTCGATGATGCTGGCCAGTTCCGCCCGGAAGACGTCGAGCACCTCGATGGTGCGGTCGGGGATGGGAAGCCGGCTCAGTTCCAGGGGATCGTCGGTTTCCGATATCTCCCCGAGCGGGCCCGAAAAGGGATCGTAGAGCAGTTCCACCGGCGCCCGGAAACGCTCGCGGGCGGGCTGCAGGTTTTCCAGCACCTTTTCGGCGGTCTTCTTCTCCTGCTCGTCGATGGGCACCTGGAAGCACTGGTTCAGAACGTAATGGAAGCGCAAAGGGGTGGCCAGAAGCGGAATGACGAATTTCTGCGTCCGGGCGCGGATCCACTCCAGTTGCCCCGGATCCAGGGGCGGCACCACCAGCACGATGATCGACCCGGCATCGATCTTCTGCGGAATGGCGTTCAGTTGCATGATCTCCGCTACCGTGAGCAGGCCGCAGGCCTCCGGCGACGGGAATTCGAACGGATCGTACACCGTGTTCACGCCAAACATCTTCTGCAGGTAGCTTTGCAGGGTGCGCTCGGAAATGAGCCCCGAACCCAGCAGGAGCATGTCCACCGGCTGCCCGGTGCCATGGGCGATGCGGCGGATGAGGTCGGTCTGCGCCGGCAGGAGGATGCCGTCGCTTTCCAGCGTGCCCAGAAGGGAAAGCCACAGGTCTTGCGGGTGCTCGAGTGTGTCGGTGCTCATGGTGTCCTGCATACGCGCCACGGCGTGAGCGCCACTCTACCCGAGCCCCCTGCCAATGACAAGCTGACCGCGGCGCGAGAAGGCGACAAGTAAAGATGATGCCGCGCGCGGTTCAGACGTATTTGTCCCGGATGGCGTAAATCACGTCCAGAATGGAAAAGAAGATGTCGATGAGTTCGGGATCGAACTGCTTGCCGCGCTCTTCCCGCAGGATGGACAGGACGCGGTCGTCGGGCCAGCCCTCCTTGTAGGAACGGGCGGAACCCAGGGCGTCGAAGACGTCGGCGATGGCCACGATGCGCGCCACCAGCGGGATTTCCTCGCCCGCGAGGCCGGGACCGGAGCAACACTCCGCCGACAGGTCTTCCGGTGCGCGGATCCCCGGATAGCCCTTGCCGTCCCAGCGCTGGTGATGGTGCAGGGCCACGTCCCGGCAGGTGGCGTCCAGTTCCGACGTCACCTGGGCGAACAGGCGCGCCCCGTACACGGTGTGGCAGCGCATCACCGCGAACTCCTCCTCGGTAAGCCGGGCGGGCTTCTTGAGGATGCTGTCGGCGATGCCCACCTTGCCCACGTCGTGCAGCATGGCCGCCAGCCGCAGCAGGTCCTTCTGGCGCCGGATCTCCTCCATGTCCAGACCCCGCGAACGGGCCCAGGCATGATAGATTTCGGCGGAATAGGCGCCCACCCGCTGAACGTGCGCCCCCGTCTCCTTGGGGTCCCGCAGGGCGGCCATCTGCATCATGCGCAGCACCATCTCGCGGGTCATCTGGCCTCGTTCGATGGCGGCGGCGGCGTGGCGGGCGAACACGGAGGTGAGCATCTCGTCCTGGTGCGAAAAAGGCACCACCCGGCCCGCATCATCGGTGGCGTTGATGATCTGCAGCACGCCCGTCACCTGGTTCTGGGCGGCGGTCAGGGGAATGGTCAGCAGGCTGCGGGTGCGGAACCCCGTGCGCTCATCGAAGGTCTTGTTGAAATGATAGGGGGCCCCGGCCGGCAGGGAATAGGCGTCATCGATCAGGAGCGAGCGGCCCGTCAACGCGACGTAACCGACGATGCTCGCATCATCGATGGGAATCTCGAGGTTGGTGTAGATGTGCTTGTTGCTGGCCTGCCCGTCGTAGAGGTCGTCGTTGTGCACGTAGCGGAAGACCAGTTTTCCGTTTTCCACCAGAAAGATCGAGCCTGCCCGGGCGCGGGTGAGCTTGCGGCTCTCCAGCAGGACGCGGTCCAGGATGGTGTCGATGTCCTTGAGCCGGTTGAGCCCATCGGCAATGGCGAGCACCTGTTCCAGACTCGGGGGTTCGAAATGGGAAGCCATCGTTTCTTCGGACGTCACAGATGCGGATTCAGTTGCTTCTTGAGAAGATGGCTGGGTTTGAACGTCAGCACCCGACGGGCCGCGATCTCGATGCTCTCGCCCGTCTTGGGATTGCGTCCCGGCCGCGGATTCTTGGAGCGCACCATGAAGTTGCCGAAACCGCTGAGCTTGACGTTCTCGCCCCGCTCCAGCGCCTCCTTGATGGTCTCGAACACGGTGTCCACCACATGGGCGGCTTCCCGCTTGGAAAGACCGGACACACTGGCATAGACTTTTTCGACGATGTCATTTTTCGTCATGAAGCACCCCTCCGGAAGGCTCCTCCATCAAACACAACCCCCCCCAGCCTGTCAATTGGAATGATTTGTCCGAAAAAAAGGGAATTGGAGGCGAAGTAAAAAATAAAATTCGGCAATCGCCTATTTGTTGACCTGGAACGTGCGGTCGCCTTTTTCGAAGAAGGCGACAATCTGGCGGGCGGCGGCCAGACCAGCATTGATGTTGGCCTCGGAGGTTTCCGCCCCCATCTTCTTTTTGGTAGCATGGTAGCGCCCCGCGAATTTCTCGGCCATCTCGGCATGGCAGTCGGGTGCGATGTCGGTGGCGTAGCGCAGATCCTCGCGTTCGGTCATGACCGCCAGGAGCGCCTCCTCGTCGATGACCTCCTTGCGGGCAGTGTTGATGAGCATGGCGCCCTTCTTCATGGAAGAGAGCAGTGCATGGTTGATGGACTTCTTCGTCTGCTCGTTGGCCGGGATGTGCAGTGACACGATGTCGCAGGTGCGATAGAGCTCTTCCACCGAGGCGCAGGGGATCACGCCGTCGGCCTGGATGGCGTCGGCCGGAACGAAGGCGTCGTAGGCATACGTCTGCATGCCGAATCCCGCCGCGATCTTCGCCACGTAACGGCCCACGTTGCCATAGGCGTGGATGCCCAGTTTCCGGCCGCGCAGTTCGAATCCGTTGCCCTCGGTGAACTTGTTGCGCGCCAGGTAGAGCATCAGGCCGAAAGCCAGTTCGGCCACGGCATTGGAATTCTGGCCGGGCGTGTTCTGGGCGCAGATGCCGCGCTCGGTGGCGGCCTTCAGATCGATGTTGTCGTAGCCGGCGCCGGCACGCACGACGATCTTCAGATTGGGCGCGGCCGCGATGACCTCGGCGGTGACCTTGTCGGAGCGGATGATCAGGGCGTCCACATCCGCCACCGCCTTGAGCAGGTCGGCCTTTTCGGTGTATTTTTCGAGTTTCACGAGCGTGTAGCCGGCTTCATCGAAGATCTTCTGGATTCCGTCCACTGCGACCTTGGCAAAGGGCTTTTCCGTGGCAAGCAACACTTTCCTGGACATGCATACCTCCAATGACGATAAGGTTCCGCCTTTCTGGCGGCCGGGAGTCGAAAATAATTTTTCAACGCCCACAAAAGACAATAGAAAATCTCCCGGCGGATTGCAATACCATTTCCCCCGTCTTCCCGAAAGTGGCAGCCGGTCCCGGACACCTCCCGTCGGCAACCTGGAACCCCGAACGTGAGCCGTCTCACCAAAATCCCGGAAATCCCGATGCGGCGCGTGGACACTTTTCCCTTCCGGGTGTAGAAGATTCCGGACGCGAAAACCGGTTTTTCGCGCGGAGCCTTGTCGCGGCGCTCTCCTCCGGCGCCATTTCCCCATCCCGAGGTGATGACATGCACATCCTTTTCTCGCTTCTGATTCTGCTTTCGGCACCGCAGGGGACCTCGCCCGCCCGGCCTGGATCGCCGGCCTCGCTTCCGGTCTTCCTGCCCTCGTTCCAGACTCCGGGAGAGTTGCTGCGCGACTCCGACAGCGCCCTGCTGCAGTTCATGACGGATCACCCCGAACTGTACGGCATCACCGAGCCGCCTCCGCCGGGCTTCGTGATGTACCCCGAATTCACTGCCGTGGACACGATGTACCTGGTCTACGACGATTCCCAGCGCAACTACTACCTCGACCTCATCGAGGCTGCGACACGCTACGTGGACGTGGTGATCTGGCACAGCAACGAGGAAACCGACATCCGCTCCATCCTGCAGCCCCGCCTGTCCGCGCAGGCCTTCTCCCGCGTGCGGTTCATCGACTTCTACGGCACGGCGCACTATGTCTTCTCCTCGCCGTACCACATCGATTCGGCGGTGGATTCCATCTGGGCCGTGGATTTCGGTCCCTTCTTCATCCAGAACGCCAATGGCCAGGTGGCCATCACGGATCCGCACTACTATTTCGAACGCATCAACGACAACGCCATCCCCGACAAGATGGGCGACGTGCTGGGCATGACGGTGTACCACGCGGATCTCGCCATCGAAGGCGGAAACCTCTTTTCCGACGGGCTGGGCACCTGCTATTCCACCACCGTGGTCCATGAGAACAATCCCAAGTACACGGCGGCCCAGATCGACCGCATCATGGACGAGTACTTCGGGTGCAAAAAGATGATCTGGCTCACCCCGCTCTCCGGCGAAGGCACGGGCCACATCGACATGTTCTTCATCCTCGCCTCCCCCACCGATGTGATCGTGGGCTCGTTCACGGCCTCCCAGGACGCCACGAACAAGACCGTCATGGACGACAACGCAGCGCTGCTGGCGGGACAGACCAACTTCGCCGGCGACCCGCTCACGGTGCACCGCATCCCCATGCCCAATCCCGGCCAGGACTACTACGGCCGCGTGTGGCGCTCCTACACCAATGGCCTGCGGCTCAATGGCGGCTATCTGGTGCCGGTGTTCGAGCAGCACACCGCCTACCAACTCGACGCCATGAACGTGCTCGCCGAAGCTCTGCCCGGCGTGACGCTCGAGCCGGTGCCATCCGATGACATCATGCCCTGGGGTGGCGCCATCCACTGCACGACCCGCAGCAAGCCCGTAGGTACGCCCTTCCATGCGGCTACGGATCCCGCGTACGCCTGCGGCGGAGCCCCCTTCTGCGACGATTGCACCGACGAGTGCACGGCGGGAGAAGCCGGCTGCATGGAGGACGGCAACCGCTACACGTGCGCCAACATCGACATGGATTCCTGCCTCGAGCGCATCGTGATGCCGTGTCCGGCCTCGGCCCCCTGCGAAAACGGCACCTGCGGCGGCGAGGACTGCACGGATGCATGCACCCCGTGGGAAGCCGGCTGCATCGATGAAAACCAGCGCTTCGTGTGTGCCGAGGAGGGCGATGGCGACTTCTGCGTGGAGAGGGTCGCCTTCGCCTGTGAAAGCGGCCGAGTCTGTTCAGGCGGCATCTGCATCCCCTCCTCGGGAACCTGCGGGGATATCGATTTTACAGGCGAGTGCCAGGGAGACGTTTCCGTCTGGTGCGAAGACGGCGAACTGGCCGCCTACGACTGCGCGGCCGACGGCATGACGTGCGGCTGGTCGGAAGAAAACCAGTACTACGACTGCGTGCCGCACCCCGCCTGCACGGACGACTGCACGGCGGGCGAGAAGCGCTGCGCCGATGAGACGACCCAGGAAGTGTGCGCCGAAGCCTTCGACGGCGATCGCTGCCTGGACTGGAAGGATACGACCTGCACGGACGGCACCGAATGCCGGGAGGACGCATGCCGGCCGCCCTGCGCGGAGACCTGCACCCCCGGGGAAACCGTCTGCGCGGATGAAATCACCATGGCCGAATGCGTATATGACGAGACCACCGCCTGCCCGGTCTTCCGTCCCGCCGAATGCCCGGATGGCATGGTCTGCAATGCGGGCGCCTGCATCGAAAAGAAGAAGAAATCCGCCGACGGCTGTTCCTGCACCGCCGCGGGAGCGTCTCCCTCCCGTCTGCCCGCCGGTCTGTGGGCCCTGATCCTGGGCTTCTTCCTCGTGCGCCGCTTCCGGCCGACCCGATAATCACCGCCATCGGAACGCCCGGCCGACCCGCTTTCCCAGCGCCCCTCGCCAACGCACATCCCGGCACCCGAAACGGCGAACATTGAACACGTTCACGCAGAATACGGCATCGGTGTGTCACCAAAATCCAGAAATATAACTTATTAAATATTAATAAAAAATAATAATTGTTTTTAATTTTAATTTTTTTAGGAAACAAACAAAGTAAAATTATCCGCAATGACAGAAGATGTGCTTCGATATTTGCAAAATAATGAGTGCAAGAAAAAACAAGAATCAACGCGGAGGCTCCACCTGAAAATCACCCGTTTTCGAACTTTCCAGCGCAGGAGGCACTGGTGCCGCCGGAACGCTTTCGAATTCGCCCGAAACGGTTGCATCCACGGGCAGAATGCCGGCGCGGCGGGCCAACTCCTTCAACAGTCGGCAGAAACGTTCCTGATCTTCGGCGCCTGCAGGCACATAGGCGGATTCATACACGAGCCCCTGCCCCCACCATATGCGGATCTCCCCCAAAAGCAGGCGGGCCAGTTCCCGCATCTGCGCCGGGTCCAGCAAATCCTCGGAAAAATAATGGCGATCCCAGATGGCGATGTGCACGAACGCTTCGTCCCCTTCCAGGGAGACTCGCGGCAGCGTGGGAAACAGGCTGCGCAGCAACGGCACCTGGGAAACAGGGCACACGATCCAGTCGGCCTCGGCTTCGGGCTCCTCGCCGATGCACAGGCGGAACCTGTCCAGGCGGCCACGCCTGAGTTCCAGGTCCAGGCGGACGGCGCCATCCGCGCTTCGCCATTGAGGGCCCCGGCGGGCAGGGGACGGCTCCAGGGAAAAAGTGCGCGCCCAGGGCGCGGATTCGAAGAGCGGACGCCTAAACGGGTAGGAATCCGAGCCGACGAAGGCGGTCGCGACGGCTATCAGCACGGCCTGCGCCAGAAACGGGAGAATCTCCTGCTCCCGGTAGGGCAAAAGCCCCAGCATGGCCTGGGTGAGCAGAAGCATCCCCAGCAGGATGTGCCAGCGCCGGGACGTCTCCAGCAACGCCAGGATGGCGTAGAGCATGCCCCAAAGCGACAGGAAGGCGGCGAACATCGCCATCTCGCTCATGGGAAGCGTGACATGCCAGACGACATACCAGCCTTGTGCAATCTTTTCAGGCCAGAGGCGGAAGACGACCGCCGCCGCCAGGGTGATGGCCAGCGACAGGAGCATGGGGCGGATGCGCCGGATTGCCGGAGCCAGGAAGGGCCAGAACAGTCCCTGGTACAGGAACAGGAAATTGCCCGCCTTGAACAGGCGGGCGGCCCACGTCTCCCCGCCTGGCAGGCTGGAGGCCTGGGGATCCAGCATACGCGAAAGGATGAGCAGCACCGGCGACAGGCAGGTGAGCAGGAACAGCAGCCAGCCCCGGCGGGTGGAAAAAGACAGGCTGGCATGCCAGAACAGCAGGAATGCGAGAAGCAGCAGGCTCAGAGCGCCCAGGAAATACCACAGGAGTTGCCCGGACATGTGGGCGGGTATCAAGAGTCCGTTGACCGCAAGAACGGGAAACGCGAAAAACAGCGTGAGGCTCAGCAACCAGCGGTGGAAGGGAATACGGGTGGGCGTGCGCAATACGAAGAGTGAAAAGAAGAAGAGCAGGAAGAGTCCAAGAATCTGAACAAAATACAAACAGAATGCAGCGGCAGGCACCAGAAAAGGGAAAACAGGGGGGAAGGCGCCCAGACCCGGGTCCGGCCGTCCCACCTGCAGAAGCAGGCGCGAAACCACGACGTATGCCGTCGTGGC
This sequence comes from uncultured Kofleriaceae bacterium, assembly GCA_964516435.1. GTDB lineage: Bacteria > Myxococcota_A > Polyangia > HGW-17 > HGW-17 > HGW-17. The sequence continues at coordinate 13,223 of CAZEZP010000101.1, read as the reverse complement.
CACCACCCACCAGGCAGCGGCCCACAGGGTTCCCCTGGGAAACCATCCGGCCATGGCCGGCATTTCGCCGTCATTTTTCGGATGCGATGCCAAACCGCTTCTCCATGGACTCGTAGTAATTGATTACGTTGCGCACGTATTCCCGTTTCTCCAGATAGGTGCGCGGGAAGAAACTACGCTTGAACCCGTAGATGACGAAATTCTTGAGTTCCTTCGGGGAAATGTCGAAGGCTTCCACGGCCTTCTGCAGTTCGTCGGTGACGGTGGTGTTGGATACCAGCCGGTTGTCCGTACAGAAAGTCACCGACAGTTTGGCCTTGCGCATGTGCTTGAACGTGTGGTCGGAAAGGTTTTTCAGTTCCGGGTTGGTCTGCATGTTGGAGGTCAGGCACACCTCGATGGTGATGCGGCGGTCCGCGATGTAGCCCGACAGGTCGGCGATGTAGCCTTCGCGGTCCTCGATGGACGGATCGGTGATCTTGTCTGGATTGAAGAGGTAGAACCCGTGGCCGATGCGGTCCGCATGGCAGTCCGTGATGGCCTGGAAAATGCTTTCGGGGCCGTAGGCCTCCCCGGCGTGGACGGTCTTCTGCAGGAAGTTCTTGTGCGCTAGGTGGTAGGCTTCCTTGTGGTCCACAGCAGGGAAGCCGTTCTCGGCACCGGCCAGGTCGAAGCCCACCACCGGCACGCCGAATTCATCGCGCGCATACACGGAGGCGCGCACCAGTTCCAGGGACGCCAAGCCGAACACCTTGCGCGGGTCGGTATGCGCATGCACCGAGAGCAGGTCGTCGAAATATTCGGAGAATCCCCGGGCGAACATGCGCATGGCGCACACGATGATGCCGTATTCGAACGGCGGCTCGCTTCCCGAAGCCACTTCGGGGCGCGCGTTGAACTCCGCCCGGGCGCGGGACAGGCCGCGATCCACGGCGCGCAGCACGTTCACCGCGGTCAGGTGGCGGTGCTGGTGCAACTGGGGGGCGAACCGGATCTCGATGTAGCGGACACCCTCGGCCTGGTTGTCCTGGGCCAACTCGTACGCCACGCGCTCCAGCGCGGCCTCAGACTGCATCACGGCCGTCGTGTAGGCGAAGCCTGCCAGGTATTCCTCCAGACTCGCATACTTGTCCTTGAACACGGCGGCGCGCAGTCCCTCCTCCGTGTAGGAAGGCAGTTTCACCTGGTATTCCTGGGCCAGTTCGATGAGGGTCTTCAACCGCAGGGAACCATCCAGGTGCAGATGGACGTCCGTCTTGGGAATGCTCAGCAGGAAATCGCGCGTAATCATGGGATGACCTCTTCCGGCACACCGCCGGCTACAGCCCGTGGCGGCGCGTGAGCACCTGCTCGGCGTCGTCGCCGCGGGTCTTGAGATGGATGCCGTCGCCCATCAGGACGCCGGTATACGTGTCCAGATACCGTTTTTCGGAACGATCGCAGGGATGCCGGTTCTGGGTGGTGAATCCCGTCTCCCGCAACTCGATCTGGCCATTCGGCCAGAATCGGCCCACCAGCCGGTAGCGGGTGAACAGGACGATATCCGATCTCCTGCTGCAGGCGAACGTCTGGTCGCTGGTGCTGCGGCGGATTTCCATCCGGTCGCAGGTTCCCCCGATGGTGCCGTCGGCGTTCATTTCCAGGTCCCAGACCTCGTATTCGATTTTCTGTTCGTCCTGCTCCACGGGCGTCACCCGGCGCCACACCCAGGAACCGGCAGGCGTGTGGGCCCACAGCAGGCGGGTCTTTCCGGACTGCTCCAGGGCGAGATACTGCCGTCCAGGCACGTTCGGCCCCATCACGTGGAGCCTCACGCCCAGAAAGGACGGGATGTCCCCGTCGCACGCCCCCGGCGTATAGCGCTTCTGTTCCCCGGTGATGCGCCAGGCGCCGTCGTCATCGAGGCGGGCCTGCAACTGGTACACCACCCGCACCTCGAACGAGGAGGCGTTGTTGCACTGGAAGGCAGTGCGGGCCTTGCCCATCTTGGCATAGGTGACCGTGATGGAACGCAGGTCCTGCCCCACGCCGGGCAGCGACCACACTTCCCGGGTGGTGATGGTGTCTCCGGTCCCGGTATCCTCGCTCTGCAGGCTGAAGACCATGCGCGCTTCCGGAACCGGCGCGGCGGGCTTTCTGGGCGCGCCCGCGCGGCAGGCCGGCAGCACGGCCCCCGCCAGCACGAGGAACCGGACCCATGAAAGCAGCGAAAACCCATATCGATTCGGAATGCGACGAGAAGACATCTGACACCGCCTGCGCAAAGACCGGTGAGCCCGGATTCCGGAGGTGGAATCCTAGTGATTCGGCACAACGGGCGCAACCCTTATTTTCAGGATTTCAATTCCCGAAGGCGCGATCCGTCTCCCGGCAGACATGAGGAGAAAACGCTTCACGGCAGGTACAGGACGTTGCGGCGAACGGTCTCGACCACACCTTCCCCCTGCAGGAGGCCAAGGATGGCCGCCGCGAACTCGAACGTGGTACCGGGCGCGCGGCTGGTGAGGATCCGCCCCGACAGGACCACGCGCTCCTGCGAATAGCGCGCCCGCAGGTGGGGGGCGAAGCGCTCTTCCACAGCCGGGTGCGACGTGAAGGCTTCCACGTCCTCCAGCAGGCCGCATGCCTGCAGCACCAGGGGCGCGGCGCAGATGGCGCATACCCAGGCGCCCGCCTTCGCGTGCGCCTTCACCAGCCGGTGCACCAGCGGACTGTCCAGGAAAGCCTCCACGCCGCCCAGACCGCCCGGCAGCACGAGGGCGTCGGCCTGCATGCCCTCGTTGAGCACGGCATCGGCTTCCCAGCGGACGCCCCGCGAGCCCGTCACCAGGCCCGGCTGCAGTTGCGCCAGCGTCACGTCCACCCCGCCGCGGCGCAGCATGTCCACGGTGATGATGGTTTCCATCTCTTCGGAACCATTGGCACAAAGCACCAATGCTCTCGGTTTCATGCGAACTCCTCGTTTCCCGGAATCCCTATGGATCCTTGATGGACCGGCGTCATTTCCCCTGGAGGTTGGCGTCGTGGGACAATTCCACGATGGCCTTGAACGCCTTCTCCGGAAGCGACAGGAACTTCACGCCACAGGAGGTGCCCCGGGGAGCGCGCGGCACGAACCAGCGGACCTCCACGGGCACGAGCAGCGGATCCAGGCCCGGCAGGTGCAGGGCGCACTCGAACTTTTCCCCGATGGAGGCCTCGCCCTCGATTTCCATGAGCATGCCCCCCGCGCTCAGGTTGCGCATGCGGCCGCCGGACTTTTCGCCTTCCCGCACGACATCGACGGGCAGATCCACCACGAAGCGCACATGGGCGCGGCGGCATTTCTGAAGGAAGGACAGGGTCTTTTGCACATTGTCCGTATTCATGTTCCGCCTCCTGATTCCGTCGATCCCCCGCAGTTGCGATATGATTGGAAAATCCGCATCACGCAAGGGGAACCACGAAACCGTTTCTAGGTTCACTTCCATTGCGGGTCAAACCCTTTTTGCAAAATTTTTCAACCATTTGAAATCGTTCCAGAAACTCAAAAACTGCGGCGGCCGGCGAATCCCCCCCTGCCCGGCGGCGAAACCGGCATGAAAATGCCCCGCGCGCTGCATGCGGCGGTTCGTGGCGATTTTCTCTTGACAAACCAGAAGGAACCTTGTATCCAATGCGCCGACGACGCGGCGATGTAGCTCAGTCGGTCAGAGCAAGCGGCTCATATCCGCTGTGTCCGGGGTTCAAGTCCCTGCATCGCCACCACCCACCGGAACCGTGATGGTTCCGGTTTTTTTTTGCCTTATCTACCATTCCAGCAGGTACCATGTGCGCCCCCAGTTGACGAGCCGGCGCACATCCAGGGACTTGCGTTCCCCTTCCACGTGGTAGTAGATGCGGTTCTTCTCGCACAGCCAGAACGCCAGGCGGTTGAAATCCCTGCCCGCGGGCACGAACCGGCACTGCCCCAGTTCCAGGGACTCGAATGATGCCTGCGCCATGCGGCCGCGGGCCAGAAAGCGCCGGGCCCGGTTCTCCGATTTCCTCGAGAGTTCGGCATGCATCGCCTGCACTGCCCGGTCGTTCTCCTCCGGCGAAGCCATGTGCATGTCCTTGATGCGCCGCAGCAACTCGAGCGGAATCATCCAGCGCGACACGCCCCGCGCATTGCCGCCGGCCAGTTCGGAAAACATCTCGCGCACGCGATCTTCCGTATCCTCGTCCGGCAGGGGCGGTTGCGAGGTCTCCCGGCGGTTCTCCCAGGGAACCTGACTCTCGCCCGCCCGCGCCGTGCCCACGGCGCCCTGCGCGCCGCCAGTGGACTGCCCGGGAACGGATGGCTCGTTCTCCTGCCCAATGAGCCCGTCTCCGAACCCGTCATCGGAGCGATGCACCCCGCAGCCCGCCAGGACGAACCCCATGCACAGGAACAGAAGCGGCAGTTTCATGGCGCTTTTTCCTCCTGCGGAAGTTCGACGCCGTCCACCACGGCCTGCACGTTCCCGCGCGCCAGACGAATGCCGATGGCGTCTCCGGGGGAGAGTTCCCCGGCATCGCGCACGAAACGGCCCGACGCCGATGTGACCACGGCATACCCCCGCTCGAGCACCGCCAGCGGAGAAAGCGCTTCCAGCCGGGCGGACAGACGGGAAAGCAGTTCCCCGCGCATGCGCATCCGCAATTCCATCGCAGCCTGCATGCGTGTCCTGGCTTCCTGCAACTGCCGGTCCCACTCCATCAGGCGCACCTGCGGCGAAACCCGGTCCAGCCGCCGCACTGCGGCGTCCATCCGGGCGCGAGCCGTTTCCTGATGCCGGCGGATGGCGGAATCCAGTCGTGCCTGCGCCTCCGCGACGGCGCGCACCTGGCGGTTGAACCAGACCTGCGGCTCCGGCAGGCGTGTCTCGGCCAGCCGGCGGCGGGATTGCTCCACACGCAGGGAAACGGCCCGGGCGCAGCGGGCCATGACGGTTTCCATCCGCTTCACCAGCAACTGGCCATCTGCAAAGACCAGTTCGGCGGCTTCCGTGGGCGTGGCGGCACGCACGTCCGACACGAAATCCACCAGCGTGGTGTCGGTCTGATGCCCGATGGCCGTGACGATGGGCACCCGGCAGGCATGCACGGCCCGCACCACGCCTTCGTCGTTGAAGCAGGCGAGATCCTCCAGCGAACCACCGCCGCGGGCCAGGATGATCACCTCCACGTCCGAGCGGCTTTCCACCAGTTTGAGTGCGGCGATGATCGACAGCGGAGCGGCGCTGCCCTGCACCAGACAATCGGAAAGCAGGATGCGGCAGCCCACCCGGCGGCGGGCGATCTTGAGAATATCCTGGAAGGCGGCTCCGCTCTCCGACGTGACCACGCCTACTACCCGCGGCAGAAGCGGCAGCCTGCGCCTGGGCTTCTCGAAGAGCCCCTCGGCCTCCAGTTTCTTCTTCAACTGCAGGAAAGCCAGCAGCAGCGCGCCTTCCCCACGGGGCTCGATCGATTCCACCACCAGCGTGAACTTGCCGCGGGCGGGATACACCTCGAGATAGCCGCGCACCAGAACGGAAACCCCCTGCTTCAGTTCGAATGGCAGCGCGGCATGCCGCTGGAAGAGCACACAGTCCAGCGCGGCCTTGGCATCCTTGATTGAAAAATAAAAGACGCCGTTCTTCTCTCCCACCTGGCCGAGTTCCCCCTCGACCCACACCTGGTTGCCGTAGGCGCGCAGCCGCCGGTTCACGTCTGCGATGAGTTCGGAAACCGTGAACACCGGCGGCGCCTGGGACGCCCGCACCGCGATCCCGGCGGGCTTTTTCGCGCCGGATTCGGCCGGGGAAATTCCCCCCTCTTCTCCAGAAGGTCCGCCAGCACCCGGGCTATTTCCGGCGTTCGGGGATTTTTCATCAGGAACCGCAGGTGGCACGACCCCGCCAAACAATCCGTCCAACTGGAGCTGGCGGGAGGAGACCGGCGGCGAATCGGATTTTTTGCGGGTCATGGATCCAGTTTCACGGGAGGCACGTCACAGTCGGCGATGCGCCGGATCACGGCGTCCACGTCGGGAACCTGCTGGAAGGCGTCCGACTCCACCTCGGGGTCGGCTTCGAAACGGGACCAGGCAAAGACGGCATCGCCCTTCATGCCCTTCTGGGTGATGCGCATGCGCATGGGAACGAGATGCCCATCGATTCTTTTCCATCCGCGGTATTCCACGGTCAGTTTCGTATCGGGCGTCTTGACCTCGATTTTTTGCAGCCGCCACTTGTCCCTTCCATCCCGGCCCAGCACCCACAGGCGCATCTGGCGGCGTTCCTGCACGGATTCCACCACTTCGCAGCCGCATTCGGAATCCCAGGACACCTTCGCATCTTTCGCCTCCGGCCATGGATTCTTCCCCGTCAGCAGCGTGAAGAGTTCCTCCGGGGAAAGCCTCACCCCCAGCACCTGGGCCACGGCGCACGCCTTGGTGGGTCCCACGAAATACAGATTGTGCTCCCGGTCGTTGGCGATGAAGGTCTGGCCGTCCGAAGTCACCAGCAGCACCGTGGCGTTCATGGGCGGCGGCGTGACGGCGTCGAAGCGCAGCCGGCCCCGGGCGTCGGCGATCATGAACACGTTGACCTTCAGGCGGCCCTTGTCCGTGAAGGTGTCCACCTTCCCGCGGGCGCGCAGCGCCGAGATGCCCGATGGAGCCATGGCGCGCAGGACTTCGGGCGCCCGGGGCGCCGGGTAGGGACGCCGGTAGGACGTGCACCCGGCGGCCAGCAGCAGGAAGAGAAGGATTCGAAGATGCATGCGCAGAACTGCCGGCACGAAAAGGCTCACTTTCCGTAGCGCTTGATGACGCTGTTGACGAACAGCGAGATGGTGTCGACGATCATCGAGCCGATGTGCGTCTCGTTGTCCTGGTTGATGTCCATGAGAATGTTGTCGTAATACGTCTGGCGCTCCTGGTGCGGAATGATGGCCGGCGGGTAGCCGGCATGCATGAGCACGATGTTCATCAGCAGGCGGGCCAGCGTGCCGCTGTTGCGGGGCCATGGGAAAATGGCCATGACCCGGTTGTGGATGGCCGCCGCCCGGGTGATGGGAGGAAGTTTTTTAAACTCTGCACCCTGAAGCCATTCCCCCAACTTGCGCATGCGGTAGGGAATCTTCTCCGGCAGCGCGAAATCGTGCGCATACTGGCGGTGAAGCGGCATTTCCTTGCGATAGGCGAGCAACTTGGCTTCCGACGGCGGCGTGATGGTCTCGTGCAGATCCTTGATGTAGGTCATGCCGATGGTCAGGCGTTTCTTTTGCCCCTCATTCCTCGCGAACTGCATGCCCTTGTGGAAGGACACCACGTCATCGTAATGAGGAATGAGCGTGCTGTCGGAAATGATGCGGGGATCGAGCGCCGAACGGATTTCCAGTTCCCCCAGGATGATGCCTTCCATGGCGAATTCGTGAAAGCACCACGTGACGTCGATGTCCTGCTGGAACTGCGCCCGCTTGGCATCGCTCCATCCATCCAGGATCCGCCGGAACTCCTGGACCTCCTCGTCGAGTTTCTGCGTTTCCTTGGAATCCGTGATCGTGTATGTCGTCTGTCGTGCCATCACTCACCTGCAAAACCTCGAAAAGCTGGAGCGATTATAGCCGCCACGTCCTGGGGCGCAATCAAAAACTCACCGTCCGGCAAAATTGAATGCATTTCGCCCACTACAGGCGCCGTCACGGCGAAGTCAGAATCTGCTCCAGGGCCTCGCGCAGAATGCCGTTGGTGACCGGAATGACGTGGCGCCCGTTCACGGTCCAGGGTTTTCCCAGATCGGCGAGCAGAATCATCTGCGTGCCCTCGACGGTATAGCGCTTGTTGTAGCGCAGCGCCTCCATCAGGCCATCGACTGTGATGCCCGCTGGAATGCGAGTGGGCAGACCGTATTTCCCAATCAACTCCTCGTGGACCTGCACCAGGGCATCATCGCAGACGTTCAGGATGCGGGCGATCCGGGCCGCCGCCACCATGCCCACGGAAATGCTTTCCCCATGATAATAACTGTATCCGGACATGTGTTCCACGGGATGACCCACCGTATGCCCGTACTGCATGATCATCCCGATCCCCTGCTCATGTGGATCCGCGTGGACCAACTCGCACTTGAGCCGGATGTTGCGCTCCACCACGCGTTCCAGGAAATCGATGTCGCCGGCGCAATCCCCGGAAAATGCGAGCAGAGACTCCACATAGCCGGCATCCTGGCAGAGCGCGTGCTTGATGACTTCGGCCATCCCGTCGTGGATGAGGCGCGCAGGCAGGGAACGCAGGGTTTCGACGTCCACGAGCACCATGCGCGGGCTGTAGTAGGAACCCACCATGTTCTTGCCGTGCGCGCCGTTGATGGCCTGCTTGTGGCTGATGGCCGCATCGCACTGCGCCATCAGCGACGTGGGCAGGTGGATGAGGGAAAGCCCCCGGTAGATGCACGAGGCCACGAATCCGCACACATTGCACACCATCCCGCCGCCCACGCTCACGAACACGGAGCGTTCGTCCACGCCCAGGCGCAGCACGCGCTCGGTCAGTTCCACGAAATTGGACAGGCTCTTGCTGCCCTCGCCATCGGGCATGGTAATCAGATGCGCGTCGTAGCCCATGCGGCGCATGGCCTGATGCAGATCGGCCGCATACAGCCGCGTGACGGTCTCGTCGGAAAACAGGAAGATGGGCGAGGAAGCGCTCTCGCGCGGGATGAATTCGAAATCCTCGGGTCTGCGGAAGAAGCCGCGCATCATCACCATCTTGGTGGTGACGGGCTCGCCCACCACGAAATCATGCACGGCATCGGGCACGCGGCGGCTGGCGAACACCACATGGGAAAGCCCGCCCATGCGCAGTTTCTCGCGCACCCGCATTTCCGCGCGGATGAGATCCGACGGCGTGTCGATGTCGTCCCATCCGGCTTCATCAGCGATTTCATAGCGAAGCCTTCCCGCGGAGGCCCACGCCTGCAGCGCATCGGAAAGCGAGGCATCGGGGTTTTTCTGGACCGCATCTTCCAGCGCGCGGAAAAATTCCGGGTCCACGGCGAAGAAGCCCATGTCCACGGCGTCGTAGCGATCCAGATCGGTTCCGATGGCGTCCACGCGACCGTCGGCGCCGAAACGCACCTTCACGTCGTCGGGTGCGGCCTTTCCTTCCGAAATGCGCGCATCCACGAGCACGGTCACCGTTCCCTGCGGGTCGGGCAGGGAAGCGATGCGCCGGAAATGCTCCCCATCGAAGACGTGATCTCCCATGCTCAGCAGAAAGGGCTCCGTCATGTGCCCGCGGGCGCACAGGATGCTCTGGGCCAAGCCGCCCTCGAAGCGCGGATTCTCCACGAACGCCACGCACAGGCGCCCGGCGGTGCGGGCCGTGACCTCCTGGACGATCTTTTCCTTCTGGTGGCCCACGACGATGGTGAAATCCTCCACGCCCACCGCCGAAAATCCGTCGAGCAGCCGCATGAGGATGGGCTGGTTGCAAACCTCGACCAGCGGTTTGGGCTTGCTCTTGCGATCCAGCCGCACACCGCGTCCCGCCGCCAGGATCAGGACTTTTTTCATGTTGGCCCTCCTTGCCGTCCCGAACCCTGCACAGGGACGGACCGAAAATGCATTCAGGAAAGAAGCGAAATCAACCGATTGCGTGCGAATTCCAGCAGCATGGGCACCTTCTGCGGATCCCGTCCGCCGCCCTGCGCGAAATCCGCGCGCCCGCCGCCGCGGCCGCCCACCTGCGGGGCGATTTCCTTGAGCAGGTTGCCCGCATGCACGGCCTTCACCGAAGCCGAGGCGAACGTCACCAGCGCCAGTTGATCGTCCTTTTCCGGAACCACCAGCAAACCCGCGCAGGAACGCGCGTCCGAGCGCAGATCATCCGCCAGCCGGGCGGCCTGCTCGCGGTTCAATTCGGCGAAGTAGGCCACGATGACGTGCACATCGCCCACGCGGGCGGCCTTCTCCCACAGTCCATCGCGCAGCGAGCGCACATCGGCCGCGCTCTTCTTCGCCTGCTCGGCCTTGAGTTCCTCCACCTGCGCGAGCAGCCTCTCCACCCGGGCAGGCACCTGATCCGCCGACGTCTTCAAAATCCTCTGCACCTGCCCCAGGGTCTCGCGCAGCGAACGGAAATGCTCCAGCGCTCCCTGCCGCGTGACCGCCACGATGCGGCGCACGCCCGCGGATAGCGCGCTCTCCTCCAGAATGGCGAACATTCCGATTTGTCCCGTGGCCAGCACATGGGTGCCGCCGCACAGTTCGCGCGAGAAATCCCCGGCCGACACCATGCGCACGCGCTCCCCGTATTTTTCACCGAAGATGGCGATGGCGCCGCGTTCGCGCGCCTCCTGCAGGGAGAGCACGTCCACGCGGACGGGCGCGTTCTCCAGGATCCTTTCGTTGACGATGCGCTCCACGGCCTCCAGTTCCTCGGAAGAGAGCCGCCCCGGATGCGTGAAGTCGAAGCGCAGCCGCCCGGGCTCCACCGAGGAGCCCTGCTGGGCCGCGTGTTCGCCGAGCACCTGGCGAAGGGCATGGTGCAGAAGATGCGTGGCCGTGTGGTTGGCCATGATGGAGAGGCGCCGGCCGCGATCCACGCGGGCCGTGACCGGCAGCGGCAGCATGCCGGCATCGCCCATCGCCAGCGTCCCCTCGTGCAGGATGTAATCTCCGAACCTCCGCGTATTTTGCACTTCGAAACGAAAACCAGCGCCTTCGATCACGCCCGCATCGCCGACCTGGCCGCCGCTTTCGGCATAGAACGGCGTGCGGTCCAGCACCAGCACGGTATCGTCCTGCAACAGGCGTAGGGCCGACGCCTCGCACTCGGTCCCGAAATCGCGGGCCGCACCATCGTGCGGATATCCTTCGAACACCGATGCAGGCAGACCGGAGAGCGCCTCGATGGAGAGCGTCGTGTAGACGCGCTTCTTGCCCTCGCTGGCCTTTTCGTGTTCGGCCTCCGCCTCGCGCCAGCCCGCATCGTCCACCGCCAGGTTGCGCTCGCGGGCCATCAGGTCGATCAGATCCCGCGGAAACCCGTACGTGGCATAGAGTTGGAACGCCTTGGCCCCGTCGATCGTGGCGCCCGCGCCCAGGTCGGCGGCCAGTTCCTCGAAACGGGAAATGCCCTGCTCGATCGTGCGGCCGAACGCCTGCTCCTCGCTGGTGAGCACCGCCTGCAGATGCGGCAGGCGCTGGCCGATTTCCGGGAAGATGTCCGCATAGACGGCCCCCACGCGGGGCGCCAGTTCGGCCAGGAACGGATCGGTCAGGCCCAAAAACTGCCGGCCATAGCGCACGGCGCGGCGCAGCAGGCGGCGCAGCACGTAGCCGCGGCCGGTGTTGGCGGGCATGACGCCATCAGTGATGGCCATGCACAGCGTGCGGATGTGGTCGGCGATCACGCGCATGGCCACGTCCGTCTGCGCGCCGGCGCCATAAGCGATGCCACTGCGCGTGGTGAGATGGTCGAAGAGGGGCGCGAACAGGTCGGTGTCGTAGTTGCTCAACTTGCCGTTGACCAGCGCCACGAGCCGCTCGAAGCCCATGCCCGTGTCCACATGCCTGGCCGGCAGGGGCGCAAGCGATCCGTCGGGCAGGCGGTTGTACTGGATGAACACGAGGTTCCACACCTCGATGAAGCGCGCGCAGTCGCCGTTGACACGGCAGACGTGCCCGGGGTGCCCCTGCCGGTCGCAGGCGGCGGGCCCGCGGTCCACGTGGATCTCGGTGCAGGGGCCGCAGGGTCCCGTATCGCCCATCTCCCAGAAGTTGTCCTTGGCGCCGCAAAAGTGGATGCGCTCGTGGGGGACCCCCACGCTCTCCCGCCAGATGCGCGCGCTCTCCTCGTCGCGCGGCACCGCGGAGTTGCCTTCGAACACCGTCACGTAGAGCAGCTGCGGATCCATGCCCATGACGCCGGTCAGGAACTCCCAGGCCCACGCAATGGCCTCGGCCTTGAAATAATCGCCGAACGACCAGTTGCCCAGCATCTCGAAGAACGTGTGGTGATAGGTGTCGTACCCCACCTCCTCGAGATCGTTGTGCTTGCCGGAGACGCGGATGCACTTCTGCGTGTCGGCCGCGCGGGTGTAGGGCCGGGTGCCGGTACCCAGAAACACGTCCTTGAACTGGTTCATGCCGGCGTTGGTGAACAGGGGCGTGGGGTCGTCCTGCGGAAACACCGGGGCCGAAGGGACGATCTGGTGCCCGCGCTGCGCGAAGAAATCGAGAAAGGCTTGCCGGATTTCGGATGCAGTCTTCATTTTATTCACCTGTGTAATAAAAGACGAGAATTATAATTTTTATTATAATAATCAAACATTGAATCGGATGTGCAGGATGTCGCCGTCCTGGACGATGTAGTCCTTCCCCTCGAGCCGCAGTTTGCCGCGCTTTTTCAACTCGGCCTCATTGCCCTGCACGGCCACGATGTCGTCGTAGGTGAATACCTCTGCCCGGATGAAGCCCTTTTCCAGATCGCTGTGGATGGCGCCGGCGGCCTGCCTGGCCGGCGTGTTCTTGCGGATCGTCCACGCCCGCACCTCGTCGGGGCCCACCGTGAAGAACGACATCAGGTTGGCCAGATCGTAGGCCGCCCGGATGAGGCGGGCCGAAAGCTTTTCCGTGAGCCCGAGATCCGCCAGGAACATCTCCTGATCCTCGGGGGAGAGTTGGGCGATTTCCTCCTCCACGCGGGCCGAGAGGAGAAACGGCACCACGCCGTGGCTGCGGGCGATTTCCTCCAGTCTGGGATCCGCCGGCCGCGCGAGCCGGTCCTCGTCGACGTTGATCGCCGCCAGCGCCGGCTTCTGCGTCAGGAACGAGAACCCGCGCAGCAGGTTCTCCTCGTCGGCCGTCAGCCCGAAGGAACGCAGCGGCAGCCCCTGCTCCAGGTGCGGCAGCAGACGCTCCACCAGGGCGAACAGGCGGGTGTCCTTGGCCGCGGCCGGCACCTTGCGCTGCTTGTCCAGATACTTGCTCACATGCTCCAGGTCTACCAGCACCATCTCGGTGAGCAGGTTCTCCAGTTCTCCCGCGGGGTCGGGCGCGCCGCCGTCGCCCGAGAACGCCCCTACCATGAGCACGAGCATGTCCATGGTCTTGGCTTCCTGAATGTTGGCCAGCGCCTTCTTCTCGCGGCTGGCGGCGGGAAAGTCGGAAAAGACCAGTTCGGCGTGCACCGTGCGCTTGGGGTTGTACAGGCGGGTGAGCACGTCGAG
>CAZEZP010000100.1:0-78919 GCA_964516435.1 uncultured Kofleriaceae bacterium | reverse complement strand
ACGAGGACGAGGAGATGTTCCTGGATTACGACGAGCCGATCGAGGGGGAGGTGACGGGGGTGTTCCAGAAGGTGGAAGCGGAGGACCTGGCTGCGGACGCGAAGGACCCGGCCAGCGTCGAACTGGAGCTCTGAGCGCACCCATCGGCTCTCGCTGCATTTCCACCCATTTTTTGTGCGTTCTCCAGGGCCAGTTGTCGGCTTCGGGCGGGTATAAGAGAGGCTCCCATGAATGGCAAAGATGCATCATCGGGCATGCAGGCGGATGAAACGAGATGGCCCGTTGTAGTTTACGGTTCCACGGGACCGCTGGGTGCCGCCTGCGCGCGTCTTTTTGCGCGGCGCGGCTGGCCGGTGGCGGGAATCGCCCGCAACGAGGATCGCCTTTTCCTCCTGCAGAAGGAAACGGGTGCAGCGGTCTTTACGGCCGATATGGCCGATGAAGCCTCCCGGACGGCTGCCCGGACGTTCATCGAACAGTTTCTGGGCGGGAAGGTTCCGGCTGTCTTTCTTTTCGCCATTGGTTCTCACCGACATACGCTGCCGGGTTGCGGCGAGGCTCCCGTGCAGGATCAAATACGGGTGAACATCGAAATTCCCCTGCAGGAGGCGCTGCATTGGGCGGGCCGGTTGCCGGGCGGGCAGTTCGTGTTCTTCGGGGATGCGGCGGTGCTTTCGCCCGCTGGCGGATATTCCGCATATGGGGCCGCCAAGGCCGGTCTGATGGCGGCGGCCCGGATTCTGGCGCGGGATCTGGCGCCAGGGTTCCGGGTGAATGCGGTCGCGCCCGGAATCATGAACCTGAAGCCCACGGCGCGGCCCGATGCGCTGGAACGCTGGTCGGTCCGGGTGCCGCTGGGCCATATCGGCTCGCCGGAAGACATCGCCCGGGCGGTGGCGTTTCTGGTGGATCACGCCTACCTGACGGGGGTCGTCCTTCCCGTGGATGGGGGTTTTTCGCTGCGCTAGCCCTCGTTTTCCCCGTCGTGCGACTCTTCGGGTTCCTCGTCGAGGAAGCGCCCCAGCGCCCAGACGCCGGCGGAAGCGGTTCCCGTCAGAACGAGGATGAAAACGAACAGGGCGTGGAATGGTTCACGGATATGGGCCCACAACTCGAGCCCGGCACCGAAACCGGCCGGGATGGCAAGGAGGGTGGCCACCCGGCGCGGCCAGGGATGCCGTGGATGCAGGCGGTCGTGCGCCCAGGCGATCCATGCCGGAAGAACGGATGCGAAAAAGATTCCTGCGCGGATTTCGTTTCCCAGATGCCGCAGGAAGAACGGTTCGAGTGCGAGCGTCAGGAACAGAAACGGATACAGGCCCGAGCAGCGGGCGCACACCCACCAGTCGCCGCCCACGTGCCAGCAGGCGTTTTCCAGGTGATCCCAGTGGTGGGAAAGCGCGAAATGAAAGAATTTTTTCCAGCGAGACGTCATGAAAACTCAGAAATCCTCGTCCAGGATGTCCTTCTTGGCTGGCGGCGGTGTCATGGGAGCCGGCGGCGCTTCCTGAGGTCGCGGGGGCATGCGGAACGTGCGCCGGGCGGCCAGGCGGTCCTGCACGGTGATTTCCACCAGGTACAGCCCGGGCTTCCAGTAGCCGGGCCGGGGCGGCTCCAGGCGGTGCAGCACCCACTGCGGATGGTCCACGTCGCTCATCCGCTCGCGCAGCAGGGTCCGTGACAGCGGCCATTCGAGGTAATACCAGGCGGAGGCCACGCGGGTGCCATACGGAGCCTCGTCCACGGCGATGCGCAGCATCACGGGGTCTTCAGGGGAGAGGGTTTGGGTGTCGCACTGCCGGCTGTCGCACAGATGGACCTCTCCCACGCGCCCCTCTCCCGTGACCCAATGGAAACCGCAGCCCGAAAGCAGCGGGAAACACAGCAAGAGCCAACGGACATCAGGGAGAAATCGTCCAGACATGAGGTCCTCGCACCGTGCCTTCCCAGATGGGAAGACCGCCCAGCAGCGGAATCAGTTGAATTTCGGCAACCAA
Organism: uncultured Kofleriaceae bacterium; assembly: GCA_964516435.1. GTDB lineage: Bacteria > Myxococcota_A > Polyangia > HGW-17 > HGW-17 > HGW-17. The sequence goes on along the minus strand of CAZEZP010000100.1, from coordinate 76,922 downwards.
AACGCCCGGCGCCGCCAGTTGGCCGGGCACGAGGAGGCCGTGCGGCATCCGGTTCACGAACAGCAGCCCCGAACGTTCTCCGGACGTCACGAGCGGACGGGGAGAGCGGGCGTCCACGGCCGCCTTCGGCAGGAGGTCCGGGGGATCGTGCAGCGCATAGCCTGCGATGCTCGATGCGAGATCCTCCTGCAAAATCCGCGTTTCGTGCGCCTGCAGGATGGAAAAGCGGGAAAACCCCGTTTTCCTCTGGAAGTTTTCTCGCCATTCCCAGCGGGAAATGGGCATGTCCAGGATTTGCGGGGGCAGATCCATCGGCGGCCGGCGCATCAGGAAGGCGGCCACGTCCCGCACCGGTGGGAAGGAATCCGAAGCGCCGGGAACGAGGACGAGTTCGTGCGTCGAGGAGAGCCCGTCCGGCAGCCGGCCGAAATAGCGGATGGACCAGGAGCCGTCCGGCAGGCGATGCATTTGCCGGGAGAATCGGACGCTGCGCAGGGAGGGCTCCGACAGCGGTTCGAAGCGTCCCCGCAGGCGGGCGCAGCGCGATGTGGCGGGGTCCAGCAGCGTGAGGCTTCCAGGCGCGGCCCGCAGTTGCATGCCGGGCAGGATGCCGTTGGCGGGAAACACCATGGCCCACAGGTCGCCGGCGATGCGCAGGTCGAAGGAAATGGGAGCGTTGCGTTCATCCCCCAGGACGGCTTCCATGCGCAGATGCCAGCCGTCGGTTCCCTCAAGGGGAATGAGGATTTCCGGCAGGCTTTCCGGATCCGGAGCCGCGACCTGCGCGCGCTGCGGGGAACTGCAGGCGGCGATGGCCAGTGCCAGCGTGAATGGGATCCAGAGGCGGCTCGAGATGGCGCTCATGGGGGATTGCCTCCGGGAGATTGGCCCATGTATTCCGCTACGCAGGCTTCCACGGCCGACTGAAGGGAGCCCACCTGCGTCAGCAGGGTGCGGCAGGAATCCTCCAACGGCTTGCGAAGGCTCTCGTCGGGCATGGCGCCGTTCTGGGGAGGTTGCAGGCAGGAACACGGTTCGCCAGGGCAGGGGATTTCCATCCGGGCCTCGGTGAGGCCGGAAATTTCGTCCACGACGTCGATGCGCAGTGTTTTTTCTTCCCCGCTCAGCATCATGCCGGTGAGCCGCTTCATGTGGCCCCGCCGCCAGAGGTTCGGAGCCGGAGAGATCAGCGCGGGGTCGGCCAGGACGCGCCAGCCTCGCGGGTGGAAATCCGGACAGAGGATGCTTTCGGAATCCACCCAGATGGGCCCGAGCAGCAGCACATCCTCCTCGGGCAGGGTGAAGGGGGGCTCCTGCAGCCAGGAGAAGGCCAGGAGCACCAGCGCGGGCAGCACCACGAGTGCCACGACGAGCCAGCCTCGCCGCCTGACGGTCTGAAGGGGTTCGCGGGAAGGGCCCTGCCAGCGCACGAGAAATACGGGGAAAGCACGGCGGGCGGCGTCGCGGGGCAGCGGAATCAATTCGCGGTTTCCCCTGTTTCCCCACGGGACGGCCACGCTTTGCGCTATCTGGATTTCACCGGCGCCCGTGGACGAAATCCATTCCGCCGACCAGAGGAGGACTTCCTCGAGGGGACCGTCGAACTCGGAGCCGAAGACCACCACGCGCACCGCCGGCGGCCGCGGCGCCGCGTCTTCCTGGCGGTGAGCCTGCTGGATGCGCACCGCGCACAGGACGGCATGCACGGGATCCGGAAAACGGGCCAGGAGCCGGTCGCTGGTTTCCTTTTCCAGGACGCCGCCATGCCGTTCGATGAGGGGTGCCACCAGATCCGCATGGCGGCGCATGGCGCGCAACTGCATGTCCGGCGCGGCGTCGGGACGAGGCATCAGCGCACTGACCAGGTAGAAGGGGGGCTTCATTTCGGGCACGCAATCAGAGCGCCGCGGCGGCTCAGGGTGGAGGATGCGAACGCGTTGAGTGTCAAATCGGCAAAATCGCCGGCCATGGCGGCCGGGTAGGCGGCGGCAGCCACCATGGCGGCGTTGTCCGTGCACAGGGATCGCGGCGGCAGTACGCATTCGATGGAATGCCGGCGTGCCAGTTCCTGGAAATCGGCCCGCAGGCGCGAGTTCGCCGCCACGCCACCCGAAAGCACGAGTTGTACGGCCGGCACCTGCTGCAGCGCCTTTCGGGTCTTTTCCACCAGGGCGCGCGCTACGGCCTCCTGGAAACCCGCGCACAGGTGGGCCATGTCGCGCTGGACGGTTTCAGGTCCCAGCCGTTCCACGAGTTGGGCCAGCGCCGTCTTGAGGCCCGAGAAACTGGTGTCCAGATCCGGGCTGTGGCGCAGTCCCACCGGCATGGGATAGCGCGACGGATCGCCCTGTGCGGCCAGGCGGTCGATGACGGGGCCGCCGGGATACCCCAGTCCGAGAATCTTGGCGGCCTTGTCATAGGCCTCCCCCACGGCGTCGTCCCGGCTGGCGCCCAGCAGGACGCGCTGGTGGGGATCCGGGACATGGAACAGGAGGGTGTGCCCGCCGGAGACGAGAAGGGACAGTTGCGGGTATCGCGGCTCGGGCGGAGGGGCATCGGGCCAGCCCACGAAAGGCGCCCAGAGGTGGGCTTCCAGGTGATGCACGCCCACGAGCGGCTTCTTCTCCATCCATGCCAGCGTCTTGGCGGTCATGAGTCCCACCAGCAGGGAGCCTACCAGTCCAGGGCCTGCCGTGACGGCCACCACGTCGATGCAAGGCATGCCGCCTGCGGGCGCCAGGGCTTCCTGCAGCACTGGAATCATGGAGACGAGGTGCATGCGCGAGGCGATTTCGGGCACCACGCCGCCAAACGCCTGATGCTCCTTGATGGAGGAGGCGATGACGCTGGAGAGGATGAGGCGCCCGTCTTCCACCACGGCGGCGGCGGTTTCATCGCAGGAACTTTCGATGCCCAGGATGCGCATGTTCGAAGACCTTTTCTCGTCTATGGATTGGACAGTTCCCGGATTTTCAACTGCCGGATTTTCTGCGCGTTCTCGTCATCGGGGGAAAGACGGAGATATTCGCGGAAAGCCTCTATGTATTCGGTTTTCCGTCCAGTTTCATAGGCGACGAGTCCCGCCACCCACCACGCCAGTGGCTGGTCACGATTCAATTCGATGGCCTTGCGGGCCCAGGCATATGCCTTGGCGATGCGGCCGTCCTGGTAGTGGACGTCGGCCAGATAGGAGGCCGCCTCGGGCAGTTGCGGATTGTCCGCGGCCAGTTTCTCGAGTTCGCGCAGGCTGGCCTTCACTCCGCGGCGCCGATAATTTTCATACAGGGATTTGGCTTTCTCCCGCAACGTGGCCAGGGAGGCATCCGCCGGTTCGGTCGCCATGGGCGCTGGCACCTCCTCCATGGGCGCTGGCGCCTCCTCCATGGGCGCTGGCGCCTCCTCCATGGGCGCTGGCACTTCCTCCATGGGCGCTGGCACTTCCTCCATGGGCGCTGGCACTTCCTCCATGGCCATGGGGGAGGAAGCATCCTGCATTGCAGGGGGGGTATCCGCTCCGGACAATGCGACATTTCCTGTCGCAGGAGGCAGAGTAGTCCTGGTGTTTTGCGCGCTATCCAGTTCCATGTCCCCGGAATCCCGTCCCCACAGAGCATAGGCTGCTACGAGGAGAGCGGCCAGGATCAGCACGGTCAGGAAGGGTTTCCATCGAGAGGCCTGGATGGATTCGTTCTTGTGGAACGTGATGGGATCCCGGGCATCGCTGGTCTTCCGGGGGATGACCGCGTCCTGTACCCGTTCGTCCTGCGGGGCGGGGATGACAGGCGTCGGCGCATCGGAAGCAGGAGACTGCAGATCCGGCGCACCGGTTTTTCCCTCCTGGCTTGTGGTCTGTGTCGTTTCTGTCTTTTCTGTGCTCCGGGTTTCGTCTTCCGACGCATCCGGCGAGACGCTTTCGGCCTGTAGAACAGGCTTCGGAACAGGCGTTGGCTCATCCACGGAAACTTCCGGCCGCGGCGTCACGGCCGCGTTGGGGGCATCATCGAAAGCCGGCGACGGCGTGGTCTCGGCATCGGGGGCAGAGGCGGCTGCCGGCGCCAGGGTGGGCACGTCCGGCCCATTTTCCGGCATGGCCTCCTGGGGAATGAGGAAAGCCTGCAGTTGCTTGGTTTCCCGGAAGCGCTCGTCCCGCGCGCCATTCTTTTCCAGGGTTCCCGCCCGCAGGGAGAGCAGTTCGGAAAGGCTCTCCCGCGCGATGTCCTCTTCGCTCTGGGTTTCCAGGGGCGCCGTGGGCTCGTCGTGGAAAGCCGGATGCAGGGTGTCGCCTGATTCCACAACGGCGGATTCCCCCGAAAGGCTCAGGCTGCCCTCCAGGATGATCTTGTCGTTTCCCGCATTCTCTGCCGGCGGGTTTTCGGCTTCCTGCACGTCGATGATGCCGCAGGCGGATTCCGCCGGCTCGTCGTCCATTTCCATCACGATTTCCTGGGGAGCCATGCCGGGGATGGGATCTTCCTGCGGCTGCACCCGGAAAAAGTCCTGGCTTTCCCGCAGCATCCGGGTGTTGACACCGCCCCAGTTGGTTTTGGAAGTGTCTTCCTCCCCAGCTTCTGCCCCCACCGGGCACAGGAGGGCGCCGAGTCCGGGCTGGGTCTTGCGATGCGGGCGAAACTGTCCGGCCGTTCCTTTCTTCGCCTTGAGGCTTTCCCGGATCCGGTTTTCGAGTTGGCGCGCCGCGCCCACCGGATCCAGCAACCAGGATGCCAGTTCGCTGGAAGACTTTCCGGATGCCGGATCCTGGACCGATCCCGCGGGAGGCGGCGATGCGGCGGCATCGAAGGACGATTCTTCGCCTTTCCGGAAGACGTCCGAAAAATACAGGTAGCCGATGCGCTGCGCCGTTTCCAGCGGGCGCAGATCGATGGTGGAGAAGATCTGGAAGAGATCATTGACGCCGTCGAAATGGCGGATGACGGAATGCACCTGCTCGGGCAGGCTGTTGAGTACCCGCATCAGGCGGGCATCGTCGATCTGGAGGACCTCCGACATCGGGGGGAACTGCTGCGTCAGGGACAGGAAAGGATGCAACTCCAGCCGGAATCGCCGGTATTCCTCGTCCGAAATGGCGAATTTCGGTTCGAACACCGTATGCGCGTCGTGCTCGAGGTATTCCAGGGAGAATTCGGCGCCGTCCAGCGAAAAGGGGAAGAGCAGTTTGTCGTTCTTGAGTTGGTTGTCGATGTAGAGGGAATGCAGTTTCCCCTGCTGGATCAGGATTTCGATTTCATGCTTCTGGGCATAGCGGATGGAGATGCGCGCATGCTTCTTCTGGAGCAGGCAGTAATCCAGGAGCGCCAGCAGGTAGCCCTTCTGGAGGATGCCCCGCGTGGGATAACTGTGCTCGTCGAGGAAACTCAGGCGCCGCAGGATGGACTCGGGCGAAACCGGCTTGATGAGGTTGAACACCCGCGGACCCCAGTCCATGGCGGCGTGCATGGGTTCCGGCAGCAGCAGCACCATGGGGATTTCCGGAAACGTCAGGGAAATCTTGGACAGGTGTTCCAGCGTTTCGAAGTCTTCATTCTCGTGGATGTTGGCGATGACGGCTCCGTTGACCGCTCCGGCGAGCGCCTGCGCCAACTGGTTGGTGGAATGGAAGGAGACGACGGAAATTTCCGGGGAAGCGATGGCTTCTGCCAGGGTCGCACTCCGGTTGTGGGTATCGACGATCCAGATGGTTTGTGATGCCAACGCGCCACCTCTGCCGGGAAACCGTTACTGGAACAGGAAAAACGAGCGCCTCCCGCGGACCTCAATATATGACGCTTCGGGGGAAGAAACTCAACCCTTTTGCAGGGGCCGGATGCCGGGGCTCAGGGGGTCTGTCCTTCCAGCCGGCGTCCGATCTTGGACAGGTCCACGCCCACGGCGGACTTGATTTCCTCCACCAGGCGGGCGCTGCGGCTGCCTGTGGAATCTCCCCCGTTGCCCAGGTAGGTGATCTTGTCCACGCGCACCTTTTCCAGGACTTCCAGGGTCTTGGGCAGGATGGTGTCGAGTTTCTGCAGGAGGAAGATTTCGCGCCCGGCCTCGCCGGATGCCTTCCATGTCTGGACGATGGCCCGCAGTGCCGCCGCCTGGGCGCGTCCTTCCTCGATCTGCTGGGCGACGGCGCCGGCTGCGTTGGCGATGTCGGAATCGCGCTTGGCCACGGCCGGCGCGATGAGGTCGGCTTCCAGTTGGTGCTGCATCTGGATGCGGCGGGCTTCCTGCATCTGCAGTTCGGCCTCGGCCTTGGCCACGAGGGCGGCCACCCTGGCGCGCTCCTCGGCGATGACGGCCTCGCGCCGGGTGATGGCATCCTTGAGCCGCTTGGCGAACTCGGCTTCGGCCGTGCGCCGGCTCACCTGGATCTTGAGCAGTTCCTTCTCCTTGCGGTTGAGGGCATCGCGCACCGTGGCCTCGGCCCAGTTCTTGGCCTGCGCCACCCGGGCATCCCGCTGCACCTCGGCGTTGCGGATGCGCCCGATGGATTCGAGATACTGCACCTTGTCGCTGATGTTCTGGATCTTGAGCGTGTCGAGCACCAGGCCGAGCTTGGCCAGGTCTTCGTCGGCCTCTTCCTGCAGTTTCTTGATGAAGGTGATGCGGTCTTCGTTGACTTCCTCGGGGGTGAGCTTGGCGAGCACGCCGCGCAGGTTGCCTTCCAGGGTTTCCTGCGCGATGCGGATCAGTTCTGCGCGGGGCCGGCCCAGGAACCGCTCGATGGCGTTGTTGATGATGGGTTCGTCGCCGGCGATCTTGAGGTTGGCGATGCCCGTCACCGACAGGGGGATGGCGTTCTTGGCGTAGGCTTCCTCGACCTTCACCTCGATGTTGATGTTGGTCAGGTCCATGGAATCCACGGTCTCGAACAGCGGCCAGCGGAAGCCGCGCCCGCCGCGGATGATGCGGAATCCCACGCGCTTGCGCACCATCTGGCCGTTCTGCATGACGGTGATGTAGCGGTAGCGCCCCGAGAAGATCAGCACCTTGTTGGGCGGGCAGATGTGGATGACGTTGCGGATGATGAATACGGCCAGCAGGACCAGGATGGCAATGATACCGGTCATGAACGTGAACATGGCAAAACCTCCGTGGACGCCCGTGCGTCAGATGCGGCCCCCGCCGGCCGGGATGCGCGATTTCGCTTCCTGTGCGATTACGCCGAACACATCGATGCCCGTGGTCGCCTTGAGTTCCTGGAGCACGGCGCCCACCATGGCCGGATAGGCGAGCACGTGGTGCTTGAGCGTGGCCGCGTCGCCGGCATCGAGCAGCGTGACCTCGTCCACCTCCAGTTTCTTGATGGATTCCACCACGTGGGCCAGGATCTTCTCGATCTGCTGCAGCACCAGCACGTCCTTGGCGATGGTGCCGGCCTCCTTCCAGACCTCGTGCGTGAGCGCCAGCACCTGGGCCGTGGCTTCACCGCGCTTTTGCAGGTAGGCCGCATCGCCCACCGCCAGGATTTCGGCCTGCCGGCGCCTCGCCTCGGCTGGAAGCACTTCTTCCACCTCGCGGCGGCGGGCTTCCAGTTCGGCGCGGATGCGTTGCAGTTGCTGTTCGGCCTCTGCGCGCGCCTGGGCCGCGGCCACCGTGGTGCGCTCCTCCTCGGCCGTCACCTGGGCGAGCATGTTGGCGACGAACGTGGCCAGTTCGTTCTGGGACTGCTTGATGACCATGTCCACTTCTTCATTGGTCGCCTTGGCCAGTCCCTTGGCCTCTTCCTCGATGTTCTTGGCTACCTTGTTGGCGTCGGATTCCGCCACGGCCGCCATCTTCTTGATTTCTTCGATCTTCTTGCGCCCGACGGCCAGCAGGTATTCCTCCCGGTCGCTGATGCTCTGGATCTTGAAGTTGTCCAGATGCAGGCCCAGTTTTTTGAAGTCCGGCACCACTTCCTCCTCGATGCGCTCGGAGAAGTTGAGCCGGTCTTCGTTGATCTGCTCCGGCGTCATGGTCGCGATCACGCCGCGCAGATGCCCTTCCAGGGTTTCCTGGGCCACATGTGCGATCTGATCGCGGGAATAGCCCAGAAACCGCTGGATGGCGGCATCGAGCACCACGTCCTCCGAGGATACCTTGATGTTGGCGATGGCCGTGACGTTCACTGCGATGCCACCCTTGGAGTAGGCGTTGGTCACGGATACCGTGACGGGGATTTCCGTCAGGTCCATGCGGGATACCTGCTCGATGATGGGGAAGCGGAAGGCCCAGCCGCCCACCACGTAGCGGTAGCCGCGCACGGAACCGTCCGGATAGCGATGCTGGCGGCCGGAGAAGATCAGCACCTCGTTGGGTTTTCCGATGTAGAAGAAATAATTAATGATGATTTTGAGTACGATGTAGATGCCGAGACCGGCACCGATTCCCCAGAAAAAGGCATTCATGTCGTTCATGGATTTGACTCCTCCTTGCCGGAATCCGCGGCTGCGGGGGCAGAAAGCGGCTTCACGACGAATGTGTTGTCATGGTAGGCGGCGATGACGACCGGCGTGCGCAGGGGAAGTTCCGCATCTTCGCATACGGCCTTGCATTCTACCAACTGGCCCTTGAAGACCAGGCGCACCTTGCCGGGATCTCCCGGCGCGATGGGAATGCTGACCTCCGCGCGGGAACCCACGGTCTCGGCCAGATTGATGTCCGTACTCACGTTGCCCCGGGAGAGCGCCTTGAACAGCCAGCTGGCGGAAAATCCCGCCACGGCGCCCATGATGATGGCCATCACGAAGGTGGAGACGCCCCCGCCGATGAGGTAACTGCCGCCGACGCCGGTGAGGCCGAAGAAGGCCGTGAAGAAGGCCCAGAAGCGCAGGGAGAGGAGGAAGAAGAAGATGTCCATCATGGGCGGATGGGTGGCTTCTCCCATGTGCCCGTGGGCTCCGGCTCCCGCGTGGGTGACGTCGCCGGTGGTGATGTCGCCGGTGGTGATGTCGTGGAGGTCCGGGCTTCCGGCGTCGCCCGTGTCCGCGTCGCTGTCGTGGCCCAGAAAGACCGTCACGACGAGGAAGATGCCTCCGAATCCGAGAGCGAACCAGTAAAGACTGAGCATTCCATCGACTCCTGAAAAATCGTCCGCGACTGTTTCTCGGGGGGCATGCTATCACGAACGCGGCCGATCGCAATATGGTTTTTCTGCTGGTGCGCCGGGCAGGGCTCTGCTAGGCTCCTGCCGGCCTGCACGCGCGGTGCGCTCCTGCCGGAGCCGGATGCACGGAAAGAAGTGTGCCGGGACGGATCTGGGCGGGGTGGTCGGGAAAGAGGGTCAGTTCCCGCCCGGCTTGCGTCCAACTGGAGGCGGGACCGGCACGGGCGTTTTTTTGAGGAGCCTTTCCCAGATGAGACGGTCGATTTCTGCATTCAGTCCGCGGCTTCTGCGCTCGGCGTGGGGGATTTCGAGGGGGTTGAGTTTGTGAACCATAAATCACCTCTCTCTACACTATACTACATCAGCAGCAATTTTTCGTCAAAAAAAGAGCGAGGTTTTCCATGCATCCGGAACTGGGATGGGGCCTTCCTTCCTATGGAATTATGATTCTGGCGGGGTTCGCGCTGGGACTGCTGGCGTTTAGGCGGGTCCTGAAACTGCAGGGCCTGGATGTGGAGCACGGCACGGATTGGATTCTGCTGGTCTTTCTCGCGGCACTCGCGGGGGCGCGGCTGTTCCACGTCCTGTTCAGCCCGGAATCCTACCGGCATTCTCCATGGCGTATCGTGGCTCTCTGGGATGGTGGCCTTTCCTTCCAGGGCGGGCTTTCGGCCGGCGCGCTGGCCACGTATCTGCTACGCCGGCGCATCCCCTTGCGGCCGTTTCTGGACGCCGGCGCGCTGGGACTGGCGCTGGGGCACTTCTGGGGGCGCATCGGGTGCCTGATGGCCGGCTGCTGCTGGGGAAAGGCCCACGAAAACTGGCCCGGAAGCGTGGTGCTCGCGCGCGACTCCGCCGCCGGGCTCCATTATCAGGCCCATGCGGACTTGCCGCCAGGGCGGGATCTTCCTCCCATGATTCCTGTGCAGGCCTATGAAGCCGCCTGGCTGCTTATGCTCTTTTTCACCGGCCTCGTGCTGCTGCGCCGGCGCCGTCTTCCGGCCGGCGGCTGGTTCGCGCTCTACCTGGCCGGCTACGGATTCGGCCGCTTCTTCCTGGAAATGCTGCGCGGCGATCCCGGACGGGGCTTCCTGTTCCGCATCGGCGGCGGCTTTCCCGTGCTTTCCCCGGAAACGGAGGGCGCCGTGCTGCTGAGCGTGCCCCAGGCGGTATCCCTGCTCATGCTCGTGGGAGGCGTTTGGCTATACAGGAAATGGGTGCGCGCCGCCCGGAATGGGGCGAGCCTTGACGGGCCGCCTGCGGCGGGCTAGGTTTCCCGGCGCCCGGCGCCTGGGCGTCCGGCAGGGATGGTGGCATGGATTTCCTGGATTCGCTCATGGCTCGTGAAACCCGCAGCGTGGAGGATTTGCGCGCGCTCGTCGACCCGGGCATGGACCTGGAGCGGCTGGCCCGTGCATCCGCCCAACTGACGCTGCGCCGCTTCGGGCGCACCATCACCCTGTACGCGCCGCTGTACCTGTCCAATTCCTGCATCAATCCCTGCGTGTACTGCGGTTTCTCCTCCCGCCGCGCCATCGCCCGCGCCACGCTGTCCCTGGAGGAGGTCGCCCGCGAGGCTCGTTCCCTGCGCCAGCGCGGCTTTTCGCACGTGCTGCTGGTCACGGGTGAGGACCGGCGTGCGGCCGCTCCCGAGTATCTGGCCTCGGCCATCCGCCTGTGCCGGGAGCATTTCGCCCACGTGTCCATCGAGGTGTATCCCCTTTCGCAGGCGGAATACGCCCGCATGGTGGAAGCCGGCGCGGCGGCGCTGACCCTCTATCAGGAAACCTACGACCGCGAGGTGTACGCCCGTGTGCATCCCGGCGGGCCCAAGGCGGATTACGATGCGCGTCGCCGGGCGCCCGTGGATGCGGCTCGCGCGGGGATGCGCGGGGTCGGGTTGGGGTTTCTGCTGGGCCTGGCGCCCTGGCGCGGGGAAATTTTCGGCCTGTACGAACACGCCCTGGACGTGCAGCGCGCCAACTGGCAGACGCGCCTGGCGTTCAGTTTTCCCCGCCTGCGCCCGGCAGGAAGCGATTTCGTGCCGCCCCATCCGGTTTCGGATGCGGACCTGGCGCGCATGATCTTCGCCTTGCGCCTGATGTTCCCGGATGCCGAACTGGTGCTTTCCACGCGCGAGAGCGCCCGCTTGCGCGACGGATTCATCGGGTTGGGCGTCACCCGCATGAGCGCCGGCTCCGTCACCACGCCCGGTGGATATCATCTCACGGCCCAGGCCGGCGAGCAGTTCGCCGTGCACGATACCCGCTCCCCCGCGGAAATGGCGGCCGTCATCGTCTCCCGCGGGCTGGATCCCGTGTGGAAGGACTGGAGCGAGGTCATGGCGGGCCGCGAGGAAGGAGAAGTCCCATGAACCGGAAGGAGCGCGAAAGCCAGTTCGCCCGGTGCCGCATCTATCCCGTGATTACGCCCGCTTTCTGCGCCGGGCGCGATCCCCTGTGGGTGGCCGCGGAACTGGTGGCGGCCGGCGCCCGCGTGCTGCAGTTGCGCGCCAAGCCCGCCCGTGACCGGGATATTCTGGATCTCGCGCTGCGGTTTCGCGAATGCACCGCGCGCACCGGCTGCCTGCTCATCATCGATGACCGGCCCGATGTGGCCCTGCTTTCGGATGCCGACGGCGTGCACGTGGGGCAGGACGATCTGCCGGCCGCCGCCGTGCGCCGGCTGCTGCCCGAGGGACTCGTGGGCATAAGTTGCCACACGGCCGCCGAGATCGGAGCGGCCCAGATGGAAGACATCTCGTATCTCAACATCGGTCCCCTCTACGCCACGCGCACCAAGGACAACCCCGCATCGCCCCTGGGACCGGAGAAACTCGCGGCGTGGGCGCCGTCCGTGCGGGTGCCGTTTTCCGTGATGGGCGGCATCAAGGAAGGGCACATTCCCGAGTTGCGCGCGGCTGGCGCCCGCATCCTGGCCATGGTGACCCAGTTGACCGAGGCATCCTCGCCCGGGGAAGTCTTCGCCCGACTTCATGCGGCCATGGAACCCTGACGGCGCGTCTGGTTTTTCAACTGCGCCGAATCTTCCCGGGATCCATGCGGGAAATGGGTTTTGAAAAAAAATCGGAAAAAAAACTCCAAAATGTGTTGACGGGTGAAAATCCGGATCTATGATGCGGGGGCCGGTTCGAAGGCCGGCAAAACGAAACAACCGAAAGGAGAAGGCATCATGGAAAACGCGAATATCGAGATCACCCCCATGCCCCGCATCGGCGACAAGGCTCCCTCTTTCACCGCCATGACCACCCAGGGCGAAATCCGGTTTCCGGAGCAGTTCGCCGGCTCCTGGGTCATCCTGTTCTCGCATCCAGCCGACTTCACGCCCGTGTGCACGTCGGAATTCATGACGTTCGCCACGCTGGAGCCCGAGTTCGAGAAACTCAACTGCAAACTGGTCGGACTGTCCGTGGACGGACTCTACAGCCACATCGCGTGGCTGCGCACCATCAAGGAAAAGATCGAATTCCGCGGCATGAAGGACGTCGAGGTGAAGTTCCCGCTCATCGAGGACATCACCATGGAGGTGGCGAAGAAATACGGCATGATCCAGCCGGGCGAAAGCCAGACCAAGGCCGTCCGGGCGGTATTCGTCATCGATCCCAAGGGCATCATCCGGGCAATCATTTATTATCCGCTGAGCCTGGGACGCAATTTCGACGAACTGCTGCGGGTGCTGCAGGCCCTGCAGACTGCCGATGCCTTCTCCGTGGCCACCCCGGCCGACTGGCGTCCCGGAGACGAAGTCATCGTGCCGCCGGCCGGCTCCTGCGGAACGGCCAAAGAGCGCATGGAAGGAAAAGGCGACATGAAGTGTTACGACTGGTTCTTCTGTACGCGCAAGATCGACAGGGAGACCGTGCTCTCCACCATCCAGAAGAAAAAGTGATTCTCCGATTTGCGCCTGCGCATTCTTCGCAAAGCCCCCCTTGTGAAGCCCCCATTCCCGTTTCCGCCCATCGGCGGAAGATCCCGTTTCCCGTCTTGCGTGTGCGAAATCTTTCAGCTTGAAAACGGAGAACCTTTCGTTTTAGAGAACGGGCGGCCGGAATAAGAATTTTATTCATGGCCATTTCCTTTATTTCCTTTCCGGAACCCAAGGAGTCTTCCATGAATCTCGAAAAACTGGTGCATCCGAAATCCATCGTGGTGGTGGGGGCTTCCAACGACGTTTCAAAGCCCGGCGGCAAGGTGTTGCAGAACATCCTGGAGAACCGTTTCGCAGGGGACGTGTACGGCATCAATCTGAAGGAGAAGTCTGTGCAAGGCGTGCCATGCTTTTCTTCTCCAGGCGAGTTGCCGTCGCCCGTGGACTTGGCCATCCTCTCCATTCCCGCGCCGCTGGTGGTCGCCTCCGTGGAGGAATTGATCCGCAAGGCGGCCTGCCGCTCGTTCATCGTGCTGTCTGCGGGCTTCAAGGAGACTGGCCCGGAGGGAGCCGCCCTGCAGGAGCGGCTGCGCAGGGTCGTGGACGAGGCTGGCGCCGCCCTGATCGGCCCCAACTGCATGGGGGTGCTCACCACCACGTACTGCGGCACGTTCGCGGGCCCCATACCCAGGCTCGCGCCCGACGGCGTGGAGTTCGCCAGCGGTTCGGGCGCCACGGCGGCCTTCATCATAGAGGCCGGCATGGAAATGGGGCTCACGTTCTCCTCCATGTTTTCCGTGGGCAACAGCGCGCAGGTGGGCGTGGAGGACATCCTGGCGTGGTGGGACGAGACGTTCGATCCCGCTGCGAGCCCGCGCGTGAAACTGCTGTACATGGAAAAGATCGACCAGCCCGAAAAATTCCTGCGGCACGCTTCCTCGCTCATCGAAAAAGGGTGCCGCATCGCCGGCATCAAGGCAGGGGCGTCCGAGGCAGGCATGCGCGCGGCCTCCTCCCATACGGGCGCCATGGCCAGTTCCGATGCTGCCGTGGACGCGCTCTTCCGCAAGGCCGGCGTCGTGCGCTGCCGCGGGCGCGAGGATCTGATGCTCACGGCGGCCATCTTCCAGCACCGCCCGCTCGAGGGGCGGCGCATGGTCATCGTGACGCACGCGGGCGGCCCCGGCGTGATGCTTTCCGACACGCTCTCCCGCGGCGGCTTCACCCTGCCGCAACTGACGGGCCCCGGCGCCCAGGCCATCCTCGACGGGCTGCACCCCGGTTCATCCGTGCAGAATCCCATCGATTTCCTGGCCACAGGAACGGCGCAGCAGTTGCGCCACATCCTCGACACTCTCGAAACCCGCTTCGCCGACGAAATCGACGGCATCACGGTCATCTTCGGCACCCCGGGACTCATGGACGTGACGCCCGTGTACCGGGTCATCCATGAGAAGCAAGCCACCTGTAAAAAACCCATCTATGCCATCCTGCCCTCGGTGATGACCGCGCGGGAAGCCATCCTCAACTATCAGTCCTGGGGCAACTGCCATTTCACGGACGAGGTGCTCTTCGGCTATGCCCTGGTGCGCGCCCACCGCGTGCGGCGCTTCGCGCCGGGTACCACGGAGACGGTAGACCGCGCCGCCATCCGCCGCGTGGTGGATGCGGCGCCCGACGGATACCTGCCGACGGAAGCCGTGGCCGCCCTGCTGGATGCCGCTGGCATTCCCCGTGCCCGCGAAGCCGTGGCCACGCACGAGGCCGACATCGCGGACGCCTGCGCGGCATGCGGATTTCCGCTGGTGATGAAGGTCGTGGGACCGGTGCACAAGACCGACGTAGGCGGCGTCGTGCTGGGCGTGGATTCCATCGAGCGCGCCCGGAAGGAGTTTTCCCGGCTCATGGCCATCGAACAGGCGATGGGCGTGCTCTTCCAGGCGCAACTGTCCGGCACGGAACTGTTCATCGGCGCTTCGCGGGAACGCGGTTTCGGCCACCTGGTGCTCGCGGGGACGGGCGGCATCGCCGTGGAAGTGTTCAGGGACGTCTCCGAGGCACTCACGCCCGTGGGGGCGGAAGAAGCCGCCGACATGATCGCCCGTCTGCGCTCCGCCAAACTGTTCGCGGGCTACCGAGGCCGCTCTCCGCTCTCCGCGGATGCCTTTTCGCGGGCCATCCAGCGCGTTTCCCTCCTGTGCGAGGCCGCGCCCGAGATTGCGGAACTCGATCTCAACCCGCTCCTGGCCGATGCCCGCGGTCTGCATGCCGTGGACGCCCGCATCCGCATCGCCCGGGAATCCTGATTTTTTTCCGTTCTGAAAGTTTTCGGCCGGTTCTGGCGCGTGGAGCGGCCGCGCAAAAGGGAGGGAAAACCGTCACTCCCGGAAGATGCGTCCCGAAATGGCGCTCACCAGAGAGCGCGGCACGAGGCGCGAAAGGAAGGTCTGCAGCAGAAACGTGCCCTGCGGGATGCTCGCGGTCTGGCCCTTGAAAGTGGCCGCAAGTGCTTCGCGGGCCGCCTTCTCCACGGGGAGCCACACGAAGGACGGTCCGTGCCAGCGCGTCTTGCCGGCGATTTCGAAGAATTCCGTGGGCATGGGACCCGGGCAGAACGCCGTAACCGTGACGCCCGTGCCGGCGAGTTCCACGGCGAGAGCCTCCGTGAAGGAGAGCACGAAGGCTTTGGCGGCGGCATACACCGCAAACCAGGGAATGGGGGAGAAGGCCGCCACCGAGGCGATGTTGAGGATGCGTCCGCGGCGGGATTCGAGCATCGAGGGAAGGATCCGGCGCGTGCACAGGGTCAGGGCCGTGACGTCCACGGCGATCATCCGGGCGATGTCCTGCGGGGCCTGCCCGGCGAAAGCCCCGCGCAGGCCGAATCCCGCGTTGTTGATCCACAGGTGCATGTGCTTTTCCAGATCGGCCATGCCTGCGAAGAGGCGCTCCACGCCTTCGGGCTCCGAAAGGTCCACATCCAGGATTCGGCAGGACAGGCGCTCATCCCGTTTCTGCAGTTCCTGCGCGAGCCGTTCCATGCGTTCCCGGCGCCGCGCGCAGAGGACCAGGTGGGTGAATTCGCCCATGGCGGCGATTTCCCGTGCCAGTTGCGCGCCCAGACCGCTGGAGGCGCCGGTGATGACGCAGGCGCGGATGTCGGTTTCGCTCATAGTCCCATCTCCTCCCGAATGGCGTTCAGATGCCTGTCCAGCAGGCGCAGTGCCTCGATCACGGCCGTTTCCCTGCTCAGGATGAACACGAGGTAGTAGTCCTGGAACAGGGTCGTGAGCAGCACCTTCTGCCGGCTGGTCTCGATCCAGATCTGCCGCGTTTCCTTGAGTTGCCGGGAGCGTGCGGAAAAGCGCAGATCCCGCCACAGGAGCCCCCAGTGCGCGGCGTGCACCATCAGGTCGAAATCGGGCAGGTGCCCCACCGCCTCCACCGTTTCCCCCTCCACATCCTGGATGACGGCGCCCACGGCACCTGGAACGTTTTCCACCAGATCGGCCAGAAACTGCGTGAAAGCGGACGTCACGGCTGGTCTCTCCGACCGGGCGCCTGCACGCGGTATTCGCTTCGCAGCCGTTCGAGCCATTCCTCGAAGCGCTGGTTCTGCCAGCCTTCGGAAACCAGTTCGCGCAGTTCCCCGCGCGCTTCTTCGAAAGAGAGGCGGCGTTCCGGAACGATGCGGACAAGATACACCCAATGGCGGCCGAATTTGGTTCCGAAGACCCCGGAAACGGCGCCTTCCGCAGGCAGTTCGAACAATTTCTCGAGGTACTGCCTGTCGAATTCCCCATTGAAACGGTAGAAATTCTCCTCGTTGTCCATGGATATCGGCGGCAACTGCTCGAAGGAGACGGGAACGTAGGTATTCTGCACCAGCCACGCATGGTTTCGGAAGGATTCTTCCGAGCGGTCCGCCGAGGAGAGGTAATGGTCCCGCACCAGGAGCAGCAGACTGTCCACGGCGGATACGGTTTCGGCATCGTGCTTTTCGCTCGTCTTGACGATCAGTTGCGAGGATGCGCGCCACTGGCCGTGGGAGAAGTGGAACTTGCGGCCGGAAAAGGGCGGCGGCGAGAAATCCTTTTTCTGGATTTCGTCGTAAATTTTTTTCAGTTCGGCATCCGGAATGTCCTGGGGCTTGTTTTTCTGCTCGAAATCACGAAGCAGGCGCTCCACCGCCGCCGTCTTGAAGGCGTCCGAGAGCGCGCCGGGACCCGCTCCGAGCGCCGCCTGCCGCAGGATCAGCCGGGTATCGATGGCCTTTTGCAGGGCCTGCTCCGGCGAGAGATGTTCGCGCCGGGCGATGGCGGCGACCTGTGCGGCCGTCACGGGTTCTCCGTCCACCTCGGCGACGGTTTCCTCCGGTGCCGCCGTCTTTTCCGGCAGCGTCCAGGTTTCCACTCCGGCGCGGATTTCCCGCCTGTCATTTTTCTTGCCGCACGATGGGGGCATCGCAAGCGCCGAAAACAGGAAGAAAAAGAGAATGAGCCGAAACATGCGCATTTCCCGAGGCGCAGCGACTGTATCACAAGTCATTAGGCATTTGGAACCCGGTGCTCCAGTTTCGTCCGGCGTGGAATGCATGCCGAAGGGAATGGGCCAGGAAAAGTCCGGAGTCCGGGACCGCATGGTTCCGGATGCCCGCCTCCCGCTGCCTGCCAGGGCCGGCCTTGCGCTGACGCCCGCCGGTCGTCACTTCAGGATCCAGGCATCCACCAGTTGGTCGAAATTCGGCCAGTTCTTCTCCACTTCGCGGATGACCATCTTTTCCACCTGAGAGCCCACCAGCGGAATCTTGATTTCGACATCCATCGTGGAGATCAGGGTGCAGTGGTTTTCATCCACGGGCTTGACCTGCATGGTGCCTGAAACGGCCACTTTCTTGCCGTGCGGGCCTTCCCACGTCCATTCGGAATGGCGCTCCTTCAGGTTCCAGCGCATCCGGATGACGATGCTCTCGGTCTTGCTGCGGTCGACGCCGGTGACGCCCTTGGCGTACTCGGTCGAATGAATCTCGTAGACGGCTTCTTCGTCGTTGCGCCGGATTTCCTTGACCGTCGCGTCGATGGCTCCGCTGGCCTTCTTCTGCTTCTCGATTTCGAATTCCGGGTGAGTGAGCACCGATACCAGTTTGTCGGCGCTGCAGTTGACGGTGCGTTCTTTCTTGAGACTCTGCATGGATGTTCCTCCTCTTTTGCTCTTCTATTGGCCATGCTCGCGGAAACTGCGGAATCCTTCTCCGTACACCTGGGCGGCTGCATCGATGGCGACGAACACGTCCGGGTCGATGTCGTGCAGGTCGCGCATCAGCGAACTGACCATGCGCCGGGGAATGTAGGTGATGATGACCTGGCGCGGCTCGCCCGTGTAGGCGCCGCGTCCCTCGAACAGGGTGGCGCCGCGTCCCAGTTTGAGGATGTGCTCCCGGATCTCCTCGGCGCGATCGGATACGATCCACAGGCGGCGGGTGGCGGAAAAGCCGTTGAGAATCAGGTCGATGACCTGGGTTTCGATGAAGATGAGGATCAGGCTGTACATCAGCAGGCGCGCGCCGAAGAAGAGTCCGGCCACGAAGGCCACCGTCAGGTCGATGAACAGCAGCGTCCGGCCCACGCTCCAGCCGGTGGCGCGCTTGAGCAGGGTGGCGATGACGTCGGTGCCCCCCGTGGAGCCGCCCGCATGGAAAATCAGCGAGAGGCTGGCCCCCGCGATGCCGCCCCCGTAGAAGACGGCCAGCGTGAGATCGTCGGTGAGCGGCTCGATGTGCAGGACATGGTCGAAGAAATCGATGGACAGGGTGAACAGGACCGTGGCGTAGATGGTGCGGATTCCGAACGAAGGCCCCATCTTGATGTAGCCCGTCACCAGGGCGATGGACATCATGCCCAGCGCCATGGCGCCGATGGGGGTTCCGAACAGGTGGTGCAGCAGGATGGCCACGCCGGTGAAGCCGCCGTCGAGGATGCGGTTGGGCGCCATGTAGGCCGTGACGGCGAATGCCAGCAGCACCGAGCCCGCGGTGAGTTCGGCATAGTCGCGTACTTTGAGGAAGGGGTGCGGCAGGATGCGATCCATCGGGTCTTCCTACGGCTGGAACCGGTAGCCGAATCCGCGCACCGTGATGAAATGCCGGGGCTTGCGCGGATTGTCGAGTTTCTTGCGCAATGTCATCACGAAATTGTCCACCGTGCGCTCGGTGGCGTCGGCCCCGGCTTCCCAGATCTCCTGGAGGAGGGTTTCCCTCGCGAAGATCTGGCTCGGATGGGCCAGGAACCACTGCAGCAGATCGAATTCACGCGGCGTCAGATGCACGGGATGGCCGGCGCGCAGGATGCGCCGCTCCTCGGGGAACACCTCCACGTCGCCGAACGTCACGGTCTTCGACGCCCCGAAGCGCCGGCGCAGGATGGCCTGCACGCGCGCGAGCAGTTCCATCAGGTCGAACGGCTTGGTCATGTAGTCGTCGGCGCCGGCCATGAGGCCCTGCACTTTCACGTCGGTGTCGCCCCGGGCGGAGAGGATCAGGATGGGCGTGTTGTCGCCGCGCTGGCGCAGGGTGCGCACGATGTCCAGCCCGTCGATGTCGGGCAGCATCAGGTCCAGGATGATCAAATCGAATTTTCTATTTTCACACTGCGCCAATGCCAGTTTGCCGCGGGGGGCGGCCGTGATGGCGTAGCCCTCCGTCTGCAGGTTGATGAGCATCCCGGCCAGCAGCGCCGGGTCGTCTTCCACGAGAAGGATTTCGGCGTTGATCATGCGGGATTCCTTTCCGCCGGTGCGTTGTGGCCGTTCGTTTTCCGCCGGTGCGCCAGCGGCAGCCGGATGATGAAGGTGCTTCCCTTTCCGGGAGCGCTTTCCACGAGGAGGGTGCCGCCATGCGCGGCGACGAGGGAGCGGGCGATGGCCAGCCCCAGCCCAACGCCGGCGGCGCCGGTCAGGGAGTTGTCCGCCCGGTAGAAGACGTCGAAGATGTGATCCACGTGCTGCGGATCGATGCCGGGCCCCTCGTCCGAGACGCGGTACTCGAAGTGCTCCTGCACCTTGCCGGTTTCGGCGGCGAGTCTTGTGACGAGGCGGATCCGGCCGGCCTCCCCGCCATACTTGGCCGCATTGTCCAGCAGGTTGTACAGCGCGCGCTCCATGGCGTCGCGGTCCAGTTCCATGACGGGCGCCTCGGGGGTGAAATCGGATTCCAGCCGCGTTTCTTCCGGGTGGGTGGCACGGAAGTGCTCCACGGCGTCCGCGGCCGGCAGGTTGGCATCCAGGGGCTGCACCGTGATGTAGTCGGTCTTGGTGGTGATGCGCTTCCATTCCAGGATCTGCTGGATGAGCCGATCCAGTTTTTCCGTGGCCTTCAGGATCTGTTCGATGCACATCGGGGCGTTTTCGGGCGAGCGTCCGCGTTCCAGCGTTTGCGCGTACATCTTGATGGCGGTGAGCGGGGAGCGCAGTTCATGCGAGACGTTGGCCAGAAACAGGGTCTGCTTGAGCGCCAGTTGCTTCGATTTCCCGACGAGGATGGCGACGATGACGGCGCCGAAGATGATGCCCACCGAGAACACGATGGTGAGGATGCCCAGGATGATGTCCTTGATGTCGGAATACAGGGCCAGCATCACGATTCCCACGGCCGCCGTGAAGACGGTGGGGAACAGGATCGCCAGGATCAGCGTCCATTGCGTGCGGCGGTAGAACTGGGAAAGTCGGTGCAGCAGCGTCTCCTGCATGGGGCACTTCTTATCACAGGCGCTGCGGAGAGGACACCCTTTTTCATTGCGATTTTTCCGGAAGTTCTATAAACGACAGGCCATGTCCGCGGGCGCCCTCTACATGATTGCCGCTTCCTTCGTCTTTTCGGTGGCGTATTCCTTCATCAAGGTGCTGACGCGGGAACTGGGCTTCTGGGAATCGGCCTTCCTGCGCGGCGCCTTCGGCGTGCTCCTGCTGACGCTGATCCTGCGGCGGGCGCGGCAGCCGTGGTTCGGGCGCCGGGAAAACTTCTGGCCCCTGGTTTCCCGGGGCTTTTTCGGCGGAATCGCGATGATCCTCTACTTCTGGGCGCTGCAGGCCACGACCCTGGCCAATGCGTCGAGCCTGCATTATGCCCACCCGCTGTTCACCACGTTCCTGGCGGTTCCGCTTCTGGGCGAGCGCCTCCACTGGAAGAAGGTGCTGCTGGTGGCCTGCGCCATGGGCGGCGTGCTCCTGATCGTGCAGCCGTCGCCGCGGACCATGGACTGGGGGGCGCTGCCCGCGCTGGTGTCGGCGTTCTTCGCCAGCCTGGCCTACATCTCCATCCGCTTCGTCGCCGGGCGGGAGCACTGGGCCCCCATCGTCAATTCCCTGTCGCTGTTCACCATGGCGCTCTCCGCGCCCATGGCGCTGGCTTCTTGGAAGACGCCATCCCCGCGCCTGTGGGGATTCGTCGTGGTGGCGGGCGTGGGCACGACCGTGGCCCAGTACCTGATGACGATGGCGTACAAACTGCAGGAGGCCTCTTCGGTGGCCGCCTTCTCCTTCACGTCGATCCTGTGGTCCACCGGCATCGGGGTGCTGATGTTCGGCGAGATTCCGGATACCTGGGAAACGGCCGGAATCCTGGTGCTCTTTTCCAGCCTGGTGGCCCTGGTCCTGGTGCGCCACCGGCCGGATGCGGCCAAGGAAGGTGAGTGAAATTGCCGAAGAGAGTTCATCGCAAACTGGAAGAGGCCCGGAATGCGTCCGGGTGGAGACGCGTGTGGAACCGTTTTGCGACATGGCGTTCCCGGCGGCGCCTGCTGGCGTCCGGAGAAGCCGCGGCATCCGAGATGCGGGGAATCCTGCGCAGGAAGAGGGAACTGCCGGAAAACGCCCGCCGGGAGGCCGAAAGCGCCCTGCGCGTGTGGGACGAGATCCGCCGGGATCCCCGTGCGGATCTGCAGGCGGCCGTGGCGGAACTGGAGCGGCAACTGGAAGGTTCCCTGTCCCGGCACCGGCGCCATCCGGCGTGGGGCTATCTGAAGTCCTTTCTCATCGCGGCTTCGCTGGCGCTGTTTCTGCGCGCCTTCGTATTCGAGCCTTTTCGCATCCCCTCGGGGTCCATGATTCCTTCCCTGCAGGTGGGCGATTACATTTATGTCAATAAATTCGTTTACGGTTTGCGGATCCCCTTCACCTCGGACCCGCCCCGGCACTTCGCGACCTGGTCGCTGCCCCGGCGCGGCGACGTGGTGGTGTTCATCGAGCCCATCCACAATGGGGAGGACTGGATCAAGCGGGTCATCGGGCTTCCGGGCGATCGCATACGCTTCCGGGACCGCACGGTGTATTACCTGCCCAAGGGGGAGACCGAGTGGAAAGCCATCCGGAACCGCAAACTGGAAGAGCCCTGCTCCTATATGGACCGCAACGAAAAACTCAACGAGGACTGGCACCCAGGGCTTCCCTGCGAAATGTACGAGGAGCGCGTGGGGGAGCGGGCCTGGACCGTGGTGTATGATCTGGTTCCCCCATCGCTGCCGGCGGATTTTCCGCACGAGTGGGAGGTTCCCGACGGCTGCGTGTTCGTCATGGGGGACAACCGGGACCATAGCGAAGATAGTCGCTTTCTGCATAAAAATGGGGTTCCGGCACCCTGCGTGCCCATCGAAAACATCAAGGGGAGGGCGGAATTCATCTGGCTTTCTCCGGGACCCGACGGCCAGCGCTGGAGCCGCATCTTCCAGGGCGTGAAGTAGAAGCGCAGCTTGACATCGCGGCCGTTTTCCCATTGGATGGGCGCACGTCGTCACACGGTCCGCTTTCCCTGTTGGATTCGCTTGCGGGGAAACCGGTGGAAAGGAACAGAGATGGCTTCGTATGAAAATTGTCCTGAAGATGTGGATCTGGTATCCGTCGCCACGCTGGAATCCATTTTTGAAATGGAGCAACTGGTCATCCGGCTGGATGCCAATGGCATCCCCTGGCGGGTGGTGGAGCACGATTCCAAGATATTCAAGAGCCTTTCGGCCAATCTGGGACATTCTACGCTGTATGTGGCCAAGGGCCGCGAGGAGGAGGCGCTGGAACTGCTCCTGGCGCACCGCAAGCAGCAACTCGAGGGGCACGAGTGCCCGGGATGCAAGTTGTGGCTGGGTCCGTCGGTGGACATCTGCCCCGCCTGCGGCGTGAGCGACGGGACCCTGCGCGCGGTGGAGGGCGGTGAGGAAGGCGAGGAGGTTCCGGGCGAAGAAGAAGCCGGCGGTGAGGACGACCTCGACGAAGACATGGATGACGAGGATCTGGACGGGGAAGACGAGGTGGACGTGCTGCTGGAGAGCATGGACCGGCTGCAGGATTCCATCGAGATGATCCAGACCTCCATCGGGCGGATGGTTTCCCGCCTGGAGGCGCTCGAGGAACGCATCGAGCGGCTCGAGAAGGCCGCATCGACGAAGGATACGCCGGGGCAGGAATGAGGAAAGGACGTTGCAGCCATGAGTGACACCGGGGACTTGTCGTTCGCACAGGCCGCGCGCATCGTGGAGGAGGCGCTTTCGGCCCACTTCGGGCTGGATCCCCTGCAGAACCGCCTGGAAACCCAGGAGCCGAACATGATGGCCTGGGGCGTGACCAAGGGTTCGGCCAGCATCTTCATTTCCCTGACGTGGGGGCCGCGCGTCCAGACGCTGCAGGTCTTCTCTCCCATCCTGATCCTGACGCCCCAGGTGGACATCAACCTGTATCCCACCCTGCTGGGGCTCAATGCCAGTTCGGAACTGCTGGGGCTTTCCTTCGCCATCCGGGACAACAAGGTCATCCTCAAGATGGACCGCAATGCCCGGTATCTCACGGTGGATTCGGTTTCGGATTCCATCCGGCGCGTGGGCACGCTGGCGGACCGCTATGACGACCTTCTGGCGGAGCAGTTCGGCGGGCAATTGTATGGGAACCGCGATTCCTGACACGGCGGGAGACATGCTCCCGGTGCCTGGAAGGGAAAGGAAAGACCGATGATGGATGAAACGTTTCGGGTCCCTTCGGATCGGCCTTGGTTTTCTTCCCACTGGCCGGAGGAAGTTCCAAAAAACCTGGAGTTTTCGGACAAGACGGTGGACACGCTGGTCCGGGATGCGGCGCTGCGCTGGCCCAACCGGCCGGCCGCGTGGTTTCTGGATACGCGCTTCACCTACCGCCAGTGGGATCGGGACGTGGACGTGCTGGCAACGGCGCTGTTCGCGATGGGGCTCAAGAAGGGCGAGACGATCGCGCTGCTCTTGCCCAACAGTTACCACTACATGGTGGCCTACCATGCGGCGCTGCGCATCGGCGCCATCGTTTCGGGCGTGAATCCCACCTACAAGCCCCTGGAAATCCGCCACCAACTCGAGACGGTGCATGCCCGGGCGCTGGTGTTCCTCGATGTCCTGTACGAGGAAAAGATCGCGCCCATCCGCAACGATCTGAAACTGCGCTTCCTGGTGGGCGCCAACATCGGCGATTTTTTGCCTTGGCCCAAGAAACGGCTGGGAATGCTGCTCAAGAAATTGCCCACGGCCTCGCTTCCGCATGATGCGGTGGCCTTTTCCGAACTGATGAAGACGCGGCCCAATCCGCCGGCGGTAGATGTGGATGCGCGCCGCGATCCCGCCGTGTACATCATGACGGGCGGCACCACGGGGGTGCCCAAGGCAGCGGTGCTCACGCATTTCAACGTCCTTTCCAACGCCATCCAGGTTCGGGCGTGGTTCTACAAGGCCCATCCGGGCGTGGCCTCGCTGGCGGTCATCCCTTTCTTCCATGCCTTCGGCATGACCGCCATCCTCAATGCCACCACCACCTGGGGCGGCATGATCGTCGTGTTCCCCAAGCCGCCTTCTCCCGAGGACCTGTGCAAGACCGTGCTCAAGGTCGGGCTGGGCGACCGGGAACTGCTCTACATCGGCGCGGAGGTGCTTTTCCAGCGTCTGGTGGATTTCCCGGACATCCGCAAATATGGCATAGAGAAAAAATTCCTGTTCTGCCTTTCCGGGGCGGGGCCTCTGCACACCCACGTGCAGCAGGCATTCGAGAGTCTCACCGGGGTGCCCCTGGTGGAAGGCTACGGCCTCACCGAGGCGTCTCCCGTGGTATCGGTGAACCTGCTCTACGGACCGGACGAGTTGCGCCGATCCGGCACCATCGGATTGCCGCTGCCGGGCACCGACTGGCGAATCGTGGACCGGTCGGATCCCCACCGGGATCTTGGAATCGGCGAAGGTCCAGACGACCGGGATCACATCGGGGAACTGGCGGTCAGCGGCCCCCAGGTGATGCAGGGCTATCTCGACAATCCCGCCGAGAACGACGCCCACTTCTTCGAGCAGGATGGCAAGCGCTGGCTTTTGACCGGCGACATCGGCTACATGAATGCCGCGGGCATGGTCACCATCCTCGACCGCAAGAAGGAACTCATCAAGGTCAAGGGATTTTCCGTGTTCCCCAAGGATGTCGAGAATCTGCTGGGACGCCATCCGGCCGTTTCCGAGGTGGCGGTGGCCGGCCTGCCCGACACCGAGAGCACGGAGGCCATCAAGGCCTGGGTCGTCCTCAAGCCGGAATTCGTGGGCAAGGTCACGCCCGAGGACATCATCGCCTGGGCGCGCGAGAACATGACTCACTACAAGGTTCCCCGCTACGTGGAATTCCGCGATGGCATTCCCAAGAATCTCGTGGGAAAGGTGCTGCGCCGCGAGTTGCGCGAGCAGGATCCCTTGTGGCGCCGTCCATGACCGACAGGAAGGAAAAATTCTGTTTCTGCAGACCGGAGGGGGAAAATGACGTGATCATCGAAGGCGGCCGCGTGCTGGATCCGCATGCGGGGCTGGATGCGGTCGCCTCCGTGTGGATCGCCGGCGGGCGGGTGCAGGCGGTTCTTTTTCCGGGGGAGGCGCGCCCGGAGCATGTCCCTTCGTACGATGCCCGCGGGTGCTGGGTGATGCCCGGCCTGCTGGATCTGCACGTGCACCTGCGGGATCCCGGATTCGAATCCGCCGAGGATCTGCACAGCGGTACGCGCGCCGCCGTGGCGGGAGGTTTCGCCACCGTGTGCGCCATGCCCAATACGAATCCGCCGCCGGACGGGCCTGGGCTGGTGGCGCACATGCGCGCGCGCGCCGCGAGGGAGGCGTTTTGCCGGGTCGAAACGGTGGCCGCCGCCACGCTTGGGCGCAAGGGCGTCGTTCCTGTGGACGTAGCCGGCTGCCGGGCCGCCGGCGCCGTGGCGTTTTCCGACGACGGGGATGCCGTGGCCCGTGCGGACGTGATGCTCGAACTGCTGCGGCTGTGCGCTGAAACCGGTTCCGTGCTGTCAGATCACTGCGAGCGCGTGGAATTGAGCGGCAAGGCACCCATGGCGGCAGGGGAAGTCCAGCGGCGGCTGGGCCGTGCCGGACAGCCGTGGCCGGCGGAAACCGTCCAGTTGGCCCAGGGCATCCTGCTGGCCGCGCACACGGGCGCTCGCTATCACGCCCAGCACCTCTCCTCGCGCCATTCCGTGGATTTGGTGCGATGGGCCAAGGAAAATGGGTTTCCCGTCACGGCCGAGGCCACGGTGCACCACCTGGCGCTCACGGATGAAGCCGTCCAGCAGGCGGGCGCGCGGGCCAAATGCGCGCCTCCGCTGCGTTCGGAGGCGGACCGGCAGGCGCTGCTCGAAGGCGTGCGCACGGGCGTCATCGATGCGGTGGTGACGGACCATGCGCCGCACGAGGAGGCGCGCAAGCAGGATCTGGAAACGGCCGCCTTCGGCGTCATCGGTCTGGAGACCGCCTTTCCTGTCCTGCATGAGCGGGTCCTGCGCGGCGAACTTCCCCTGCAGGTGGCCGTCGCGGCCATGACCCACCGGGCGGCCGCGTGTTTCGGACTGCAGGATCGGGGACGGTTTTCCCGCGGCGCCCTGGGGGACGTGACGGTGTACGATCCCGGCGCCGCCTGGGACGTGACGGGCGATTTCGTATCGAAGAGCCGCAATTCTCCGTTCCTGGGCCGTACCCTTCCTGGACGCACCCGGGCCGTGTTCGTGGCGGGCGTGAAGGTGTTCGATGCCGCATCCCCTGGATGATTTCTGGCCTTCACTCTTCGGCCTGCTTTCGGAAGAGGCGCATCGGCGGGAGTGGGTCCGCTTGCAGGAGTGCTTCTGGTTGCGCACGGGCAAGCCGGCCCAGGATGGCACGCACGAATCCCGCATGCAGGCCTTCCAGGAATGGATGTTTCTGGACGGTCCGGCGCCCTGCCGGCTTTCCCGGCTCGTGGCCCAGGGAAAGATGGGAGGCGCTCTTTCGGCGCTCGCATCCTCCCTCGCCACCGCTCATCCCGGGCTGTTCGTGCTGATGGCTCCCTGGAAGAAGACGGCCTGGTTTCGGGATCTCCTGGGCGGGGCGGATTTCCAGGTGCATGAGCAGCCGCCCATTTTCGGCCTCGCGCCTGGACAGATCGTGCAGTCCCGCGTGTTCTTCCACGGGGATTCCCTGTGGCTGACGCTGGGGCGGATCGTGCACCCGGAACATGCCACCGAAGCTATATTTCACCTTTTGCACCGCCTGCGCGCGCGCGGATTTTCGGACTTGGACATCCTGCATGCCCTGATGAAAATGGAATGGCGCTCCCGCCTGCATCCCCGCATGAATCCGGCCGCCTTCTACGACCCCGCCAATCCCATGGTGCAGGACATCCTGGCCTCCCTTGCGGCGGGTCCCTCCGGAGGGAATCCGGATTACGGAGAAGCGGGCGGGCGCTGAGAGTTGTGCCCTCGATGCCCGGGCGTCCCGGCCTCCGCCGCCCCGGCCCATGGCGCAGAATTCTTTCAGGGGAAGTTCAGATTTCCTTCTCCCGGGCCAGTTCCAGGGCGCGCTTCTTTTCCGCCCGGGTCATGAATCCCACGGCCACGAAAATCAGTCCCAGCCCCACCCAGTCCATGACGTGCGGGTACTTTCCCCCGAAGGCCCAGGCGAAGATCAAGGTGGCTACGGTACCGGCCACGAGGCTGGTGATGCGGTTCACCAGGCCGGCGAACGTGGCTGTGCGGCCCTTGAACATGAAGATGAAAACCGAGAAGAAGGACACAACGCCATACGCCGTTCCGGCCAGCACGGCCCAGTGCCACCATGCGAGATTGGGCTGCACGATGGCGCGCGCCATGCAGGAGGAGCGCGGTCCTTCGATGTATCCGGCCCAGTGGGCGGCTACCACCGCCAGCGCCACGAGCGCCACGACGATCGATGCCGTGATCTGCTCGATGGCGAAGAATCCCTTGTTGGAACCCGTGGCGCCGCGTGGCCGCGTGTTCTTGTAATAGTTCATGATGTAGATGCGCAACGTGTAGGAGAGGATGTAGGATGTGAAGATGACCATCACCGGCAGGGAGCGGAATGGGCTCTTTCCGCCCTTGGCTGGGGAGAGGATTTCGAGAACCACCACCAGGATGGCGATAATCACGGCCAGGTTTTCTTCCAGGTATACTTTCTTTTTGAGGATTCCCTGACGTATTTGTACTTCGTCTACGGCGCGGCTGATGACGATGATGGAGCCCCGCATCAGGGTCATGGCCACCATGACGGAAATGCCGTCGAACGTGTACATGAGGGTGGTGGTGGGCACGACCACCGCCGTGCAGATGCCGGAAGGAATGATGTACAGGAATTCGACGGGGACGGTGAAGGGGCCGAGGTTCGTCTTCTGGTTGGACTCGAAGCGGTACCAGCGTCCGATCAGGACGACCAGCAGGGAAATCCCCATCCCGCCAGCCGTGGAATAGACGAGGAATTCCATGCCTTCCATGCCGGGAAACCGGGGAGCTGGTCCCAGGAAGTATTTCACGGAGACCCCGGTGATCACGTAGAAGATGAAATAGCCGATGCACAACTGGATGAGGGCGGCAGTCGAGCCTTCCTTGGCACGGAAAAACATGATGGATGGACCTCCCGCGGGAAGTCGCGCCGGAAGACGTCCGCCGGCGCGGAACAAAAAGGTACGTTACCTTTCTTTAGGAGATCCGTCAAACGAAAGGCTCATGATTTTCGAACGAAACGCAAACATACGGGAAAAAGCGCCAACACGCGGCCTGCTTTTGCGGTCTTGCGCACGTTTTTGCCTTGACATTCGCGATGGATCCGGTAAATTCCCCCTCCGCCTGCGCCGCGAACGCGTGCGGCGCCGGTTCTTGCGAAGGAGATCGAACCATGTCTCGCCAATGTGAACTCTGCTTGCGTGGCACCGTGAGAGCCAATACCGTTTCCCATTCCAACATCAAGTCCAAGAGCCGCCAACTGGTGAATCTCAAGACCGTGCGCGCGGTGGTGGACGGCCAGGTGCGCCGGGTGCGGGTTTGCACGTCCTGTCTGCCCCAACTCAAGCGTCCCCCCATCGACTAACCAGGATTTCCCGGACGGCGCATTTTCGGTTTGCGCCATCCCGTCCATTACGGGAAGATCTTCCATGACCGACAATTCTCCATGGGGAAATTCCTTTTCGCCGCCGCCCGTGGAAGTGGCGGAACTGGCGGCCGTGGTGGTGGATGTCGCCCGGCACCGCTACGGCGTGTCGCTGGATCTGACGTCGGAAACCCTGCCGTTCCTGGATGAACTGGCACGCGAGAACCGTCTCGCGCCCGGCGGCGTGAAACGGCTGTTCGCTCTTGCGGCCGGCGCCTATCTGGGGGAAACCCTGCGCCGGGCGTTCGGCGGCATCTGGGATCTGGGCGGCACGCCCCAGAATCCGGAAAACTGGTCCGTGCGGTTTCTTTCCTGCCCGCTGGCCCTGCGCGCGCCGCAACTGGGAGAGGAGATCCTCGCGCAGTCCATGCCGGAAGAATCTGCGCTCGTGGTGTCTCCGGCGTTCCTGGAGATGCTGGAAGCGGTTCTTTCCCAGGCGGCCCCGCTGCGGGAAGAGGAATACTTCAGTTTTTGCGGACGCTACGACGCGCTGCACCTGGTCGTGGACGTCCTGACGGAAGCCGAGCGCCGGCTGGCCGAGCGGGAGAAGCGCGCCCCCCGCTGGTTTGGCCATGAAGATCCCGCCAACGTGGTTTGAAACGCCGCAAAACAATGCTACAAAATTAGGAGCTGCGAGGTGGCCATGCGCATGAAGAATGGATTGCCGGGCATTTTGCTGGGGTTGTGGCTTCTGGCGTGTGCGGGAGCCGGAAACGGCGGCACGAATTCCAACAATACCAACAGTTCCAACAACACGACCAATAATTCCAACAATACCAATTCCAACAACTGCACCGTTTGCACGGTGGGCCACCAGCGTTGCGTGGAAGGCAAGAGGCAGACGTGCATCGAACATGCGCCGTGCCCCACGTGGGAAAACACGGAAAACTGCACGGAGAGCGGGAAGATCTGCACGCAGGACACGGATGCCCACACCGCGGCCTGCGTGGTGGAGTGCACGCCCGAGTGCACCGTGGGGGAAAGTGCCTGCGCGGGCAACGTCATCCAGGATTGCGTGGAGGACGCTTCGGGCTGCCCGATTTTCGATGCGGGGCAGGATTGCGCCTTTTTGGGGCAGGTGTGCATCTATGACGGCCTGACGCAGACGGCATCCTGCATCGAGCAGTGCACGTCCAACTGCACCACGGAAAACGAGACCCGCTGCCAGAACAACCGGGTGGAAACCTGCACCCGCAGCGGCAACTGCCTGAACTGGACGCTGTCCGCCGACTGCGCGGCCCAGGGCAAGACCTGCCAGATGGTGGGCACCACGGCCACCTGCGTGACGCCCTCGTCCACGCTCAATCTCTTCTTCAGCGAATACATGGAGGGGACCAGCAACAACAAGGCCCTGGAAATCTTCGTCATGTCGGCGCCGTCGGGATTCAATCTCTCTTCCTGCGCCATCCAGATCTTCAGCAATGGAAGTGCGTCGGTTTCCAGCACCGTCCCCCTGGCGTCGGCGTCGCTCACGGCCGGCCAGACCTTCGTAATCTGCCATACGCAGTGGGCGCTTTCCTACACCTGCGATCAGAAGGGGAATCTCGTCTTCAACGGCAATGATGCATTGAAACTGGTCTGTTCCGGAAGCACCCAGGACGTCTTCGGCAAGGTGGGCGAGGATCCCGGCGCCGCCTGGACGGGCGGCGGCGTCACCACCGTGGACGTCACTTTGCGGCGCAAGTGCGCCACGACTGCCGGCGACACCAACGACGCCGATGCGTTCGATCCTTCCGTCCAGTGGACGGCGTCGGCCATCGACGACGTGTCCAACCTGGGCGTCTTTCTTCCCTGCAAATAAGAAACGGTCTGGCGTATTGCAATCCTATTGCAATATTTGAAGGACAGAGGGGCGGTCGAGGCGTTGTTCCACGGCCTTGGCCAGCGCCATGCCGCGGGCCGCATCGCCCCACAGCAGAGCGCCCGACAGGGCGTCGCCCTCGAAGTACAGGCGCACGCCGTGGTCTTCGTCGGAGCATATTTCCTCTACATTGCCCTCCATGCGTCCTACGGAAAATATGCGGGTTCCGAAAGCCGACAGCGCCGCCGGCGGAATCGATGCCGCATAGGTGCGTTCGGCTCCCGTTTCGGCCGCGTTGTGGCCCGCCACCTGTCCCATGCGCAGTGCCGGCATCCACAGGGCCCACACCTGGCCGGAAAACTCCGCCGCGTCCCCGCAGGCGAACACGTCCGGATGCGAGGTGCGCATGGCCGCATCCACCACGATGCCCCGGTTCACGGTCAGGCCGGCCTTTTTCGCCAGATCCGCGCGGGGCCGCACGCCGATGGAGAACAGCACCACGTCCGCCAGCAGATCCCCGGCCGAGGTATCCACGCGCAACCGGCCGGAAGCGGACGGGGAAATGGCATGCACCTGCGTTCCCAGCCGTACGTCCACTCCTGCGTTCCGGATGCGGCGCTCGAGCCATCCGGAGACGGCTTCGTCCAGTTGGCGCGGCAGGATCCGGGGCATCAGTTCCACCACGGTCACGCGCCGGCCCGGGGCATTCAGGTAGTGGGCCGCCTCCAGCCCCAGCAGCCCGCCGCCGATCACCACCACGTGCGAGGCGTTCTGGGCGGCCCGTGCGATGGCTTCGGCGTCGGTCCAGGTGCGGCACGTGAACACGCTGGGCAGCGAAAGGGCTTCCGGAAGTGGCACGAAGGGCGAACTGCCCGTGGCCAGGATGCAGCGCTTCCAGGAAAAGGTGCGTCCATCGGCCGTGGCGATCTCGTGTCGCTGCGGATCCAGGGCCACCACCTCGGAGCGGGTGTGGAGCTCCACGCGCTGTTCGGCGAACCAGGAGGCCGGCCGCACCGTGAATGCGGGTTTTCGGGCCACATCGGGATTTCCCATGAGTTCCGTGAGCAGGGGGCGGTAATAGGCGGCTCGGTCTTCTTCCGTGAAGCATGCGATGGACAGATCCGCGGATGCCTTGCGGGCCTGTTCGGCGGCATGGAGGCCGGCCGCCGAAGCGCCGATGATGACGATATCGTAGGATTTCATGCGAACCCCCGTTTTGCGCTCACTGCACGATTTGCAGGACCCGCTCCAGATCCGCGGAGAAGGTTTCCGGCGTTTCCAGCGCGGATGCATAGTCCAGGATCGTCATGTCCGACAACTGGATGTAGAAATTGAACGGATAGCCGACAGACGTCATGTAGGGCAGAAAGGCGTTTCCCGCATCGTTGGTGACGGGCACGACGGCATCGAGTCCGTAGTTGGCCGAGTATTCGGCCGCATACGCCACCGTGGCGGGCTCCAGTTGCGGATCTTCGCGCACCACCACCAGGAAGGCCACCTTCGGCTGGGAACTGCCGGAGCCGTATTGCGCCACCATCTGCGGCAGCGTGTGCATCTGTTCGCGGCAGTGCGTGCACCACCCGGTGGTCAACTGCACGAACAGCAGCTTGTACCCTTGTTGGCGTAATTCATAAAAATCATGCATGTAGGCCAGGGCGCCGCCGCCCAACTGCTGCGCCGCCTCGTTGACGGCCACGAACGGCACGTCCCGTACGGTCTGGAAGCGGCGCGAGCCATAAGGACCACACGGGTAGACATCGGGTCCGCAGGTTTCCTGCCCATGGCCGGAAGCCACCGACAGTACCAGCGGCTCGTTGACGAACCGGCCTTTTTCACCGGAGTCGCAGGCAGACAAGACGCCCATGATTGTAATGGCAATGATTGAAATATATGGCGAATTTTTCATGGTTCACTGTCCATGTACGGTTTGCAGTTCCCCTTTGATGTATTTGTTTGCGACCCGCAGGATCTTGAAGCGGACCGAAACGGCATTCTGCGTCTTGGCCAGGGACGGCGTGAGGCCCTGCAGTTTTTCCGGCACGAGCAGTTCCACCAGGACGCCGCCCGGCGCCTTGAGCGTTACCTGATCGGAACTGACGATGGTGGGAACGAGTTCCTCCACGTCGGCCTGCGCCCCTTCCGCCTGACTTCCGGCATCCAGGATTTCTTCGCAGGTGCGGAAAACGCCGGCATGCTGGGGACCCGTGGGCGTGTTGACGAAGGGCGAGCCGCTTCCTCTTCCGCTGGCGGGGGGCATGCCGGCCAGCCCGCCAGATGCGTTGACCAGCGCCGAGAGATCCTTGAACATGCGCAGGACTTCGCGCAGTTGGGGGTCGTTGGAGCCCGCTGTGGAAGCCAGCCGGTCGAAGAGCCGCTGCAGGTCCCCGGGGGAAGAGGGATCCAGATCTTCGCATTTCTTGTTCACGCACCAGCGCAGGCGGGGACCGGAAGATGCCGGCACGAGTTCGATCGTGTGCTCGTCCTTGCCTGCCTGCACGGTGAACTGCAGGTTCAGGCCGGAGCCGGAGAATGAAAGCCCCGGCACGGACAGGGAGGGCAGGGAAGGCATGGCCGGCAGTTGCGGGATCCGGGGCATGGCCGGCAAGGGATCCGGATCGGGATCCGGGGGCGGATCGTCCTGCGGCGGCACCGGACGCAGCCGCGGTTCCACGCAGAAACCTTTTTCGCAGATTCGATCTCCCTTGCAATCCGTATCTTTTTTACATTCGGTTTTGTCGGTTTTGCCGCAGGCCAGAAAGACCAGCGTTCCCACCAGAAACCACGAACGAAAATCGCACATGGGCCGCACCTGCTAATTGAAGTGCATCTCGAAGGAATACGTGTCGGTCTTCGTTCCCGCCGGGAATTGCCACTTCTGGATGGCGCCGGCCAGGCAGGCCCGCATCATGGGCGGCATCTCGCCAGTGAACGAGACGGATTCCACCTGCCCTGCCGGCAGGATTCGGATGTTGAACTGGATGGCCTGTCCCACGAGTTCCTTCTGGCCCTTGCGCACCGTCATCTCGTAGCAGCGCTGGATTTCCAGGACGTTGCGCTGCTTGACCGCATTGAAATCCGCAGCCGAGCGGGCAGGCGTCCCGGCAGGCGCGGTCATGGGGCTTTCCGTGGGAATGCCTTCCACCCGGGGGATGGACGTGGAAGTTCCCATGGTTTTCGGAGCGTTGCCGGCCGGCGGATTCTGGGCGTCGGCGGTCTCTTCACCGGTGGGGGTCGCCGGCGGAGCGTTGGCGATGACGTAGACCACCTCGCGCATGGGCTCCTCGCGGGGGGGCTCTGGGGCTGCCATGGACTCCTGGGGCGGCGGATTCTGGGCGACGACGGGCTGGGGCTCCGGCCGGTGGGAGGGTTTATCCATGAGTTTCATCCCCAGCCAGAAGGCGACCCCGGCGACAACGACGAGGACGCCCACCATGACGAGCCACGTGCGCAGCCGGTCCTGCTGCAGCGACTCCCGGGAGATTTCCACGGAAACCGGCACGGGCGCGGCAGGCGCGGTAGAGGCGGTCGGCATGACCGCGCCATAATCCAGCGTGGGATTCCGAAAACTCTGGGAAGCCGACATGGCGGGCGCAGCAAAGGGCGAAGCCGAAGCCGGCTGCGTGAAGGTGCCGGTGGCGCCGGGCGCGAAGGAACCGGATTCCCGGAACATTTCCCGTGTGGCCCGCCGGGGGGGAGGCAGATGCTTGGCGTAGGCGCGCAGTTCGGGAACCCGGTCGATGAGTTTCCAGTCGTCGAAGCCATCCCGCCACACCACGGCATCGTGGTCGGGCTCGCCGCGCTTGATGCGCGCGACCAGTTCGGCGAAATCCATGGGGCCGAACTGGCCGCGGGAATCCGAGAGATACCATTCCTCCGGAAGCGTGGACGGCGCCGAGGAAAAATCCGGAATGCGGGCGATCTGGGTGCGTTCTTCGGGCATTTCCGGCGAGGCGTGGAACAGGCTGCCGTCCATCGTTGCGAGATCCTCGCTGAAACTGCGCTTGAGCGCGTCCTGCAGCAGACGCTGTCCCTTGTTCACCGGTCCGGATTCCGCCGAACCCGCCATCCGCGGATCCTTGAGCACGATGACGTTGTTGCACTTCTTGCAGCGCAGTTTGAGGATTTTTCCCGCTACTTTCTCATCGGGAATGGAATACTTGGTTTTGCACTGATCACAGAAGAATTGCATGCGCTCACTCGACGGTGCGGCCCAGCGCATCCATCAGGAAAGAGAGGAAATCCGCCCCTCCGGGCAGTTGCTGGTTGAGGGTCAGATGCAGCCGGTCTTCCAGCCGGGACCAGTAACTCAGGAGTCCATTGAGTTGCCATGCGGGCACCCGGTCCACTTTCAGATACTGCGCGCACATGGCCAGCCTGGACTTTTCATCTTTGGCTTCCATGTAGATTTCCTGCGCTTCCTGCACCGTTTTCCCCTGTTCCAGAAGGTGCGCCAGAATCATCGAATGCATCATGATGCGGCGGTGCACCACCTGCTTCCACAGGAAATAGGCGCACAGCACCTTCACGTTGGGGAATTCCAGCAGTCTTCCCTGGAAGCGGACAGGCACGCCCAGGCGGCAACTCAGGAAGGAAGCCGCATGGGACGTGATGGCGAACATCCGCTGGGCGTGGTCCTGCATTTCCACCAGGTTCTTGTACATGAGGGAAATGCCGTTGGAACTGGCATAGCCGAGCAGGGGAAGGTCGGGCTGCGCCATGCAGAACAAAAGCGTCTGCCCCATGAAGCGCAGCCAGGATTCGTCATGGAAATGATGGACGTGGTGAACCGCCGCGTGCTCGAGTATGTGTTCCGTGTGCTCCAGGCTCAGGTCCACGATGTGATAGGTGCCCGCCATGGGGCGCACATGACCGAAGACCTCGAATGAATGGAAGAATTCTTGTGGATTCAGTGGCTCAACCATTGCCTGAAGGTACTTTGCTTTTTTTGGACAGTCAAGCTGGGGAACCTAGCGCGTGCGCATTTCCACCCGGCCCACCCAGGGGGCCAGGCGGTCGCGGATGAGTTGCATTTCTTCCCGGGAGGAAGGCGGCAATTCGGACCAGGACGGGTCCAGCGTGTCCCGTGCTACGAATTCCTGGAGGGCATAGACGGGAACGCCCCGCACGATGGGCAGAATCTCGTCGAAATCCTGCAGCGAGACGAGTCCCGGCACTACCGTGGTGCGTACTTCGTAGGCCGTTTTCGATGAAGCCAGCAGGCGCAGGGTTTCCTTCACGGGCGAAAATCCGCTCTTGCCGCCTGTGGCTTCGCCGTAGCGGGACGGCGCCGCCTTGAGATCCAGCGCCACGTAGTCGATGCGGCCGAGCAGCGCGGCCAGACGATCTGGAAACGTTCCGTTGGTGTCGATTTTCACGGCCAGACCCATGGATGCGGCTTCCTCCACCATGCGGGGGAGAAGGGGATCCAGCAGGGGCTCGCCGCCCGTGAACACCACGCCGGAAATGAACCCGACCCGCCGGTTCAGTTGCTCCAGCACCTCGTCCGGCGGAATTTCGGGCGTTTCCGGCGTCGGCAGGACGAGCGCGCGATTGTGGCAGAAGGGACAGCGCAGATTGCAGCCGGAAAAGAAGACGACGGCCGCCACGCGGGCGGGATAATCCACGAGCGTCGTGCCCAGCCACCCTGCGATGGGCATTTATCCTACCATCTTGAAGGGGGATTTCCAGGCATCCGCCATCTCGCCGGGCATCCGGTGCAGTTTGCGTTCCTGGAATTCCATCTGCTTGCCATGGTTCCAGTTCTGCACGGGGCGATAGTAGCCCACCACGCGGGAATAGACTTCGGCTTCGATGACGCGGACGGTGCGCTTGGATTCGTTGGTCATGCCTCTCTCCTTGCTTTGGATATTTCCCGATAGGCCCTGGGATCCATTCGTTCGATTTCATGCACGGGCAGCACCCGCTCGATGCCCATGGCCGCGAGTTCTTCGTCGGTGTGGGGCAGCGGGCAGGTGAAGTGCTTGCCCGAAACGTATTTGTGCACGGGACAGATAGAAAATGTGGGCGTAATACTGAAATACGGAAGCCGGAATTTCTGCACGATGGCGCGCACCAGTTCCCGCACCGCGCGGGTGTCGTTGACGGCTTCTCCCAGGTAGAGATGCACCACCGTGCCACCCGTGAAGAGCGTTTGGAGTTCGTCCTGGTGGGAGAGCAACTCGAAGATTTCCATTTCCGTCATCGCCGGCACGTGCACCGAGTTGGTGTAATATGGCACGGTGTCCGTCCCCTGCGCAAAAATTTGCGGAAATGCTTCCCGGTCCTTGCGGGCCAGCCGGAACGAGGTGCTTTCGGCGGGGGTGGCCTCGAGATTGTAGTTGTTTCCGGTCTCTTCCTGGAACTTCTGCATTTTTTCGCGCAGGAAATGCAGCACCCGGATGGCGAATTTCCGGCTCTCGCCATCGGTGATGGGGGCCCCCAGGAAATTCACGCACGCTTCGTTCATCCCCACGATGCCGATCGTGGAGAAATGGTTGGCCCACCAGCGCCCGAAGCGCTGCTTGACGCCCTGCAGATAGACGGCCGTGTAGGGGTACAGCCCGCGGTCGGTGAGTTCCTCCACCCGTTCCCGGCGCTTTTCCAGGGCGATCTGCGCCTTTTCCAGCACCTCGTCCAGCCGCGAGAAGAACTCTTCCTCGGTGCGGGAGAGATAGCCGATGCGCGGCAGGTTGATCGTCACGACCCCCACGCTGCCGGTGAGCGGATTGGCGCCGAACAGGCCACCGCCGCGGGATTTCAGTTCGCGGGCGTCCAGGCGCAGGCGGCAGCACATGGAGCGCACGTCGTCCGGATTCAGATCCGAATTCACGAAATTGGAGAAGTACGGGATTCCATACTTCCCTGTCATGGCCCATACCGCTTCCAGGTTGGGGTTCTCGAAGTCGAAGGTCTTGTGGATGTTGTACGTGGGAATGGGGAACGTGAAAATCCGCCCGCGCGCATCGCCGCCGCTCATGAGTTCGGCGATCGCGCGGTTGATCATGTCCATTTCCGGCTGGAAGTCGCCGTAGCGCGCGTCCTGCATCTGGCCGCCGATGATGACCGGCTGATCCGCCAGCGCCGGCGAGGGGGTGAGATCCAGCGTGATGTTGGTGAAGGGCGCCTGGAATCCCACGCGGGTGGGCACGTTCAGGTTGAAGATGAACTCCTGCAGGCACTGCTTGACTTCGGTGTAGTCCAAGCCGTCGTACCGGATGAAGGGCGCCAGGTAGGTGTCGAAATTCGAGAAGGCCTGTGCGCCGGCGGCTTCCCCCTGGAGGGTGTAGAAGAAGTTCACGATCTGCCCCAGGACCGAGCGGAAATGGCGCGCCGGCGAACTCTCGACCTTGTTGGGCACGCCGCCGAATCCCCGTGTCAGCAGGTCCATCAGATCCCAGCCCACGCAGTACGGCCCGAGCACGCCCAGGTCGTGGATGTGCATTTCTCCCTGATCGTGCGCCAGGCGCACGGATTCGGGATACACCGTGTGCAGCCAGTAGCGGGCCACCGCCGTGGACGCCAGATGGAAATTGAGCCCCTGCAGCGAGTAGTTCATGTTGGAGTTCTCGTGCACGCGCCAGTCGGACTGGTCCAGGTACGAGTCCACCAGTTGCGCGGGATCCAGCGCGGGCGGCGCGGAGATGGTGTCGGATACCGCCTTGGCCATGGCGTGGTAACCGACCCGCTTGAGTTCCTCGGAGAGGAGTTGCAGGACCTGCGTCTGCGAGGGAACGGTTCCCGGCTTGAAGAAATGGTGATAGAGAATGCCTTCCACGTGGACGGCGAAGCCTTCCGCGTCGAACCGATCCAGCGCGCCCACGGTCCGGGCGGCGGCGCGCAGGGCATCGACCACGAAGCTGGACTCATAGGGGACAACCTCACCATCCATGGTTCGGATAAGCCATTCCATCAGCTGTGTTCCTCCGGGAACGCATTTCTCTCCAAGCCGCCGGAAAAAGCAAATGGCCGCATTGCGCCGCAGGGGGTCGTAAAAAACCGCAACGTGAATCCTTCATGAAAAACTTTTGAAAAACTTGCATTTTTCCGGATCCAAAAATCGAACTGTTCCCCGTTTCGGAGGGAGGCTCGAGGCTCTGTCCCGTCGAAAGAACCATTCATGCGAACTTGCCCATGACGCGAGTTGTCGGCTTGCAGCAAGCCTTTTCTGCACGCATTTTTCCGTTTCGTTTTTTGGGACGGCATCACACAAGGAAAAAACGGAATCGCTGTGTTTTTCACGAAAAAAAGTCCGCATGAGACCAAGGAAAAACCAAATGACGGATGAAAAAAAATGTAAACTGTCCCGCTCTTGACTCTTGACAATCTGCGAAACGGCGGATTTTGGTGAGTGCAAAAAGGAAAGAAAATCTGAAACTATTTTTTTTTCGATAGGTTTTTCCGATGGTTTTTCGAAGTCACCACATTATTTGATTTTGGTAATGCCGGTTTGGGATCCATTGGGCACGAAACTGGCCTGGAAAACGGGATCCGCTCATGTGGATCCCGCCATCTGCAGATTCGATCTCCATGGTTCCAAGTAAAAGCGGATGCCGGGAAGCGTTCCCGGGCGGGAAAAGACGGACCCGGAACATCGAGGCGGGTTCCGTGCCTCCGAAATTTTCGTGCAGGCCGGATTTACCGGAAAAAATCTGCGGGGAAACTTGTCGCGGATTGCGCTTTGCGATACATTGCGCAACCGTGTGGGAGAAGATGAAAACCGCATTTTTCCGATGGCTGGTTTTGCTGTGGATGGCGTTTTTCGCTTGCACGCCGGATGGACCGCATGAAACGGACCGGAAGAATACCGTCACCGTGGCCTGGTCCAAGGGGGTCAATACGCTGGATCCTGCGTGCGCCGTCGGCATGGAATCGGTGGAAGTCATCGCGCAGATGTACGAGGGGCTCGTGTTCA
Organism: uncultured Kofleriaceae bacterium; assembly: GCA_964516435.1. Taxonomy (GTDB): domain Bacteria; phylum Myxococcota_A; class Polyangia; order HGW-17; family HGW-17; genus HGW-17. Next base: position 36,792 of record CAZEZP010000100.1, on the reverse strand, counting down.
CCGACCCCGTGAGCCGCGAGGTCCGCCCACTTCTGGCCGAACGCTGGGAAGTCAGTTCCGAGGGGCTCGTGTGGGATTTCATCCTGCGGGCAGGCGTCCGCTTCCATGACGGGACGCCCTTAGACGCCCAGGCGGTGGTGTTCAGTTTCCGCCGCCAGATGGACGCCGTGGAGAAGCAGCGCACAGGCGTCTCCGATCCGGCGGCGGCTGCCTGCGGATACGATTACTGGAAGGCGTATTTCGATGAGGTCGTCCAGAGCGTCAAGGTCATCGACCCGCGCCGCGTGCGTTTCGTCCTGAAATATCCGTACGCGCCGTTCCTCCAGACGCTGGAGATGTTTTCGGTCAGCATCGTGCGGCCCTTCGACGTCGGTGATCCCGAAACCCTCAGCCGGCAGTCCCTGGGCACCGGGCCCTTCCGGCTCGCGGGCCATGTGGCGGGCCACGTGGTGCTCGTGCGCAATGACGATTACTGGAATCCGGAAAGGAAGCCCGCTTTCCGGAACCTGGTGTTCAACGTGATTCCGGAGAATCGCCAGCGCCTGCTCGAACTGGAAGGCGAGCGCCTGGACATCGCCTTCCACCTGGAGCCGGCGCGCTATCTCACCATCCGGCTGCATCCTCTGCTCCAGTTGATGGCGGTGCCTTCGAACAACACGGTGTACCTCGCGCTCAACACGACCCGGGAGCCCTTTTCCATCCGGCAGTTCCGGCTGGCCATCAACCACGCCATCGATCGCAGCAAGATCGTCAAGATCGTGTACCAGGGCATGGCGGAACTGGCGCAGGCGCCCATATCGCGGGACATGCGCATCGGAGGGCTGCCCATGTTCCAGGACGGCGATCCGCTGCTGGAATGGCACGGGTACGACCCCGAGAAAGCGAAGCAGTTGCTGCGGGAAGCCGGTTATGGGCTGTCGGGGGAACGGCGCCCCTTCACGCTGTATCTCATCCAGTCGCCCCGCACGTACCTTCCGGATCCCCTGCTCATGGCGAACATGATCCGGCACGACCTGGAGCAGGTGGGCATCCCGGTGGAAATCAAGCCCATGGAATACATGGAGTACAAGCGTGTCCTGAAGGCCGGACTGCATGACATGGCCATCCATGGCTGGGTCGCCGAAATCGCCGATCCCGATGAATACATGCACGGGTTGCTCCACGGTTCCAACGTCGAGCGGAAGACGGGCACCAACCATGCCTTTTTCCGCAACTACAACTACGATCTCTTCGTGAACCGGGCGCGCCAGGAGCAGTCCAGTTCGCAGCGGCGCATCGCGCTGTACCGGCAGGCGCTCGAGATCTTCCGCTCCGAGGCACCCTGGGTTCCCCTGGCCCATTCCCGCCTGGTGATCACCGCCAACCGGCGGCTCGAGAACATTTCCGTCAACTCCGGCACGTTCATGCAGTACAACCTCCTGAAAGTGGTGGAGCCATGAGTTTCAAGATTCGCCACAAGTTGGCACTCTGGATGCTCATGGTCGGTGTGTTTCCGGCATTCGTGGCCTCGTGGCGCGGCGTTTCCATCGTGGTGGACCGGTTCAAGAACACCCTGCAGGACGAGTCCGAACGCAATCTGCGGGTGGGCATCAGCCTGGCCATGAACCAGGTCAACGAGGTCAAGATGGCCGCCTTCTACCTGTCCAAGAAGGCATCCGTGCACGAAATGGTCTCCCGCCGGGACATTTCCCGCCAGGAGCAGGACATCCTGCGAGGCGACTATGCCCACCTGGGCAACGGCATGATCCATGTGGTGGACCCGCAGGGGAAACTGGTGGGTTCCGTGCTCCTGGGAGGCTCGTGGAATGCCGTCGCCCAGAAGAACCAGGAGCAGAGCTACGAGGCCCTGCTGGAGCATGCGCGCCCCCAGTGGAGCGATATCCTGAAGAATTATGCCGCCACGCTGGAACTGTACACATGGAAGGGCCGATTCACGGCCAACCGGGAGCAGACCTTCCTGTTCGTGCAGGCGGGATCCCCGCTCTTCGACGAGCACTACAATCTCCTCGGCGCCGTCATCGTGACGGTGGCTTTCGACGATCTGCAGTGCAAGAGCATCGCTACGAGCCTCGGCTCACAGGTCATTCTCTATCCCGACCCCTATGCCCCGGAAGTCGTGTTTTCCACTTCCTTCGAAAATCCGGCGGATTCCCAGCGGCCTGAAAGGAGCCCTCTTTCTGCCGGCATCGTCGTTTCCATGTGGAACTCGGCCCGCGCGAGCCGTTTCGTGGAATTCAGTTGGCACCGCATGGACTATGCGGCTTCCATGCAGAAGTTGCGCGATGCTTCCGGGAACACGGTGGGACTCCTGGTGGTGGCGCTGGACATCTCCAAGATGCAGAAGGGACAGATGTATGCCGTCTCCACTTTGGTCGCGTCGGGTTTTCTGGCGCTGGCCGTGGTGGTGCTGATGGCCATGCTGGTTTCGCGCCGGCTGGCCAGCCCGCTGGGCCGCCTGGTGCGCAGTGCCCGCGCGGTGGCCGGGGGGCGCCTGGATACGTCCATCGATGTGCCGGGAGGCGACGAGATCGGCGAACTGGCGGTCGCCTTCAACGAGATGGTGCAGAATCTCAAGCAGAGCAACGACCGCCAGAACGAGCAGATGAGCGAAATCCAGACGATCAACGAGATCATCAACGCGGTCAGCGTGCAGGTGGGCGTGGAGTCGGTCGTCGCCGAGGGAATGTCCGCCCTTTCCGTGGCACTGCAGGCGCCGACCGCCCAGATGTGGCTTCTGCAGGAGGAAAACGGCTGGAAGAAGGTCCACCAGATCGGCGATGCCGGAGATGTCCTGGACGGGCTGCTCATCGAGGGCAGCGGCATCGCGCCCCACGTGGCCGGCCTCAACCGCGTCCTGGAAATCGCCGATCTGCGAAGCCTGGACGAGAAACTGGAAGGCCGGCTCATGGCCTGCCCCGTGCGCTACCAGGGGCGCGTCATCGGCGTGGCCGTGCTGCTGCGCCCCGCGAATTCCCCGCTCTGGAAGAACACCCACAGGAACGTGGTGAGCGCGGTGTGCGACCAGATGGGGATGTACATTGTCAACGCCCAGTTGTTCGAGAAGATCAGCCGCTTCAACGAGCAACTGGAGTTCATCGTGCAGCGGCGCACCATGGAACTGCAGGAGACCAACCGCAAGCTCGAATCCACGCTCGCGGAACTGCAGAACACCCAGGCCCAGGTTCTCATCAGCGAGCGTCTGGCCGGGCTCGGTTCCCTGCTGGCGGGCGTGGCGCATGAAATCAACAGTCCCATCGGCGCCATCGACGCGGCGGTGGACAGCCTGATGAAGAGCCTGAAAACCACTCTCAACTCCCTGCTCTACATCGTGGATACCGAAAAGGACATGCGGGTGCTCACCTACCTGCTCACGCTGGTGCAGCAGCACCTCGAGAACGCGACGGCCGGCCTGCTGGCCATCGACCCCGGCCGGGAGCGCGTCCGCGAAATGACCGAACTCTTGTCATCCCGCAACATCGAAAATGCGCGGCAACTGGCGCGCAAACTGGTGGAGAGCGGCACGGATCGGATCGTTGAGAATTTCCTGAACGAATACGATCGGGTCGATGCCGGCATCTACATCCAACTCATGAACGACCTGTTTTCCATCCACCGCACCACGGTGGCCACGTCCACGGCCATCCGCGCGGTCAAACGCATTGTCGTGGCCCTGCGCTCCTACAGCCACGTCAACCAGGACGTGCCCGAACCCGTGAACATCCACGACGTCATCGAAACCTCGCTCATCATCCTGGCCAACCGCCTCAAGCACAACATCACCATCGAGAGGAAGTACGGGGACATTCCGCCCATCACCGTGTACGGGGACGAATTGAGCCAGGTGTGGACCAACCTCATTTCCAACGCCGCCCAGGCCATCGAGGGCAAGGGCACCATCACCATCGAGACCCTCAATCTGGGCAACCGCGTGGCCGTGAAGATCCGCGATACCGGGCGCGGCATTCCGCCCGAGTTGATGGGACGCATCTTCGATCCCTTCTTCACCACCAAGAAGAAGGGAGAGGGTTCCGGCCTGGGGCTGGGCATCGTCTCACGCATCGTCCGGGAGCGCCACGGGGGCGAGATCGAGGTCACCTCCGAGCCCGGCAACACCTGCTTCACCGTGTACCTGCCCATGTCCGTGCCCGCGAAACGGCCGGATTCCGGTCCTTCGCAACAGGTATGACCATGTCCGGAACCGTCCTTCTCCTCGCGTCCATCGTCTTCTTCGTTCTTGGATACCGTTTCTGGGGCCGGCGCGTTTCCCTGTGGCTGGGGGTCGACCCGAAGCGTCCCACGCCGGCGCATACCCGGACCGACGGGGTGGATTACGTTCCCACGCGTCCCTCGGTCCTTCTGGGCCATCATTTCTCCTCCATCGCGGGCGCCGCGCCCATCATCGGGCCGATCGCCGCCGCGGGATGGGGCGCCTGGTCCGTGCTGGCCTGGATTCTGCTGGGCGGCGTCTTCATGGGCGCCGTGCATGATTTCTCATCGCTCATCGTGTCGGTGCGCCACGAGGGGCGCGGCCTGGGAAGCGTCCTGGAGGAGCGGCTCGGGCGTGGCATGAAGACGCTCTTCCTGCTGTTCGTGTTCTTTGCGCTGATCCTCGTCATCGCCGTGTTCACCAATGCCGTGGCCCAGACGTTCGTGAGCGTGCCCGAGACGGCGACGGCCTCGGTGCTGTTCATCTTTCTCGCGGTCGCGTTCGGCTTTTCCATCTACCGCTACCGTGCTCCCTTCCTGGCGGCCACGACCGCCGGCGTGCTCCTGCTGGCCGCCTGCATGGTGTTCGGCTATTTCTTCCCCTTCCGGCTCTCTTTCCAAACGTGGCGCATCCTGCTCATCGGCTACGTATTCATCGCTTCCACCACGCCGGTGCAGTACCTGCTGCAGCCGCGGGATTTCCTCAGTTCCTTCATCCTGTACGCCATGCTCGCCGTCCTGGTGTTGGGCATCGCCGTGGCCAACCCCGAGTTGCGCATGACCATGCAGCCGGTGTGGAATCCGGGAAAGGGCCCGCTCTTTCCCCTGCTGTTCGTGACGGTGGCCTGCGGGGCGCTTTCGGGCTTCCACAGCCTGGTGGCGTCCGGCACCACGTCCAAGCAACTCGACAATGAAGCCCACGCACAGCCCATCGGCTACGGCGGCATGCTCATCGAGAGTCTCCTGGCCGTGGCCGCCCTCATCACGGCCGCCGTGCTCACCCCGGCTCAGTACAGGGCCAGCGCCGCCAATCCCATCCACCTGTTTTCCACCAGCGCGGCCTCCCTGGCGGTGTCCGTGGGGCTGCCCGTGAAGTTCGGCACCCTGTTCATGAGCCTGAGCGTCGCGGCCTTTGCCATGACGTCTCTGGATACGGCCACACGCCTGGGCCGTTACGCCCTGCAGGAACTGGCGGACGTGCCCCGGCCCCATCCGTCGCTGGCCGTGATCCAGAACCGGTTCGCGGCCACGGGAGTGACCGTACTCTTCGCATCCCTGCTGATCTTTTCCGGGTCCGCGACGGAAATCTGGCCCATTTTCGGTGCGGCCAACCAACTGGTGGCTTCCCTGGCCTTTTTGACTATCGCCATCTGGCTGACGTTCGTGCGCCGGCCGCGCGCGTTCGTGCTGATTCCCGGGATTTTCGTATACGTCATGACCATGGCGGCCCTGGCGTGGAATCTCTACGATTTCGGCCGCAAGGACAAGTGGGTGCTCGCCGCCATCGCGGGCTTCCTCCTGGTGCTGGCGGCCGTTCTGGGCGTTTCCGGTGCCCGGAGCATGCTGCGCCGCAAGGTGGGTCTGCATGAGACTTGAGAAGTTCTTCCTGTTCCTGCTCGTCTTTCTCCAGGCGGCCGCCTGCCGGCGCACGTCGTCCGAGCCCGCGGACAAACTCTGGGAGCAGGGCAAGCGTCTCCTGGAGGAAGGCGATGCCCGCGGCAGCCTCATTCCCCTGGAGCGGGCCCGCCAGAAGGATCCGCACAACGAGGAGGGACTCGTGCATCTGGCGCGCGCCTACCTGCAGACGGGCGAGCCCCGCAAGGCGTCCGAGATGCTGGCGGAACACCTGGCCAACCGGCCCGGGCAGGCTTCCACCTGGTACATGCTCGCGCTCTCCCGCTACAACGAGCGCAAGTTCGACGCCGCCGTCGAAAGCCTCGAGGAAGCCCTGCGCATTCATCCGCGTTTTCCGGAAGCCGTGCTGCTGCTGGGCACGATATATGAGGAATACGAGGAATTTTCGGCCGCCATCCAGGCGTATTCGCAACTGGCCGGCGATCTGTCCCTGGGGCCGCCGCTGGTGCCCATCCTCCTGCGCCTGGCCCGGCTGCTGCAGAAGAATCCGGATGCCGACACCGCACGGCGCGTGGAAGGCTACCTGCGTTCGGCCATTTCTTTGGAACCCGACAATGTCGAGGCGCTTGCGGCGCTGGGATCCCATTTCATGGAGCAGAAGCAGCCGGCGGAAGCGCTGAAACTCTTCGAGGACTGGGCCCGGCGGCACCCGAAGGATGCCCGGGCGCACTACCACACGGGGCTGGCCCTTTCTGCCCTGGGGCGGCATGCGCAGGCCGTGGAAGCCTACCGCAGGGCCGTGGAACTGGATCGCGACGTGGTGGATTTCCATCTGCGCCTGGCCGACGCCTATGCTGCATTGGGCCAGCAGGAAAAATATTATGACGCCCTCGTGGCGGCTTCGGCCGCGGACCCTTCCAACCTGCAGGTCAAGTGGCGGCTTCTGCCGTTCTACATCGACAAGGGCCGCGTGCAAACGGCCCAGACCCTCCTGAACGAACTGGAGAAGGAACGCGCCACGGACCCCGAATACCACCGCCTGCGCACCCGTTTCCATCAGGCCCGGGGCGAATACAAACTGGCTTACGAGGCGCACATGGCCATTCTGGCGCTTTCGGGCCGTCCGGATGACGCATTCTGGCGGGAAGCCGGCTTCCTGGCGCGCTACGCGGGTTTGTATGACAAGGCCGTGGAGATTCTCGAGCCGCTGGCGAAGACCTATCCCGCCGACGAGCGCGTGCAGATGGAGCGCGGGCTGGCGCTGTGGTTTTCCGGAAAGACGGCCGAGGGACTGCAGGCGGTGCAGAAGGTGGACACCCCCATCGCGCGCATCTGGACGGCGCATCTGCTCCTGCAGCCGCCGGGAGGACCCGATGCGGCCGAACGCGCCCTGGCGGCGGTAGACCCCGAAAAGTGCACGCCCGAGGAGCGGCTCTTCTTCTACGACGTGCAGGTGGAGATTTTCCGGGCCAGAAAGGATTATGCGCGCGCGGCGGCCACCCTCGAGAAGGCGATTCCCCTGGCCCGCAACGAGGAGGAGCGCAATACCCTGCAACTGGCGCTGGATGCCATGCGCAAGGAACTGAAGCCGGCGCCGGCGCCCATGCCGGCGGCGGGGTCCGGAACATGAAGGAAACCGGAAGAAAAAGGGAGGGAACATGACGAATTCCACGGTTCTCGTGCTGGGGGCCGCCGGCCACATGGGTTCGCTCGTGGCGGAACTGGCCCGCCGGGACGGTTTCGAATGCCTGGAGGTGGACGCCCGGCTGCAGCCGGATGTGGAACGGGCGCTGGACGATCTTCTGCCGCGGGCTCATCTGGCGGTGGATTTCTCCAGTCCCGACGGAACGCGCCGGCTGCTCGAGCGCCTGCCGAAGCATCCGATGCCCTGCGTGGTGGGAACCACCGGCCTGTCTGCGGCGCACCACGAATTGCTGGCCGCGGCGGCCCGCGTGGCGCCCGTGGTGCACGCCACCAATTTCAGCCTGGGCATGAACCTGCTCTGGGCGCTGACGGAACTGGCCGCATCCATCCTGCCGCCAGAAAGTTTCGATGCGGAAATCCTGGAAACCCACCACCACCGCAAGAAGGACGCCCCCTCTGGAAGCGCCAGAACGCTGGCGGAAAGCCTGCGCTCGGGCCGCGCGCGCCAGGGGTTTCCCCCCGGGGAAACCGCTTTCCACGATCCGGAGAGCGGGCCGCGCGCGCCGGGGTCCATCGGCATGGCCGTCCTGCGCGGCGGCGATGTCGTCGGGGAGCACACCGTGCTGTTCTTGGGGAGAGGAGAGCGGCTGGAATTGACGCATCGCGTCACGGATCGTGCGATTTTTGCCCACGGTGCCTGGATGGCGGCGCTGCGCCTGCAGGGGAAGCCCCCCGGCCTGCATGCCGTGCGGGACCTGCTGGGGCTGGATCTCCTGTCTGGCATTCGCGCGATGTGAAGTTTTTCGTTTTTTGGCGGTTCTTTCCGGCTGGATGTCGGCGTGGCAGCTTGCATCCATGTTCCGGCTCGGGGATGGCGGTCACGAACGGGTCGGGCCATTGCCGGATGGCCCGGGCAGAATCCGGCATCACGGCATTCCCAGGGCGCGCATGCGGTTGACGAGCGTGGAGCGGGGAAGGCCCAGTTCGCGGGCGGCCGCGGACGTATTGCGCCCGCAGCGCTGCAGGGTCTGCTGGATCATCCGGCGCTCCAGGTCCCTGATTTGGGCGGGGGATTCGGGAACGACGGCCGGTTCTCCGGCTTTTTCGGCGGAAATCGGGGTGTTCCGTTCCAGTTCCGAAAGCGCGCGCTTCCATCCGAACCAGCGTGCCTGGGTGCAGACGTGGCGCAGTTCGCGCAGGTTGCCCGGCCAGTCGTGGGCCAGAAGGCGTCCCCATTCCCGCGGTCCCGTGTCCGGCGCTTCGAAGCATCGCAGCAACAGGGGAAAATCGCTCTTGCGGCGGGCCAGCGGCGGCAGTTCCAGCCGGATTTCCATGAGCCGGTAGAGGAGATCCGGGCGAAAGATCCCGCGGGATGCAAGTTGGTGCAGGTCGGCATGGGTGGCGGCCACGATGCGGGCATCGGAGCGCTGTTCCCGGTCCGCGCCCACGGGGCGGTAGGTCCGGTTTTCCAGGAAGCGCAGCAGGGCCGCCTGCTGGCCTGGAAGCATCTCGGCGATTTCATCGAGGAAAAGCGTGCCACCAGCCGCCTGGGCCACCAGTCCCATGCGGGCGCCGTCTGCTCCGGTGAAGGCGCCCCGTACGTGCCCGAACAACTCGCTTTCCAGCAGTTCGCGGGAAAGGGCGCCGCAGTTGAGCGCCACCATCTGCCCGCGCCGGCCGGAATGCTCGTGGATGAACCGGCTCATCCATTCCTTGCCGGTGCCGGTGGCGCCGCCGATCAGCACAGGAGAGGCCGTCGCAGCCGCCTTGCGGGCCGTCTCCAGTTCCCGGCACAGTTCGGCCGAACGCGTGTGGAAGGATGCATGCGCGCGCTGCATCGCAGCCGGGGCGGGCTCGGGCACGATCACCAGGGGCTGGCCCCCGAGCATCAGCACGTCGTGCATGCAAGCCTCGCCTTCCCGCAGGATGCGTTCCCCGCGCAGAAAGACGCCGTTGCGGCTCGCCAGATCGAGGATTCGCCAGCCCGTGGCCATTCGTTCGATGCGGGCGTGGCGGCGGGATACCGTGGCATGTTCCAGCCGGATGCCGCAGGCGGGATCCTTGCCGCACACCACGCTCGAACGGGGTAAATGATAAAAAATATCACCGACGGGATCCCACAGGAAGGCGGGCGGCTCCCGATCTTCGCCGCGCACGATGCCCAGCGTGGCGGTGCGTTCCGGATCCCCGCCCGAAATGGAGTCGGTGCGCCCGGTCGTTTCGCATTCGATGGAAGGCGCCGCTTCCCGTGCGGAATTCATGGATGGCAGAGCCCTCATGCCCTTCACCTCCTTGCTGGTTATCGGCGTCGGTGCGGCTGTGTTGCCGAAAAAAATGCATTGGTGGCTCCGAACGCCGATGGTATCCTGCGCCGCGCGGGTCCGGAAAACGCGTACACCCTTCCGGTCCCGGGGAGGATTTCGCATGCATGTGCTGGCCATCAATGGAAGTCCCCAGAAACAGGGCAACACGGCCCGGCTGCTGGAACACGCGCTCGAACCGCTGCAGGCAGCCGGCATCTGGACGGAAATCCTGCACCTGGCGGATCATCCCCTGTCGCCGTGCCGCGGCTGTCGTGCCTGCGGACGCAACCGGAACGGAATGTGCGCCATATCCAATGACGCCCTCAACGAAATCTTCGCCCGCATGCGCGCCGCCGACGGAATCCTGCTGGGATCGCCCGTCTATTTCGCGGACGTCACATCGGAAATGCTGGCGCTCTTGCACCGCACCGGCATGGTTTCGCGCGTCAACGGCGACCTGCTGGCGCGCAAGGTGGGGGCAGGCGTGGTGGCCGTGCGCCGCGGGGGCGCCATCCATGCCTTCGACACGCTCAACCACTATTTTCTCATCGCGCAGATGGTGGTGGTGGGATCCGTGTACTGGAACATGGGGATCGGCCGTCTGCCGGGCGAGGTGGAGCAGGACGAGGAAGGTCTGCTGACCATGCGCAAACTGGGGGAGAACATGGCCTGGCTGCTTGCAAGACTGCACGCACAGGAGCCGGATTCCCCGAAGTGACCTGGAGTCAGGGCGTCGAAAATCCGCATCAGAACATCGGGGGAGAGAAACCCGCGGGCGGCGAAGGCGGTCCACTCTGGATGTTGATTCTGGTGACCACCGAGGTGATGGTGAAATTGCGGAAAAGGGAGCCTGGCGTGTAAGTCCCCCCGGAGAGGATGCCGTCTTTTTCCGTGCCGCCCGAGTAGGTGCCGCCCGTGTAGACGGAGTAGGACCCGGGGCCGAGACCGTCCGACGCATACAGCACCGATTGCACGGCCTTGCTGGTGCGCAGTGTCAGAAGCGGCGTTCCGTCCGACGCCTGCAGATGGATGAGGGTTCCGGCCTGCACCGTGCTGGAGAAACCCCAGAGTACGGCATACTGCGTGGTGCCCGTCGTGCTGGGCGCCTGCGCCATGCCCGAGGAGCCGGAAGCCACGATGGTGCCTCCCGTGAGTGCGAACGTCTGGTCGTAGTCGATGGGAGAATTGAAATTCACCACGGGGCCCTGCACCACGAGCGTGCCGCCCGTCATGCGGATGGAACCGTTGATGTCCAGCCCGTCGCCGACCGCGTTCACGAAGATGTATCCGTCGTTGATCGTCAGCGTGCGGGGCGATGCATCGCCGGCCGCGTTGATGCCATCGTCCGAGGATGCCACCCGCAGGGTGCCGCTGTCGATGGTGATGGCGACGGCTTCGAGTCCTTCGTAGCACTTCGTGATGGCGACGGATGCGCCGGCCACGGACAGGCTGGTTTCGGCGTGGATGCCGTCGTCCAGTGTGGCGATGTCGAACGTTCCGCCCGTGATGGCGATGGAGCGGTCCGAATGCAGCCCGTCGTCGGCCGAGTTGATGGCGAACGTTCCCCCGGTGATGGTCAGGTCCACTCCCGCCTTGATCCCCTTGGCGGAGATGTTTTCATCGAGCGTTCCCACCGCTCCTCCGGCGCACGTGATGTCGAAGGTCCCCCCCTCCAGCAGCGCCGTCAACGCCGCCTGCATGCCATCGGAAGCGGAATCGAGAACGAAGTTCCCGCCGTGCACATGAATGAATCCCAAAGTGGCATCCAGGGATTTCTCCACCTTCAGGGCATCCCCGGAAAGCGTCTGCACCTGGAAATCTCCATCCTCCACCGCCAGGCAGTCTTCCGCGACGATGCCGTCGTCGGAGGCATCCACCTGGAACGCGCCGCCGCGGAATGAAAGTCCTTTCATGCTGCGGATGCCGTCGTTGTAGCGTCCGTGCACGGCCAGACGGCCCGTTCCCGTGAACACCAGATCGCTGGCCACGTGCAGGGTGGCGTTGGCGGCTCCGGCAGGGCGGGTCGACCCGTCCGTCAAACTGTTTTCGCTTCCCCCGGGCAGGTGGATCTGCACCTGCGCCGCCGAGACCGCCTCCAGCGCCGCAACTGCGGAGGTCCACCGGGCGCCGTCGAGTATCAGCACCACGCGGGCCGTGGCACCGGCATCCACCACGATGCGTCCATCGGAGAGTTGGCCGCTGATACGATACACGCCGGATTTCGTGATGGTCGCCTGCGTTCCTGCCACCGATACGCCGTCACCCGCCGTGATGCGGTCGCCCTGCAATTCGATGGGAATTTCCTGTGTTTCGTCCCACGTGAAAGCCTGGCTGGGATCCACGCCCCGGCAGAGATCCGACTGGATGGGTGAACTGTTGTTCATGTTGTTCGTATTATTGTTTATATTATTTTCATTGTTTATATTTATATTATTTGTGTTGTTCGTATTATTTATTTGATTGTTGATGTTGTTGGTATTGGTGGTATTTTCCATCCCTTTCGTCGTTTCGCCACAGGCAAGCAAAAAAAGCAGACAAGCCATTCGAAAAGCATTTGGCAGAAGATGTCGCGGCATTTCGGCTGTTCCTCCTTTGGCGGGTCGAGGATTTCCGCCGTGTACCGGACCACTTCCGGCGTCCGATTGTTAGGAAGATGTCAGAAAACCGAATAAATCCCGGGTTCGACCGGGCCGCCGCCTCGGTCGCGTCCGGCCGTCGTCCGTGCCTTGCCGCCGCGTCCGGGTGCCGGCTCTCGAGGTGGCAAACATGACGCCGGATCGTCACGGAATGAATCGCGCCAACCCTGGCGCCGGATCATCACTAATCAAAATGCAGAAGGCAGAGACAGAGGCCAAAATCGTGCCGTGAAACCGGAGGACAGGGCCGGAAAAGGAGATTTTTTAGCCCTGGTACCACTCGGGTAGTTCGCCCTTTCGCACGGCGGCCTCGTCCTGGTGCATATGGCAGACCTTGTATTTCTTGCCGGAACCGCACGGGCAGGGGCCGTTGCGCGGAATGCGCTTGAGGGCCTGGCGCAGTTCCGCCTTGCGGGAGCGCTCGTCGGTTTCCACTCGCATCGTCCGGGAGGTGCCGCCACTCTGGGCCACGGCCCGGCTGGCCACGCTCTTGTGCTGGTATTCGGGCAGTTCCTCCACCTGCTGGGCGATTTCGATCGAGAAGATGCGCGTGGCGACGTTGCGCTTGATCTCGTCGGCCATCGCCATGAACAGGTTGTAGCCTTCCTTCTTGTACTCCAGTTTCGGATCCTTTTGCGCGTAGCCCCGCAGGCCGATGCCTTCCCGCAGGTGGTCCATGCGCCGCAGGTGCTCGATCCAGCGGGCGTCGATCTCGTCGAGGTAGAAGTGGCGGGCATAGAACAGGAACTGGATGGTCCCCATGGCATCTTCCTTGGCCGAGAGTACCTTTTCCAGTTCGCTGAAGATGCGTTCCGCGTAGGTCTGCGCATCCGGCTCCACGTCGTCACCGATTTCCACGCGGAACTTGAAGATCTCCTCGACCTGGTCGAGCAGGTCATCCACGGTCCATTTTTCCGGATGCACGTCCGGCGGGCAGTGTTCCGCCACCAGGTTGCCCACCAGTTCGTCCACCAGGTCGAAGATGCGCTCGCGCTGCTGGATGAGCGACGCGGCGATGACCTGCACGGCCCGCTCCACGCACGCCTCGCGGCTGATTCGGAGTTCCTCCTCCAGGTTCACCACCGCCCCGAAGTGCCGGTACAACTCGTGCGTCACCTGGCGCGGCTCGATGCCCATTTTTGTGAACTCGACCTCGGGCAGTTGCACGTCGGGGTCTTCGATGTTGAGCCCCGCCGCCACCGCGGCCCGCTTGCGCGCCAGCAGGTGGAAGGCGCCCATGATGCGCTCGACCCACGGCCGGATGCGCTCGGAGAGCTTCTCGATCGTCCACGGGCCGCTCTGGGTGGGAGGCTCCTTGGGCTTGGAAAGCAGTCCCTTGCCTTCCTGCACGGTCTCGTCGCCCAGGTAGATGCCCTCGAGCACCTGCCGGCGCAGTTTGTAAATCGTCTTGCGCTGCAGGTTCATCACGTCGTCGTACTCGAGCAGGTTCTTGCGGATGTCGAAGTTCTGCGCTTCCACCCGGCGCTGCGAATCCTCGATGGAGCGGCTCACCATGCGGTGATGGATGGGCTCGTCCTCGGGGATTTTCAGCCATTCCATCATGCGCTGGAGGCGTTCGGCGCCGAAGATGCGCATCAGATCGTCTTCCAGGCTGATGTAGAAGCGCGAGGATCCGGGATCCCCCTGGCGGCCCGCGCGGCCGCGCAACTGGTTGTCGATGCGCCGGCTCTCATGGCGTTCGGTGCCCAGGATGTGCAGGCCGCCGGCGGCGATTACCTTTTCGCGCTCCTCGGCGCACAGTTTCTTGTGCTTCTCGATGAGTTCGGCCAGCCGGGAAGGCGGATCCTCGGGCGAAAGTTCCTGGCGCGCCCGGAATTCGGGATTGCCGCCCAGGATGATGTCCGTGCCGCGGCCGGCCATGTTCGTGGAGATGGTGACCGCGCCCAGGCTGCCGGCCTGGGCGATGATTTCGGCCTCGCGCCGGTGATTCTTGGCGTTGAGCACGTTGTGCGGGATGCCGGCCTTGGTGAGCAGTTTGCTCAGCACCTCGGTCTTTTCCACGGATACCGTGCCCACGAGCACCGGCTGGCCGCGGTCCCGGCAGTCCTGGATTTCCCGGATGACGGCGCGGAACTTGGCGGCTTCGTTCTTGTAGATCAAATCGTCGTGGTCGATGCGCTTGACCGGGCGGTTGGTGGGAATCACGGTGACGCCCAGATTGTAGATTTTCTGGAATTCCTCGGCTTCCGTCTCGGCTGTGCCCGTCATGCCCGCCAGTTTCCTGTACATGCGGAAGAAGTTCTGGTAGGTGATGGTGGCCAGCGTCTGGTTCTCTTCCTCGATGGGCACGTTCTCCTTGGCCTCGATGGCCTGGTGCAGGCCGTCGGACCAGCGCCGCCCCTCCATCTTGCGCCCCGTGAACTCGTCGATGATGATGACCTTGCCGTTTTCCACGAGGTAGTTGACGTCGCGCTTGTACAGGGTGTGGGCCTTGAGCGCGGTGTTCACATGGTGCAGCCACTCGATGTTGCGGGGCGAGTAGAGGTTGTCGATGCCCAGTTTCTCCTCCACCACCGAGACGCCCGTGTCCGTGAGCATGGCCGAATGGGCCTTCTCGTCGAGAGTGTAGTCCACGTCGCGGCGCAGGAACGGAATGACCTCGTTGACGGTCTTGTACAGGTTCACGGCGCCCTCGGCGGGGCCGGAAATGATGAGCGGTGTGCGGCTCTCGTCGATGAGGATGCTGTCCACCTCGTCCACGATGGCATAGTGCAGTTCCCGCTGCACGTAGCGCTCGATGGATTCCTTCATGTTGTCGCGAAGGTAGTCGAAGCCGAACTCCGAGTTGGTGCCATAGCAGATGTCGCAGCGGTACATGCGCTGCTTTTCCGCGTCGGTCTGGCCGTGGATGATGACGCCCACGGTGAGTCCCAGAAATTTATATATTTTGCCCATCCACTCGGCGTCGCGCGTGGCCAGGTAGTCGTTGACAGTCACCAGGTGGCAGCCCTTGCCTTCCAGCGCGTTGAGGTACAGGGGCAGCGAAGCCACGAGCGTCTTGCCTTCGCCCGTCTTCATTTCGGCGATGCCCCCGCGGTGCAGGACGATGCCACCGATCAACTGCACGTCGAAGTGGCGCATGCCCAGCGTGCGGATGCCGGCTTCCCGCGCCACGGCGAAGGCTTCCGGAAGCAAATCGTCGAGGGTTTCGCCCTTGCGAAGGCGTGCCCGGAATTCCGAAGTCTTTTCGCGCAGTTGCGCGTCGGTGAGCTTGCGCATGTCCGGTTCGAGCCGGTTGATGCGGTCCACCACCGGCTTGAGCGTCTCCATCTTGCGTTCATGGGCTGTTCCGAAAATTTCCTTGAGAGCCATGTCTTACTCCTTGGACGCCGTTTTCCCCCGCCCCGGCCGCGCCGCGAAAACAGCTCGTTGGTGTCTATCACGAATGGCTGCGGTTTGCAAACCCGAAACCTTTCACAAAATTACAATGCAATATTATTATTATTCTTCTTTTTATTATTTCAATTGTTCATGCGGAAAACGGAAAACGGGATGAAACTTTTTCCCTCGAAACCGGGGGACTTTGGCTGCGGATCAGAATTTCGCAGTGCAGATGACGGCTGCGCCGAACTTGTTGGGGTCCTCGAATTCGCGCTTGGCGGTGCCGTTGGGCAGGGTCTTGAGGGTAGTGAAGTTGGGATCCCGCTGGTAGAGCACCACGAAGGACATGCTCATCATCTCGGAGAGGTCCCACTTGAGGTTCAGTTTGGCGCCGAAGATGGGCAGGGCGTCTTCGCCATCGGGCAGCACGGAGAGTTCCCCCTCGTTGCGCACGACGATGGTGCGGATTCCCAGATCCACCTCGGAGGCGCCAGTGGTGGCGGTCAGGTGCACCTTGGCCGCGGCAGGCATCTGCAGGCCCAGGGTTGCCCCCAGGGTGAGATGGGCTTTGGGGAAGTAGTAGTCGCCGCCCAGGGCCGCGAACACTTCGGGCGTGTTTTCCAGGTCGGCGCTCATGGCCTGGTAGGGAACGTAGGAGGGCACGTTGAGCAGGATGAAGGACAGCGAGCGGGAGAACAGGGTGAAGGTGAAGCGCGCCAGATCCTTCTGCATCTTGAAGTTGAGCGCGCCCGCGTAGGCCGGCTGGAACACGGTGGTGCCGTACTTGTCGGGATCCGACAGCGACTGCTCCAGGAAATTGCCCTCCAGGGAGACCAGGTAATGGAAACCGGGCTTGTAGGAGGGGCGGGCCATGAGGGATTCCACGAATTCCGGATCCGAGCGGAACAAGCGCAAATCCGCGCTCATGCCCAGTTTCATGCCTTCCATGTAGGCGATACGCGAAGAAATTCCCAGCAGGTGCACCATTTCCCCTTCCACGCCCAGGTTGGGGTTCTCGCCCATCTGGAAGTAGCCGCCGTTGGCCTCGATGCTGAACTTTTCACCCGGCGTCCAGCCGAAGCCGCCCAGCATGGCGTAGACGGTCTCGTTCTCGCGGCCCTTGTTGGAGCCCGGCGGCGGGTTGGTCAGCACGCGGGCCGTCTTGAAGCCCAGGAATGCGTACAGGTCGGGCGCGCGGTAGTTGAATTTGATTCCTGGCGTCATCTGGCGGTAGGCGGAGGCGAACGTGTCGGCGCCGCCCCAGGTCAGGTCGTACAGGTAGCCCAGGCGGAAGCGGTCGGTGGACACGGGGAACATGGTCAGCGAGAACTCGCCCTTCGTGCCGGGTTCCTCGTAGCGCACCAGCAGGTACGTGCCGGCATCCTGGAGCTTGCCGTCGCGCGCCGCGGAGAAGTCGTAGCGTGTGACGATGGCGCCTTCCGTGACCAGTCCCGGGATGTAGCCGGCCAGTTTCTTGTACAGCACGATGTGGAACTGGTTTTCGCGCCCGGTGCGCGCCGAGTCGAGGTTGTCGAAGAACAGTTCGTATCCCGGACGGTTGCCGAATCCCGGCAGCGGGCTGTCGACGATGGTCTCGCCCGCCTTGTGCAGGAAATCGTCGTCACCCAGGATGAAGGCGATGCGCGTATCGACGAAATAGCGCTCCGGAGCCAGGAATTCGGGCATGGGCATGAAGCCCCGCTCCTCGCGGCGCAGGCGGCGCTGCCACCGGCGTTCCTCGCGGGCCGCCTCGCCGTCGGCGGGCTTGGCGTCCTTGCCCTCGTCCTGCACCGGGGTGGCATCCCCCGTCGCTTCACTGGAAACCGGATTCGCCGGCGGGTCTCCGGCCGGCGGCGGCGTCTGGGCGAAAACCGGAACTGTCGAAAAACTTGCCAATACCAGGGAGAAAATGAGTGTACGCAAGAAAAACCTCCATTCTCGGTCGAAAAATCACGCCGTCGTCACGGGCAGTCGCTGGCATCCAGGCAGAAATCCCCCGCATCCCGCGGCAGGAGGATCCAGGCCGGCGCGCCAAAATCCAGGTGTTTGAGCGTTCCTCGGATGCGGTAGATGGAGCGGCCCAGGCTGGATTCGGCCTCTGGGTCGAACGGAACGATGCCGCGGCTGACCACGCCCACTTCCATGCCGCCCACGTCGATGGTCCAGGTGAAGTAGATGTCGTAGTCTTCCTTGACCACGCAGCCCACTTCGTCTCCGCAGTCGTACTTGCAGTTCTTTTCCTCGGGGATGGCGTAGTCGATGACGCCGTCTCCGTTGGCATCGCAGCGCCTGAACTCGCTGGAAGCCGTCACGTTGCGCACCTCGACGAGGGAGGATTCCAGTTTTTCCATCGTCAGCAGGTCAGCCAGCATGGCAGGCGTGATTTCCACGGGAGACGGCAGAAAACGCGTGCACTTGGGCTGGCCCGGTGTGCAGAAAGCATCGCCTTCTTTGCAGCGGTCCACTTCCCACAAGGGATTTTTCATTTCCGTGAAGCCCTGGAACTCGTCGATTCCGCCCTGCAGGGACAGGATGCAGTCGCCGCGCGAGGTCTCTTCAGGCGTGCTGAAGTTGTAGACATACAGGTGTGCATAATCGGGAAACAACGGGTCGCATACGTCCGAAAGATTGAATCCTGCTACGGAAATCGACGTGACCACCAGGCGGCTCTCGCCTGGTGCGCAGGTATCCGTGCCCGTGTAGGGATCCCCTTCGATGGTGACGCGGAATCCGGACAGGGGGGAGGCTTCCTTGTCGCGGGAATTGTTCACCACCAGGCTCTCATCCCACGGCTTCTGGATGTCGGACAGGCGCGGCGTGTGGAAGGACAGCGCATCGGCCACGCCCACCGCACCGCTTCCGGGATTGGGGTTGTCGTCGTCGGGCGCGTAGCAACCCTGGGCCGGATAGAGGTTCGCACATGCGGCCGTGGAAGCGTTCGGCGCCGGTTCGTAGCCCATGTCCTCCACCAGGATGCGCACCGTGCCGAAGGCGCCGATGAAGGAAACATCGCCTTCCCATGTGCCGTTCGCCAGCGGAAGCACCATGACCTTGCGGTTGTCCGGCAGCAGGTGCACCAGGGGCCCCGATGGGAACAGTCCCGAGGGCACCGTGGAGACCACCACGGACTTGTGGAAATTTGCAACCGTCTGGTGGTCCGCATCCACCGCGCGAACGCGCAGGCGCACCGTGAAATCTCCCGCCTGCAGCGAAAACGGACACATGGACTGGCCAGCAGTGCCGCAGGATGGGGCGTTCACGAACGTGACTTCGAAGGAGACCACCTCGCTGTCGAGACGAACCGTCTCTGTGCAGGCGAAGCCGAAAACCGACAAGAAAATCCAGAGAAGCTTCTTCATGGCATTCCTATTCGTACGAGGGATACACACGATCGATCCGGCCTTCTTCCCGGGCCTCGATGCACGGCAGGCGGATGCACATGTCCAGTGCCGAAATCATGAGCGAGCGTTCGCAGTCGATGCGCTCGGCGGAATTGCGTTCCAGGTAACTGCAGTCTTTCACGAGCGCATCCGCGATCTGCTGGGCGCAGGCCGCATAGCGGGACTGCGAATAGCGCAGGCTGGAGATGAATGCGGAAAAGGCGCTCTTGAAATCGGTCAGGGTCTGGGATGCCGCCTGCGCCTTGAGTTGGGAGATGCGCTCCCGCTCGGAAGCCGGCAGGTTCACGCCGCAGCCCGGATAGTTGATGGCCATGTAATCGATGACGGCATCGCGCAAGGGAATACCTGTATTGTATTGCGTCGTGTTGTATTGCAATACGCGGAAGCCGGAACCGCCAGCAGCAATGTAATCGTTGGCAGCGAGCGTATAGGAACTCAGCAGGGAGATGGGACGCCCGCAGCCCAGCGGCGTGCACAATTCCCCGGCCGGGCAGCATCCGCCTTCGCCAAAGGCCGTGCCTTCGGGGCAGGACAGGGCAGGTTCTACGGCGTCGTCGCAGGTGGTCGGATTTCCGGCAGGCCCGCCCGACACGCAACGCAGCCCGTCATACGAGCACATCGGTTTCTGCGTGGCGGGATTGATGCCGTAGCGTTCGGGATTGGTGAAGCGCGACCCGCCGATGGTGATGCGGTGCGCGCTCTCGTAACTCTCCGGATTCTTGAACGGCGGGCGCACGGTGTCGTTGCAGTTCATCACGAACGTGACGCCAGCCACCTGCGCCTGCGCCTGGCAGCCGCGCCGGGCCGAGCGCAGCGCCACGTAGTCGAGCAACTGCTTGACCTCCATGCCCGAGAGCGTGAGCGTGGTGATGGTGTTCTCGAACGGGAACACGTTGTACAGGGTTTCGATGCTCACCGGACCCGCCTCGATGTCCGAACGGATGCCCAGCGTGTTGGTGAGCGAGAAATCCGTTTCCACGCGGCGGCGCGTCTGGATGGCGGTGGACACCAGGTTGCCCAGGGCGGAATCGCCATAGCCCGTGGCGAAACGCCGGATCTTCACCGGGGCGAACGCGATGAAGCGGGTCAGCGGCAGGTGGCGGTACAGTTGCGGCTTGTAGAAATCCAGCACGCGCAGGGTATCGCCGTCGAACTGCTCCGGCGGGATGCGGTTGTCCATGGGGTGGATGATCTGCCGGTAGGCCTTCAGTTCCCAGCGGTTGATCTCCCACAGGGCATGTTCCATGGGGTCGCCGGAGGTCGGCTCGTCGGGCACGCCGAACACCGTGTCCAGTTGGCCGATGAATTTCAGGAACGCCCCCGAATGCATCAGCGGCACCTCGCGGGAGCGGGTGTACTGCACCGAAAGCAGGTTGCCATTGGCGTCCCGGGTGGTGCGCAGGCAGCCGCGCCGTTCCATCAGGTCCACCAACTGGGGGCAGGAGGGATCGGGCCGGCAGTCCTTGATGACTTCCGGCGGAGAGAGCACGATGTGCAGATGGCCGCCGAACACCACGTCGATGCCCTCGGTGTTGGCGATGATCTGCTCGTCGCCCGGCAGGCGCTGGTGCGAGACGCACAGGGCGTCGGGAGACACGCAGTTCTGGCCTTCCTCGCAGTTCTCGGGATCTTCGATGATGACCTGGTCATCGCTGCCGCGCTCCATCTGTTTTTCGGAACGCAGTCCCAAGTGGCTGGCCACCACGATCACATCGGCCAGCGGGCGCAGGTAGTCCACGTAGAACTGGATCATTTCAATGGTTTCCACGGGCGTGACGCCCAGGGAGTTTCCGCCTTCGTACATGGAGACGATGGAGCCCAGGCTGCCTGCGCCGATGATGGCTACGCGCAGCCCCTGGGCGTTGACGATGGTGTAGGGATGCGTGACACGGGCCAGTTGCGAGGCGCCGGGCGCATTGGGGTTCTCCATGGCGTAGTTCATGTTGAGCATGGGGAACCGCGCGAATTCGATGGTCTTGTTCACGTAGTTGGTGACGCCCATGTCGAATTCGTGGTTGCCCACGACGAAGGCGTCCACATGCAGCATGTTGTACAGGAGGAACTCCACTTCGCCGAGATATTCATTGAAGATGGGCGCGCCCTGGAAGACATCGCCGGTGTCCACGTGCACCACCCGGCCGCCGCCGGCCCGGATGCGCTTGATGAGCGTGGCCGCGCGGGCCGCACCGCCCACGTTGGGAGAATTCTCGTCCAGCCCCAGAGCCTTGTCGGATTCGCCCACCTGCAGGTAATAGGGCAGAAGGCGCGAGTGCCAGTCGGATGTGTGGATGAAGGTGACCTTGATATCGTGCCCGTCGATGTCGGGGATTTCCGTTTCCTTGAGGCACCCCGTCCCGGCGGGGATCATCAGGGAAAAGGCAAGCAGGAACCGAATGAAACTGCGCATGCGCAACCTCCGGTCCGTCAGCATACCGGCTCGGATGGAAAACTGCAATCGCATTCTCGATTTTGGTTGCATTCTGGAACCGCTGGAAAAACGCGCCCGTTTTTCGATGCGAATCGGGTCGGTGGGAGGAAAAACGAGGCACCACCGGTTCCCTCAGGGCGGCTAGGCATCGAAACGGGTCCGGACCTGCGCGCACATTGATGGAACAGGGCATTCATCCGCAGTAGTTCTTGACTTTTCCGCTTTGCACCACTACAACCGGAAAACCTCGGCGTGCGCGCCGGATTCGGTGGAAACAGGCAAAAGGAGTGCAAGATGCAGAATGTATGGAAAAGGTGGCTGGTCTGGTCCCTGGCGGCCTTGTCGCTCGGCTGGATGCTGGCGTGCGAGGACGCCGCGAAAAACGACGACGACTGGGGCATCGACGACGAAATCCTGCCCGACGAGGAAAAACTGGGCAAGGCCGACAGCGCCGGCACGGCGGGACCGTCCGTGAGCGCCGACACCTCGGAGACGGCCGTCTGGGAAGTCAAGAACCAGTGGGAGGATCGCGACACGCCCGAGGCCAGAAAGGCCGGCATCGCCTGGCCGGCCAACAGCGGCCTCAACTGGGACGAGAAATACGCCCTGTGGGTGCAGTCCATGGGTATCATTCCCGGGCACGAGACCACCTACCAGACGTTCAAGCTCACGACGCCGTGGGGCAAGACGCTTCCGGCGCCGCGCCTGGAGTGCGCGGAGGTGGCCATGTTCCTGCGGGTCACGTTCGCTTCCTGGTACAACCTGCCGTTCTATCTGCAGGCGGTAGACTCCAGCGGGAAGATCTTCTTCGGCCACATGGGCGCCCGCACGGCCACGGGCCGCTACAAGAACACGCCGCTGTACAAAACCGCTTACAAAGATTACACGTCGAAATTCGCCGGGAAATCCAACGACTACATCATCGCCAACTGGCCCAAGGACGACGTGCTGCGTTCCCGCGGGATCGGCGACGACGACACCATGACGTTCCTGACGGGTCCCGGCGCCCAGCGGGCCGGCCAGTACTTCGACGAGATCTTCCTCAACAAGCGGGTGGGCCATTTCCTGCGCCTGCTGCTGACGTATTTCGGCTCCATCAACCTGGTGTCCTCGGCCAAT
Source organism: uncultured Kofleriaceae bacterium (assembly GCA_964516435.1). GTDB lineage: Bacteria > Myxococcota_A > Polyangia > HGW-17 > HGW-17 > HGW-17. The sequence continues at coordinate 14,138 of CAZEZP010000100.1, read as the reverse complement.
ACCTACAATCTCAAGCCGGGGGCGCTGCGGGCGGGGGATCTGCTCATCCACCGCTGGCAGAAGCAGGGGATCGGGCACGTGATGGTGCTCAAGTCCGTCACGGATCTGGCCGCTGGCCAGAAGGAGGCGCTGCTGGTGTCGGGCTCCATGCCGCGCCGCCAGCCCAAGCTCGAGAACGCCATCTCCTCGAAGGACAAGTTCACGAGCCCGTATGCGGGCGGTCCCGGCGAGAACTGGGATGGCGAGAAGTATGCTGCGCTCGGCGGCGGCCTCAAGCGCTGGCGCGTGGCCAAGAACTGGAACGGGAAGTGGGCCAACACGTGGATGGCCGCCGACGAGGCATCCTGGATCAATGATACGGATCTCGACCGCATCTCCGCCCGCCCGGGCGAGTTCCAGAACCTGCTGGGGCAGGTCAACCCCTACCAGTTGCGGGACGCCTACACCCAGATGATCGAGGATGCGCGCGCCCATTTGCGCCAGTATCCGGCGTCCTGTTCGGCCCGCACGCACCGCGAGGAGGCCTTCGAGAAGCTCTACCAGGTCAACGAGCAGCATTTCGGCATGGACCGGGCGGCCACCGACCGGCAGTACCGGACGATGGAAGACTACGTGTTCGCTCCCCTGGTGTACCAGCAGAGCAAGACCTGCTGCTGGAACCGCACCACGTCGGCCATGTACCAGATCATCATGGATTACAACCGCGAGATGCAGGCGTCCGGCTGCGTCGCGCCCATCGTGTTCAAGGCCGAAAACGGCGGCTACGACCGCTACCGGCAGTATGCCGAGGCCACCGGCCGCGGCGCCCAGTGGCTCTCCTGGACGGAAGACGAGGCCTGTCCGCAGCGCAACGTGGCCAACGATACCGAGCAGCCCATGGACTGGCTGGCGTGGTGCGATGTATCCACGCCCGCGACGACCACCTGCACGGATCGCTTCGAGCCCAACGGCAATCCCACGGCGGCGGCGGCTATCGGCCCTGGCACCTATTCTGAACTGCAGATCTGCGAGGGCGATGAGGATTATTTCGCCATTTCCATGAGCGCAAACTTCACCGTCACCATTTCCTTCACCCACAGCGCGGGCGATCTCGACATGAGCCTGCTGCAGAACGGGTCGATCGTGCAGACGAGCCAGGGCACGGGTGATGCCGAGACCATTTCCGCCGGCCCCGGCAACTACGTGCTGCGCGTGTACGGCTATGCCGGCGCTACCAACGCCTACTCCCTGAGCCTGCGCTGACTGCCTTTTATCGCCGGAAACCGTTAAGTATGGAAATAGTTGTGCGAATTTCCTGCGAGACTTGGAGATCCAATTGAAGAAGGAATCTCGATGGAAATGGCAGCGCTCACGAAATTCCTGCGAGTAGTTTTTTGATGCACCGCCGAAAATCCTGCACACGCCATGATTCGAGTTCCAGCATCCGAAATGGCCGTGCATCGCAACCGGGATCTTCCGTTTTGCGGGAAGTCCGGACCGCTTTTCCGGCGGAAAGAATGGCGCCCGCATGGCTGAAAGCGCTGCTGCTGGTTCTGCTGGCCGCCTACTGTCTCCAGACGTTCTTTTTTATAGTGATGATGGTGCAACTGCATCCAGGCATGGCGTTCCGTCTTGCGGCTGTCGTGCTGGGAGGCGGACTGGCCGTGCTGGTGCCGCTCATGAACACGCTGCAGGTAGTTGCCGATGCAGACGCGTCTATCTGGGAAATCGCATACCGCATTCTCGTTCTGGCGTACTGGATTGCATCACCATGGATTCCCTTCTGGCATGCCGGGCTGCGTATGCCGCTTCCCATCGTGGCGGCATCCAACGCCATGCATCCCTTGGCGGCGTCCTCGCTGGGGATGGCGGTTTTTTCCATGATGGCGGCCCTTGTTCGTGGAGTTTCCAATGTCGATGGGAAAAAGGCTCGTTTTTTCATGCGATTGGCGCGAATGCTCGCCGCGGTCTTATTTCTTGTTTTTAGTCTCTATGTTCTGGTTCCCCTGATGTTTCGGCTGTCCCCGGATTTGCCGCCGGCTTCCTGGGTGCAGGCGCAAATCTCTTACATCCGGGCGGTCGCGCCGGTTCTGGGTTCTCCGATTCTGCAGTTGCTACTCGTGTCTGGAACCGCCGTGTCTGCCTGCCAGTTCTACGATGACTTTTTTTTCCCATCAGAAGAGGAGAATGAATGATGCATACGATGCGCTTTTGTTTTCTGGCATTCCTGGGTGCGATGGCTCTGGAAGTTGGTTCTTGCGGCAGCAGTTCGGAAAAACATCCAGCAATCGAGGAATTCTGCGGCAACGCCATTGATGACGATGGTGACGGCGCCGCCGATTGCGCGGATCCTGACTGCGCCGGCTGGGCGGGCTGCGTCGCCGGCGAAGATTGCGCGGCGGCTGGCGACGAGGATGGTGACGGCGCCGCCGATTGCGCGGACCCGGAATGCAGCGGCCATGCCGGTCCGCTGGGGCATGTTTGCGAGTTTCCGGAAAGCTCATGCCAGGATGGGGCGGACAACGATGGAGATGGAATGGCGGATTGTGCCGATTCGGATTGTGCCCGTGCGTTGGATTGCATTGTGCAGGGTGAACTGACCGTCGGCTTTACATTTCCCTCTGTGGAACGCGCCAGGGGCATTTACATCTGGCTCGAGACGATGGATGGCGTGTACGTGGACACGGTGCAGCAGTATTTTGGCCGGGGAGATAACCCATCGATGCGTTATGATGTGCTGGGATACCGGTTTCCAAATGATTTGTGCAACGAGTGGAAGGCTGCAGTTGGAGAAACCGATGTCCTTGTCCTCGATGGCGTAACCACGGCAACGCCGCTGGGAGTCAATGCCATGGGCGACTACACGTCCGAACGCTGGGACTGCCACGACCACCTTGGGCAGCCTGTTCCTAAGGGGCAATACGTGCTGCGCGTTGAGATGACCTTTGATGGTACGGGACATCCCATGCTTCCAGTACACTCTTACAGGGCTGTTGTCGATTTGTCGGGCGGATCCGTGTCTGTCCCGTTTGAATCGACTGACGAAAAGGTTTCCGCCGGCGTGGTGAATTTTTCAAATTTTTCTAAAACCCATTGAAAATATTGAAAAAAATAATTGCTCTCGTTTTTTTCCGTTGGGTTGCGTATTTTTTTGAAAATTTTGCTTGCAATGGGGGGATGCCGCATCTATAACCCTGTTGTTTCCCGGATTTGACGTGAAGAGCGTTGCATTGGATTCCGGGAAGTGGAATTCGTTGAATGTTGTCCCGCTCCGGTTTTCGTTTCTGTTCCTGTTTTCGTCCTGCGATCATGTTTTCAATGTGCTCGATGGGGAAGGGGAAAACGACCGTAACGACGGCGACCGTTCACGCTGTGTCTCGTGGTCCCGTTCCGGCATGGCGCCGGAACATTGTTTCTGTTCTGTTTGATTGAAAGGAAAAGTAGTATGCAACAGACCATTTTCGTCGGAAATCTCCCCTTCTCCACCACCGAAGCCGAAATCCACAACCTGTTCAGCCAGTTCGGCACGGTCATCTCCGTGAAACTGATCGCTGACCGTGAAACCGGCCGCCCCCGCGGTTTCGGTTTCGTGGAAATGGAAGATGCCGAAGCGGCCGCCGCCATCGAAGCCCTCAACGACATGGATTTCAACGGCCGGCCCCTGCGCGTCAACAAGGCCCAGGAACGCTCCCCCCGCGAAGATCGCGGCAATGGTGGTGGCGGCTTCCGTGGCCCGCGCGAAAACCGCGGCGATCGCCGTCCTCCCCGCCGCTACTAGTCTTCTCCGCTCCCGATTCCTCGCCCTGATTTCCTGAAATGCCCTGCCGGGCGGACTTTTCGCTGGAAAAAGCCTCTTGAAGTTTTGCGTCGAGCGTTTATATAACGGCTCCCGTGGCAGGCCACGCCCGTCGGGAGAGTCCGGGCTGTGTGCCTGTCTCCTCGAACAGACCTCCCTTTTTTCAACCCTTGTACATGGAGGATTGCAATGACGAAGAAGAGAGTTCTGATTCTGGGTGCTGCCGGCCGTGATTTCCACAATTTCAACACGTATTACCGCGACAACGAGAACTATGAGGTGGTGGGCTTCACGGCGACGCAGATCCCGCAGATCGACGCCCGGCGCTATCCGGCGGTCCTGGCCGGCCGGCTCTACCCCGAGGGCATTTCCATCTTCCCCGAGCGCGACATGGAGAAACTGATCCGGGATTTGCATGTGGACGAGGTGGTGATTGCCTATAGCGATCTCTCCCACATCACCGTCATGAACCTGGCATCGCGCGCCACGGCGGCCGGCGCCGATTTCCGGATCCTGGGACCCGCCAACACCATGCTGGCGTCGAGCAAGCCCGTGATTTCCATCTGCGCCGTGCGCACCGGGTGCGGCAAGAGCCAGACCACGCGCTACATCTCCAATATCCTCAAGGAGCATGGGCTCAAGACGGTGGCCGTGCGCCATCCCATGCCGTACGGCGATCTCGCGCGGCAGGCCGTGCAGCGGTTCGCCTCCTACGCGGATCTGGACGCCCACCAGTGCACGATCGAGGAGCGCGAGGAATACGAGGCCCACATCGACATGGGCAACGTGGTATACGCCGGCGTGGATTACGAGGCCATCCTGCGGCAGGCCGAGAAGGAAGCCGACGTGGTCCTCTGGGACGGCGGCAACAACGACTGGCCGTTCTTCAAGTCCGATTTCGAGGTGGTGGTGGCCGACCCGTTCCGTCCCGGGCACGAATCCACGTACTTCCCCGGTGAGACCAACTTCCGCCGCGCCCGCGTGATCCTCGTGAACAAGGCCAACAGCGCCAAGCCCGAGGACGTGCAGGCCGTTGTGGCAGCCGCGAAGGAGATGAACCCGTCCGCCCGCGTGGTGCTCGGCGCTTCCGAGGTGACCGTGGACAATCCGGACCTCGTGCGCGGCAAGCGCGTGCTGGTCATCGAGGACGGCCCCACGCTGACGCACGGCGGCATGGCCATCGGCGCCGGCTTCATCGCCGCGCAGAAGTACGAGGTGGCCGACATCGTGGATCCGCGTCCGTTCGCGGCGGGGTCCATCCGCGACGTCTTCGCGAAATACACGCAACTGGGCAAGGTGCTGCCGGCCATGGGTTACTATCCCGAACAACTGCGCGAACTGGAGCAGACCATCAATGCTTCCGACGCGCAGTGCGTGCTTTCCGGAACGCCCATCGATTTGACCCGCATCATCAAGGTGAACAAGCCCATGGCCCGCGTGCGCTATGAGCTCAAGGACATGGGCGATACCAGTCTGCGTACGTTCGTGCTCGAATTCCTCAGGGAAAAGAAACTGGCCAAATGACGGCATCTTCCTGCTTTCTCACCTGGTATGGCCATGCCGCCTTCCACCTGGAGGCGGGCGGGGCTTCCCTGCTGTTCGACCCCTTCATCCAGGGAAACCCGAAGTGCCCGGTTCCATTGGAGAAACTGCCGCCCGTGGATGTCGTGTTCGTTTCCCACGGGCATGCCGACCATCTCGGAGACGCCATCGAAATCGCTGCCCGGCAGGATGCGCTCCTGGTGTCCAACGTGGAAATCGCCGAGTACTGCCACGCGCGCGGCGTCGCCCGGACCCTGGGTCTGCAGCCTGGGGGTTGTGTGCAGATGGAATTCGGACGCGTGCGCTGCGTTCCGGCCGTCCATGGCAGTCCGCTGCCCGGCGGGCGCTATGGCGGTCTGGCCGTGGGATTCGTCGTCGAAGCCGGCGGGTTCGTCCTGTACCACGCCGGCGACACGGCGCTCACCCACGACATGGCGTTTCTGGCGCGCCTGGGCATCCATGCGGCGCTTCTTCCGTGCGGGGATCGCTTTACCATGGGGCTCGAGGACTGCGCACGGGCGGCGGCGATGATCGCCCCGCGCCAACTGGTTCCCATGCACTTCGGCACGTGGGACGTCATCGCGCAGCCGGTGGAGCGGCTTTCCGGACTGCTGCGGCAGGAATGGGCGGCCAGCGGGCGCGGCGCCGACGGGCTTCCCGAAGTGGTTCTCCTGTCTCCGGCGGAACGCCGCTGCCTGGATCTCTAATCAAAAAAACAAGAAAAATCGCGGCCCATGCAAAATTCCACTGGCATTTCGACAGACGGGATGCTAAGGTATGTCCACCTTTTGAAAGGAGTGCATCATGAAACGATTGTTCATCATTTTGACATCCATTTTCTTTGTTTTCGGAATGTTTGCCGGCTGTGACGATGGCGGCAAGAAGAAAAACGAAATCTGCGACAACCAGAAGGATGACGACAAGGACGGCCTGACCGACTGCGACGATTCGGATTGCGCCACGGCGGAGAACTGTCAGACTCCGGTCGAAGTCTGCGACAACGGCACCGATGATGACGGGGACGGGGACGTCGACTGCGACGACGCCGATTGCACGGACGATGCGGCCTGCGTCATCACCACGCGCCAGTTGACGGTCATCCAGACCACCGACCTGCACAGCCACCTGATGTGCGTGGGGCCCGCGCGCGACTACACGCCGCTGGATACGACGGACAACGATGGCACCAAGTCCGGTCTGGCCCGCATCGCGGCCATCATCAAGAGCATCATGACCGAGAAGGCCGAAGCCGGCATTCCCACCATCCTGGTGGACTCCGGCGACTCCCTCATGGGCGACATGGTGGACCTGCTCTCCGGCAGCGTGCCCCCGATTTTCCACTTCTTCCAGTTGATGAACTACGATGCCATCACGCTGGGCAACCACGACTGGGACTGGACCCCCGTGGGCACGGCCACCATCATCCAGGCCTCCATCGACAGCGTGCAGTTCAATCGCCCGCTTCTGGCCGGCAACATGGTCACGAGCGACACCGATCCGCGCGATGACGCCATCGAGACCTTCGTGGAAGACGGCGTGATCAAGCGTTTTGTGGTCAAGACCATCGACGACGACTTCGCCGTTGGCATGTTCGGCCTGATGGGCATCGAGGCCGACTCCAACGTGCCGCAGGCCAAGCCCGTGACCTTCTGGCACGAGGATCCCAATGCCGAAAACGGCTATGCGCAGATCCAGGACCTCGTGGACGAGGTGCGTGAAGCCGGCGCCGACATGATCCTCTACGTTTCCCACGCCGGCATCAACGCCAACGGCATCGGCGAGGACCGCGACATGGCCGCCAACGTTTCCGGCATCGACCTGATCATGTCGGGTCACCGCCACCAGTTGCTGGAGGCCGCCTCCGGCTACATCAAGGTGGGCAACACCTACATCGTGGCCGCCGGCAAATACGGCGAAAACATGTCCAGCGCTGATTTGACCTACGATCTGGAGCAGTCCAAGATCACCGAATTCACCGCCCACATCTACAATGTGGACGACACCGTGGAAGGCGATCCGCAGGTGGCTTCCCTCATGGATCAGTACATCCAGGCGCTCGACGAGCAGTTCCTGATTCCGAACATGGGCATCACCTACTCCGCCACCCCGATCGGCCACACCACGTTCGCCATGCCGGCCATCGACTTCTACCAGAACCCGCTGCCCACCGGCTACGAGGTGGAGACCCCCATGGCGCTCATGGTGGCCGACTCCCAGTACAACGTGACCAACAGCATCATCCTGCAGGCGCTCGATGCCGGCCTGGGTGCGGATCCCTCGTTCGACGGCAAACTCTTCGATGCGGCCTTCATCGAGAACGGCGCCGTGCGCGACCCCATCCTCGTGGGCAAGACCGGCTACGTGGCGGCTTCCGACGCTTTCAAGGCCTTCCCGCTGGGCATCGGCCCCGACGGCGTCCCGGGCTATCCGATGATGAGCTTCTACGTGACCCCGCGTGAAATGAAGAAGATCCTCGACATGAACGTGGAAGTCATGAAAGGTAACGTGCCGCTGGAATACTACATGAACCCCGCCGGCGTGCGCTATGTCTTCGACGATACCCGCGGCCAGTTCGATAAGGTCATCGCCGTGTTCAACTGCCCGCCGGACGACGGCTTCTCCACCATCGCCTGCTATCAGCATGGCACCCTGCTGGATCTCACGGATGAAACCACCGCCCACATGCTGCGCATCACGGTCGACTACTACGTGGCGCTGCTGCTGCCCGAGGTGCGCAACGCCCTGGGCCAGCACATGACCATCGATCCCAAGCGCAAGGATGGCTCCGTCATCGACATGACCAACGGCGCCGAAGTGGCGGCCGTGCGCTTCGACGCGCTGCCGGGCCCGGCCCATGCCGACATCCAGGAACTCAAGGCCTGGGTGTCCCTGATCATGTTCATCGGCGCCATGGATGACGACTGGACCACCACCCAAATCGGCCAGCAGAACGGCCAGCCCATCTACCTGCATTCGGACGAGCTCTCGGACGGCGTGCCCTCCTTCCCGACCCGCGTGTATGACAAGGGCCACACCCCGACCCTGGCCGATCCGCTGTGGCAGTTGGGCCTCAAGCGCGGCATCGAAAAGCAGGAGTTCTGCGCCATCTACAATCATCCGGCCGTGTGTCCGTAGTTTCCCTTCCATTTTCCCTCTTTCTTCCACCTTTTCTGCCTGAAAGAATCTGAAAATCCGCCAGACGGCGGGCCGTAACTCGATCTTTCCCTGTCGTTCGCCAGTTTCAGATGGGTCCTGTGGCTGGTTGCTTGCCGGTTCTGGATGCTCACGAGCCATTGGCGGGCAGCGGGAGAATCCGGAAAAGCCGTTTGCTCCGGATGTGTTTTGCCCGTACAATAGCTGCAGGGTTTCGGGTCGCTTATGTGGTCCGTGCTTTGCGGTGGAGGTTCGGGATGCACTGCAGAAGGCTTGTCGAATTCGGGATTGGGCTGTCGATTCTTCTGCTGTCCGCATGTGCCGGCAAAGGCACGAAATGCGGTGACGGCGTGCCGGATCACGACGAACAATGCGACGACGGCAACCAGGCCGATGGAGATGGCTGCTCGAAGACCTGCCGTTTCGAGGGTGTGTGCGGCAACCGGATCTGCGAGGCCGGCGAGGTACACACCTGCCCGCAGGACTGTCCCCTGTGTGGCAACGGCGTCTGCGATGCATCCGAGAGCGTGGCCAGTTGCACCCCGGACTGCTACTGCACGAACGGGACCTGCGATGCCGGGGAGAGCACGGCCGTCTGTCCGGCGGACTGCCCATATGCACCCGTATGCGGCAATGCCGCCTGCGAACCCCAGGAGAGCATCGCCACGTGCCTGTCCGACTGTTACTGCACGAACGGGACCTGCGACGCCGGTGAGACGGCACAGACCTGCCCGCAGGACTGCCCGGCGAATCCGGTGTGCGGCAACGGGACGTGCGAGCCGGGAGAGACGGCACAGACCTGCCCGCAGGACTGCCCGGCGAATCCGGTGTGCGGCAACGGGACGTGCGAGCCGGGAGAGACGTCGCAGACCTGCCCGGCGGACTGCCCGGCGAATCCGGTGTGCGGCAACGGGACGTGCGAGCCGGGAGAGACGTCGCAGACCTGCCCCCAGGATTGTTCTGTGTCCACGGGCTGTACCATCGTGCCGCAGAGTGGCTGCCCGGGCGGCTACAAGTGCACGGTGGATACGGCCACGTCCAACCGGTGCATTTTGGCGGGTTCGGGCACGGACGGGTCTCCCTGCGCGGCGGATTCCGACTGTGCGCCCGGCCTCGGCTGCGCCGTGGTCAACCCCTTCACCATGGAAGGCGCCTGCCGCCGGTTCTGCCGCGGCAAAACGGCGGCCTACGACTCGCTCGACTGTTCGGCGGGCGCCGGCTCCACCTGCTTCTACAACGTCTCCGATGCGAACAATACCGTCATTCCCAACCTGTTCCAGTGCACGGCCAACTGCGACCCGCTCACGGGCAACGGCTGCCTGGCCAGCATGAAGTGCAATCTCTACGGGGTGGACCGCAATAACGACGGCGCAGCGGATCTCTATACGAGCGAATGCTATTCCACGGCCGACACCAACTATTACTGTCAGGGACCGTCCGTGTGTCCACAGGGCTATGAGTGCTTCAATTTCGGATATGGGCAGGCCTGCTATCGCTGGTGCTCGAGCCTGAATGAAAGCACGTGCACGCCGCTGGGGCAGGTGTGCTATTCCTTCCCGGAACGGGTGGTCATTGGAGGCATCGAATATGGATATTGCGACTATTACTAGGTTCCTCGCCGCCGGCTTCCTGCTGCTGGCGGCCTGCGATGGGCCGCGCAAGAAGGGTACCGTGCCGCTGGAGGATCCCATTGCCACGGCGGCCATCGATTTCGGGGGTACGGGGCGGATTTTCTACACCATTACCGGCCCTACCTGGACAGATCCCAACGTGCCCGTGCAGGAGCGGCTTTTCGACATGTCCCAGGGCATGCTCAACGAGCGTGGAGAGTTGGTTCCGGAAACCCTGCGCATGGCGGCTTATGCATCCGGCGCTCGTGCGCAACTGATATTCATGCCCGCCTGGCGGGGCGAGGGGGCGCCGCCGTCGGGCACGTACCGGTTCACGGGAAGGTTGACGGCTTCGGATGGCACCACGCACGACTGGTTCGATGCACAGGGCGAACTGCAAATCACGGAAAGCGGCTATGCGCCCGTGACTGTGGATGCCACCCCCTTGCCAATGGCCACGGCCCGCGTGTGGGAACTGGCTGTGACGCACATGTATGTCGTGAACGGCCGCACCTGGAGCCGCACGCATTATCAGGAACTGGCCCAGACCTGGCGTGCGCCGCTGCCAGGGACGCCCCTGTACGAGCAAATCCTGCGTTGGGGCGGGGAGTGGATCGATGCCACGGTGGAAGATCAGGGCGAAGCCACCGAGAACGTCCTGGCCGAGCGGCTCCTGTTCGGCATGAAGGCGCTCGAGGATCTGGGCTACAGTTACGGTTCCTTTCCGCGGCCGTCCAACATCGTTGATCGCGCCGAGGTGTTCCTGGATTTCAAGCGCTCCGCCTGCGGCGAATTCCGGGGATTCTACATGGCGCTGGTGGAAACGCAGGGCATCGACGCCAACTGGCTGTGGTTCTGGTTCAATCAGCCGTCTTCCACCTGGTATTCCATGTACGAAACCCGCGTGATCGCGGCGCTGGGACGTACGGCCCAGGTGTGGCGCTATCAGGATCACATCGTGGTGGAGGTCAATGGGGTGGTCTACGATCCCACCTATGTAGTGACATCGCCCGATGCAACGGCCTATGAGGATTTCATGTTCGCCCGCTTCTGCTTCGGCGAGGACCGTCCCTGCCAGCACGCCAGCGACTGGTGCACCATTCCCAGCGGACCACAGGGCGTGTGCATCGACAACCCGCCGGGCTACGATCCCGCCATCGGCCCGGGCCGCTTCCGCGGCGAGGACTACCGCTAGGCCGCCCCGATTTTCCTGTACTCACATCCACCCAGGGGGCGATTCCCCCTGTGGAGGTTTTTCAGGGGTCTCTTTCCATTGGTTCTTTCCACCGCAGGGATGTGGGGGATGCGGGATGCCGGGCCTCTCTTCGCCGCAGGAAAGGGGGGATGAACATGAGACTCGCGCAATGGGGTCCGGTTTCGTGAAACTCCCGGTGCGTGCCTTCTCCGGCATGGATTTGCGTGTTCGAGCGGTAACCCCGCGCTGGAAAGAATACGCCTTGACGCTTTGATTCAGGCTTTGATTTTCAAGGTCAGGAAAAAAAGAGAGGAAAAAGGGAAAACCCGGGAGACGATTACTGCATGTCGGCGGGCATGTCTTCGGCGGGCATGTCGGCCGGGGCAGCGCCCATGTCATCCGCGCCCATCTCCAGGTTCTTCTTCATCTCTTCGGCCTGCTTCTTCATTTCGATCGGGTCGATGCCGATGGCGCACTTGAAGAATTCGCCGCAGGTGGCCTTGTCGGCGCATTCCACCATCTTCTTGGCCTTGTCGAATTCCTTCTTGCACTCGGACACGAACTTGTCCTTGCCTTCGCCCGTGATTTCCTTCATCATCTTGTCATCATCGCCCAGTTCCTTGGCGCAAGAAACAAACTTGTCATACAGTTTGCCGCACTTCTTGCCCTTGGTATCGCAGGAAGCGAGGAAGGCCATCGAAACAACCATCATGGACACCAGAACGAGTACTTTCTTCATTTGTTTGAGCTCCTTTCAATCGATAAAACGTTTCTGTTTGCAAGTACCGGAAAAACCACAACGATTTTTCAGGAAACTTTCTCCATCACGAGACCGCACTTTATCGGTTTTTCCGGTCCTGTCAAGAAAAGATATGGATTTTTTTTTGCCGAAAAAAATATGAAAGATATCAACGAGTATGAAGGAAAAATTCGCAGATTTTCACTGGGTCTAGCGGCCCACGGGGGGAGGGGAGAGCGCCTCGTCGTCGCCGGTGGGAGGCGGGGCCAGGACATCGCCGTCGCCCGCCGGGGGAGGCGAAAGGTCATCACCGCCGCCCGCCGGGGGCGCGGGGTTGTCCGCCCCGGCGCAGTTCAGGAGCACGCCGGTGATTTCGATGATCAGGAGATCCTTGTCCGTGCGGTGGTTGTAGCGCTCCATGAATACGGTGCTGAAACGGCGTGCGGCCGCCTGGTTGCGCAGGTCGTTGAGCGCGTATTTCCACACCACCTCGCCGGATTCGGCGGAAGCGGCCCTGCCGGTGATGCGCTCGCCGGGCGTGCAGTCGGGCGGCATCCGGTCGTGGACCGCCACGGCTTCGGCTCCCGGCTGCAGAGGTGGCCGGCGCGGAACCGTCGACGGCGCGGATTCCCGGCATCCCGCGAAAAGGAACAGGACGAGAAGGACGAGAAAGGAAACATCGAATCTTTTCATGACATTGCACCTCCGATGGCTGGGGTGGCCCGGCATTCCTCCCGGATTCGGGAACGCAGGGTGCACGCCCTCAGCCTGTATAACCCAGACGGAAAAGTTTGCAAACGATTCTGCCATTCCACCGGCGCTTCGGCACGGCGCCGGCGCGGCTCCGGCCCGCCTTCGCCACTCCCCTCCACCTTTTCCGTGCATTCGGCAACATCAACTTGTGTGTGGAAAGCGAATTTGATATGGATGGGAGTCCCAAAGGGCCGCCCCCCTTTCCGGAAGTCCGGATGGCGGGAGGTCCTTTTCCGGGTGTCTTCACCCTGCATTCGCGAAGGAGGTCGCATGACAGTGCTGCGCAGTCCCCGAGATGGAAGTTATGTCGAACGAGAAGCCAAGGTTCCGCTGCATGAGCTTCCCAATTGGGGCAATCCCCTGGTGTCGAACACGGGCGCGCCGTTCCAGGTCCGTGTTTCGGTGGGCGCCAAGGCCCGTTCCTTCATCCGCTTTTCGAAAATCCCCACCATTCCCGTGGAATTCCCGATTCCCGAAATCGAGGCCGAGCGCTACAGCATGGACGGGTGGGATCACCTGGCCATCACGCTGCAGATGGAAAAAGACACCGTTTCTCTCGATCTGCAGGGGGGGTTCGGCCGCGACGAGAATGCGCTGATCGTCCGGGCGCAACTGGTCCGCAACGTTCTCGGCGAGACCAAGCAGGACGTGGTCACGGTGGAAAAGGACGGCGCGCCGCTGCAGCCGACCTCCGTGTTCGACCTGCTGCAGGTGCGCACCAAGAGTGGCGATCCGCGCTATGCCCGCTTTTCCGACGAGTATCCGAAACTGGACGTGGAAGGCATCGCCGCGATGATCACCCGGTATGTCAAGGAACTTCGGGGAGCCTGAGGGAACCCGTCATCATCCTGAGGAGTGGATTTCATGTCAACGATTCAACCGACGCAACTGGATGGCAGCCCGATCGTGGAACTTCCCCTGTCCGCACTCCTGCAGCCGGCCACCGACATCGCGAAGGCCGCCGGCATCGACACGGTCCGGCAGGTAGGTCTGTACAAAAAAGGGGATTCCCATTTCTTCTTCGAGTTCGAAAACCAAGTTCCCCAGGGGGAATTGCGGGCACTGTTTCCGGCCATGGAACTAGAGGAACTCTTGGCGGAAGGCTGGGAATACTTGGCCGTGGAGTTGCACCTGTCCGTGCAGAAGGTGACGTTCGGCCTGCGCGGGAAGTATTTCCGCGAGCCGGTGCCCTTGGAATTCAATTTCATTCTCGCACAGGGCCCCTCCGGTTACGTGAAGGACCAGATTTCCATCACCGACCTGCGCATCGATGAGACCGAGAACACGACCTTCAAGGACATCATGGAGATCCGCCTGAAATCGGGCGATCCCAAGTACGCCGGTTCCAACGATAAATATGGAGAACTGCCC
>CAZEZP010000099.1:0-8427 GCA_964516435.1 uncultured Kofleriaceae bacterium | reverse complement strand
CCGCCACCCTGCCCACCCCTGCGGAATCCGGCGCCGCCAGGGACGTGCAGTTCCAGGTCTCCGGCGTGGAAGTGCAGGCCCTGCGCGGGGGCTCCGTCATCGCCACGCTCGCGCTCCCCGCGGCACCGGCCCGCTGGGAAGTCCGCGGCCGCTGGCTCCTGGCCGCCTGCCGTTCGGAAGGGCTCCTGGTGGTGGACGTCTCGGACCCGCTGAACATGAAGGTGGCTTCCGTCCTCGAGAAGGGGAAGGAAATCGTCGACTTCCGCGTGGAAAACGATCTGCTCGCCCTGGTGACCGCCGCCTACGACGTGGAAGCCTACCGGGTGGATCTGGATGCCGGCCACCCCATCCGGATGGGCGACGCGCTCGGCCGCGGGGAGTGGGCCGCCCGGCTGGACTCCCGCCGGGACGCCGGGCAGTTGGCGGGGCAGGTGATCCACGTGGGCCGCGGCTACGCGACGTTTCGCGTGCAGGAAGGCGCATCGGTGGGCATCGGCGACTTCGTCGAAATCCGCTCCGCCAGGCAGGACACCGTATACAGCCCGCTGACACTGCGCAGGGAAAACCGCGCCTCCATGGAACTGCTGTGCGTGGCACGCGTGGTGCAGGCGGAGAAGGGACTGGCCGCCGTGCAACTGGGCCGCGGCGACGACCCCAAGGTGGGGGATTTCGTCTTCTTCTCGGAACGCCCCATCACCGGCTCCAACTGGATGCCGCAGCGCTACCGCGACCAGTGGCGCGCCTTCGCGGAGGTCATCCCGCTGGTGGGCTCCGGCGACGACGATGACTCGGCATTTTTGTCCATGGCGCTGCGCACCCACCTGCACTACCACGCCTATTTCCCGTTCGCAGTCCAGGTGGGCGTGGATCCGCTGCTGATTCTGGGAACGTCCAGGTTCGACGACAACCTCGGCGCCAACGTCTTCGCCGTGTTCTCCTACGAGACCCGGCTCTTCGAGATCGGCGCCGGCTTCGGCTACCAGTTGCCGCTGCTGCGCGGGGAAAGCGTCCACAACCGGCGCGGCGGCGTCTTCCTGCAGCGCGTGCGGCTGGGAGCTGTGGACGGACTGAACCTGATCTTCCAGTTCCAGTCCGTGTACTCCAACGACAACCGGGACAACAGGCGCCGGGCCATGGTGGGGATGATCCACGCCGAGGGCAACATCCCCCTGATGCGCCAGGTCACCCTGTTCGCCCGGTACTTCGGCGACGGGCGGACCTTCAACCACGGCGGCATCGGCCTGCGCACGTATCTGCGCGGCAGCGGCGGTCCCGGCAGTTTCCTGGTGCCGGTGACGCTGGGATACACGTCGTTTTCGCCGTACCGCCAGCCACAGGACGATGGAGGCGGCCAGTACGAGGTGTACGGAACGACCCTGTCCGCCGGACTGGAATACCGGTTCTAACGGGAGGCCGCCATGCGCATGTCCTGTTTCGTGTTCTGCTGTCTTGCGGCCGTCCTGGGCCTGGCAGGCGAGGTGCACGCCCAGTCCTCCCTGCCCGTGCGGGGACCGGAAACGGAACCCGGCGCGGAAGAGAAGCCGGCGGAAGAAGCCGGCGCCCTCCGTCTTTCGCCGGAAACGGGCGCGTCTCCGCCGCCGTCGCGCTTCGAGGCGTTCCGGCGCAGATACCGGATCGCGGCCAGCGGCACGCAGTTGCATCTGCTGGATCCCGCTGGCCGGCGGATGGATACGGCGCATCTGCCATCCGACGTGGTGGACGCCCTCCTGGGCGACGAACGCATCTACGCGGCCACCCGTGCCGATGGCATCCTCGTGTTCCGCGTGAACTGGGCCGGGCGGCTGGAAAAAGCCGGGAAACTGGAAGTGGAAGGCCACGTTTCCCGCCTCTACTATGACCATCCCTATCTGTTCGTGCTGCGTCCCCGCAGGCAGAACCTCCTGTACCGGCTTTCCGGTTCGGGCGCCCTGCCCATCCGCGACGGCCGCTGGCACCGCGAACCGCCGGCGGCACCGCAGGACCGGCGGGAAAAAGCCTCCGGCCGCGTGGTGCGCATCCATGGCGGGGAAGTGACCGTCAGCCTGGGAAGCGTCCATGGATTCAAGCCCGGAGACCGCATCCGGGTGCTCTCCCAGGGCCGAAAGCCGCAGTACGACCCGATCGATGGCGTCCAGCGGCAGGATTCCCGCCTGAAACTGCGCGCGATCCTGACGCTGGACGAGGTCCGGGAAGACGACTCGTCGGCCCGGATGGAGCGGGGGCTCGACATCCGCGAGGGCGACCTCGTCCAGTACTTCGGCGAGGAGAAGACGCCGGAAGTAGAACGCGTCCTGCGCTGGGGCGGCACCTCGCGGGTCATCGCCAACGTGCTTCCCGGCTTCCTGGTGGGCGACCCGATGCTGGGCCTGCAGGTGCGCTTCGAGCACCAGTTCGACTTCCCGCTCACTCTTGGGGTGGGATTGCGCACGCTGGCAGGCAGCGAGGTTTCAGGCATCGGCATCATCGCAGATGCCGCCTATGACACGGATTACTTCGCCATCGGATACCAGGCGGATTTCCTGAAGCTCTCGGGAGAAGAGGAAGGCGGCATCCCATTTCTGGGCACGTCGGGCATGTTCATCCGGCTGGGGACGCTCGACGGCCTGCACCTGCTGTTCACCTACCGATCCAACTTCCAGGATCTCTATGGCCTATCCGGGCGCGTCCAACTGTCCGGGAACCGGCACAATCTCTATGCCTCCTGGGATGTCACCTTCGGCACCTACAAAACCATACAGAGCGAATACTACGAAGAAAACCAGGACATGACCCTCGGATCCGTCCTTCTGGGCGATCGGATCCGGCTCTGGGGCAACGGCGGACACGATACGCTCTTCGCCAGCATCTACCTGGGCATGCAGTTCGCCGACTTGGATGCGGATGAAAACGCCTCCTTCGTGATGGGCGGCGGCGTGGAATACCGGTTCTGATGCGCAGACTGGCCGTCTCACGTCCGGACCGGCTCGAACTGGGGGGAAACCTGGCGCGGCTTCCGGGCTTCGTGCCCGCGCTCACGGGGGCGCATCCGATGGACCGCATGCTCTGGCCGCATCTTTCCCGGGTCGCCCCCCTGGGGCAACTGCTCTCTTACCCGTCGTTCTTCGTCTTCCATGGCCAGCCGCTCCCCGTATTGCCCCGCACCTGGATCGACGGCGGCTCCTGGGGCGTGCTGCGGCGCGGCGGCAAATGGCGGCGGCGGGCCGACGGCACGGCCGTGGTGGATCTGGCCTACCCCGAGGGCCGCATCCTCACTGTGACCCCGGAGGACCTTCTCGCGGCCCAGCAGGCCCACGCGGCCGCCGGCTTCACGCTGGACATCCCGGTGCCGCCGGACGGCTCCGGGGACGAGGCGCTGCTCCGCCTGCAGGCCTCGGTGGAAAACGCCCGCTTCGCGGCAAACGCCTGCGTCCGCCCCCGCCGGTTTTTGCTGTACGCGGCGCTGCCGGCCATTTCCGACACGGCCGCATTCGAGCGCGCCCTGGAGGAAGTGCTCGCCCTTCCGGTGGACGGCGTGGCCATCGGCGGCATGGCGGTGCGGCGCAGGGATTGGGCCGGATGCCTGGACCTCGTGACGCGAGTGCGCCAGTTCATAGGACGGTTGCCCCTGCACGTGTTCGGCATCGGGGATCCCGCGCGCGTGCGGCAGGTCTGGGACGCCGGCGCCGACACCGTGGATTCCAGTTCTCCGCTGCGTCTGGCACTTTCCGGAAGGCTGGCCGGCGCACCGGACATGGGGCTCGCGGATCCTTCCCCCGTGGAGCGCCTGCACCTGGCGCTGGCGAACATCGCGCACTTCTCGGCCCTGCCGCTGGGAATGGATCTGGCCGCCTTCATCGTTTCCACGCCCGTCACCCGGCAGGCGCGGCCCCTGGCCCCGCCGGATGACGACGAATTCTCCCTGTTTCCGGAGGAACATCCATCATGAAAACGGCGCAAGCCACCATCGAATCCTGCGCCGCCGGACGCGGACACGGCGTGGCGCATGCCGAGGGGATGACGCTCTTCGTTCCGGGAACCGTCCCCGGCGACGTGGCAGAGATCCAGTGGGAACCGCCCGCCGGGAAGCGCACCTGGGCCATCGCGCGGGCCGTTCGCCTGGTGCAGCCTTCTCCCCACCGTGTGGAACCCTTCTGTCCCTACGCCTGCGCGCGCCCCGAAGCCGTGGGCGAATCCTGCGGCGGGTGCCCCTGGATGGCCATTGCGCGGGAGGAGCAACTGCGGCAGAAAATCGCCATCGCCCGCCATGCCTTCCGCGGATTTCCCCTGTCGGAAGCGATCGAAACGCGCATCCCGCGAAGCGACAGGGGACTGCGCTGCCGGGCGCGGATGAATGCCATCGGAGGAAGGCTGGGGTTTTTCGCTGCCCTTTCTGCCAACGTGATCGACGTGGATGCCTGCCCCATGCTGCAGCAGCCCAGCGCCCACGGATTCCTCCGCAAATTCCTCCCGGCCGGTTCGGCCGTGGAAGTGCGCCTGCTGCAGGGACGGGACGAATCACTCCACGTGACACTGGACGTGCCCCTGCAGGCGGCTTTCGACAAGCTCCGGGCGGCGGCGCCCCATCTTGCAGGCGCGCGCATCGCCGGAACCGACGCAGGAGAAGCGGGAATATGGGTAGACACGCCGGAATACGGCCCCCTGCGGCTCTCCTCCGCCGGATTCTTCCAGGCCGGGCCGGAGGTCAACGCGCTCATCCTCGGCGCGCTGGAGGAATGCCTGCAGGCCATCGGGGATGCCGGGCCCATCCTGGAAGGCTATGCCGGCGCCGGCAACTGCACGCGCGTCGTGCGGCGATACGGGGACACGACGGCCGTGGAAAGCGACCCGGCTTCCTGCCGATTCTTCCATGAAAACATGGAGTCGCATGCCCATGCGGGCGGCGCCGTGCACCTGCTGCCGGAGACCATGGAGCAGGCCGTCTCCTCGATGTCTCCCGGAAAGGCGCGCACCCTCGTGCTCGACCCGCCGCGCGCTGGCGTGGGACCGCGGGTCTCGGCTGCACTGGTGGCGCTGGCCCCGGAAAACGTCGTCCTGATCTCCTGCGATCCCGCCAGCGGCGCGCGCGACGCCCGCGCGTGGCTGGATGCCGACTATCGCCTCACGCAGTGGATTCTCGTGGATTCCATGCCGCACACGCCGCACATGGAAATCGTGCAGCGCTTCACCCGCCGATCCACCCCTTGATTTTCAAGGCGTTTTTCATTTTCAGCGAAAAAATTCCGCCAGCAGTGAACTTTTTTCCGTTTTTTTCCCATTTTTTCTTGAAAAAGTTGGCATTTTTCAGCTTGACAAGGGATCCGGCTTTTTTCATGCTGAGACCGCTGATGAACGAAACGAACCGGCAGTGATGCAGGTTTTTTTGCGTGGAGAGAACTTTTCAACCCGTAACCGAGAGGAGAAGCCCATGACCAAGCCCGAACTCATCGAAAAAATTGCCAAGCACGAAGAAATCCAGGGACTGACCAAGAAACAGATCACGCAGGTGGTGGAAATCTTCTTCAAGGAGATGGAAGACTATTTCGTGAAGACCAAGCCCGTGAAGGGCAAGGAACTGAAGTTCTCCTGGCCCGGATTCGGCACCTTCAAGCGCAAGCATCGTGAAGAGAAGAAGGGCCGCAATCCCAAGAACGCCGAAGAAATCGTCATTCCGGCCCACTACACGCTGGCCTTCACGCCGGCCGCCCACTTCAAGACCACGATGAATGAAGCCCTCCTGCCCGCCAAAAAGGGCAAGAAGTAGTCGAGCCTTTTTTCTGCCATTCCCTTCTTCCCGATGAAATTCGCATTCCGCCTGCGGCTTTGCGCGCGAAGCCGGCATCCGCTGCTGGCGGGAATGGCCCTGCTGTGGATGGGGGCGATTCTTCTCCTCGCGCAGGAGCCGGCATGGTTTGGCGCGGCCCGATTGCTGCTGCTGCCGTGGATCTATCTGCGGCTGCCAGGCTTCGCCTGGGTGCGGGGCGTGGTCTTTCCGGCGTCCTGCATCCTGCCGCTGCTCGCCCTTCCCGCGCTCGGCGCGGTCGAAACCGCCGCCGGCCTGTTCCTGTACGCAGCGTACATGGGAATCCTGATGCAGCCGCCAGCCGCCCCGTCCTGGCCCGAGACGACCACGGCCGACCTCTCCTCCATCAAAACTGGAGACCGCCCCCTGCAGGCATACGTTCCCTTCCTGTTCGTCGCCTGGGCGGCATTGCTGGGTATCCTGTCTGCTTTCGGCCCCGAGCCTGCCGTGGGACTGCTGTTCGCCGGCGTTTTCGCACTGGCGCATTTTTCCCACTGGACCGTCCTTGCCTCGCGCGGCGGCCGGCAGCCTGCGCTGGCCATCATCCTGGGAACCGCCCTGTACATGCTGACGTGGACGGCGACCCGGTACGAAGCCGGCTTCGCGCCTGGCTTCTGGCTGGCCCTGGCCATATGGGTGCTGGGCGTGGGGAAGGTGCGCCGGAAAAAAGCCGTGGCCAGCGAAAAAGCCGCCTGAACCGGACCAAAAAGCCGCTTGACTTTTGGTTTCTTTCCTTCCATAAAGCTGTTGAAACCGGAGGATTCCATCATGGTACAACGGCATCGGCGGAATCTGGACTGTCATTTCCCATGGCTGCTTTCCCTCGTAGTGTCCATCTCCTTCCTGCTGGCCTCCTGCGCCGGCAATTCCTCCAACACCGCCTGCGACCCGGCGAAGCGAATCTGTCCGTGCGAGGTCGGAGGCGACGACTGCCCCGATGGATGGTTCTGCGATGTCGACCGTTGCGCGCCCATCGATGACGGGGGCGTCCCCGACGGCGGGCAGGATGTGGCGGATGCCGCGACCGACGCGGCCGACGCATCCCCCGACGGAGACATCGTGGAAACGAAGCGGGATTTCGGCGATCCTTGCACCGAACGCGGCCAGTGCCAGTCGAACATCTGCCTCTTCGTGGCCACAGGCGGCTTCTGCTCGAAGACCTGCATCGATTCGGGCAACTGCCCCGAAGGCTACAATTGCCTGGGCGTCATGGACGCCGTGGAGCAGGGACAGATCGCATACGTGTGCGTTCCCACGGGAGACATGCTCTGCACCACATGCCAGACCCATTCGGAATGCTCCCTGATCGGCCAGGATCTGTGCCTGCCCTATGCCAATGGCAGTTTCTGCGCCCGGGACTGCCGCACGGTCTCCTGCCCGCAGGGCTACACCTGCACGGACGTCGAGCTGCAGGGACAGACTTACCGACAGTGCATCCCCGACAGCGGCGCATGCGACTGCAATGCCGCCAATCCGGGTGCGAGCGAAGCCTGCGCCATCACGACCCCGCTGGGCGCCTGCACGGGCACGCGCACATGCCAGGGCGCCGCCGGCTGGGGCGCCTGCCTGCCGCCCTCCCCCACGGACGAACCGGACGGGACCTTTGCGGATGACGACTGCGACGGCATCGACGGTAACCTCGACGGCGGCATCTACGTGGCCACCACGGGCGCCGACATTCCCGGTTGCGGCCGGGATTACGCCGCCATTTCCACACCCCATTGCCGCAGCATTTCCTACGGCATCCAGCAGGCGGCTTCGGGAGGACTCTCCTACGTGTACGTCCAGGCGGGCCGCTACGACGAGGTGGTCGCTCTCTCTCCCGGCATCCACGTGATTGGCGGCTATGACACGGCCTGGAAACGCGGCCCGCGCACCCAGGGCGCCCACGAGGTGACCATCACCGGCATGCTGGACAGCCTCACCGGGCAATACCTCACCGTCCGGGCCCACGATCTTCCCTTCGAAACCCGCATGATGGACCTCGTCCTCGTGGGGCCTGCCGCATCGGGCACACTGGCCGACGGCAGCGGGCATTCCAGTTACGTGGTGCATGCCCTGCGCGCCAGCGGCCTGGTCCTGGAGCGGGTGACGCTCGCCGCCGGCAACGGCGCCCCGGGCCGCAGCGGAGCCGATGGGGCCGACGCTCCCACGGTGACGGCCACCAGCGGCATGCATGGCGGAAATGGCGGCAATGCCTATGAAGCGTCATATTCCTGCAACGATTCGGGGCGCGGCGCGGGCGGTTCGAGGGGCACCAACACCTGCCCCGGCGGGCTCTCCCCCAATGCCGGTGCCGGCGGGGCAGGCGGTACCATGGACACCTACTGCGGCGGCGTGTTCAATTCCGACTACGATGCCACTCCCGGCCAGCGCGGGAACAATGCCGATCAGTGGACTTCCGGCGGATACGGCTATGGTGGTGCCGGCGGGTATGCTTCTTCCGACAGCACCAGCGGTCCTGGCGCGCCGGGCAGTGACGGGCGTGTGCAGAACGGAGCCGGCGGGGCCGGCGGATCCGGCGGACGCCTGGTGGGCGATTTCTGGTACGCCCGTCCGGGAGAAGCCGGCGGAACCGGACAAAACGGCGGGGGTGGCGGCGGCGGCGGCGGGTCCGGCGGGTCCGACTGGGGCACCGACTCCTGGGG
>CAZEZP010000098.1:0-3847 GCA_964516435.1 uncultured Kofleriaceae bacterium | reverse complement strand
TCGATGGGGCCGGTGGCGCGGATGGTGAGCGAGCCGCCCTCCTAGATGTTGCGGGCCGCGCCGAAGAAGCGCTTGGGCTTCTGAAGGGCCGCGGCGTCCACGCCGCACGACAGGATTTTCCCGCTGTGCGGGCACTCGGTGTTGTAGGCGCGGCCGCGGCGGGTGATGGAGTCCAGCAGAATCACCACGTCCTTGCCGTACTCGACCATGCGCTTGGCCTTCTCGATGACCATCTCGGCCACCTGCACGTGGCGGGCGGCGGGCTCGTCGAACGTGGAGGAGATGACCTCGCCGCGCACGGAGCGCTCCATGTCCGTGACTTCCTCGGGACGCTCGTCGATGAGCAGGACCATGAGCACGATCTCCGGATGGTTGGCGGAGATGGCATTGGCGATGTCCTTGAGCAGCATGGTCTTGCCAGCGCGCGGCGGGGACACGATCAGGCAGCGCTGGCCCTTGCCGATGGGCGTGAGCAGGTCCACGATGCGCGTGGACATGTTCTTGGGGTCGCTTTCCAGGTTGAGTTTCTCCTGGGGATACAGCGGCGTGAGGTTGTCGAAGAGGATCTTGTCCTGCTGGGCCTGGGGCGGCT
This sequence comes from uncultured Kofleriaceae bacterium, assembly GCA_964516435.1. Taxonomy (GTDB): domain Bacteria; phylum Myxococcota_A; class Polyangia; order HGW-17; family HGW-17; genus HGW-17. The sequence continues at coordinate 3,255 of CAZEZP010000098.1, read as the reverse complement.
CCATGTTGATCTCGTCGACCTTGAGCAGCGCGAAGTACCGCTCCGAAGCCTTGGGCGGACGCACCTCGCCGGAGATGGTGTCGCCGGTGCGCAGGTTGAAGCGCTTGATCTGGCTGGGCGACACGTAGATGTCGTCCGGGCCGGGCAGGTAGTTGTAGTCGGGGGAGCGCAGGAAACCGTAGCCGTCGGTCAGGATTTCGAGCACGCCGCTGCCCTGGATGGTTTCACCCTTGTTGGCGGCGATCTCGAGGATCTTGAAGATGAGGTCCTGCTTGCGCAGGTTGACGGCGTCGGCGACGTCGTAGGAAACGGCGAGACGGACGAGGTCCTTCATGGGCAGGCTTTTGACTTCACTGAGATTCATGTTTCTCCTCTGTTTCGATGATGGAAATGATGGGGTTCAGGAACATGGGTTCGCGTATGAAAAAACGACAACGTGCCAGAATACAGAACCTATGGACAGTGTGTTCACCCGAAAGAGTATGAGATGCTGGGTGTGACGCGGCTTCCGGATGCAGCGCCGGGGCACATCGGCCGGCGCGCGGCCACGACGAAAGCGCCCGCCCGGGAAAGCCGTCGACGAAAGACGGTGGCGACCATAAGGGTTGTCTTCGCGGTTGTCAAGCTGGTGGATGGAAAAAAGTCGGGGGAACTCGAACCGGGGGGCTCGGCATCAGAAGGAGGACACGCACAGGGCGTCCACGCACATCAGGCCGGAGGCGCAGTCCGCGGAGAGCGCGCACTCGGGATTGATGTCGTTGTTGTCCATGCAGTAGCCGCCCATCGCGCAGATGGGGTTGCCGGGGCAGCCGGCGCAGTCGGCGTTGTCCGTGCAGGGTACGCGGCAGATGCCTTCGAAGCACTCCTCGCCGCCCATGCAGTTGGCGTTGGTGTAGCACTCGGGCCGCGCGATGTCGTTGGCCACGCACACGCCGGCCAGGCAGCGGTCCTGGGCGTCCGTGCAGTCGCCATCGGCCGTGCAGGCGTCATGGCACAGGCCGTCGATGCACACGGCATTGCCGCCGCAGTCGGCATCGGCCACGCACTCGCCGCCCGCAGAGAAATCATACTGGCAGTAGCCGTTGGGGGCGCAGATCTGGTCGGTGCCGCAGTTGTCGTCGGTCAGGCAGGCGTTGTAGCAGCGCCCGTCCACGCACACGCCGTTTTCGCCGCAGTGCTCGCTGAACTGGCAGTTCCAGGCGGGATCGCGCACCGGCATGGCCTCGCACAGCCCGTCGCGGCACCACTCGCCGGCGTTGCAGTCCGCGCTCGAGGCGCAGGTGCGCGGCGGATTCGGATCGGGCACGCAGGTGCCGCGCGCATCGCACACGGGCGTCGGATCGGAACAGTCGTCATTGCCGGTGCACACGCCGGAATCCACGCACGTGCCGTTGTCGCAGTAGGCCCCCAGTCCGCACTGGGCATCGTTCACGCAGGGCCCCACGGGCGCCGGGGAGCAGACGTGGCGCTCGTCGCAGTAGAAGCCGTCGGGGCACTCGGACGAGGTGGCGCAGGAGCCCGTCTGCTCGCAGCGTCCCGTGTACTCGTTGCAGTAGGCGTTCTCGGGGCACTCCCAGTCATTGCGGCAGACGTTGCTGGGGTCGGGCCGGCGGCAGGTGCCCGAGGCGCGATCGCACAGCGTGCCCTGCGGGCATTCCCAGTCGTAGTAGCAGCCGATGTCCGTCGGGAAGCACTGGTGCAGATCGAAGTTGCAGTACTCCATGTACATGCAGTCGTCATCGGAGTTGCAGTACGCGGGCTGGCAGAGTTCATCGTAGCAGCCGGTCGCGTCGCAGTAGGGGCACAGGGGTTCTTCGCAGGTTCCGGACCAGCAGGAAGAAAGCAGGGTTCCGGACAGGACGACGAGGGAGAAGAGCAAGCGTTTCATGGCGTACCTCCGTAGTAGAAAACCGTTCAGCCGCCCGCTCTCGTGCAAACGGTGTGCCAGGCGGCCCGAAAAGCCGGAAGCATGCGGAAACCGCCCAAAAGCCCTTGCGGGACGGCCGTTTCCTTCCATGCCCCACGCACAGGCAGTGTAGCCCCGGACGTCCGCGTTTGCAACCGGTCCCAGGTTTTTTCCATCCGCGCCGCCGTCGCCCGTGAATGCGCGTTCACACCCCGGGCGTGGCCGGGCGGTCACGGATCCCACCAGCCGGCAACCCCGGAAAAACGCGCGTTTTTCCCGAAACCGGGAATTGACAGGGACCCGCTTGGCATATTACAGAATGCGGCAACGCGATCATTAACACAGTATGAGAAACATCCGGATCGCACCCTCTCACCCGAAAGGAGTCTTCCCATGCCACTGAAAAGAAAACCGGACGAAACCCGCCGGGCCGGGCAGCACGCCATGGAACTGGCCCGCAGGGACAAGGCGCGCCTCGAGCCCCGGCTGAGCGCCGGCGTCATCGACGGGCTCGCCGAGGATCTCGAACTGCTCGATGCGCTCATCGACGACCAGAAGACCGCGCAGGCGGTGCGCAGGGGGGCCACGCGCAACCAGGAAAACGCCGCCGAGCGCCTGGCCGCGCGCATCCGGACCATCCGCGAGACCGCGCGCTTCGCGAAACTGGGCAAAGAGGTGCAGGCGGCCCTGGGCGTGGGGAAATCCATGCAGATCGCGGTCGTGCGCACGGTGACGTCGGCCGCCGAGATGGTACTTTCGGCCTACCGGCTTCACACGGATGCGCTGCGGGAAGCCGGCGTGCTGCCGGCCGACATCGAGGAAATCCGGAAACTGCGCGATTCCCTGGTGCAGGCCGACGAGGTGCAGGAGCGGCAGAAGATCACGGCCCGGGAAAAGACCATCCTGCGCAACCAGTTGCTCGAGCGGGTGGAAACGGCGCTGGGCCGGCTCGCCGCCGCGGCCGCGCTCGCCTTTCCCGACGATCCCGCCCGGGTGCAGGCCTACCGGGAACTGACCCGGGGGACCCGCCATGCACCCCCGGCTCCGGCCGCCGGAAACTGAAAAAGCGTTCCCTCCCTCTCTTTGCCGGTTTTCCTGCGCCCCGCCAAACGCTTCCATTCGCACGCCAAACGCTTCCATTCGCACGCCAAACGCTTCCATTCGCACGCCAAACGCTTCCATTCGTACGCCAAACGCTTCCATTTGTCCGCCAAACGCTTCCATTCGTCCGCCAAACGCTTCCATTCGTACGCAAAACCCTTCCATTCGTCCGCCAAACGCCTCCATTCTCACGCTTACACCTATCTCCGACCCCACGAGACTCTGCCAAATCTCGTATCCCGTCTCCT
>CAZEZP010000097.1:0-47244 GCA_964516435.1 uncultured Kofleriaceae bacterium | reverse complement strand
CCGCATCTCCGTCCCCGACGGCGTGCACGCCTTCACGGGAACCGCCCCCTTCGGCATCGTCATCGTGGGGTACGACTCCTATGACTCCTATGCCTATCCCGGCGGGCTCAACATGCAGATCATCAACCCCATGAACTGAGGTATCGCCATGTCCGAGCATTTTCCCGACAGCCCCTGCCATGCGGCCGCGTCAATCGCGAGCCGAAGCATGGGCAGAATCCACGGGAAAAAACCATCCGGAACTGCACAGACAGGCTTCCCTGCGGATGTCTCCTGCACAGCGCCGCACCTGAAATTCCGGCCACGCAGCCGCGTTCCGGTACGCTTTCCGATGTTTTTCATTGCCTGCCTTTCCCTTCTGGCCATGCCGTCGGGCTGCCGGTGGGTGATGCCCATCGAGGACGGTCCCGCAGATTGCCATCCGAATGGCGTGCGTGAACCCGGCGAAGCCTGCGATGGCGAGGATTTCGGCGGCCTCACCTGCGAATCCCTGGGCTACCATGCAGGACGCCTGGCCTGCACCTCCACCTGCCGGCTGGACAACCGGGACTGCCTTTCGAGCGGTTTCTGCGGCGACGGCGTGATGCAGGCCCCCTTCGAGGAATGCGACGAAGACGACCTGGACGGCCAGAGTTGCGAATCCCTGCACTACTACGGCGGCGTCCTTACCTGCGGGCCGGATTGCCGCCTGAACCGGACGGGCTGCATCGCCCGATGCGACAACGACGGAATGCTGGACCCCGGCGAAGAGTGCGACGGAGCCGACCTGAATGGCCAGACCTGCGAATCCCTGGGCTACCATGGGGGCATCCTCGTCTGCGGGCCGGACTGCCGCCCGGACATATCGGACTGCGAACGGGCCGGGCGCTGCGGCGATGGCTTGGTGCAGCCGGAATGGGAAACGTGCGAGCCTGGAAACGCCAACGTGCTGACCTGCGAGGATCTGGGCTACCACCCGGGAACCCTGGCCTGCCGGAATGACTGCTTCTTCGACGTGTCCGGCTGCGGTGGACGTTGCGGCGACGCCCACCGGGACGCGGGCTTCGAAGAGTGCGACGGTACCGACCTGGGCGGCCAGACCTGCGAATCCCTGGGATATTACTCGGGATGGCTTCTGTGCAATTCCGACTGCGTCCTCAACCGGACCGGATGCACCGGCTATTGCGGCGACGGCGTGGTGCAGACCCAGTTCGAGAACTGCGATCCGCTGGATCCCGACCGTCCCTCCTGCCGATCGCTTCTGCATTTCACGGGCGAGTACTGCTCCCCCGCCTCCTGCCAACTGGACGAATCAGGCTGCGAAAACGCCACATCCGTGGATTCGCTCGGCAACACCACCTGCGCCCGCCTCACGGGATACTCGGCGCGCTGCTGGGGAGGCAACAATTCCGGGCAGGTCGGCGACGGCACCACGACGCAGTATTTGACTCCCGTGCGCCCGCAGATTGCGGGAAACGTGCGGGCCGCCTGCTCCGGCACCCTGCATTCCTGCGCGCTGCTGGAGGATGGAACACTGCAATGCTGGGGCGACAACCAGTATGGCCAGTTGGGCCTGGGCCATACGGTCTCGCCACAGTTGCTGCCTGTCCCCGTGCCGGGGCTCTCCGATGTCACGGCGCTGGATTGCGGCGGCAACTTCACGTGCGCCATCCATAGCGGCGGACTGCTCTCATGCTGGGGAAACAACACGTACGGCCAATTGGGTATCGGAAACCACACGAACCAGAACGTCCCCACGCCAGTCCCTCTTCCCACCGCCGTGCATGCCATTTCCACGGGCAGCGTGCATGCATGCGCAGTGCTCGTCGACCAGACCCTCTACTGCTGGGGCAACAACGACTACGGGCAACTCGGCGATGGCAGCACCATCAATCGCAGTTCACCAACGCTGCTCCCCGACATCCTCGGCGCATATGCCATCGCCGCCGGTGGCGAGCATTCCTGCGCCGCGGTGCTGCCCGACCACATCTACTGCTGGGGACGCAACAATGCCGGGCAGTTGGGAACCGGAAGCACGTTTCCCCTGCAATCCGCCCTGCCGATGAACGTGGACTGGAACGCACCCGTACTGTCCATGGCGTCCGGCTATTCCCACGTCTGCGCCGTGGATGGGGCGCACAACCTGTGGTGCTGGGGCCTGAACGCATCCGGGCAACTGGGCATCGGAAACACGGGCAACCAGCGGCGCCCCACCCGCCTTTCGAACATTTACAACGTAGAGTCCGTCACGGCGGGCACCTCCCACACGTGCGCCGTGCAGGCGGGCGGCCTGGTGTACTGCTGGGGCAACAACGCCAGCGGCCAGTTGGGCGACGGCACCACGACGCAGCGCCTGTATCCCGTCGCCGTGGCCCCGTAAGCGGTTCTCCCGCATCCGTGCGGTCCCACTTCCTCACGCAATTTTCACTTTGTAGGCAACGCGCCTTCGGGTAGGATGCCGCGGGGGTCCATCTTTCACCCCAGGAGTCATTCATGGCGCAGTTGAATCATCCTCCCGGTTTTGCCATCCGACGGTTCTGGAACTACTTCCCGCTGGGAATCGCCTACGCGGCGCTCTACATGGGCCGTTACAGTTACATCCCCGCGCAGGCCGACTTCTCCAAGGGGCTCATGGACCGGGCGGGACTGGGCTTCATGACCATGGTGGGCGCCATCGTCTACGGCGTGTCCTTCCTGTTCAACGGTCCGCTCACCGACCGCATCGGCGGCCGCCGGGCCATGATCATCTCCACGCTGGGGTCCGGCATCGTCAACGTGTTCATGGGCCTGCTCATCGCCCTGAACTGGACGGACGCCTTCGTCATGAAGATGGCCCTGCTCTACGGCATCAACATGTACTTCCAGAGTTTCGCGGCCATCGCCATCGTCAAGGTCAACTCCAACTGGTTCCATTTCACCGAACGTGGAACGCTGGGCGGCATCTTCGGCATCCTCATCTCGTCGGGCCTCTTCCTGGCTTACAGCGTAGCGCCCTTCGTGATGAAGCGGCTGTTTCCGAACGACCCGCAGTTCTATTTCTTCATCCCCTCCATCTTTCTCTTCATCATGATGGTGGTGACGATCGCCATCATCCGGGATACGCCCGCGCAGGCCGGATTCGAGGGATTCCACACAGGCACCGACACCCAGTTCGACTCCGACGAGAAAATCCATCTGCTGGATATCCTGAAGAAAATCCTCACCCATCCCATCGTGCTCACCATCGCCCTCATCGAGTTGTGCACGGGCGTGCTGCGCGATGGCGTGTTCCACTGGTTCGGCGCCTGGGCCAAGCAGAGTTCCGTGCCTTCCGTGCGCGAGATGCTGGGGGTGGGACTGTTCATCGCCGGGGCCACCGGCTCCATGCTGGCGGGGGTCATCTCCGACAAGCTCTTCGGCAGCCGCCGGCCGCCCGTGGCCGCCCTGCTCTACGGCATCCTCACGCTCACGCTCATCCTGGCCGCGCTGGTGATCTCCCTCATGCCCGATTCCAGCGTCGTGAAGCCCTACATCCTCTTCGCCGTGGTGATCGTCACGGCATTCTGCGTCATCGGCACGCACGGTGTGCTCTCCGGCACGGCTTCCGCGGATTTCGGCGGCAAGCAGGCCACCGGCACAGCCGTGGGCATCATCGATGGCTTCGTGTACCTGGGCGTGGCCATCCAGGGCATCTCCCTGGGCAAACTCACCACGCTGGACTGGAACTACTGGTTCCCCTTCCTGATTCCGTTCTCCCTGGCGGGGCTCGCCCTGGCCTGGCGCGTGCGCAACGTCAAGCCCAAACTCAAGGGCGGCCACTGATTCCAGCGACTTTCAGGAGAAAGACATGACTGACAGCCTGTATTCGGCCGTTTCCGGGTTCCTCCACACATCCATGTTCGAGCCCTTCACCTGGGGGCACCTGGTCTTCACGGTGCTCGTGCTCTCGGCTACGTATCTTCTGCGCAGAGTCGTAGTAAATCAACTGTTGCGCATCCTTTCCCACCTGGCTTCCAAGACCCAGACACAGGCGGACGACCTGCTACTGGAGGCCATCCGGATCCCGGCCCAGGTCGGCGTGGTCGTGCTGGCGGCCTGGTGGGTGGTGCTGGTGCTTCCCACGAGCGAGTTTCCCACCTTCGAGCGGGTGTTCGGAGAATTCCTGCGCGTCGCCGTCATCGTGCTCGTGACGTGGACGGCCGTGCGCAGCGTGAAGGTGCTGTCCTACCTCATCCGGGGCGCCATGAGCCTCAAAGAGCGCATCATCGACGACAGGCTCATGCCGTTCGTCGAGCAGATCCTGCGCATCATCCTGATCCTGATGGGATTCGTGATGGTCCTGCAGGAATTCGGATACGACCCGTCCGGGCTCATCGCCGGCCTCGGGCTGGGCGGCCTGGCGTTCGCCCTGGCGGCCAAGGACACCCTGGCCAATTTCTTCGGTTCCATGATGATCCTCACGGACAAGCCCTTCCAGGCGGGCGATTACATCGAGTTCAAGGGCATCGAGGGCACGGTGGAAATGATCGGCTTCCGCTCTACGCTGGTCCGCCAGATGGATCGGACCGTGGTGCAGATCCCCAACTCGCTTCTGGCCTCCGACCCGGTGCGCAACTTCACGCGGCGCGAAAGCCGGCGCATCCTGTTCACCGTGGCCATCACCTACGAATGCACGCCCGCCATGCTGCGCGCGGCGCTCGAAGCCCTGCGCGAGATCGTGAAGAACGATCCCGGCGTGACCCCCGAAGAGCCGGTGGTGCGCTTCTCCAAGTTCGGCGAGTCCTCGCTGGACATCATGGTCCACTGCTATGCCGCCACCAAGGTGTGGGCTGAATGGCTCGCCGTGCAGGAACATCTCATGCTGGCCGTGTACGAACGCTTCCGTGAACTGGGAATCCCGTTCGCCTACCCTGCGATGGTGGTGCACATGGCCGACGACAAACTGAAGGATCCCGCCCGCGAAAAGGAGAGCATGGCCTTTCTGGAACGCCTGCGCGCGCGCGCGGTCAGCGTCGAGCCGGCCGGAGAATGAATCCTTCTCTTTCCGGTTGTCTTTTGATGTATTCCCCAAATCCCCATTGCAACGAAAAACGCTTAAATAGAGGCAAAAAAATTCATTCCGAAGAAGTAAAAGGCATCTCCGGCAGGGAACGCAGGCAGGAAAGCGCCTTGTTGGTCCAGGCCGGATCCCCGGTGACTTCGCGCAGGATGCAGTCCGCCAGTTCCTTCGGAATCGAAAATTCCGCATCCGGGGCCGGCAGTTCCAGTTCCAGCACGAAAAGTCCGGCCAGCGGCCCCTCATAGGCATCGATTTCCCAGAGCCACCCCCGGGCGTCCACGAATTCGCGGCGCGTCTTGATCAGCGAATGGCCGTCGCACAGCGTCCAGAGCATGTCGAAGGCCCCCTGCGGGATGGGGACTTCCCATTCCATGCTGCCGCCATCGATGGGAATCTTGCGGTTCAGGATGCATTGCGTTGCGCCGTCGGAAAAGGTGGTTTCTCGAATCCGCACCCACACGCCATTCTGCGTGATGTAGCCCTGGCGCATGTGCAGGCTTCGTGTGAAAGCCACTTCCGGCAAGCGGGCGAGAAGCCACTTACGCTCGTATTCGGCGTGCAGCGCCCCCATCAGGCCGCCTCCCGCGAACCGACGCCCAAACGGCGCATGCTCCAGCGCAGCAGCGCTCCGACCAGCAGGGACGTGGAGGAAAAAGCCAGCACGCGCAGCCACGTGGCGGCCGAAAGCGGTGTCGTCTGGAACAGCCGGCCGCCGAATTCCGTGAGCGCCACCTGGATTACCATCACCAGCCCCAGGATGCCCAGAAAGCCGCGGCTCTCGGCCAGATGGGCGAATGCGCTCTCATGGCCGGAAAGGCTACGTGCATTGATCTCGTTGAACACCTGCAGGAAAACGAATGTCGTAAAAATTACTGAAAGATGCTCCGCCCCATGCCGGGGACCTTCCCCCAGGAAGTTCCATTGGAACAGGACCATCAGGGAAACGAACGTATAGGCGCCCATTCCCAGGATGAACACCCACATGGGGGCCGTAATCAGCGGCGCATGGCGGTCGCGCGGGCGGGCGCGCATGAGCTCGGGGCGCGGCGGCTCCAGCCCCAGGCCGATGGCCGCCAGCGTATCCATGATGAGGTTGACCCAGAGCAGTTGCACGGCGGTCAGCGGCGATCGCCCGCCCAGAAGCGCCCCCACGAAGGCCACCGAAAGGGCGGCCACGTTGACGGTGAGTTGGAACTGCAGGAACTTCTGGATGTTGGCATGCAGGGAACGCCCCCAGAGAACCCCCTTTACGATGGAGGTGAAGTTGTCGTCCAGCAGCACGATGTCGGAGGCCTCCTTGCTCACCTCCGTACCGGAAATTCCCATGGCCACCCCCACGTCGGCCTTGCGCAGCGCGGGCGCATCATTGGTTCCGTCGCCGGTGACGGCCACCACCTCGCCGGACTCCTTGAGCAGCGAGACCAGCCGATGCTTGTCGTGCGGACGGCTGCGGGCCAGCACCCGCAGGCGAGGCAGTTTCCGCAGGGCCTCCTCGTCGGAAAGCGCCTCGAACTGCAGGCCGTCGAGCACTTCATCGCCTTCCTCCATCAGCCCCAGATCCCCAGCGATCGAGCGGGCGGTATATGGGTTGTCTCCCGTGACCATCATCACGCGGATGCCGGCCTGCCGGCACTGGTCGATAGCCCCCGACACTTCCCGGCGCAGAGGATCCTTGATGATGGCCAGCCCCCACAGCGTAAGGTTTTCCTCCTCGTAGTCGCGCGCGCCCGCGGCCAGATGACGCCACGCCAGGGCCAGCACACGCTCTCCGCGGGATGCGGCTTCCTCGAGTTTGGCCTGGATTTCCGGCAGCCGCTCCCCGATGGGAACCTTTCCGGACAGCAGCGACGATGCGCAGTCGACACACCGCTCCAGCACCCGCTCGGGAGCGCCCTTGACCAGCAGCATCGAGTGGTCGTCATCCCAGTCCACATGCGTAGACATCATCTTGCGGGCCGAAGAGAACGGCCTGCGGCCGCGGATGGCCGCGTTTTCCCGCACCTCGATGTAATCGCATCCGCAGTCGGAGAGCCAGAACAGCAGGGCGCCTTCGGTGGGATTGCCGATGTAGTCGAATTTCCCCGGCGATGTCTCTTCCAGGTGCGCCGTGGAATTGACGGCCAGCAATTGCTGGAACAGGCGGTCGTCAGGGGAGCGAAAGCACTTTCCAGCGGCCGGCTCCTCCCCGCCTTCGGGTGTCCAGACCGAACTCACCCGCATGCGGTTGAGCGTGAGCGTGCCCGTCTTGTCGGAGGCGATCACGGTGACCGCGCCCAGGGTTTCGCTGGCCGCCAGCGTGCGCACGAGGATATTGTCGCGCGCCATGCGGCGCATGTTGAGCGCCAGGCTCAGCGTCACGGCCAGCGGCAGCCCCTCCGGAACGGCCACGACCACGATGGTGACCGCCACGATGAAGGAATTGAGGACGCACTGGATGCAGGCCGGCGAGAAGAATTCGAAGCCCTGCAGAAACATGGCGCGAAAGAACAGGGCCACGAATATGGCTACGGCCGCCAGCGTGCCGGCGATGCCGATGCGGTCGGCCAGTTCCGAGAGGCGTTCCTGCAGAGGCGTCGGCTCGGGTTCGGCCGCGAGTGCATCCCGGATGCGTCCCATCTGCGTAGCCTGCCCAACGGCGTCCACCACCATGGCGCCCTCCCCGGAAACCACCGTGAACCCCCGGTAGACGGGCGTTTCCAAAGCTGCCGTGAGCGAATGGCTCTCCCCGGTGATCGCCGACGTGTCGAAAGAGAGTTCCAGGGCTTTGATGACATGGCCGTCGGCGGGCACCTTGTCTCCCGTCTCCAGCAGAACGAGATCCCCCACGACCAGATCATCGGCAGGCACCACATGGAATTTGCCATCGCGCACCACCTTGGCACGCATCTTTTCGCTTTCGGCCAACAGCGCCTGGAAGGCCCGCGTGGAGCGCAGTTCGCTGAAGAAACCCACCCCCACGGCCACGACGATGGCAATGAGGATGCCGACGCCCTCGTATACGTTTTCGCCGTGGAAAAGAGCGATGGTCAGGGAAATCAGTGCCGCCCCCGACAGAATCCAGATGGTCTTGTCGCTGGCGACCGCGGCAAGGATGCGCCACCAGGTGCGCACGGGCGGCGGCGGCAGGGCGTTGGATCCCTTTTCGGCCCGGATGCGGGAAATGTCGGAAGAAGAGAGTCCTTGGAGATGGGAATCGTGCGTCATGAGCTGCATTTTTTCTGCTTTTTCCCCGGTTGCAAGAAAAAATGCACACCCCCCTTGCCTTTGGGAAAATCGTGTTTACGTTCCCGGCGCCTTCGGCGAAACAGGCGCCGAAGTCATTGATAAGATTCATGTTTTTCATGCGGAAGCATGTGGTTTTTCCTGTTTTGCACTCGAAACCCGAAACCGGAAAGAAAGGAATGAGGTGAAAACATGGCTGCGAAGGAAATCATTTTCGATGAAGCTGCACGTGCCGCGATCCTGCGCGGGGTCAACATCCTGGCCGACGCCGTGAAGGTGACGCTGGGTCCCAAGGGCCGCAACGTAGTCATCGAGAAGTCGTGGGGCTCCCCCACCGTGACCAAGGACGGCGTGTCCGTGGCCAAGGAAGTGGAACTCGAGGACAAGTTCGAGAACATGGGCGCCCAGATGCTCAAGGAGGTCGCCTCCAAGACGTCCGACGTCGCCGGCGACGGCACCACCACCGCCACCATCCTGGCGCAGGCCCTGTACCGCGAAGGCGTGAAGATGGTTTCGGCCGGACACAACCCGATGGAAATCAAGCGCGGCATCGACAAGGGCGTGGAAGTCGTGGTTAAGGCCGTGCGCGAGCAGTCCAAGCCGGTCCAGAACAACAATGAAATCGCCCAGGTGGGCACCATTTCCGCCAACGGCGACAAGGAAATCGGCGACATCATCGCCAAGGCCATGGAGAAGGTGGGCAAGGAAGGCGTCATCACGGTGGAGGAAGCCAAGTCCATCGACACCACCTTCGAAGCCGTCAAGGGCATGCAGTTCGACCGCGGCTATATTTCCCCCTACTTCATCACCAACCCCGACAACATGAAGGTGGAATATGAAAAGCCGCTCATCCTCGTGTACGAGAAGAAGATTTCCGGCATGAAGGAATTCCTGCCGCTGCTGCAGGCGGTCGTGCAGCAGGGCGGCGGCCGTCCGTTCCTGATCATCGCCGAAGACGTGGAGGGCGAAGCCCTGGCCACGCTCGTGCTGAACAAACTGCGCGGCGCCAACTTCTGCGCAGTGAAGGCCCCCGGCTTTGGCGATCGCCGCAAGGAGATGCTCAAGGACATCGCGGTGCTCACCGGCGCCGAGCCCATCATGGAAGAACTCGGCCTCAAGCTCGAAAACGTGCAGTTGAGCCAACTGGGCACGGCCGACTCCGTGGTCGTGGACAAGGACACCACCACCATCGTGGGCGGCAAGGGAAACAAGGAGCTCATCGAGGCCCGCATCAAGGAAATCCGCGTGCAGATCGAGAAGACCACTTCCGACTATGACCGCGAGAAGCTCCAGGAGCGTCTGGCGCGCCTGGTGGGCGGCGTGGCCGTGATCAAGGTGGGCGCCCCCACCGAGACCGCCATGAAGGAAAAGAAGGCGCGCGTGGAAGACGCCCTGCATGCGACCCGGGCGGCGGCCGAGGAAGGCATCGTGCCGGGCGGCGGCGTGGCCCTGCTGCGTGCCATCAAGTCCCTGGATTCGCTCCAACTCGAGGGCGGTGAGAAAATCGGTCTGCAGATCCTGCGCCGCGCCATGGAGGAACCCCTGCGCCAGATCGCGTTCAACGCCGGCGTGGACGGCTCCATCGTGATCCAGAAGGTCAAGGACGGCTCGGGCGCGTTCGGCTACAACGCAGCCACCGACACCTACGAGGACCTGGTCAAGGCCGGCGTCATCGATCCCACCAAGGTGGTGCGTTCCGCCCTGGAGAATGCGGCGTCCGTGGCGGGTCTGATGCTCACCACCATGGCCATGATCGCCGAAAAGCCCAAGAAGGAAGAGCCGGCGGCCGGCGGCGGCATGGGTGGCATGGGCGGCATGGGTGGCATGATGTAGCCTGCACCCGGACTGTCCAGGGAACTCGTCCCTGATCCTCGGGCCCCCGTTTCCAGACGGGGGCCTTTTTTTTGCGCCCTCTCCCTTGTCCCCGTTCCGGTACTGCTCTTTCTTGCGGCTTCATGCATCCATCCCTCGAAACTGCCGGAACCGCACGCGCACACTCCCTGGAAAAAGTTGGCCGGGAAACCCCAGAAACCGCAGATGTCATTTATTTCCACTTCAATGGGATACGGATACCGCCCACAGTGCCACGAAAAGCCCTGCCATCAGGCATAGTGCAGACAGGATCAGATGCGCGGCATCCGGACGCAGGCGGCGCCGCAGGTCTTCCAGCAGCGACCTGTGCTCCAAAGGAAGTTCCCCCCCGAGCGCCTCGCGGATTTGCGCCTGGCATCGAGCGAAATTCCCTTCGTTGAATGCACGAACCGCAGCCTGTACCGCGGGATGCGCATTTTCCGGGATTTCCAGGCAACCTTCGGGATGCGGCGGCAGGTTCGGGCGTTTCCAGAACGTCATGGCTATCCCCGTCTCGTCATTGCGGAATGCGGAAGGGAACAGGCGTCTGCCGGATGCGGGAAACGGCGCCCGTCCCCTGCCCCACGAGTTCCATGGTGAACCGGCCGTCCTCGAGCTTCACCAGCGACCACATCAATGCCTGCCGGTGATGGTAGAAGTTCATCAACTCCCCGTCGGCGTTGACGGCACGGATGTGGAGCGACTGCGGAAACTGGCCGGCCGGCGTGTTCAAGTCCACGTTGCCCACCACCTGCGGCGCCACCAGGGGCTTGCGCGGCAGCATGGGCAGCAACTCCGACGTCTGCACCACCGGCATCTCCATGGGCTGCATGTCGCCGGCCTGCATGATCAGGCGCTGGAATTCGCCCGGCGACCCCGGGGAACCCTGCATGAGCATCTTCAGGTAGATGGGCCGGCCGATCCCCGTGAGCGCGATTTCGATCCATGTGCGGCGCCCGCCGTCCTCGCGCCCCACGAAGGCGATCTTCATGCGGTAGCCCTTGCGATCCTTGCGGTCGGTCACGGCGTATTCCACCCACGTGCCGATGGGGATGTCCTTCTCGGGCGTGGTGGAAAGCATCTTGAGGCGGTAGGGCGACGGGCTCTGCGAGGGAAGGGGCCCCAGTTTCCAGGCCGACGCCCCTTGCGGAAACAGGCAGAGGAAGAACAGGATGGCTATCGGAAAACGTCGCATATCGGACCCCGGCGGCTTACGCTAGCACAAAACCGCCGCACGTGAAACCACCTATTCCCGCATCGATGCGAGTTCGCGCTCCACGAAGCGCCAGGCGGAATGGGCCCGGGCCCGCCTCCGGGCGGCCGCGAGCGCCAGCCGCGCATCTGGCGGCAGAGACCGGGTATCCATCCCCTCCGCCCGATCCAGGAGGTCCAATGCCATCTCCAGGCGGATGGGCCCCGCGACATCCCGCGCGTGAGCGGCCAGACAGGCGGCCTCTTCTTCCGTCAGGGCACAGGAGAGCCATGCGATTTCCGGCGATTCGGGAAGCACGAGCGCCAACTGGGAGAGGATATGGGCCACTTCCCGGCGCGCATCCGGACGAAAGGCCGCCCACTGCAGGAAAAAGAGGGGATTGTCTGTAACGCGCAGCAGCGATGCCGGCGTGAACCACTCCGGATGACGCCGGGCCAGCCATTCGGCCGTCCGCGCCATCCGCAGGGAATCACCAGAGCCAGCGTCGCGCAGCAGCGTTCTCAAGCGCAGCTCGGCTTCGGCGGGAAAACCCGCCTTGCGCAGGAAATCCACGGTTTCGGCGACCGCTTCCAGCCGCCAGTCCGACCGGGAAGCTTCGGCCGGGCCGGAAAACGCCGTCAGCCAGGCATGGCGGCGCTGCATGAAAGCCGCCGCCTCGTGCCTGTAGCCGGCTTCCAGCAGCAGCCAGGCAGAATCTCTCCAGGCATCCGCGGGTTCCGGCACGAAGCGGACGGCGTCCTCCAGCAGGGCGACGGCCCGCTGGACCTCGTTCTTCCAGGCGAAGGCCCGGGCGGCCGCACGGGCATGTTCGAAGGACCCCGGAAAAAAGATCGTCTCCAGTTCGGCGACGGCCAGCAGGCGTGGATCGTGAACGTGGCGGGCGTAAAATGCCTCCCATGCCGAAGGCGTCGATTCCCGCGCCAGCAGGCGAGCCAGATCCGAGGCGAAATCACCCCGCCAGACATGCACCGGCCGCGGCGCCGGCGCATCTGGACGCAGTGCCGGTGCCGGCGGGGAACACCCGTCCGAGGGCCTGCCCGCAGCGGGCCAGACCCGGCGCAGGCTTTCTGATCCCATGCGCCGGCGCCAGGAAACCACCAGCGGATGACTTCCATCCGGGGTTTCTCCCGGATGGCAATCCACGAACCTCTGCAGGGCGCGCGCGGCCTCGTCACGCCAGGGGAGCGGCGCTCGCCCCGACAGGAACACCAGCGCGGGCCACTGCCCGGAAAGCCACAGTTCCCGCGCCGCATGCCGGGGATCCAGGCGGAATCGCTCCTGCAGCAGAATCCAGGCTTCCCCCGTTTCCTCCTGCGCCAGATGCGTCCTCTCCAGCAAGCCGAGGGCGCGCGCGCGCGACAGCGGGTCCGGCGCCAGGGCCGCGGCCCAGCGCAGATGGCCGATGGCAGCCTCATCATCCCGGAAATGCAAGGCCAGGCGGCCGGCTTCCAGACGTCCGGCGAAGTCATTTTCTGGACTGCGCTCCGCCAAAAACCGCAACGCCTCCTGCGTCTTTCCCAAAAAATGCAGATGCAGAGCCTCCAGCGCAGAATTCTGGTCCGCAAAATCCAGGAAGCCTTCGCCGGAGCACAGGAATCCGACGGCCAGTTCGGCCAGATCCAAACGAGGGTCGTTTCTCAGGGAATCCCGCAGGGATCGGGCATCCAGCCGCACCCCCGCCCCGAGACATGCCTGGATGCGCGCAGAAAACGGCGCATCGGCCTCATACAGCCGCACCCACTCCGGAAGCGCTTCCCCGGTCTTTACCGGACGGGCCAACTGTTCGAGACTGCACACCTGCCGCAGGATGGGCCACAGTTCGGGCAGCACGCGCTCGGAATGCGTCCGGACGGCGCTTCGCGCGATGCGCATCCACGCCTCGCAGTCCAGACCGCCCGTTCGATGCCGCCGGGCCAGTTCCAGCGCCCAAACGCCAGCGGCACCCGAGGCCGAACCGGCCCAGCGCAGCGCCAGACGCCCCAGTTCTTCGTCGGATGCCATCTTCAATGCATCACCCAGTGGATACGACTTGGCGAGCCCGCTCCAGTCGCGGCGCCGCAGGCGAAATTCCGACGGTGGCATTACAGGAGGCGAAATGCCGAGCCCCCGGGCGGCATGCACGAATCCCCAGGTGCGAAGCCAGCCGGCCAGGCGATTCTGCCGCCGGGGGTCCGGTGGAAGCCGCGCATGCGCCGTCAGACACAGCAGGGCGGCTTCGGCTGCATCCCGGACTTCGGGTTCCTGCGCATCCGCCCCATCCTCGAAAGGCTTGATTTTTTTTCCCAGGGAAAGAAACATGGCTTCGCCCCGCTGCCAGCGGGCCCTGGCCGTGGCCGGAACGCTTCGATCCCACGGGCGGTGCGGCGCGCACGCCCATGCGCCCAGGAACAGCAGGCAGGCCCACAGGACGCGAAAGCGGGGGAAGTTGGGCTGGTTTTTCATGCTTCCCCCCATATCACAGGCCGCCGGCGCCGGCAAGACAGGAGACCTCATGAGCCCCACCCGATCATGGAAGGATCTGTCCGTGGAAACCGTATTCGACGTGCCGTTCGTCTCCATCTCCCACACCCGCAGCGTGCGCGAGGGCGATGGCAAGACGGCCCGCTTCTACCGGCTGCACTTTCCCGACTGGGCCAACATCTTCGCCATCACTCCGGAAAACGAGGTCGTATTCGTGCACCAGTTCCGCCAGGGCGTCATGGAGTTCACCCTGGAACTGCCAGGCGGCGTCATGGAGCCGGGTGAGGATCCCCTCGAGGGAGCCGCACGGGAACTGCGGGAAGAAACGGGCTATACGGCCGAAGAATGGATCCGGCTGGCGCCCGTGTACCCGAATCCCGCCATCCAGGACAACCGCTGCACCACATTCATCGCGAAAAATGCGCGCCGCACCCGGGAAACCGCCTTCGATCCCGACGAAGAACTGGAAATCGAACTCATCCCGCTCGCCGAGGTGGCACAACGCACGTTGCGCGGCCAGGTCACCAATGCCGTCATCGTGGCGGGCATCGCGCGCGCCCTGGCCGAACTGGGCCGCATCCACTGAAAATCCCTGCCGGCCAGGCAGGTTCCCTCAACGGGGACCACTGGATTCATATTCTGCAGCTATTTCCAGGCCCAGCGAAGCAGCTTCAGGATGGCACGGACGCGCTGCAGGAAGGACACACGGGAGCCGGCGCCGGGCGCCGGCCGAGGTGGATCTGGATGATGTCGTCCTCCGACAGTTGCATCACGAATGCACCGCAGACTCGGCAGTGGACCTGCGCCGACTTCTTGCCGCGCGACAGGGCTGCCTCGCAGGAGGGACAGGCCTTGCGGGGCGGGCCGGCGGCATGCCCGGACTTCTCCGCGCGCAACTGGCTCTCCTTCTTCCACACGAAGGTTCCCGTGCACCCGTAGCGCTGGTAGCGGCACGGCAACTTCTGGTCCTCGAGCTCCTCCATGCGGGCCGCGCAGGCATCGCACATGCGATGCGGAGCCGACGCCCCCGACTTGGAACGGGCGAAGACGGAAGACGACTTTTCCACCCAGGTTCCCGTGCATCCCGGAATCCGGCAGGGATGCTCCTGCTCCTTGGCCTGGGCCAGCAGGGACGCGCACTCGGCGCACATGCGCGCCGGCGGCGGCGCATCCTCGCCCTTCTGAAGCCACGCCTCCAGTTGGGCCATGCGGGTCCACGTCCACGTCCGCGTGCATTCCTCGATGCGGCAGGGCACCTGCCGGTCCTCCAGCGTCCGGAAACGCTCATAGCACGCGTTGCAGAAACGCCGGGGCGGCTCGGTCCTTCCCGCGACGCGCGCCTCCAGTTGGGCCATGCGGGTCCACGTCCACGTCCGCGTGCATCCCTTGGCCTGGCACGGCATCTGGACATCCTGCAGGCGCTGCCACGTCTGATAGCAGGATTCACACATCTTTTCCGGCGCAGCGGAGGAAACCAGTTGGTTGCGCCCCGTCCACACCCACGTTCCGGAACAGCCCGGCACCTTGCAGGGCATTTCCCGATCCCCGATGCCCGATGCCTCTCCCTCGCATTCCGGGCAGAAGCGGGCCGGCGGCTCGGTGCGGCCGCGCATGCGGTCCTGCAGTTGCGCCATCTTTCCATACTGCCACTTTCCGGTGCATCCCGGACGGGCGCAGGGCATCTCCATGGGCGCCAGCGTCTCGAAAATTTGATAACAGGATTCACACATGCGCTGGGGCACCTCGGCGTTGCCCTCGGCCAGTGCGGCCAGTTGCTCCTCGGGAGACCAGATCCAGTGGTTCGGGCAGCCATGGATGCGGCAGGGCACCTTGCGGGGCTTGAGCCCTTTCATGAACGTTCCGGAGTTTTTCATGGAATTCCTCGCTTGCATCGCCTCGGCATGCCGAAACACTAGCAGAGCGCCCCCCCGCGTCAACCTGTTTTTTTCATGATCCATGGCAATGGGTCACGAAACTTCAATACCCCAGGAAGTACACGAGAAGGCCCAGCGACAGGCCCACGAGCCACTTGACGCCCTTGACCACCAGGAAGTCCCGGCGGGACTGTGCCAGGAGCGGCAGGCAGGCATGGCCGTCCTGCACGATGGAATTGGCCAGGAGGACCGAGAAGGGAGCCATACCATGCGCAAACATGTTGACAAACAGCAGATGCGGCCCCGACTGTGGAATGAGCCCCACGGTGGCCGCCGCCAGAATCAGCAGCAGCGGGCTGCCGGAAAGGGTTTCCTGCCACTGCAGGTGATGCGCCAGTTGCAGGAACAGGAGCGTGGCGAAAATCCAGATGAAAATCTTGCTCACGTGCCGCAGGATGACATGCCGCCACAGGTGATGGATCAGGAAGTGCTCGTCCGCGGACAGGATCAGTCCCAGCGTAAAAATGCCCACGCCGATGAGGCTCGCCCGTTCCCAGCCGAAGCCGTGGCCGTCGTGGGCCGAGACCAGCAGCACCACGAAGGCGCTCATCACCACCAGCAGCAGGGGCCGCACCATGTCGCCCGAATTCAACTGCCGCCAGATCCGGGCTGGCGAGAGCGTGAAGGGATGCCCCTCCTCGTGCACGTCGAAACCTCCCGTGCAGGCCTCGCAGTTCTCGCGGGCGGGCCACAACTGGTCCGTGAGCCAGCCGGATGCGATGCCCAGCCCCAGCAGCAGCAGGGTCAGGATCAGCGTCCACTTGGGAAACAGCGCCAGCATCACGAACGTCTCATCGCCCGTGGTGGCCATCATGGTGGCCATGACGGCCCCGAACTTCACCACGCGGTGCATGTACATGGACACCACCGTGTAGGAGCCCAGGCACCCCGGCAGGATTCCCAGAAACGCCCCCAGGACCACCTGGCCGATTTTCGTCTCGTGCAGCCTTTCCAGCCAGGCCCCGCGGGACAGCACGTTGAGGAATTCCAGGATGAGCATCATCGAGATGACGAAGATGGTGATCATCAAGGCATCCTGGAAAGAATGAAGCACGGCATGCGGCATGGGCCGTTCCCTCCCCTTCCTGCCGGCGCGCGGCAGCGGCGCACATCATAAGGTGCGCGCCGTATCTTGCAAGACCCTTTTTTGCAAGCCCCCCGCATGAAAATTCCGGATTTCCGATCTATTCCCTTGACTTCCGGGAAAGTTTTTCCTTACATTCGCCCCAAGTGCAAGGAGTGCCCATCATGCTCCGAAATTCCTGGGTCGTCTGGATTTTTCTCCTGTCTTTTTCGATGTCCGCATGCAAGGACAACAAGACCAAGACGTGTGAAGCCACGTGGAAGCGCATTCAGCAGTGCCTGCCCCAGTTTTCCGAAAACAAGGAAATGCACCTGAAGATGTGCCGGGAAACGTTCGACAAGAGTTCCACGCGGGGCACCAACCGCTGCGCGGCCGGGTTCACCAACTGCGAGCAGTTCAAGAAGTGCCTGAGTTATGGCGCGCGCTGCCGCGATCACGAAGGCAAGGAATTCGACAACTGTCTGGCGGCGGCTCCTGCCTGCGCCGATTACAATGCAGCCGAATTCAAGCATTGCATCGCCTGCGTGCAGGCCGGCCAGGAAAAAACGCTGGACAAATGCGTGCAGACGCGCGTCAAGGCGGCCCGCTCCGAAAGCGACGCGGAAGAGGAAGATTCCATGGCCGCCCCTGCGCCCGCCGACCCCATGGCCGCGCCCGCCGGCATGCAATAGCGGCATTTTTTGCCCCATGGCCGACCCCATGATATCCCCGGAGGGATGAATGGGGGTACCATGGCCATCATGTCCGATCTCGCAACCCGCCGTGTCCCGGTGCTGGGTTCGGTGCAGGTGGACGCAGCGGGAGCCTTTCCTTCCCGCGTGCTTTCCATGCTCGACCTGAGCAGCGGCGGCTTTTTCGTGCACACCGCCTTTCCACTTCCCGTAGGCACCCGCCTGACCTGCCGCTTCCATCTGGGCGACGAACCCGCTCCCGTGAGCGTGCAGGCCGAAGTGGCGTGGATCCGCCCCGGTCCCGAGGACATGAATCCCCCGCCGGGAATGGGTCTTCGCTTCGTGCGGCTGCCGCACGCGGTGCACGAGCGGATCCTGCGCGTCATCGAGGCGCACAACGAGCACATCCAGTACTTCCAGCAGCATCAGGAACTGCCCGAGGATGCCATGCGGTGGAAAATTCCGCGCGTCCAACTGGAAGTGGGCGAAAGCCGGCTGGATACCCGGCTGGAGTCCTGGAACGGCCGGTTCCAGGTCGTGACCATGGCCCTGCCCTTCCAGGCCGGCCAGTCCGTCCGTTCCCGCGCCGGCGAGAATCCGGCCGAAACCGGCCGCATCGCCTGGATCCAGTTCCTTCCCGATGGTCCGCGTGGAGCCGAAATGATGCTGGGAATCGAACTGCAGATGCACTCCTGGGGCGAGGAGACCGTCCTGCGACGGCCTACCGGGGAAGTGTCCCTGCAGGAAGCGGACGAGCCGGAATGGGAATACGAAATCGTCCAGAGCATTCCGGCATCCATGACGCTGGCCCCGACGCTGCCGCTGCCGGAAGAGGCCCGGCAGCAAGTGGCGCCTGCAGGCGTTGGCCCTTCCTCCTCGAAAACGCAAGACGCAAAGGCACCGGTTCCTGCACCGACAGCGCCGCCCGACGCAGCCCCGGCCGCAAAAGCCGCTCTGCCGCCCACCCTGCCAACCGCACCGCCGACGCCCGCAGCCGCGGTGGAGCCGCAACCGGCGAAACCGGCGCGCGCCATGGAAGCGGCCGTTCCGGCGGCCATCCGCCGCCCGGCACCGATGCTGCCCTCCGACACCTATCCCGTGGCCTCCCCCCCCCATCCTGGGGGAAAATGGCCGCTCACCCGCCGCGCGACGGGCTTTTTGGCAGCAGGCGCCTTCTTTTTTACAGCCATTTTGCTCATGGTGCATCCATCCTCGCCCCTGCAGCCCGCACGCCATCTCGCGGCTCCCGTGCGTTCCGACGACTTTCGCCGCTTCCTGAACCGGAAGCCGCCAGAATACCTGCCCACGCGCGGGCGCAGCAGCCTGGCATCCGCGGCAGTACCGGCCGCCCCGGTGACGCCTTCGGCGCCGGCAGCCGCTCCCACGCCCTTGGCCCCGCCCGCGAACACGGACACCCCGCCTGCGGCGGCCAGCGATGCCCCCGTGAAACCGAAGGACACCAACGTCCCGGCGCTGGCAGAAATCCGCTTCTCGTCGCGCGCGGACGTCACGACCATCACCATCCCCGTGAGCGGTCCCGTGGGCAAGACCCGCCACTATTTCCTGGCCGACCCGGCCGGCGTGGTCCTGGACATCGAGGAATCCCGGGTTCCCCTGGCGGGCGGAGCGCATCCCGGCGATGCCCGCCACATCCGGAAAATCAAGGTGGTCCCCATGACCCGCAAGTCCCGGGTCATCGTATACACCCAGCCCATCCCGGAAAAAGTGGACGTCGCGGCCCAGGACGGGCAACTGCAACTGCGCCTGACGTTCAGCGAGCGCGTGGCCAGACGATGAAAAGCGCGGCCGGCCTCCCTTCCGATTGCATTTCAAATTTCAAATTTCAAAATCAGCCGTTTTCGAAAAGTTCAGAAGATGTCCGGAGAAGAGGAATCCTCGGGAGGCGGCTCCTCCGGGCTGCCGGAAGCGGTCCAGCGCACGATGCGCCCGGCCAGCTTCCCCGCATCGTCCAGTCCATCGGCGATGAGCGCCTGCAGCGAGTCGGCCGAATAGTCGATGCCCTTGAGTATCACTTCCTGCGCGACGGCCATGCCGTACTCCACCAGGCCGGTGAGGCTGATTTCGCGCCGGCGCACGCCCATGCGGTTTTCGTGCACGATCTGCACGAAGTTTCCCACCGCCCGCAGCATGGCGGGAAGCACCACGGGCTGCACGATGCGCAGCCCATGCTTGGCCAGCCCCAGCGGGCGGTTCCGGTCCACCTCGCGCTTGTACTGCTTGAAGTGGTCCTTGTTGTCCACGAACTTGATGCGGAAACGCTCCATCCCGTCGGCGTCCCGGTACAGGGTGATGATCAGGTTTTCGGTGATGTAGCCCCAGATGCCCAGGATGAAGATGTGGATGCCCGCCTCGTCCGGGCGCAGATCCGGCACGAAATCGGTATCGAGGAAGAAGCGCAGCACCAGCACGAAGAACACCACGAGCTTCTCGGCCAGTTCGGGATACCGGCGCAGGTAGATCGAATACTCGGCCTTGGCCAGTTGCTCCAGGCTGAACTGGACGATCTTCTCCGCCCCCGGCGGCAGGAAATCCGCGCGTTCCTGGAATGTCACGAACGTGGTGGGGACGAAGCGGTATTCCCGCATCCCCCGGGACGTGGGCACGCCATGGCGCAAGTCATAGAACAAGAGGAACTGCGCCAGAAGCGCCTGCAATTCCCGCCAGTCGCTTTCGAGCAACTCCTCGCCCCAGAGGGAGCGGATGGCCGGGGACTGCAGAAAAGCCTGCAAATCGGCATTGCGCCGCACGGGCATCTTCACGTCGGAGAGCAGAAGCGCCAGTTGCTCCGCGAACTTGAGCCCCACCTTCAGGGTGGCGTGGTTGAGCACGCCCACGGTCTCTTCCAGCCTGTACTGCGGATATCCGTGATGCCAGGCCAGCACCAGCCCCATGAGCCGCTCCATGTCCTCCATGCCCAGCAGGCGGCGAAGCCTGGCGGAGGCGAAGCGGCGCAGCCGGGCCGCGGCTGCCTGGATCACCTCGCGGTTGGCCTCGTCCGTGCGAGCCACCGCCTCCGGGGACAGCGCCGGATCGCGAACGTAATAATTGAGTTCCGGGAGGAGGAAATCCTCGTGGCGATGGCGCGCAAAACACGCCTCCACGATTTCGCGCGCCTCCTTCCACCCGATTTCGGGATGCCGCGCACCGTTGAGCCAGCGCAGGGCGTCGCGCACCCCCACGGTGATGGGCGCATCGAAAAATCCCTGCAGGTGGCGCACCACGTCCTCCGAAAGCGGTTCCTCGCGCAAGCGGCGCATGCGCTGCACGAAGGCATCCTCATCGGCAACGGGCTCACGGGCATATGGATCACTTGCGAGCAGGTCGTAGAGCGAGAGGCGTTCCCGGCGCATGGCGGTATGGGCAATAAGAAAAATTCCGCTGGGATCCCCCGCCAGCGGCAAAACGGGACGGCCGGCCAGAAGGTCCCGCACCACATCGTCCACCGGAAACAGGAACAGATCCCGGGGATTGCCATGGAAGAAGTAGGGAATCTCGCGCGCGGCCTCCAGGCTGTCGGAATGGGTCTTGCGCCAGGTGGGAAACAGGCTGTAGCCGATGCCCCCGAACACCTCGGACACCATGGCCCGCGGGATCTCCAGCGGCTTGGAACTGCCCAGCCGCATGGTGAAGTTGTCGGTGCGCCCCACCTTGAACAGGAAGCGCCGGCAAAAATCACGGCACCAGGCATCGATGGCCGGCGCGCGCCGTGCGGCCGTTTCCTCCCCTTCCCGGCTGCGCACCATCTCCGTGAGGACGGCCGAGAGCCGCTGCGGGTCCAGCGCGAAAATCATGGTATGGGAACCGGCTTCCCGGCCTGGCGTGAGGGAATACACGGCCTGGTGAAATGCGTGGCACACGGCATGGGCATCGACGTCGGCGTATACCGAGGATGAGGCCGGCCCTTCCCCGGCCATCGCGTTTTCATCCCGGGACGGTTCCCGATGCTTCTGTTTTCGCTGGGTCATGCGGTCTCCTCCCCCCCCTGCGACGGGAGGGAGTGTAGGGGAAATTCCGCCCGTTGAAAAGATTTCGATTTTTTCATTCATGAATCATGGGCAGGAAAGCCGCCAGGCATCCAGATCCCAGAGTTTGATGAGCGTGGAGAACCCCGCGCGCGAAGGGTCGGCGCACACGGCGGCCTGACGGGCGGGGCCGGCGGCGGTGTCATCCACGTATTCCACGTGGAAGACGGCCTTTCCGGATGCCAGAAACGGAGCATACGCCGCACACTCGCCATACGCCAGACATTCCTCGTTGAGCGCCCAGTCGAAATCGGGCTCCAGCCGGGCAATCAGGTCCACTGCGTTCTTGAGCCCCACGGAGAGCCCGCGGGCGTGCGCGGCAGTGGCCAGGAACCGGTTGAAGTCCACTTGATCCGCCTCCGTGAGGGGAAACCCGCTGTTGTTGGCGTAGCCGTCCACGTTGTCGGGCTCCACCGCATCGCAACCGCGCGCGGCGGCCCGATCCAGCCGGGCCTCCATGAGGACGCGCACACGCGAAGAACGGATGTCGAGCCAGTTTTCCCCCGGCCAGCCGTCCAGCTCCCGCCCCACGTCCGCCGGATCGAACTTTGCGGCGTCCGGACGCCAGTCCTCCCGGGAACCCGCCGAAAAATAGCAGATGACCTTGCGCCCGGCGGCATGCAGTTGCGCCAACTGGGAATCCGAAATCTCGAACAGATCCACATCGTAGACGGCTACATCCACGCTCGTGTCCACCGGGTAATGGCTCAACTGCCACTGCCAGGAGGTGCCGGTGGCGGGCACCCACACGTTCATGTTGTTGGCATTGTTCGTCGTATTATTATTATTTATACTTATATTATTATTACTATTATTGTTGGCATTATTTGAAATATCATTTTGATTATTGAAAACATCATTTTGATTATTCAGAACATCATCCTGCTTCTTCGAGGAGGATTTTCCCTGGCACCCCCCGGAAAGGAAAAGACCATACGAAAAAAGTGATAAGAATATCAGGCTTTTCACCGCCCCCCTCACTTGCACATCTCCCCGCTCATGCAGTTCGATTTATTGAAATCGCTGCAATCCGGCTTGCAGGACAGCGTGCCGCCGCAATACCCCAAGTCATAGCAGGTCATGCTCTTCAGGTCCGCGCCGTCGCACGGCTCGGTTCCCAGCGCCTGGTCATCCCCGCAGATGGGTGTGCAGTCGCTCGGGTCGGTTCCCGTGCAACTCCAGCCCAACTCCACCATGCAGGTGGACGAGCAGCCGTCGCCATTGTCCAGGTCGCCGTCGTCGCATGCTTCGGCGCCGCGCTTGTAGCCGTCTCCGCAGACGGGAGTGCAGACGCTCGGGTCGGTTCCCGTGCAACTCCAGCCCGTCTCCACCGTGCAGGTGGACGAGCAACCATCGCCATTGTCCAGGTCGCCGTCGTCGCACCCCTCGCTGCCGCGCTTGTGGCCATCCCCGCAAGCCGTCGTGCAAAAGGAAGGCTGCCCCGTACAACTCCAGTACGGTTCAACCTGGCAGGTAGCGGAACAGCCATCCCCCGGCGAGGTGTTGTTGTCGTCACAGGACTCGGTAGGCTCGACACGCCCATTCCCGCACGCGTAACAGCCGGATTCGTCGAACCCGTCGCAGGCGGGCTTGCATGCCAGGGTGCCTCCCGGAAAACCTCGCGTCTGGCAGGTGGCTCCGCCAAGGTCGCCGCCATCGCAGACCTCCCCGAAATCGAGAACACCGTTGCCGCAGTCGTGGCAGCCGGATTCATCGTATCCGGAGCATTCGTCATCGCAGGCGAGCGTGCCGCCCATGTGCCCCAGCGTCTCGCACGTGACGTCGTTCAGGTCGCTACCGTCGCAGACCTCCGGCGCCTCGGCCGAATCATCGCCACACACGGGACCGGCCTGGCAACCTTCCGTGATGAATCCTGAGCAGGAAAGGTTGCACACCAGTGTTCCCGTACCCAACTCCAGAGACTCGCAGGTGGCCCCGCCCAGATCCAGGCCATCGCACATCTCCTGCCCCTGCCGGACGTTGTCGCCGCATCGATTGGGCTGCTCATCCGGGATGTCCATCACGAGCCGGCATCCGGAAATCGCCATTATAAAAAATCCAGCAAAGAGAATACGGTTCATGTTTTTCGAGGTTACCAAACGCATGTTCCTGCCTCCCAGTGCAACATAGCACGAAAAAGAACCCTGTGGAGATTCAACATTTTCCTTGCCAAACACTAACAGATTAGCAGCCTGCAACGCCTCCATCGACTCACGGCATGCTCCCTTTTCCCATGTCTTTCTCAGAAAATTGGATATTGCCAGTATCACTAATCACATGCCAAACGCCAGGCATTCAGGGTTCGCAATTTGACGATCGTGGAAAAACCCTGCAGTGAAGGGTCGGAACAAAGCGCAGAAATCCGGGCGGGACCAGCGCTTTCATCATCCACATACTCCACGTGGAATACGGCTTTTCCGGCTGCCACGAAGGGCGTGTACATCGCGCACTCGTCGTATGCATGGCATTCTTCGTTGTGTGCCCAGTCAAAATCGGGCTCCAGAAGGGAAACCAACCCGACCGCACCCTTGAGTCCCACGGAAAGACCGCGAGCGTGTGCAACAGAGGCCAAAAAGCGGTTGTAATCCAGTTGGTCCGCCAAGGTAATCGAAAAACCGCTATCGTTTGCGTACGCATCCAGATTGTCGGGCTCCACGGCATCACAGCCGCGGATGGCGGCCAGATCCAGCCGGTTCTCCATGATGGCCCGCACTCCCGGCGACCGGATGTCGAGCCATTTTTCACCTGGCCATCCCGCCAGGTCGTTGCCGATGTCGGAAGCATCGAAACTTCCGGCGTCCGAACGCCATTCTTCCCAGGAACCCGCAGAAAAGTAGCAGATGATCTTGCGGCCGGCGGCCCGCAGTTGCGCCAACTGCAAATCCGCCACGTCGAACAGATCCACATCGTAAACGGTCGCTGCCACGGTCGTGTCCACGGGATAATCGCCCAACTGCCACTGCCACGTCGTTCCGGGCGCCGGCTTCCAGATGCAGCCAGACTCGTCGTAACCCGAGCAATCTGGAAGACAGAGCAGTTCCCCTCGCGCATGTCCCATTCCCGCACATGAAGCACCGCCCAGGTCGGCCCCATCGCAAATTTCCCCCTCCTGGCGGACGCCATCGCCGCACCGGACAGGCGATTCATCGGGAATTTCCATCACCAGCCGGCAACCGGAAACCAGTGCCGCCAAGAAAAACCCCGTCGTCAGCATCCCCCGCATCACCACACCTTTTTTTCCCGAAACACGGCAAACTTCTCCAACTCAGCAATGCAAGGCGAAGAAAAATGTCATTTCAGTTCGTACTTGTAGGAAAACGTGACCGTTTCCTTGCGGAACTGCGGGAACGAGAGCGTCTTCACGGCATCGATGACGCACTGCCCGGTCGGGGTATCGGAAAAGATGCCACGCACCTTGACGGAGATCACCTCGCCGGTGGCGCCCTTGACCGTCACGGACACGTCGGCCGTGCCCGGAATCTGGTACTGGGCATAGCAGGCATCAACCTTTTCGCGGATCGAGCGCATGTTCTCGAGGATCTGCGACGGGGTCAACTGCTCCGGCAGGTTCTTGGCCGGGCCCACATCCGCCGGCTTGGCCTGGGTGTCCGGGCAGCCGGTCTTGTCCACGGGCCCCGGGCCGGCAGACGGCGGCGAGGAGAACAGCACCTCGCCGGTGCAGCGGTTGAATACGCGGTAACCACCCGTGTGCAGGGTGATGCCCGCGCCCAGTTTGGCGTCCCACACCTTGTCGGCCACCACGCGGAAGAGGAACTGCACGGCCAGAAACGGCTGCGTGGTCTGCGTCCACTTGCCCAGTTCGCGCGGGTCGACGGAAATCTCGAACTTGCCCAGTTCTACGCCCTTGGGCACATTCCCCTCGATCTTGGCCGGCTGCTTGGCGGTAATGAAGAACTTGTTGTTGGGCGCGAACAGCACGGGATCGAATTCCAGCGGTCTGGTGCAGGTCACGCAGCCCAAGAGCGTCACGGGATACACGAACTTCGTGGAATCGTACGGTTCGAACTGCAGCGCGCCCTGCGTCACGACCGTGGAGAAGACCTGCGTCTTGACCCTGTGCTGCATGTAGGCGCGGATGGCCCGGCAGTGCAGATCCGGCAGGTCGCTGCCCGAACCGCACTGCTGCAGGAATGGTGCCACGATTTTTTCCATGTCTGTTACGGGATTCGCCGTCTTGCCCAGTTCCTCGAACGTCTTGTTCTGGGCCGCCGCCAGAACCGGAAGAGTGAAAAGCAGGACGAATGCCAGAATGTTGCGCATGGGACCTCCAGGCGTGATACACGCGTCGCACGGCGGGAAAGCATATGCAAAAGCCGACGCCGACTCAATGAAAAAAATGGGAAACCTCGGGACCGGAACGGAACCGACCACACGAATACCGTTTCCGAAAGAAAAGTTTTCCACCCCGAACTGGAAAATTTTTCCACATCATGGTATCCCCCGGCGCGAAAAAAGGAAAGGGAGCGACCGATTTCCCTTGATTTCCCAAACCCGATCCTCCGGGTTTCATCTTCCATGATCCGGCTCGGTTCTTGCAGGCCCTCCGCCCCGGAGGGCGACCCCATGCGATCGTTCGTGCTTTTCCCATCGGCCCGCGCACAGTCCGGTTTCGCCATGATCACGGTATTTCTCATCATGGTGGCCATGATCGGCGCGGCTTCCGCGATTCTCATCAACACCCGTTCCAACATCCGCTCCTCCGGGCAGTCCCGCGAGAAAATCGTCTCCCGGTACGTGGCCGAAGCCGGGCTCGCCCGCGCCAAGAGCTTGGCGGCGGCCCGCTGGGACAACCTCACCCGTTGGGGAGCGCTCCTGACCTCCCCGCCGCCCGATGCCAACGTCTACCACGACTTCAATTTCGGGGGCATTGCCGGCCTGCCCTTCGTGCGGGCCCGCTACAGTTTCCGCTTCATTGACAACCCCGGCGATCCCGACAACTCGCCCACAACCGACATGGATGGGCACATGACCATCCAGGTACGCGGCGAACTGCTGGACCCCACGACGTCCACCCCCATCATCCTGGCGATGACGATTCTGGAGGTGGAAGTCTACAAGGAAGAAGTGGCCGTATCCTCGCACGGCTACACGGCGCAAGCGCACGGAGGCGCATCGCAGGCATCGTATTCGGGTTTCGATGTGGGGACGGTGAACATCAACACCGGCGTGCAGTTCTAAAAAGGAGCGGCATCATGCGGCACACACGATGGATTCTTCTGCTTTCTTTGTTTCTTCCGGCCTTTCCGGCGGCGGCCAACCTGGGCCGCTACCAGCGCGGCAACGCCGTCTACCGCGAGAAACTGGCCGAATGTGCCATGTGGTGGTACCGGCTGGGCGACATCACGAAATCCACCGGCAAGCGCATCAATTCGGGAGATCTGGCACTGGAACTGGGCAAATTGAGCGAAGCCGAAATCCGCCAGTGGCTCGCCGATCCTCTGTCCGTGGGGCCACGCGTGAACTGCAAGGTAGGCACCTTCACCACCGAGCGCCAGGTGCAGGACTTGATTCATTACCTCAAGCGCCGCGCGACCAATCCTGTGGAGGCGCCCGTCATCACGCACGAACCGCTCAAGCGCTCCACCATTCGGCTTCTGCGCACGCAGGCCATCGTGCGCGAACGGATGAAGACGCGCGAGGAAATTCGCCGCATGAACCGCGGCCGCAGCGTGGAGCCGCCTTCCCCCGTGCGCGGCCCCTCCCCGGAAGGGAACTAGGAGGTGAACCATGACGAAGCGCTCTTTCGCATGGATGGTCTTCACTCTGACGGCTTTATTGGCCGTGCCCGCCGGCGCCACTGACGGACGCCTGTTCCGTGCCGCGATGCGCCGTGCGCTCCTCGGCGCCTCCTCGTACTGCACGAACCTTTTGGACCGCACCACTTACAACACCGGCTTTTCGGTGGGCGATTTCTCCTCGTCCATGTCGGTCAAGGTGGAAAGCGGCAAGGTGAAACTCGTCACCGACAACAAAGCCTTAGGCGACGTCAACCGCATCATCAACCGCACGCGCCAGACGCTCAAGGTACTCTATGTCAAGGGCCTGCCCGAGGACGCCTCGCTGGGCTGGTTCCTGTGGGATCCCCGCGTGACCGCCTACACCATACCGGACGGCGTGACCTGCACGAACCGCCCTTGCACCACCAACGCCGACTGCGACACGGGCGAAACCTGCGGCAGTTGCTCGGGCGTGATGCGCTGCACGTATCCCAAATACAAGTTGCGCGATACCGGATATAACAACACGGGAAACAACAACGGCCTGCTAGATTGGCTCGAAGCGCTTTACCGCAAGCCGGGCGGCACGCTGGACCCATATACGGTGCCCATGCTGCTCGCCCCCATGCCCTATTCGTATAATGACTTGCGCAACTACAACGGCTACTACTGGTACGACAAGCTCTGGAGCTACGACTACGCCTCGCTGTCGAATACGTCCACGACGTTTTTCTCCGACGGGGGCCGCTATCCGCGCATCTCGAACCTGCTCGAGAACCTGATGGACACCGGCGGCGGCATGATCTTCGAACTGACCGACGACGACGGCGACACGCTCACATCCCCGGCCCATACGTGGTGGCGCAACAGTTCCGGGTATGTGTATGGCAAGTACATCAACTGGCAGTGGCCCAACTTCACGCTGCCGCCCCGGCGTGACATCTCCACCACCCACAACGACGGCGTTCCCGATTACGACACCAACGGCGACGGCACGGTCAACGCGCTGGACCGCACGGTAGACATCGGCACGTTCGATGCGGGCACGGAACTGGTGTTCTTCCTGAACACCTACTGGCGCAACTATAAAGTGCGCTATGAATCCGTGGCCATGCAACGCCGCACCACGGGCAACAACAACACCAAGATGGAACTGGAGTACGCCCGTACGTTCACCATGCCGTTCTTCAACAAGTCGCTTTTGAACCCGGACGTGTATCCCTCGGCGCCCACGCGCCAGAAAACCATGAACATCGGCTGTCCGTTCATCGTGTCCACCAACGGATGGTCGTGGAACGTCACCATGTGCCAAGTAGGCACCGGCGCGCGCAAGACGCTCTACAACACGTACCTGTTCCAAGACGGCAACTACTACGTGGGCTGGCTCGACGATCCCACGCTCGCGCGCCTGAACAGTGCGGCCTACAACTTCCTGGTGATGCCGCACGAGACGGTCACCTTCGACATCATGACCAACGGCTACCGCCAGCATATGGCTCTGGGCGCGCCCTCGACGGACCCCACCCGCTGGATTCTCGGGTTCCAGATCATGTACGACGGCGGCGCCACCGAGCCGAGCCATCCCACCTGGCCGGACTGGATCCACAACTCCTTCAACCACCTCGTGTTCCTGGTCAACCGGCAAAACGGCGGCGAAGCCGTCTCCAACGTGATGAGTTCCGAGATCCCACCGGCGCAACTGGCCAACACCACCATTACCAAAGTCAAGATCCGCAAGAACGATTACATCCCGATTCCGCCTTGCACGCCCTATCCGGACACGCGCATCGACTACTACGTGAGCGTTTCCGAACCGCCGGTGTGGATCAAGGTGGAGTTTCCGCCGGGTTCCAACGAGACCACGCTGGATCTGGCTTCGCTGGGCTATACGGGAGCCTACCTGCGCTGGAAGGTGGAAATCATTTCAAGCGACGAGCGCTGCCAGCCGGAAGTGCGCGACGTGGACATCGGCTACGAGGCGCTCCGGGGCGGCAAGTACACCTTCTCCACGGCGCTACCGCTGGCCAACGTCCTGTTCAAGGGCACGCTCGAGACACCGACTTCTTCTTGGACGGTCACGGGCAACGATCTGCGAAACCGCGGGCATTTCACGCTCAACCAGATGTATGATCCGGTCAACCTCAACGACACCACCGTGGTAGAGAAATGGGATGCCGGCGCGCGGCTGGCGCTTCGGGATCCGAACTCCCGCGTAATCTACACGCATGCGGGCACCACGCGCATCTCCGTGATGGCCGGCACCAACGCCTGGCTGCTCAACGAGGTGCTCTCCCCGGCAGACCGGGCGCTGCGCCACAACGGGCGCGCCGTCTACGACCTCAACAACGACTTCGTGGCCAACGACGACGACGCACGCCAGATCATCCAGTGGACGCGCGGCTGGGAGTATCCCCTGCGCCAGGCCTGGCCCGCGACGGTGCCGCGGCGCGCCTGGCCCCTGGGCGCCATCCATCGCTCCACGGCGGCCATCGTGACCCCGCCGGGATATCCCAACTGGCTCAACCTGCCGGGCATCCCGGCAGCCGTGAAAGCGTCGTACACCGCGTGGATGAACGACCCTCTGCGCAAGGAGCGCCCGACGGTCGCGGTCGTGGGCGCCCAGGACGGCATGCTGCACGCCTTTGCGGCCGGCAACTACCGGCACGGCGACGACCCCACCACGCCGCAGCCCGAGCAGCGCGGCTACTTCGTGAAGACCGGCACCGTGCGCGACTACGGCAACGGCGACGAGGTTTGGGCCTGGATTCCGCCCGCCCAGGTGAACAATCTCAAGAACAACTACGTGCGCGACTACTACCCCGAACTCAATCCATGGGCCCAGGTCAATGGCTCCGTGGCGCTGGAGGACATCCTCAGCGGCACCACCTGGAAGACCGCCGTCTTCTACACCCACGGCGTAGTTCATCCGTACGTATCCGCGCTGGACGTGACGGCACCAACTAACCCCCAGATCCTGTGGGATCACGACTGGACGGATGTGGACTTCCATGGCACCTACCAGCCCCCGGCGGTGGCCTGGCTCAACTCCAGCGGCTACGGCGGGCAAGGTAAGACCTGGGCCGTGGTCACGACTTCCGGCATGAGCGACGCGTACGGCGACGTGTACCTCTACGTCATCGATGCGGACAACGGCAACACGCTGCCGTACGGCAAGATCAAACTCAATACGGGCTCCGGAACGACGGGGCAGCAGGCGTTGGGCGTCTGGGGCAGTCCGGTCGTGGTGGATTACGACGAGGACGGCTACGCAGACCGAGTGTACGTGGCCGACACCAACGGGCGCATCTGGAAGCATTATTTCAATGGCGCCAACTACAACCGCTGTCTGGTGGCCAACGTGGGACCCGAGCCCATCTTCGTGACCCCCGCCATCAAGGTGGCCCGTGACGCCGGCACCGGGCAGCGCGTGGTGGCCATCTATTTCGGCACGGGCGACCACCCGGACCAGAACGACGTGCCCAACCCGCCGTACCACTTCTACGGCTTCGTGGACCGGGACGCGGAAGGCGCCTGCAGCCTGGCCGAGAACATCTACGCGATGGGGCTGGGTCTCGACGAAAAAATCTGGGCCGACGCCTTCATTTCAGGCGACGAGGTTTACGTCGGCTCGTCCAAGGGCAACAAGGCCGACATCTGCGACGAGGACACGAGCAACCCGGGACGCATCTACATCCTGTCCGTGGACGCGGATTCCGCCGGTCTGCCCATCCAGATCGCCCCGCCCGTGTCGGCGCCGGGCAACGTGATTTCCGGCCTGCAGGTATACGACGAGCACCTGTTCGTCAATGCGCTGGGCGGCAAGACCACCATCCTGGGCAACTCCAGGTGGAACAACACCTCGGCGGCCACGGCCGCCTCGACGGGAGTGGAAGATGTGTACTGGAAGGAAGAATGAGCATCCCTCGCCCCGCCGGCGCACGCGCGCACAGCATGGCATGACGCTTCTGGAAGTGCTCATGGCGTTCACCCTGCTGCTCGTGGGACTGGTGTCGCTGTTCAAGGTGGCCACCGTGGCCAACAGCTCCAACGTGCGCACCCGCCAGTTCCAGATGGCGCTGACCAAGGCCCAGGACGTAATGGAACTGGTCAAGGATCTGCCTACGCAGACGCTGGCCTGCCTCGCCGGCGGCACGACGGCTCCGGGCTGCTACGGCAGTTGCGTGGGCGCCAGCGCGGATCCGCAGACGTGTGCGATCGCGCTGGGCACCGACACGGCGTGGTACCGGGATCCGCACGGCACGGTGTATACTCCTGCGCTCACCGCGGCGCCCGGCGCGTTCGCTTCCACGTACGAAGTGCAGGTGGTCATTTCCTGGAGAGGCGATGAACGCCCCCCCAGAACCCACAACGTCATCCTCAAGTCAATGGTGTACCGGCCATGAAACACGCACAACATGCCTTCACCCTGGTCGAACTGCTCATTGCCGTAACGATTTCGGGCGTGGTGCTGGCGGGCGCCTTCTCGCTGCAACTGGTCTTCCACAGAGCAATGAACGAGGAAGAAACCATCGCCGACATGCAGGCCAACCTGGACGGCATCCGGTTCTTCTTCCAGAAGGCCATGCGGCAACTGGGCTCCGGCATCGGCGCGACGGTCAGTTACTACAATTGCAATGGCTCCGTTGAAACCATTGCAACTCTCGGCATTCACAATAACAACAGTCTTCCAGTTGCTCCCGACCTCGTGGAGGGCGGCGTGGACAACGACCCCGATTGGGTGGAATACACCCTGGCGTCCAGTGTCGCGCTGACATACGTGGATGGGCAGTTTTCCAAGACCTGGGCCGACGTGCAGAGCACGAACGGCTTCTATCACCGCAACGTCCTTGGAATCACCATCAGTGGCAAGACCTGCCTGATGCGCCTGACCAACGTCGTCAACAACGCCCACGGGGGAAGACTGCACTTCGCTCCCGCCCACGGCGGCCCGTTCTGCATGAACCAGGTCATCACCATGGAGCAGTGCGGCGTCACCAGCAACGGCTCCACCACGCCCACCTCACCGATTCCCATCGTGAACCTTGGTGAGTTCCCATTCCAGGCGCTGCGGGTGGACACGAGCCAGCCGGCATCCCCCGTCCTGATGCACGGTGTGAAATCGCTGCAGAACAACAGTTCCACCTACACGTGGGTCCCGCTGGCCCTCGACGTGGAGGACCTGCAACTGGCCGTGCACGTCGACACGTCCAACCCGCCAGATGAACGGGGCGACGTGTGGGTGAATTCGCGCGACACGCTGGCCTCCGAAATGGGGCGCTGGCGGGCCATGCGGGTCTCGGTGGTGGTGCGCACCCCGATGGCCAACTCGCCGGTGACCACAACCCGTCCGGCACTGGAGGACCGCCCGGCGGGAACGCCGGACAACTACAAGCGCCGGGTGCTGCGGTTCATCGCCAAGATTCCGAACCGCCCCACCCAGGGAGGGAGCATCTGATGCGCGCGCCGACTCCTGCCCCCGCAGCCCGCCCGCGCGGCATGCGCGGTTTCACCTTCATGGAACTGATGGTGGTCATGGTCATCATCGGCGTGCTGGCGGCGGTCGCCACGGTGAGCATGACCGCCCGCTCGCGCGAATCCGAGATGCGCGACGCCGTGATGCAGTTCATCGCCATGACCAAGGATGCCCGCCGCACGGCCATCTCGCTGCGCCGGCGGGTGACCTTCGAATTCACGCAGACCACCTTCCGCTGGTGCACCGTGGACTGCACTGTGGCCAACACGCCGGCCACCCCGCAAAGCCGCATCTTCCGCATGCGGAATGTAAAGGTATTGCAATACACGCGCGCCCCCGTGATCCGCAATGTCCCCGCCGAAGCCATCATCGCCGTGGCTGCGGGCGTCACGCACCGCTTCTATTTCGAGCCCGACGGCACCATGATCGGCTACACCGACGATACGCTGCCCCGCGGCATCACCCTGTACTTCCAGCATGACCAGAATGCCGGCCTGCGCATGCGCGTGCCGGTGCTGCCACTGGTGGGCAACGCCTCCATCATCCCCGCATGGTAGAAAACATTGAGTCAATCCCGCAGATGCGATAGATTCCCCTGCGGAGTCCGCATGCAGAACGCCTTGTTCGCCAAATGCCGCAAGAACATCGTGATCCATCCCCGTCTGGCATACCAGAACCTGCCAGCGTTCGATGTGGAGCAGATCACGCTGGGGACATTTCCGGATTTCGTTCCGTTCCCGGGCAAGGAATATCACCAACTGATTCTCGTGTTCGACTGGGACCACAAACTGCCCTCGCGCAAAATCGTGGGAAGGATCCATGCCTACTACACGCCGGATGCCTTCAGCGTCGCATGGCGGGAAATCCAGATTCGCCGCAGGGAAATCGCCGCACGCAACGACTTTCCCGAGTTCGACGTCCATGATTTCGAAGACATCCCGGCCGACGAGAACTACCAGTTGCACCTGAACCTGGAAGGCGACTGCCGCAAGGTGGAGTTCCTGTCCACATGGAAACACCACATTCAGGAAAGCGAGCGGGCTCGGGTGCTGGAAATCGTGGAAATGGACCCCCAATACCAGGAAGTCCTGGACTCCCGCCGCCAGAGTTGCGGCCCCGCCAAGCCGGTCATGTGGGTTCCCCCCTGCGTGTCGAGACTGCCCGTCTGGACCGTGGACACACGGATCCTGACATACTGCGAGGGACCTTCCATGTGGGGCCGGTTCTTTCTGGTGGATCTCTGGGGACGCCAGGTGCTGCACAGCGGCAATTTCCACATGAGGGCATAAGAACATGAACTGGCTTTCCATCTGTTGCTGGCTCATCGCGGGGCAGACGGATCCCGCGGCCGAAATCGCGCGCATCGAGAAGGCTGCCGCCGGCAGGCCCACGCGCCTGCTGGTGCCCCTGACGTCTTCCTACACGAACATGAATGCCCCCGCGGAACTGTTCGATGCGCCGGCCGGCCGGAGCCTGGTGCAGGTGCCGCGCGGCCTGCCCGTCTCCATCCTGGAAACCCGCCCGGACGGATGGTCCCGGGTGGCCGTGCTCTCTCCCTTCGTCATGGAAGGCTGGGCGCACCCGAAAGGCGCTGCCTTCATCATCAATGCCAACACGCTCTTCTATGCTGCCCCCGGCGACGCCGAAGCACGCGGCATGCTCGCCCAGGGCGTCATGGTGCGCCCCGGAAAACGCGTGGGCGACATGATGCAGGTGGACGTGCACCATCACCTCCCCATCCGCGTGTGGGTGCCCGCCGCCCGGGTCGGGGTAAAATTCGAAAATGCGCCCAACGTGAACTTCCGCTACACCAGCCGCTGGAACCGCAACGTGTTCGAGTGCTCGCCCGGCCCGCTGTACGCGGCCAAGGGGTCCACCCTCGTGGTGGCGGAACTGCTGGAAAAGGGATATTTCAAGAAGGAAACCGAAGGCGGCGACTGGATCGAAATCGCCAGCGCGTCCGACTACGACATCCGCTTCAAGGCCTGGGTGCCTGCCAGGCGCATGGGCACGCAGAGCCAGTATTACTACCACTATCAATACTCGTTCCGGATTCCCCAGATTCCAGCGGACAACTGGTTTTCCGGCGGCTTCATGCTCGCCCGGCCCATGGCGGCGCAACTGCAACCCGAGGCATCCGCCGCCCGGCTGTATCTGCGGGCGGGAACCCTGCTCTCTTCCATCCAGAAACAAGGTGAACTGCACCGCGTGATCCTGAGCCGCCGCTTCGGATACATGCGGCCGTCGCTGTCCTTCCTGCTCAATTCCCTGGAAAGCGAAGCCGCCGCAGAGGAGCCCAATCCCTACGCATCCTCATATGATCAGCCCTTCTTCCTGCGCGTCTTCATGCAGTTGTCGCTTGCGGATCTGGCCATCGCCCCCATTCAATGAACCGGACCGAATCAACGGCCGGCAGGCGGAGTCGATGGCCGTCGTGGCTGCGGCCGGGAGCGTTCGTTGAACTTCCACAGGGCGATTTCCGCCAGCAGCAGCAGGTGCAGACCCATCACGCCCTCGGGGAACGGAGACGTCTCCTGCAGCGTCCAGGGCCGAATCGCCATGGCGAGCGCGGGAAACAGGGCGCCCAGAAGCACGAGGAGCACGCCGCGGCGGGAAGTGATGCCGGAGCCTGCCCACAAGGGGAACAGCAGCAGAAGCAGGGGGAAGAACGCGACCAGGTTCAGGTTGAAAGCGCAGGTGTCGTGGTGGAAATGCAGAAACGCCAGGAGCGCGAACACCAATCCCTCCAGCGCGGCCACGATGAGAAAGGCCAGATGCAGCCAGATCCGGGTGCTGAAGAACACCAGGGGCAGCACCAGAAGCGCCAGCAGGACGGCCAGGATGGCGAACGTCCAGGGAGGCAGCACCGAAACGCGGTCATGCTGGATTCCGGGAGATATTTCCAGCCGTTGCTCCACGAAAGGCGCATCGGGATTCTCGCCCATGCCCCGCGTAGCCATGAGTCCGCGCTCCAACTGGCCGGGCAGATAGGTGCCGTCCCAGGCGTTGCGCGGCCGGTCCATGGGCACTGACAGCACCAGGGAGAGGGCATGCTTGAGCAGGACGTTGGCTCCCAGCACATCGAACAGGGACCTGCGCCATGTGGGAGCCGGCCGTAAAACCAACTGGCGGCGCCATTTGCCATACGTCACCTGGGAAATCAAATCCCGCATGCGGGTGGTGCAATTGTCCGCGAAGTGATGGTAGCGGTACTCGCGCTCCGGGGAATCCAGCAGCGTCTGCAGGACGCTGCGCATGTCCAGCACCTGCGCGGGCGAAAGTGCCAGACGCAGGGCGCGCACCGCCCGGCGTTCCTCCGCATAGCCGGAAAGGAAGTCTTCCAGATCCGTGGAATCCAGGCTGTACAGGGCGCGCCCATGCAGAAAATCCTTCAGGAACTGCGGGGAAAACTCGAAATGCCCGAAATCGTACACCTCGTCGGCCTCGCCGGGCACGCGAATCAGGAATGCGCTGTGTCCGAAGCGGGTGAAGAGGGATGCCCCCGGGTCCACCACCAGCACCCACGCCTCGGGGCGTTCGGGAAGCGGCAAACGGGCGGGGGCCGCCAGAATCAGAAGCAGGGCGATGACGTTCATGGCTCGCGATACACGTGCTGTTCCCAGCGGTTCTGGAGTTCCGGCGTGGAACGCACGGAGACCACCACCCGGTTCTTCCCGGGAAACAGGGGCACCATGGGTGCGATGTGCAGTTCGCTGCGGTTTTCTCCGGGAACGAACAGCACCTTCACATATCTGGATTTTTCTCCATACACCTCCACTTCGGCGTCCATGAGGCGCCAGGGATGGAACAGCCGGACCGCCAGGGGTGCCTGGGCATCCTTCGTGCGCAGGGGAAGTTCCGTGAGTACGTCGATGGAGGGCTGCACCACCTGCCAGACCGGAGACCAGCGCGGCGACAGGAGCGGCACTGCTTCCGGAGAAACCAGCGTCCCCGCATTCCTGGCCACGAAGGCCGTCCTGTCCGGGGCGAGTTGCACCTTCACCC
The DNA here is from genome assembly GCA_964516435.1 of uncultured Kofleriaceae bacterium. Lineage (GTDB taxonomy): Bacteria > Myxococcota_A > Polyangia > HGW-17 > HGW-17 > HGW-17. The sequence continues at coordinate 10,533 of CAZEZP010000097.1, read as the reverse complement.
ACTGCCCCTGCGTCCCGAGGACGGCAAAGGAGGAGCCCTTCCCGGCGATGCCGATGAACGCCCAATCCTGCCCGGCACAGGCCGAGAGGGGCGACTCGGCGTTCACCTGGAACAGACCGGTGGACTCCACAGGCCCGGGCGCCATCGCCGCGACGTGCAGGGGCAAGCGCACCTCCAGCCGCCGGGAAGCCCGCAATTCGATGAAGAACAGGGGAGATGCGTCCGACGGCTCCGCCTTTTCACTGGCATGCACCAGGAAATCATGCACCTGGCTTTCCTGCGGCAGCAGTCGGCTCCACGAAACGCGGGAGGGCACGATCTCCATGCCGGAGCCCGCCGGAACCCGGAAACCCAGCGCCATCGCATCGACCCGCTCCGCCCCCGCATTGCGCACATACAGGCGCAGGCGGCCCCTTTCGCCGGGCTGCAGCAGGCCATCGCCATTGCCCACGCCGTCATCCATGAAGTGGTAGTGCACCTGCAGGTTGGGTGAAGCGGGAGGCTGGATGCGCACCCAATGCTTCATGTCTGGAGGCAGGAAATCACGCTGACTGCCAGAGCGGGCATCCAGGCACAGGAATCGTATCGAGACGGGCCACGCGGCCAGCGGATGGCCCACGGGCACCGGAACGGAAAAGGCGATGGTGCGGTGTTCTCCCGGGTCCAGCCGGCCCGCGAGGTATTCGCGCCACGCCGTGTCCGGGCCTACCCGCACCAGCGCGGCGATGCGATAGACGGGCGAAGTTCCGAGGTTGTGAAGCGTCAGGACTCCCGCCAGCGGCTCCCCTGCCCGAATCTGGCCGCCCTCGGCATTCATCTGCAGTTTGGCATCCAGTTTCACTTTGGAAAAATCGGTCTCCCCCAGCGACCAGTCGATGCCCTTGCGACCGAGTTGCGCCACCAGTTCCGACTGCGCCCGAATCGACTCCGCTTCGCACCAGGCGCGCACGCCCGCGGCATTCCATGCCTTTTCCCCCCAATCCAGCAAGAGCCGCCGGGCCGCATCGATCACTTCCGGGGGTGCCTGGGTATCCATGTCGTCGAACGCCGCTTCCGGCCGGGATGCGGCCACCTGGAGGCTGGCCCAGGAGACATCTTCCACCGCCGCGACATTCGCGAAACCCCCTTCCTCCGAGCGGGGAGAGTCCGTGGACGGCTGCTGGAACGGATGCTCATCCGGCTCCAGGACCTGCACCTGCACATGAGGCTTCACGCCGCGGGCGTGAATGGGAAGTTCGCCGCCCGCCAGGTAGTGGGCGATCGTCATCTTCAAAGCGGAATCGTCCTCGAATTCGTGGATGATCTGGATGCTTCCCTTGCCGAAGGACGTCTCCCCCATGACGAGCGCGCGGCCCTGGACCTTGAGCGCTCCGGCCAGGATCTCCGCCGCGGAGGCGCTCCCGGAGTTGACGAGAACCACCATGGGCTTCTGCCAGAATGCTCCGGGCGGTGTGCGGCGCACATCCTCGATGCGCCGGTTCTGGCCGAGAACGGAAAACACGACCCGTTCGGACAGGAAGAGAGCCGCGCCACGCTCGGCCTGCGTCAGCAATCCCCCGGGGTTGTTGCTCAGATCCAGAATGAGCGCCCGGGCGTCCTGCGCCGCCAGTTTCTCCAGGTGGGTGCGCAGTTCCCGCGCCGTGTTCTGGGAAAACTGCCGGATGCGCACATAGCCGATGGCGCCGGGAAGCAGGCTCGAAGTCACGGAGCTCAGATGGATGACGGAACGCTCCAGCGTGAAATGCAGCCACTGGCTCTCGTTTTCGCGCTCCACCCAGACGGATACGGAGGTTCCAGGCTTTCCCCGCAGGTAATTCACGGCCTCGGCCAGTGACGTGTTGGTCACGGAGACGTCCCCGATGCGCACGATGCGGTCTCCCGGGCGGATGCCGGCCCGGGCGGCCGGCGTGCCATCCATGGGTGCGATGACCGTGAGATAGCCGTCGCGCACGGTGACGACGATCCCCACGCCGGAAAACGAGCCCTGGGTGCCGGTCTTGAGTTCCCGGTACACATCGGGATCGAGCAGTGCCGTATGGGGATCCAGGACTCCCAGCATGGCATTGATGACGGCGAACCGCACCCGGGCGGCTTCCGCGCCGGAAAGGCTCGGGGGCAGGATCGCCAGAAACTTCTGCATGGTTTCATGAAGAGCCGCGACATCGCGGATGCGCTCCAGATCCGCAGAAACTTCCTTCTCGGCGCAGCGCAGGTGCAGCACGGCCCCATCCCGGCGGGAAATGCATTCCGGCAGCATCTGCTCCATGGACGTGACCGCGGCTTCCACCATCCGGCGCGGATCGATGCGCCCCGGATCGATGTAGCCATCCGCGATGCGCGAAAGGACGGCTCCCAGCGTGGGAGCGCCGTCCCTGCCCTGCGGATAGGCGCCCAGCCGCCGGAGTTGCTCGCGCGGCGAGGGCGATCCGGCGACCACCAGCACGAGCGACAGCAGTGCCGCCGCGACGGGGGTCACGAACAGCCACCGGAAACGCCAGGGAAAGAAGGGATGCAAGGCGGGCACGTCGGCTCCCGGCAATCAACTCAGAAAGCGCCTCATGGCGCCCAGGAAAGCCGCCAGCAAGGCGCTGGAGAACGAAAAGAGCGTCATGTGGAAGGATGGCAGGAACTCCCGCTCGGGCGGATTTCCGACCACGAACAGGTAGACGCACAGGGAAGAGGCCCCGAAGAGCAGCACCAGATGCAGCAATTGCGCCCACATTCCCATGCGCATCCCGATGCGCACCAGCAGGAATACGGCGGAAACGGCGCCCAGCAGTGCGGCATGCACACCTTCCCGCTCGTATCCGGAAATCCAGATGTCATAGCGCACATCCCGGTACCAGGGCAGAAAACACATCACGATGGCCGCCACCATCAGCCAGAGCGCGCCCTTTTCGAGAAAGTTCAGCCTTCCGTGAACCGTCCAGAAGTTGTACAGCAAGGCGCCCAGTTCGTCGCCATCCGGCACCGGCGCCTCGGCGGGCTTGGGCTCCCGCGCGCGCTTGCGCGTGGAACTCTCGAGCAGGGGATTGGCCACGATGCGAGTGCCTTTCTGGAATTCCGGATCGATGGCGACGATCGACGTCTTGTTCCCCGACGTCCCGTAATCCGGGATTCCCATTTCCCCGGTAGGTTCCTGCTCTTCGTAATGAATGTAATTTCCGCACGCGGGGCAACTCTGCCAGCGATCGTCAACGGCTTCACCGCAATGGGGGCATATCATGGTGCCTCTCCTTGCAGCAGGCGCATCAGCGCTGCTTCGTCCAGCTTCTTTATATCAGATTTTCCGGCGAGTTTCTCCGCATCGCGCAACTTGTCCGCACCGGGATCCTCGCCAATCACCAGATAGTGGCATTTGGAGGTCACGGAACCGACCACCATGCCGCCGAGACTCTCGATCCGCCGGACGGCTTCCGCGCGGGGAATGGACAGCGTGCCGGTGATGCAGAACACCTTTCCCGCGAGCGGCCCGATGGATTCCGCCTGCATGGGCGAAAACCCCAATTCCCGGAAATCCTCCAGCATCCTGCGAAACCACGGACGTTCGAAATACCCGGAGACGTCCTGCTGCAGGACGCTGGCGAATCCGGGAATTTTCGCCAGAAATTCCCGACGCTCCTCCGGAGAGGATGCGGAAAACGCCAGAAACGCCTCGAACGTACGGAAATGCTCGGCCAGCCGACGCGCCATCACCTGGCCCACCCCGGGAATCCCCAGGGCATGGATGAAGCGCGCCAGGGAAGCTCTGCGGCTGGCTTCCACGGCGTCGCGCAGGCGGCGGGCGTTCTTCTCCCTGAAGCCTTCCACCATCATCATCAGCATGGCGTAGTTGAGCCGGTAGAGATCCGCCGGCGTGCGCACCAGCCTCGCCTGGACCAGTCTTTCCACCACCTTCTCGCCCAGGGAGTCGATGTTCATCGCATTGCGCGACACGAAATGCACGATGCGCCCCACCACCTGGGCCGGGCAGGTCTCCTCGGCCGGGCAGCGCAGGGCCACCTCGCCGTCTTTGCGCACCAGGGGCGTGTGGCACGAGGGGCACGCTTCCGGCGCCGCGATGGGCTCCTCCCCCCGCGGGGCGCTGAAGTCCACACCCAGCACCTGCGGAATGATTTCACCGGCCTTGGCGACGACGACGACGTCCCCCGCCCGCAATTCCATGGCCTTCACGAAATCCCAGTTGTGCAGGGACGCGCGCGCGACCGTCGTTCCGGAAAGTTGCACGGGCTCCAGAATGGCTACGGGCGTCACCTGGCCGGTGCGGCCCACCTGGGCATCCACCCGCAGCAGCCGGGTGGATGCTCCCTCCGCCGGGAACTTGAACGCCACCGCCCAGCGGGGTTCCTTGGCGGTGCTGCCCAGCAGCGATCGCCAGGCCAGACAATCGACCTTGAGCACCAGCCCATCCATGGGAATGTCCAGTTCTCCGCGGCGCTCCTGCCAGGAATCGATGATTTCGAGGATCTCCTCCAGTTCGAACGCCACCCGGACATCCGGAACCACGGGAAACCCCAGGCGAGACAGGGTTTCCAGAACCTCCACCTGGGTTTCAACCCGCGCATCCAGGATTTCATAGAACAGGGCCGAAAGCCGCCGCGAGCGCACCAGCGCCGGGTCCAGCAGGTGCAGCGTGCCGCCGGCGGCGTTGCGCGGGTTGGCGAACGGCTCCTCGCCGGCCGCGATGCGTTCCCGGTTCACGATATGGAAATCCTTCCACGCCATGAACACCTCGCCGCGCACGACACCGGTGAAATCTTCCGCCAGCCGCAGCGGCACCGAGCCGATGGCCCGCACGTTGTTCGTGACGTCTTCGCCGACCTTGCCGTCGCCCCGCGTAAGCGCCCGGCGCAGTTGTCCGTCTTCGTAGAAGCACTCGATGCTGATCCCGTCGATCTTGGGCTCCACCGCATAGCCGACGGCCGAAGCGACTTCCCCGAGCCGCCTGCCGACGCGCTTGAGAAACTCGGCGAGTTGTCCCCGCTCGTATGTATTGTCCAGGCTGAGCATGGGCTGAGGATGCAGCACCTTCTCGAAATCCGAGCCCTCCGGCAACGGAGCGCCCACCCGCTGGGTCGGGGAATCAGGGGTCACCAGTTCCGGCGCGCGGGCCTCGATGTCCCTGAGTTCCCGCATCAGGGCATCGTACTCGGCATCGGATGCCTCCGGGCGATGCAGGATGTAATAGGCATGATCCAGTTTGCGGATGCGTTCACACAGTGCCGCATGGCGGCTGGCCAGTTCCGGATCCGTCATGACCCTGCATTCTCCTTGTGCGGCGCGTCATTCTTCTTCGATGATCTCGATGTCGTCCTCCTCGAGGACGCCCTCATCCTCCACCACCTCGTCCCACGCCAGTTTCTGCCCGATGAAGCAGCCGGCCTCGATGGTGACCGAAAACACGAGCCCCTTGAAATGGGTGTCGATGGCATCGTTGATTTCCGCGAAAATCTCGTTGACCTCCGAGGGATTCTCCACGATCCGCTTCCATTCCGGCAGGGGGCCGAACTCCACCACGGAGGAGTAGAAGAACTCGCGGCCGCTCTTGAAGAGCAACTCGAAGCGCTCGGTTTCCACCTGGATGTTGCGCAGGCCGGCCTTCGTCATCCATTCGGTCACCGTCTCCACGGAGGGAAACTGGCGCGCCTCGTACTCGTCGAGCCGCTTGAGCAGATCGTACTTGTCGCGCTTGACCAGAATCTCGCGGTAGATGTCGAAGAATTCCAGCCAGGAACCCGCCAGCGGCAGCGTCACCCCCACCATGCCCTGCGAGCGGGAAACCCGGGACATCTCGATGAGGTTGTGCTGGGGCCGGCCATAGGTCATCAGGCCCAGGTTGCTGTACGTGGCCTCGAAGACCTCGGCAGCGAAGGAGAGGCTCTTCTCCGGGTTCTCGCTGCGGAAGAACAGCCGCTTGCCGAAGAAATCGACCGCCTTCTTGCGGGCCTCGTCGAGCAGCGGACCCGCGCTGTCGATCGCGATGATGCGTGCCTGGCTCGACGGGTGGGCGCGCATGAACTCCACGGCCGGATAACCAGTCCCGCACATCACGTCGAGCACCATCCCATCCGCCGGAAACGGGAGGTTCTTGAGCAGGAGCCTGCCAAAGCGCGTCGACCACGTGGGCAGGATTTCCTTGTCGTATACCTTGGCCATCTTCTCGTGGTGCGTGCTGGACACGGCTACCTCCAGGCGAAACCGACCCGCTGGCGTCAGGTCACCCATCCGTATCACAAAAAACATGTGAATCCAAATCTTTTGTTTTCATAATACTCTTCGAACTTTTCCTCGAACTTTCCGGTCGCACGCCGCTTTCCTGCACGCCGGGGGCCGCGCAAACGCGCCTTCCCCCCGGCGTCCCGGGGACGGCTCCGGGGGCGGTATCGGACGACGTGCCGCACAACGGTTTTCCCCGGCTCCAACAGCTTGACAAGCAGCCAGAAACTGGCTTTCTTGCAATAATGGGACTGGAAAGGAGGATGAAATGAAAAAGTTTTTCTTCTTGTTCCTGTTTCTTGGCTTTCTAACTCCGCAGAAAGCCTCTGCCACTTTTGGCGGATGCACAAATCCAGGAATACCTGCGATATGTAACCAAGACGCAAAACTGTGGGGAATAAAAAAAGCCTTCTATATAACAACAAAGAACTGGGAGTTTTCATTTCATCCTGCAGTTATCTTGCCCTATCGAAACATTCCAGAGAAAACCGGGAATTCGCATTTGCCGTTTTCGAAAATGGAAAAATAGGAATCATTTATGAACCCGAAGTGGGCTGTAGTTACAAATATTCACAGCCTCCGCGGGAAGAAATCATCGCTCCAGGAAAATACGATGCTGTCGTCTGCAACGGTAAAGAAATCTCGTATAACAAAGAGCAGCCATCCGGTGACTTTCACGATGTACGGACATGCCTAAGAAGGCATGTCATTTTCAAATTAGGGAAGAAATACGTGCTCTTCAATCTGGAAACGAGGCAGGAAACGGATCTGGACTTCGATTCCCTAAAGTGCAGGGGTGGCATCTGCATCGCCAAAAAAACATTGGATTATTTCATTATTCTATTGAGTGACGCTGCAAAAATTAAATTAAATTTTGAAATCATTTTCGAAAATATAGACTTTTTAGAAGATTTTAATGATTTCATTATTATCAAGAAAAATGGAAAAGCGGCTTTGTTCCGCAGAAACGGAACCATGATTTTCCCATTTGCTTATGAAAGTTTCCATTCCGATGTCAATTTTATCTTTCTCCACAAATCCAAAACACAAAAAGGCCTGGCTTTCAGGGAAAAAGTCATTTTCCCCCCGGTGTATAGAAAACTTTTCCTGGAACGAATTGGTCATTGGACACTAGGTCTAAACAAAGTTTCACTCGTGAATGATTCTGAGGAAAAGTTTTATGCACTCTTCAATAAACACGACGGCACAATTATCATTCCTCCGCAAAAGCATGACATTCAAACGATCGAATGGAGCAACATATACCACATTACTACGCAATCAAAATAGGTGATAAAATAGGGGTCCTTGAAAAAGAAACCAACAAGTTGATACTGGATGTTGTGTATGACGAAGTAAAGTTCTGCGACAGAAACATCTGTGCCAGAAAGGGTGATGTCTGGGAGACGCACGAAGTGAAATAAAACCGGCAGAATCGAACATCGAAAAAGCCGAAGTTCCCTTTCCCAGGCTCCCATGGCAGCCTTCAGGAAAATCCGAAAAAAATCGCATGGCTCAGGGTTCCCAGGTGAAGCCCGAATGGCAGTCGATGCCCGTCACCCGGCAAAAGTGGTCGCGCACGGACGGCAGGAACATGAAGCCGTAATCATAGATGGCGCCATAAGAAGCGAGGATTTCCTCGTCCCTGGCGATGTCCCGCGTCGCCTCGAAATACACGTAGGGCCGCCGGCACATGTAGCGCCCCCGCGCATTCTGCAGGTTCACGGCTACGCCGTTGATGCGCGAGGGCGCGAAGTTGATCTTGCTGGCGCGGCCGCCTGCGCGGCGCCCGTCCAGCGCCGTATAGGGCCAGATGTCCTTCAGGCCGCAGGCGGGGACCGCGAACAGATAGCCCCGTTCCTGCGGGGGAATCCGGTCGTCGAAAACGAGTTCCCCCCCCATCTCCGCGATGATTTCTCCCCGGGCGATGGGACGGGCGGCGAACAGGCCCTCTCCGGCGCCGGGAATGCGCGAGGGTGCCACGTAGGTCTTCTCGTCGAAACGGGGGTCCGGATGGAAGACCCGGGGCCGCAGAAACCAGGCGCACGTCCCGGCGAAGCCCGCGACGAGAAACAGTGCGGCCGCAAGCGCGATGCGCGAGGAACGGGATGTGAACAGACGGCGTCTCATGCGCGTACCCTGGCACGCTCCCCGCGCGTTTGCAAGCCATGCCCCGCGAAAGGTTCTTCCGCGCGGATGCGCAGATCCCGCTGAAAAAGCGTGATTCAGCACCCCGCTTTGTGTTATAAGAGTGCAGCTCGTAGGGAAAGGAACGCGTTCCTTTGCGCATTGCACCGAACCGAAACATCGTCGTCATCGCCTGGTCCGTGATGGGGCTCGTCCTCATCGCCCTGGGCAGCCATATTCTGGCCGCCAGGCATCTGCGACCCGAAGCCGTGGCCCGTGAAATCGCTTCCCTGACGACGCCCGACCCGGCCGCGGCCCCGACGCCACTGGAGGAACTGTGGCGCAAGCACAAGATCCAGATTCCCCTGGATCCCCTCCGCGAGCCCCTGCCGCGCCACGATCTCCTGTCCCAGCCCATCCGCCTGGATCCGCGCAGCCCCGCCTGGGCTTCCGATGTGCTGGCGCTGGAACTTTCCGTCGTGGAAAAGACGCACGCCATGGGGCACCGGGACACCCATGCCGTGCTCCTGCGCATCCGCAACGTGTCGAAGACGCCGGTGGCCTTCCGCGTGGATACGGACGAAGGCAAGCTCTTCGTGCCCTGCCAGACGCCCCGGCGCGCCCAGGCCCACCAGTTCCTGCTGCCCGCCGGCGCGAGCGTGGAGCGCATGGAAGGCTGCACCGCCATGCCGGACGGCGTGGATCTCGTGGTCCGGCGCGTCCAGGCGCTCTCCCTCCCGGAGGCCGCCGTCATCACGCTCTCCCGGGTGCTGCAGCCGCTGGGGCTCTCCTACCGGATGCGCGCCCAGCACCGCACGCCGGATGCCCAACTTTTGCCGCCCTGCATCATTCCGGATGCGGAAACCCTCCAGCGCCGCATCTCCGAAAATCCGGGCGCCTGGTTCGACATCCTGGATTTCCTGGCGCGGCACGACTGTGCCACCGAGAAACTGCCATGAAGATCTGCCCGACCTGCCACAAGCAATTCCCGGACGAGGCCCGCTTCTGTCCAAAGGACGGCATGCCGCTGGCCGAGATTTCGGATCCGCTCCTGGGACGCACGCTCATGGGGCAGTTCGAGATCCAGGAACTCATCGGGCAGGGAACCATGGGCAAGGTCTACCTGGCCCGGCAACTGTCGGTGGACCGCAAGGTCGCCGTCAAGGTGCTCAAGAAGAAACTGGCCTCCGATCCGCAGGTGGTCCGCCGCTTCCACCGCGAAGCCAAGGCGGCCGCGCGCCTGAGTCATCCCAACATCGTCACCATCCATCTCGTGGGGGAACTGGAGGAAGACCACACCCCCTACATGGTGATGGAGTACGTGGAAGGCGCCTCCCTGGAAAAGATCTGCGTGACGCAGGGCGCTTTGCCCATTCCCCGCGTGCTGACCCTGTCCATGCAGATCGCTTCCGCGCTGGCCGAGGCGCATCGCAACGGGGTTCTACACCGCGACCTCAAGCCCGACAACATCGCCGTCTACGAGCAGGGGACCCCGAGGGAAACCGCCAAGGTGGTGGATTTCGGCATCGCCAAGATCCTGCATTCCGACGAGGAGCTCTCGCAACTGACCAAGACGGGAACGATTTTTGGGACCCCTGCCTACATCAGCCCGGAGCAGGCCAGCGGGGAACACCTGGATCACCGCACCGACCTGTACAGCCTGGGCGTGCTCATGTTCCGCATGGCCACCGGGCGGCTGCCGTTCGAAAACGCCTCGGGACTCGAGGTCCTGGTGCGCCACATCAAGGAGCCGCCGCCCCGTCCGCGGGATTTGAACCCGGCCATTCCGCCGGAACTGGAAGCCATCATCCTGCGCCTGCTGGCCAAGAACCGGGAAGACCGCTTCCCGTCCGCCGAAGCCCTCATGGAAGCGCTCGGCAGGCTGCAATCCCTGTTCTCCGGCGTGTTCGCGGCGCCGGTGCCTCCACCGGTGAGCGTGACGGGCAGCCAGATCCTGGAATCCGCCCCCATCGATAACGCCTTTCTCGGCCGCTCCCGGAAGCGGATCCTGGCGGCGGTGGTGTTCGTGCTCTTCCTGCTGGCCGTTTTCCTGGTCTGGAAACTGGCCTTCTCGAAAAGCAGCGACGACGAGATGACGGCCGCGCCGCAACCGAAGGAGGCAGCCGCGCCCATGACGGCGGATGCCGCGCCCGTCCCTCCGGAAGCCGCAATGACGGCAGATGCCACGCC
>CAZEZP010000096.1:0-6319 GCA_964516435.1 uncultured Kofleriaceae bacterium | reverse complement strand
AAGCATTACCGACAAAGGTTTGATCGGCAGTTCTGCACGATTAGTTCCGAAGGGCACAACGATCATCTCGGCTAGGGGCACCGTAGGCAATCTCGCCATCGCAGGGCGAGATATGACGTTCAACCAGTCTTGCTATGGCCTTCGGGGAACGTGCGGTGTCGGTGATTATTTCGTCTATCTCACTGCGCAACAGATGGTCGATCAACTCAAGTCTATGGCGCATGGCTCGGTGTTCTCGACAATCACACGCCAGACATTTGAGGCGGTCCGGCGTCCTGTTCCGCCGCCTGCTGTTCTTGCGGCATTTGAAAAATTAGCCACATCTTGGTTTGACCCCATCCTATCTAACGTTAACGAATCCCGCACCCTCGCCCAACTGCGCGACACCCTGCTGCCCAAACTCATTTCCGGCGAACTGCGCGTGAAAGACGCGGAACGCTTTCTGACGGAGCGGGGAGCATGAACCGCATACTAGCGCACCTGGCGTGTATTCCATGGGCGCTTGCGCGGGCGGGCGGGCATGGGGTCGTCCCCCAGAAAGTACTGGCCGGTTCGGGAAGGCGCATCGAGATTCCCAACGCATGCGTCGGTACCAATCTGCGCTGCATGACGCCTTGCGGGATGTCGCGCAGGGAACGCGCGCGATTCATCCTGGATGCCGGAGGACACGCACGATGACGACCGCCTTCACCGAATCCGATGTCGAAGCTGCCGCCCTCGAATGGCTGGAAAAAGCCGGGTGGCGGATCGCGCACGGGTCCGACATCGCGCCGGACGCGCCCTCGGCCGAGCGGGCCAGTTACGGCGAGGTGGTGCTTTCGCGGCGGCTGCGCGATGCGCTCGAGCGGCTCAACCCCGGGTTGCCCGCCGAGGCACGGGAAGAGGCCCTGCGCAGGCTCACGCGGCCGGAGGGCGCGGACCTGCTCGGGCGCAACCGCGCGATGCACCGGTTGATGGTCGATGGCGTGACCGTCGAGTACCGCACGCCCGCAGGCGCGATTCGCGGCGCGCAGGCGCGGGTGATCGACTTCGATGTTCCCGGCGCCAACGACTTTCTCGCGGTCGATCAGTTCGGCGTCACGGAGGACGGGCACAGCCGCCGGCCGGACGTGGTACTGTTCGTCAACGGCCTGCCGCTGGCGGTGATCGAGCTCAAGAATGCGGCCGACGAGAACACGACGACCGGCAGCGCTTTTCATCAACTCCAGACGTACCAGGCCGAGATCCCCTCTCTTTTCGCGTCCAGCGCCGTGCTGGTCGCTTCCGATGGCGTGGAGGCGCGCGTCGGCGTGCCCGGCGCGGGGCGCGAGTGGTTCAAGCCCTGGCGCACGATTGCAGGCGAGCGGCTCGCCGAAAGCCACCTTCCCGAACTGCAGGTGGTGATCGAGGGCGTGTTCGACCCGCGGCGCTTTCTCATGCTGGTGCGGGATTTCATCGTCTTCGAGGACGACGGCAGCGGGCATCTCGTCAAGAAGATGGCGGGCTACCACCAGTTCCACGCAGTGCAGGCGGCCGTGGCCGAGACCCTGCGCGCGGCGGAACTGGCGCAGGCGAACCGGGCGGCGGAACCGGACGGGCGCTATGAGGCGGGGCGCAGGCCGGGTGGCAAGCCGGGCGACCGGCGCATCGGCGTGGTCTGGCACACCCAGGGTTCGGGCAAGAGCCTGACCATGGTCTTCTACGCCGGGCGCATCATCCGCGAGCCGGCGATGGAAAACCCCACGATCGTCGTGCTCACCGACCGCAACGATCTGGATGACCAACTCTTCGGCACGTTCTCGCGCTGCCGGGAGCTTTTGCGCCAGCCGCCGGTGCAGGCCGAAAGCCGCGCGCACCTGCGGCAGTTGCTCTCGGTGCAGGCGGGCGGCGTGGTCTTCACCACCGTTCACAAGTTCTTCCCCGAGGAGAAGGGCGACCGGTACCCGATGCTCTCCGCGCGGCGCAACATCGTGGTCATCGCCGACGAGGCGCACCGCAGCCAGTACGATTTCGTGGATGGCTTCGCGCGCCACATGCGCGACGCGCTGCCGAATGCGTCCTTCATCGGGTTTACCGGGACGCCCATAGAAAAGTCCGATGCCAGCACGCGCGCGGTGTTCGGCGATTACATCAGCATCTACGACATCCAGCGCGCCGTGGAGGATGGCGCCACCGTGCCGATCTACTACGAGAGCCGGCTCGCCAGGATCGCGCTCGACGAGGCGGAGCGGCCGCGAATCGATCCCGATTTCGAGGAGGCCACCGAGGGCGAGGAGGTGGAGCGCAAGGAGAGGCTCAAGACCAAGTGGGCGCAACTCGAGGCGGTGGTGGGCACCGAGAAGCGCCTGCGGCTCGTCGCCCAGGACATCATCGAGCATTTCGAGAAGCGGCTGGAGGCGATGGATGGCAAGGGCATGGTCGTCTGCATGAGCCGGCGCATCTGCGTGGAGCTCTACAACGAGATCGTGCGCCTGCGGCCGCAGTGGCACGACAGCGAGGATGGCCGCGGCGAGGTCAAGGTTGTCATGACCGGCTCGGCGGCCGATCCCCCGGACTGGCAGCCGCACATCCGCAGCAAGCAGCGCCGTGAGGCGCTGGCCAGCCGATTCCGCGACCCGCGGGATTCCTTCCGGCTGGTTCTCGTGCGCGACATGTGGCTTACGGGATTCGACGCGCCGAGCCTGCACACGATGTACGTGGACAAACCGATGCACGGCCATGGCCTGATGCAGGCGATCGCGCGGGTGAACCGGGTTTTCCGCGACAAGCCGGGCGGGCTCGTGGTGGATTACCTGGGGTTGGCGCAGGAACTCAAGCAGGCGCTCGCGACCTACACCGAGAGCGGCGGGACGGGCCGCGCCACGCTCGACCAGGGCGAGGCGATCGCCCTCATGCTGGAGAAGTACGAGGTCTGCTGCGGGCTTTTCCATGGATTCGACCGGTCGCGGTGGGCCACTGGCATGTCGGCCGAGCGGCTGGGGCTGCTTCCCGCCGCGCAGGAACACCTCCTGGCGCAGGAGAATGGCAAGGAACGCTTTCTGCGTGCCGTGCGGGAACTGTCCCAGGCTTTCGCTCTCGCCGTGCCGCACGAGGATGCGCTGCGCATCCGCGACGACGTGTCCTTCTTCCAGGCCGTGCAGGCCGTGCTCGCCAAGCGTGCGCCGGGAGAGGCGCGCCCGGAGGAGGAGCTCGATCATGCCGTCCGGCGGATCATTTCGCGGGCCGTGGCGCCGGAAGGCGTCGTGGACATCTTTGCCGCAGCCGGCCTGCAGAAGCCCGACATCTCCATTCTTTCCGACGAGTTTCTGGCCGAGGTACGCGGAATGCCGCAGCGCAACCTCGCGGTCGAGTTGCTGCAGAAACTGCTCAGGGGAGAAATCGCGACGCGGCGCAGGAAGAACCTGGTGCAGGCGCGTTCTTTCGCCGAGATGCTCGAGCAGGCGATCCGGCGCTACCAGAATCGCGCCATCGCGGCCGCGCAGGTGATCGAGGAACTGATCGCGCTCGCCAGGGAGATGCGGGAAGCGAACGCGCGCGGGGAGAAACTGGGCCTGTCCGAAGACGAACTGGCGTTCTACGACGCGCTGGAGACCAACGACAGCGCGGTCAAGGTGCTCGGCGACGAGAATCTTCGGCAGATCGCCCGCGAGTTGGTCGAGACGGTGCGCGAAAACGTCACCATCGACTGGACCCTGCGCGAAAACGTCCGCGCCAACCTGCGCCGGCTCGTCAAGCGCGTCCTGCGCAAGTATGGCTATCCGCCGGACAAGCAGGAGAAGGCGACGCAGACCGTGCTCGAGCAGGCCGCGCTGCTGTCGGCGGCATGGGCGGCCGGATGAGCCAGACCCCTGACGCCCCGCCTTGACTACCCGGTGACCGATTCGATGAATGCTTCCGCAGCCGGATGAGCCGGATCCCTGACGCCCCGCCTGGCTTGGCGCGCGATGATCGCATCGAATTTTTTCCCTGACAGACTGTGGCACGCATGGTGATGCGTGGGGTATCGCCCCCTGTCGTTGCGGCACGCGTTTTCCGGCGTAGCGGCATCCAACTGCAACATCGACTTTCTGGTGCACCTGATTGCAATGCGACTGTCCCCAATTTCGACATTGCGCGCCACCGCTACGATGGGCCACCCACTTGCCTTCAGCATCTGCACCGTGTTATCTTTGAACTGTTTTTAAATATTTTTCTCTCCACAATAAACTCTCCCGGACAATTTATATCTCATAAGTTGAGGTGTATGCTTTTTAAATCCAAAACATCTTGGTCCAAACCAGTTTTGGTTATTAGTAACTCTTTGTTAAATTAGATTTTTTGATAAATTTAATTTATTTTGTAAACATAAAATTTAAAAAATTATAAGCTAATTCCTTTAATGTTTTGATAGACATCAAGTGCATTTCTGTCAGTCATGCCAGCAATAAAGTCGATTATCAAATGAGCACGAAATGCCCATTCTGTGCAATCGTCAGTTTTCTTATTAACAGAATTCCTATATGCCCGAACCATTCGTTTGGAAAGTTGTTTATAGATTCTCCATTCTAAATCTAAACCACTTTTTGTTTCATCTTTATCTACAAAAAACTGGAAATCCTCTCTTTTCATATTTAATAGAATAGAAAAATGATCAAGTAACCCTGTCACAATTGTATTTCCTGCAATCTCTATTCGATGCGCTTCGGGGTCAGTATATATTTTCTTTCTAGCAATTTTTTTTATTACATCTAAATATTTGCCAGAATTTATTTTTTTTGCTAATTCAGTGGCTGTTCCATTAAGAAAAGAATCAATATTTTCTACAAAATAATTGCTTGCTTCTTCTGTTATTAGTTTAGTTAATTTAATGGCAAACTCAAGATTATAACTATTTTTTATTTTTTTTGGAAGTTCTTTGGCTATTTCTATTTTATCTTTCTTGCAAGTTTTTCTAAATTCACGAATAAACTCATCTTTTCCTATTATTTCTTTTTCAATTGCATCTGAGATATCGCTCAAACAGTAACAAATATCATCAGCTAATTCCATTAAATATGAAAGAAAATATCTAGCAGGAGTTTTATAGTTTATTCTTTCTAAAATAGAATTGTAAATTTCTTTATCACAATAAAAAACACCTAATTTCTTACAGTTATCTTCAGGCTTTTTTTGTTCATATCTTGGATACTTAATTGATGCCAACAATGTAGAATAAGTTAGATTTAAACTATATTTATCTTCATTATCTGTATGAAGTACTGTAACAACGCGAAACCCTTGAGAATTACCATCAAATTCAATAAAATCATTGTACATTTTTTCAAATTCAGAGTTCTTTAAATACTCTAATATTTGTTTATTTCTTCCTTGTTCTTTATATCTTTTAAACCAATTTTTTATTGCAGTTTCTCCAAAATGCCCAAATGGTGGATTACCAATATCATGCATCAAACAAGCACATTCAACAATTTTTACAATACAGTCTTTAATTTCACTATCAATCAAATTTTTTTTAATTAATTCTTCACTAACTTTTAGTGCTATTAAAGAACCAACATCTGCAACTTCTAATGTATGTGTTAGTCTATTTCTCACTGAAGGATTAGTTTCAAGAGAGAAAACTTGCGCTTTCTTCATTAATCTTCTAAAAGATGAAGAAAAAATTATTCTTGATTTGTCACTATAGAATTCTTCTATCATCGATCTTTGATAACTACTTTCCCGTTTTCTTTTGGTAATTATTTGATTTCTAATGTTACACATATTTACCTCCTTTACAGTCAACTACATCTAGCTCTTTGAATTTACCAAAATTTTTCATAAATTCAAGTAAAAAAATATTTTTTCATTATTTCAATGCGTATGAGTATTTTACTTAGATGCATTTAGATGTTTTGGATGCTTGACATTTACACGCGGCCGACCGTGGAAGACGTCAACGTTGGAATACGTGCCAACACCTCAACACTGTGTGCCGGAAACGTGCGGGAAACGTGCGGGTGAGTACCGGAACCATGCCGGAAACGTGCCGGAACCGTGCGGAAAACGTGCAGAACGCGTGCAGAAAACGTGCAGAAAACGTGCAAAACGCGTGCAGGCATGTGGGAGGGGTTGACTTTGCCGGAGCCGAAACTACAAACACGTCCGCGGCTGGGGGCAGGTTCCCCGAGGCCCGAGGAGTGATGGTTTTCGCATGCCGTCCGTTCTGAACCCCGACACTGTGCTCGACCTGGCGCAGGAGGCCCTGGCCCGCCCCGAAGCACTGGTGCGGGCCGTCGAACGGCTCGGGGTCTGGATTCTCGATGCGCGAAAGGTGAACCGCTTCGTCGCCCGCATCCGCCGCTTCCGGGAAATGGCCAGA
>CAZEZP010000095.1:0-67590 GCA_964516435.1 uncultured Kofleriaceae bacterium | reverse complement strand
GAGATGTGTATAGGAGGCAGGGCGGGGGGCCCTCCTTGCGTCCGGATTCCACAGGCGTCCCGGTGTTTTCCTCGGACGAAGGCTTTTCCTGCACGTCCGTTTTGGGCGATTCCGCCGAGTCTTTGGCCGCCGGCGGCGATTTTTCCATGGATGCCGTGCCGCCGGCCGGTTCCTGACGGACGTCTTCGTGCGTTTCTTCTGGTGCGGCTGATTTTTCCTCCAGGTCGTCGGCGGAGAGGATTTCGAAGCCGCCGCTTTCGGCCGGATGGATTTCGCCGGTAGGAGATGGGCTCTTGAACAGCGCGGCAACCAGTTCGCTTTCCTCCAGGAGTTCGCCTTCTTCCACGGCGGATGGTTCGGAAGTTTTGGCGGATCGGACGGAGGCGATGTCCGTTTCTTCCATGATGGCATCCGCGGTGACGGCTTCAGGTTCTTCGTCGGAGGCAGGTGAAAGCCGGCGGGTGGCCATGCGGTACAGGGCTTCGGTGAGGTCGTTGTAGCCGCAGACGTAGGCCGTGAAGGGAACGCGCAGGTGGGCCTGGAGCAGGGTGCGCAGCGCCGCATCGCGGGGGTTCGTCATGGCGAGCGCCACGGCGCCACTGTCGGGGTCCTGGCTGAACGGCACCACCAGGTGGGAGATGCAGAATTCCATCGGAAACAGGCGGCAGGCGAGATCCGGGATGGCGCGGTCATGCAGGGAAACGGCCGGAATTCCCCACTGCAGCGAAAGGGCTGCCGTCAGTTCGGTTTCGGACACATACCCGCGGGAACACAGGATGCGGCCGATGAGCCCGCCCCAGATTTTCTGAATCCACAGCGCCAGTTCCAGTTGTTCCCGCGTGATGGAATTCTGCTGAATCAGGATTTCGCCGATCTTCATCATGCTCCCACTGCCATGCCATAGGGCATATCGTACTTTTCGCGGGAAGACAACGGGAAATTTGACTGCCCTGCATGAAGCGGCCGCGTTGTACCCTTTCGCCGGCGAATGGAATTGCGCCACAAAAAGAGGCAGTGCCGTATTTTCAGGCTTTGAATTGGTAAGGAAAAGGCGGGGAATCAGTTGGAGCGGGGAGCGAACTGGGGCAGGAACATCGAAAGGCCGAAGTGGAAGAACATCGTGTTTTCCCAACTTTCGTCCTTGGCATTCACGATGACCCAGTCGCGCGTCATGTTTTCGGCATCGATGTCTGCGTAGACACGGTCGCCGTTGCGGTCGAAGCCGGCTGCGTTGCGCTTGATGTACATCCAGCGGAATTCGGTGTTGATGGCCATCCATTCGTTGAGGTAGATGTGCAGCCCGAGTCCCGCCTGCGGGCCGAAGCGCCAGCCGCCGTTCTCTTCCTCGACAATGATGTGGAGTTTGTGTCCGGCATTGCCGGCGGTCACGGCCTGGCTGTATTCCTGTGGCGTGTCGGTGTAGGGGCTCAGATCGCCCGGCTCGAACATGATGATGCCCAGTCCACCGAAGAAATACACGTCGAAATTGAAGAACACGGTGGAGAAGAGGCCCATTTTGCCGAACGCCGGCGTATAGGCGATGTGCGGACCCATGACGAGCTTGATCTCGTTGAGCGCACTCTTCATGGCATCCTTCGATGGCGTGGGGTTCACCCAGGTGTCTTCTTCCAGTTGGCTCGGCAGCGTTGCGAGAATCTCGTCGGTCAGGCCGGTATTCATGGAGAAGGGGGAGAAATGCCCCGAAAATCCGAAGGACAGGTAATCATTGAGATGATATTCGGCCTTTAGTCCCACCAGGAACGAATGCTTGTAGTCCTGCAGGAAGGAAACGCCGAAGGAAGGCGTCACCTCGAAACGCTCGGGCAGATACAGGATGCGTTTGCGGACGGCCGGCTGCCCTTTGAGGGGATCGCCGCGCTCCACGGAAAAAGCTGGAACCGTCGTGCCGAGAACGCTTGCAAAGAGGAGGAAATGCAACAGTTTCTTCATTATCCGACTCCGCCTCGTGGTTTATTTGAAGGTGGTGTATTCAAAACTGGTGGGGAAGAACAACGACACGCCCACTTGAAACAGCACGTTGTTGATGAAACGGGACGCCGCGTCCTTTTCGGCTTCGGAAGCCGAAATCTGGGTGCGGCTGGAGTTTTCGAACTTATCCATCATCATGTAGTTGCGCACGCCGCCCCACAGGGTGAGCCACTGGTTGATGAACACGCGGAATCCGACGCCCACCTGGATGGTGATGTTGTTGTTGGTCCAGGGTTCATGGGCGGCGTTGCGGGGAATGACTTCCGTGCCGGTCATGCCGACGCCGCCGGACAGGAAGATGCCCCACTGCAGGATTTTCTTGTTGTGGACTGCCATTTTCCCGTAGGCGGCCTCGTAGTTCACGTTGAGGGTGACCGTATACAGGTACTGGTTGAGCGTGGGCAGGACGCGCTGCTGCAGACCGGTGAGGTACGCGCGATCAGTCTGCTGCTTGGTGTAGATGTGGCCACCGATGCCGACGCTCATCGCATCGGACATGTAGTAGCCGAACTCGCCGCCGAGCGCGATGTGCCGGATCAGGTTGTCATTGAGCGTGGTTCCCATGTAGGGAATCAGTTCCATACGGTTCTGCTTGAGGATGAGCTTGCGGGGAACCACCTTGATGTCCGCCCAGTACGAGCGGGCGGCATTCTCGTCCAGTTTTCCGGCCTTGTCATCCTTTTCATCCATGGCTGCCGCATCCGGGGATGACGTGGTGTCCGTGGCTGTGTCCGTGCCCGTGTCCGTGGCGCCGGCATCATCGGTCTTTCCAGCATCCTCCGTTTTTCCGGCGTCGTCCTCTTCCATGATGATCTCGTCATCGGCGGCTGCCCGGGCGTGTACAGTTGGAACGCCCGGAAGGGTCCACGTCACGAACAAGGCAGAAAGAACCATGGCCCATGTTTTCATCTGCGAACCTCTCTCGACTGATTCAGAACGTTCGTTATGTCCCTTGGACATGATGCGAACCAGCTCATGTCCGATTTGAGTCAGGCGGGACCATAACACGGTGAAAATTGCCAATCAACAAGATTTTCCAAATTTTCGTCGTTTCTGGAAAAATCTCCGAAAAATGCAGAGGTTTCCGTCATCTCGCGGGGTTGCGGTCCTCGTGAAGGAGCCGTTCGGCCGCTTCCAGGATGCCGGCTGGAAGCCCCAGCGCTCTGGCGATGCGCAGGGCATCGGAAGAATCGCTCGTGCCCTCGTGGATGCCATAGTCCATGGATGCGGCCAGCGCCTGCGCCGGTTCCATGGATGCGGCGTGTTTCTGGTAGGCGTCGAAATCGAGGCCCCCCGTGTGCAGGTGGAAGGCCGTGGCCGTGCGGACCGGCGGGCGCCGGATGTGCCCCGCGAAGATGTGGTGGTTGGGGGGGCCGGCTACACAGAGTGCATCCATGAGCGCTCCGGTGAGTGCCAGTCCTTCCTCGACCGAGGTGCTGCGGGCGAATTCGTCGATCAGCCACAGGCGGGGACCCGGTTGCCCGAACGCGGCGGCCAGTTCGCTGCATTCCCGCCCGAAGCTCGAGAGCCCCAGTTGCGGGGCGTCGGGCGCGGCGCCGATCCAGGCCATGGAACGCACGAGGATGCCCGAGAAACGCTTCGCCGGAAGGAAATGCCCCTTCTGGAAGAGGACCTGGAACAGCCCCACTGTGCGCAGGAAGGCGGTCTTGCCCCCCATGTTGGCCCCGGTGAGGCTCGAAAGCGGAGGGACCAGGCGAAAATCGAGTCTCTGGTAGCGCCGGCCGAGGCGCGCCACCTGCCTCTCGATGTGGGGATGCGCGGCGCCGGCGGCCGTGATGATGCCGTCGGATGCGATTTCGGGGCGGCAGGCATCGTGCGCTTCGGCCCAGCGGGCCCGGACGAAGTGGATATCGATTTTTCCGGCTGCGGCCAGGGCGTTCTTCAATCCATCCCGGTGAGGCCGCAATCGTTCCTGGAGATCGGCAATCCCGGCATTTTCCAGTTCCAGGCAGTCGCGGCGGGCCTGGATCATTGCATCGTGCGCCGCGCGGGCCTCGCCCGAAACGGTGAAGCGGAAGCGGACCTGATGCACGGAGGTTTCCACCTCGCGCATTTCCGGGAGCGTGCGGAAAGTTTCCAGCCGGGGATCTCCCGCCGGCAGGGTCACGTCGCTCTTCAGCCGGACGGGCTCGATGCCCAGTCGGGCCGCCGTTTCCGCCCGCTGGCGTCGTTCCAGTTCCATCCAGCGCCCATTGGCGTCCTTCAGGCGTGCTCGGGCCTGCTCCAGAGGAGAGCCGGGTGTGGCGCTCAGGTGGAAGCCCGCGCCGGCGCAGTGGGGCGAAAGGATGTCCAGGACGTGGCGCAGGGCGGCCGTGGCTCTTTCCATGGCCGGTTCATCCAGCGTCCGGCAGACGGCGGCATTTTCCAGGATCCACTTCGTGCTGGCGGCCACGGAGTGCAGGCGGGCCAGTTCCACCGGTCCCCAGGCGGACGGATCCGCGTCGAGGAAGCGGACCTGCAGGTTGCGCAGGTGACCTTCGAGCACGCGCGCATCGTGGCGCTTCATCCAGGCGCGCAGGGCGTCCGTGTCGTTCCAGAAGGCGCACAGGCGCTCCTCGTCGCCCGGCAGGAAGGCGCCCATGTGCCGCTCCAGCGCCGTTCCAGGCTCGGACAGAGGAGCGGCCGAAGCGACGACTTCCTCGAAGAAGACGTGGCGCAGGAATCCAGGGGACAGCACGAGCATCGAAAACCTCGGGCGGAAAGGAAAAAACTCCTTTCGCGCGCCCATGGTAGTGCGTTTTCGGCGAAAAGCAAAACCTGCGGAAAGAACCGGAATTTCCGGACATTCCGGTTTCCCGGAAATCGAGGTTGCAAACGCCGGCGAATCGTTTATTTTCTCTGGCGTCGGGAGGAATGCCACCATGCAGCGGATTCGACAATGGGCGGGAAGGGGATTCTGGTTCGTTTCTTTCCTTTTGATTGGATGCCAGACGGAAGCCTATGTGTATCCTTGTCCAAACGGAAAACTGGAACCCGGCGAGGAATGCGAGCCCGGCATGTTCACACCCGATGAGGCGGCGCAGCTCTGTCTGAGCCGGGGATATTCAGGGGGAGCGGCCGGTTGCAGCCCACAGACGTGCCAGTGGGATACTACGTCGTGTGTGTCTTCCAACAACACCAACAACCAAGTGCTGCCGAGCGAATGTGATCCCTTGGGCAAAGACGATGGACATGCTTGCCAGGGTAGCAAGCAGTGCTTTTATGAACCTTCTTGGGAAAAGCCCGTCTGTGAGACGGTGGAAAATAAAATTTCCTGCAGCATGTCAAGGGATTGCAATCCACAGGTCATCCCCAATCCGGTCTGTAGCAATATGATTTGTCGCAGTTTGTGTTCGTTGTCGGATGATTGTATTTCTAGTGGTGCAGTTTGCGTGCACCAGGAAGGGTGGAGTTATATCAACCTGCAAGGTCAAAAGGTTCCCTTGGGGGTTTGCTCGTTGGGGAAATAAAATTTCAATAAGTTTTATTGGTTGCCCATGCTGTGCATGAAGGAAAAAATTCAATGAATCCATTCTTTCAAGTTGCTTGTCGAATGTATGCCGCTGCATGGATTTTGGCGGTGCTGGCTATTGGCGCGATGCCGAGACAGGCCCATGCCGAGAAGATGCACTGCCCCAGCGTGACCGACGACAACGACAGGAACACGGAAATCGCGCGCCGCTATTTCAAGACGGGGGGCATGTATTTTTCCAGCAGGGATTATCTCAAGGCGGCCGAAAGCTTCGAGTGCGTGCTGCGGTTCGTGCCCTACAGCCTCAACGCCCGCTACAAACTGGCCCAGTCCTACGACCAGGCGGGCGTGTATTCCCGCGCGCGGGAAAGCTACGGGCTCATCCTGGCCTATGAGAGTCCCGAGGCCGAGGAGATCAAGCCGGCCGTGCGCAAGCGCCTGGAGGAGATCAAGGGACTTGCGGATCGCGTGCAGATTGCCGAGGAAGCCGTCCCCGTGGCCCCGGTGGAAAACGCGGACGCCTGTCCCGACGTGGTGGTCAAGAGCCTGAAGGAAGCGCTTTCGCGGGTCAAAAAGGCCATGCAGGACAAGAACTGGACCCGAGCCCGCTCCCTGCTGTCGGAAGCGTTCGGATCGCTTGGCGGCGCCACGCCGGCCCAGCGTTCGCTCTGCCTGTCGTCGGATTCCGGCGTGGAATTGCAACTGCACATGGGAATCGTGGAGTTCCGACTGGGAAACGCGCAGGCGTCCCAGGAAAGTTTCCAGCAGGTGCTGCGGGTGCGGCCCACGGCCACCCTGCCCGAGGCTTTTTCCGACGCGGCGCTGTTGGAATTCTTCCAGAAGGTTTCCGCGGAATATTTCGCGCGGCTGCAGGCCGAACGGGAACGACTGCTGCGCATCCGGAAACTGGAGGAGAGCGGAAAACTGCCGCCGGAACCGGAGGCGAACCCCGCTGTGCCCGTGGAGCACGCACCGCCGCAGACGGCCGTGCGTGGCGAGGACCTGGTGCTTTCCTGCCGGCTGTCGGACGATCTCAAGGGGGTGGACCGGGTGGTGCTGGTGGTGCGATTCGACGATGGCGCCGCGCAGGAAGAGGCGATGGAACGAATGGGAAAGCGCCGTTTCGTGACCGTGCTGCCGGGGACGCGCGTGCAGTTCCGCAAGATGGCCTATCACATCGAGGCGCGGGATGCCGCGGGCAATGAACTGGCCGCCTGGGGCCGCGAGAAGCCGCAGGAAATCCAGTTGCCGCCGGAAAAGGCGCCGGAACCGTCCGGGGATGCTGGGAAGCCGGGCGATGCCGGAAAGCCGGGCGATGCGCCGGTGCCGAATCCGGCAGGAAATGCGGGCACGGCAGCGCCACAGAAGGAGAAAACGCCGGAAAAGCCTTCCGGTGCGCGCACCTGGCGCATTTTCCTCTCTCCCTCGGCGGGGCGGCAGTGGCTGGGCCTGCCCGACGGGACGATGACCGAGCGCAACGCGGTGTTGTGGAAGTTGGGGCAGGGCGCTAATGATGCTTCCTTTTCCATGGAGGCGGGTCTGCTCTGGAATCGCAGGCAGCGCGCGTCGGTGGGGGTTCTCCTCAACTTCGTCGACAAGGTTTCCTACGAGGACGCCCGGATCGACCCCAAGGCGTATTCCATCGAGTCTCATCGCGGATCTCAGTTCTTCGGGCGCTATGCCCGACTTCTGGGAAATGGCTGGCTGCGCCCCTATGTGGGATGGGGGGGCGTCGGCGGCGTCATTCGCGTGCGGGTGGAGTCGATGAAATTGAATCCCGACAATACGGAAACGGCGATCGATGCCGATTCCTATCAGACCGTCGGCTTCTTCTTCAACGGGTTCGGCGGTCTCGAAGCATGCCTGCATTCCTCCTGCCGGGCGGCGTTTCGCCTGGAAGCCAACTTCCTCTGGAAGTGGTTCGATTTTGGGGAGGGAGAGAAATTCTTCGCTGCCGAGCATGCCAAGACGTTCGGATTCTGGCTCCATGCGGGACTGGCATTTTTCTTTTGATGCATGAAATCCGATAATTAAATGATTCATTGCAATGAAGAGAGGAATCCATCATGAAATGCCCATATAATCAGGTCGAACTGGTCAAGGAAATCTGGGAGGCCGACGTGGAAGTGGACGTCTGTCCGAAGTGCCATGGAATCTGGCTGGATCCCGGCGAACTGGAGCGCATCCAGCAGACCCAGGAAATCGACTACTCCCAGGAACTGCAGGCAGCGCTCAACGAGGATGCGCTCGCGTACAACCATGAGCGCCAGTTGCAGGAGGAGGCCATCGCGTGTCCCTCCTGCGGAGCCCGCATGACCAAGGAGGAGCACGGCTTCAACCAGTGGATCGTCATCGACATCTGCCCGTCCTGCCATGGAATCTGGCTGGACCCCGGCGAACTGGAACTTCTGGAGATGTACTACGAGAAGGAGCATGCCCGGCATCCAGAGATGAGCCGCATGCAGTTGATTCTGGCGGGCTTCTACCGCTATTTCGCGCGCCTTCGCACCTGAGCCGCCCGGCGCGAAGGGCGCTTCGCCTTCTCGGAGCCGGTTTGGCGGACTGGCTTTTCCGCCACAATTTCATCCCTTGCAACTACTTAAATTTGGAGCGGGATACGGGGTTCGAACCCGCGACATTCAGCTTGGGAAGCTGACACTCTGCCAACTGAGTTAATCCCGCAACTTCGCCCTCGCCGTGCGAGGCAAAAAAAGTTCTAGCCTTTTTTCGCTTCCTTGGCAAGATGATTTTTTCACGGGGAGGACGTGGGGATGAATTCCGAAAAAGCCCTTGTCTTTTCACGATTTTTCGTGATTGCCGCGCTTTCGGTGGCCGTTCTGTTCTTCGCGGGAAACTGCCGGCGAACGCCAACTTCCTCCTCGAACCGGATCGTGTCGCTGTCGCCATCTCTTACGCAGATGGCCTTCGCCCTGGGGCTCGGGGAGCGCTTGGTGGGCGTCACCAAGTATGACGAAAAGCCGGAATCCGTGAAAAAACTGCCGCGCGTGGGCGGGTTTCTGGACGTGGATGTGGAGGCCGTGGCCCGACTGGAGCCGGATCTCGTGCTGGTTTCGGAACTGCACGAGCCCGTGGCGGACCGGCTGCACGCCCTGGGCATCGACGCCCTGGAACTGCGCACGCGCTCCATCGCCGAGGTGATGGATTCCATCCGGCGCCTGGGCGAACGCACGGGCACGAGCGGGCAGGCGGATGCCGTCGTGCGGCGGCTGCGGGAGCAACTGGCCCCGGAAACCTGCGCGGCGGGCTCTCTGCGGGTGCTGGTGACACTGGGGCGCTCGCCGGGGGGGCTGGAGCACCTGGTGGCAGCGGGCCCCGGCACGTACCTGGATGAACTCGTGCGCCTGTGCGGCGCGCGCAATGCCCTTCCGGACGGGCCGGCCGCCTATCCCGCCATGGGCATGGAGCGGCTGGTGGAGGCCGCGCCGGACGTCATCGTCGACCTGAGCCCCGACGGAAGGGAAGGCCCGTGGCGGCGCGTGCCGTTTTCCCGCTGGCCCCGCATCCTCACGATCGCGGATCCGGATTTTTCCACGCCGGGGGTCGAACTGGGGCGGGTCAAGCGCGAGTTGTGCAGGCTGCTGTGCCGGCCGGAACCGTGAAATCCTCCGGCCGCGAAAGGGAAAAAACGGTTTACAGGTCGATTTCCTGCTGGCCGAGGATGAGGGACACCTTGTTGTTGCCGTTGAGTTTCCGGATGGATTCGATGAATTCGCCCGGGTCGACGCTGCGGCGCAGTTCCACGGAGGCGACGACTTCCTGCAGGGTTTCGTTGCGTACGGTTTCGATGGAGATCACGGAATAGCGGTCGAGCGTCTTGCGGAACAGTTCGGAGAAGGTGGCATAGAAATCCTGCTCGGCCGGCAGGCGCACGATGAGGATGCGCTCCCGGATGACCTTGGCGAAGAGATCCAGTTTGTTCAGGACCACCACCACACAGGCCAGGCACAGGGTGGCGAAGACTGCCAGCAGGTAGAAGCGCGTCCCGCAGGCCATGCCGATGGCCATGGCCATGAACACGAAGGCCAGATCCCGCGGGTCCTTCACGGCGCTGCGGAAGCGGATGATGGACAGTGCACCCACGAGCGTGAAGGCACGGGCGAGGTTGGAGCCGACGATGAGCATGATGAAGCCGACCGTCACGCCCATGATGACCAGCGTGTGCACGAAGGTCTGGGAGTAGGAGACACCTCGGTGCGTCCATCGGTAGACCATGCCCAGCGCCAGGGTGAGGACGAAACTCAGGGCGAACATCACCACCACGTCCAGCAGGGTGAAGGTGTTGGTGAGGTCGGAAAACTGGGAAAGTTCACGCGTCAGGGTGTCCATGAAAAACCTCCTGGTGTTCCAGAGCGAATTGCCGGCGCCGCAGTCCCGCGGCCAGCGAGAGGCAGTATTTGCTCACCCGGTGCAGGCGGCATTCGTGTCGGGCCAGAAGCGAGGTCATCCAGTCGGGGATGCGCTCGTTGACCTTGACCTCCATGACCAGCCAGTCCGGGGGGATGAAGTGATGGTTGCGGGCGGCCTCCGCGACGCGAAGGGCGTCCACGCGGCCCGTGAGATCCATGTCGAAGGTCAGCCGCATGCCGGATTCGTACCGGCTGCCCTGGAACGCCTGCCTGCGGTAGGACACGATGCAGGCCGGCCGCAGCGCCATGGCGCGCACCAAAAAGCGGATGTTGGCGGCCGTTCGGGCATCGCGCGGGTCGTCGAAGGCGAGATCGTCATCGCCGTCCATGAGCGCCTCGGCCTGCTCCAGGGGCAAGAACAGCCGCTGCTTCTGCACCGTGCGGTTGAACCGCTGCTTGATTTCCAGGCAGCCCTGCGTGGTGGCCTCGATGTCCTCGCCGGGGTAGATGCGCAGGCGCACCTTGCGTCGCATCAGGATGCCGTCGATCTTGGACTGATAGCAGGGATATCCAGGGCCGTCGTAGTACAGGCTCACGATGCGGTAGAAGCCTTCCCTGTCTCCATAGGGATCCGGCGACATGAAGTATGAGAGGTCGTCCACCAGCCTCGGATACTCGGAGGCATGCACCAGGTATTTGAGCTCGTACCGGTCAATCCTTCGCAGCATCGCCTTCCTCCGGAGAAACATCCTCGTCGGGAAGCCAGTCGTTGTTGGCCCCGTCGGTTTCGAGCGTTACGGGGCAAGAACGGCCGTCGGGATAGACCGGCGGCCCCGCCAGGCGTCGCACGCGCACGAGACGCGGCCGGGAAAAGGCCGGCAAATGCACCGTGCCGGGGCGTTCCCTGCAGATGATTTCGCCGGCGCCTTCCATGAACACCCGCAGTCCGGGCGCATCCGGGCAGTGCAGCCGGACGGGGACCGGATCCCGCGAGGCGCGCACCACCAGGTGCGTCACGGGAAAACGCAGGCACCCATGGAGCGGGGATTCCAGCAGGGCCGTTTCGTGTCCAGACGTCAATGCCGTCGCCCACTCGGGATGGCGCTGCAGGGCCTCCTCGACGGCCCGGATTTCCTCTGCGGATGGAGGCGATGCGTTTTCCATGTTCAGACGTGTGAGGAGTTCCCAGGCGCGATGCAGCGGGGGGGTGGAAAAGCCCCACGCCAACAGGCCGGCGGTCGCGACCCAGGTGAGGAGGATCAGGCCGAATCCGGCACTGGGGGGGCGCATTCGGGGCGTTTTCATGGGGCATCCCCCAGCCGTTCCAGGTTTTTCTGGAGTTCTTCCGGCGTTCGGCTTCCCGGGAAGAGGGGCAGGATGCGGGAAACGTCCGGCGCGTCGATGTTCAGGTCCGATCCCGTCCAGGTGAAGCGCTTCTGGGGGCCTGCAAAGGTCCTGCGGGTTTCGAGGATGTACAGATCCCGGCCCACCACGCGGGATGCGCCTTCGTACCGGATTTCCTTCTTCTCGATGCGCACGCCGGTGTCGTTGCGATACAGGACCACGGCATCGCAGTGGATTTCGGAATGGTTCTTGGCCAGTAGCCCGGTATTCGATCTGACGATGGCCGTGCGCCGGATGTGGAGGCGCGAACGCTCGCCCGCGGAGATGGCGTTGCCGCCGCAGGAGACGATCCGGGCATCCTCGATATCCAGTCGGGACCCCATCGAATCCACGCATTCGTCGCTGCTCCTGCGCACGAACAGCCGTATGAGCCTTCCGGTGACGAACTCGGCATCCACGGCATCGCTGGAGGCGTTCTCGACGCGGCAGTCTTCCATGACGAAGCGGTTCACGTAGGCGGCGTGGACGGTGTCACTCCTTTCGTCGCTGTCCGAGAAGACGGCGTTGATGAGCGTGATGTCCTGCGTGTCGTGCACATTGAACATGGCCGGATATTCGGATACGGGATGCTGCGGAAACGACCCGCCGGAAAGCCGGACATGGGAAAAGGCGGAACCCCGCGTGTGCTCGCCCTGCACCACGATTCCGCCCCAGGGTTTCGTGTCATCGGCGGCAATCCATTCGATGGTGGCCCCTGCCGTGCCTCGGGCGGTTACTGGCCCGAAAAAGAACATGGAGGTTCCGGGAGACATGCGAAAGCGGGTTCCCGGGAGGATGACGACCGCCGTTTCGGGAGGAAACGCCAGGGTCTTTTCCACCAGAATTTCACCCGGTCCCAACTGGACATTGCGCGGTTCCCGCCGCAGGCACCAGGGATGCGGGGTGCGCCGGCCCGGCGTTGCCGGCGGCGCGTCGGTGCTGCATTCCCCCGGGCCGCGGGTGCCCGCGGGCTTTGAAATTTCGCCCGGCAGCGCCTCCAGATCCCCGTCCGGCCCGCTTTCCCGGGTCAGATGCAGTTTCACCCGCAGCAGGCGGCAGGAGGCGTCATGCGCAATCAGGTAGGCATAACGCCGCGGTTCGGGAACGAGACGCACCGGCCCCCGGCTTTCGGTGACGGGCCTGATGGCCACGGCCCGGTATCCCGGAAGGAGCATTTCGTCCGGATATGCGCGGATGCCGCTCCAGGAAAGTTCCTTTTCATTCGCACGCCCGTCGCCGTCGATGTCGGGCGTCATGGTGGGCGGCGAGGGGCAGGGAGAATCGAAGACCAGGTCCATTCGTTGCAGGCGCACGGGCGTTTCGGCCCCCACGAGAACGTGCAGCGTGTCCATGCCGCTTTCGCCCGGATGCAGCACGGCCCGCACGTCCGGCTCGTTTAGCGCGCGCAGCATTTCCGCGCGCCGGCGCAGCGTGGCCAGCGTGGAATCCAGCGCCAGGCGGGCCAGCCGGGCATTCAGGGGGCGCACCCATTGGCGGTAGTAGGTGGAGATGGACGGCAGCAGATTGTAGGCGTCCCAGTAGGCGTCGGATTCGAATTCCGGCGCCAGGCGGGCATGGAATTGCTCGGCCCGAAGGGCGATCGCGTGGGGAGAAGCGTCCTTCTCCAGAAGCGACGTGATCCAGTGGTGGCGCAGGCGCACGTATTCGGGCAGTTCCCGCAGACGCAACTGCAGCGGGTTCGTGGCCAGGTTCGCGACGTTTTTGTGCTCGAAGCGCCGGAAATCCCAGGCGATGGGTTCCCAGCGTCCCCGGTAGGGATCGAAATACAGTTTGTGGTCCTGATCCCAGTTGTGCTGGGAACAGCCGAAAACGATGTCGAGCGCCTCCAGCAGAGCGAATTTCGAAAGATCCAGGTGCATGCGGGCGAATTCGGCGAAACCGGTTTCATCTCCGATGGCGTCGAGCAGGATTTTCAACTCGTCGCGCCGATCCTTTTCGCCTTCATGCCGGGATGCCGGCTTCTTCCATGCCTGGGGCCGCATGAAGAGGTCGCTGGCGCCCGACGGCAGGACCTTGCCGGAGCGGTTGCCCGAATAGATGGCGCCCGGGATCCGGTCGTTGCGGCGCAGCAGGAATTCATCGGGCTGGCCCATGAACCAGTACACGCCCATGTCGGAGCCGTTGAGTTGCAGTCGGAAGGGGAAGTAATCGGGGGCAATCAGCCCGTTTTTCCGTGCGATTTCCAGGACGATCTGCTCCATGAACGGGACCGGGTTGGCGGGATTGATGAAACTGAAGATCTGCTGCCCCATGAGCAGTTCGTCGTCGAGCCGGACTTTCCAGGATTTCTGGGCATAATTCCAGTTCCAGTGCTTGTATCCGCGATAGCGCAGCCGGGCCTTGTGCAGGCGGGCGCCCTTGCGGACGAACCCCTGGGCGTATCTGGCTTTTCCTTCACCGGGAGGACCGCCGCGGTCGAGTTTGTCCAGTTGCTCGTTGGAAAGCAGGATTTCGAGGCGCGGCAGGCTCGTGTCGCGGCCGGCCGGCGCCACGCCGAAGCGCCGGGCATCCCGCTGCAACTGGTCGTACAGGTGCAGGTGGAAGGTCTCGGCATCCAGCGGCTTGGACACGCCCAGCGCCTGGTTGTAGGCGATGTGATCGAAGATGGGCAGCGCCACGTACCACAGCAGGATGAACCAGAAGGGCAGGCAGACGACCACCGCGTGGCCGAACCGGATCCGCCACAGGCGGACGGGCCAACTTTCGTGTCCGGTGAGCCAGTTTCTGGAAAACAGGGACATGCGCGCCTCGATCTGGACGACGGATTCACAGATCCAGCGCCAACTGGGCCAGGACGCAATCCGAATCCGGCCACGTCGAGCCGAGGGAATCCGAACTGCGGACGATTTCGTATTCCAGCATCAGGCGCAGGTTTTTTTCGATTTGCCAATGGAGGCCGGCCGTGCCCATCCACGCGTGCACGTCGCGCGCATCCGAAAAGGTGGGCCATAGCCAGTCGATGCGGGCGACGGGCATCAGCGCCATGCCCTTTCGCGGCAGCCGGAATTTCCAGGCGACCAGGCCGTGCAGGCTGGCAGCGCGGGGATGGCCCGCCGAGGCGTGGTTGATGCCGTAGATTCCTTCCGCCAGCAGGCGCAGGCCGTGGATGCGCCAATGGATGTCGGCGCCGGTCATCCATGCGGAGACGGGCTTGCCCTCGTTTCCGGGCGTGTTCTGGTCGAAGTTCTTCCAGGAAAGATTGATGCCTGTCCGCAGGCGGGATTTCGTCATGAATTCGATGCGTCCGGCGAAATCCTTGGCGCCGTTGCCGTCGGATTCCGGAAGGTTGGCACCGCTGCCGTTGAAGATGCCCAGGGCATAGCGGATCCGCACGGGCAAATCGGCGGTTCCCCCGATCTGCAGGCCGATGTCGCGCCCGCCGTAGCCCGCATCGCGCACCAGGTAGTCATTGGAAATGCCGCGGTGGATGATGGGCATTTTTCCCTTGGATTTCAATTCGAACAGGGAGAACGCCTTCTTGAACTGGCCCACGGTGAACTGAAGTTCGTTCATGGGAGCGTACCGGATGAAGGCATCCCGCAGGAGGTCGTCGGGCGTTCCGCTGGCGGTGACGTCGTCGAGCGCGGTTTCGACCACGCCTTCCAGATGCCGGGAGATGCGCCATGTCATTTCCACGCGGGCGCGTTCCAGCGAGAAGCCGAAGTCGGAATTCGCATCCGGAGAATGCCACGCGAACAGGGTGTAGAGGCCGCCGTCGAAATCGAAGCGGCCGGGACGGGTTTCGTCCGCGCGGTTTTCGCCGTCGTCATCGTCCGCCTTCCCGGGGGCCGCTTCGTCGTCCGAATCCGTTTCGCTGGCCACCACCGGTGTGATTTCCAGCACTCCGAACCCCAGCAGCAGGATGGAAAGAAAAAACGCCATCGGAAAGAAACTTTTCCGGGTCATGTCATTTTCCTCCCAGCAGGGCCGAAAGATACGCATGGCGTTTTTCCACGAATTCCATGAGGTTCATGTCGCCGGTGTAGGATTCTGCATTGGAGATGGCTACGGCGTGTTCCTGCGCGGTCACGAGGGAATTGGGATCCTGCGGGATGAGATCCCGGATGCGGGTTTCCATTTCATCGATTTGTGCCTGGATTTTTTCGGGGGTGAAGTGGTTTTCCAGCACCTCGCGCACGTATTGCAGATACTGCTCGCGCCATGCGGGAACGGCCAGCACGCGGTCCACCAGCGGGCGCGCGTCGGCCGTGCACACGGGATTTTCCGGCGATGCGCCGGTGGGATGCGCGGCCAGCGTGCAGTTGCGCACGCCCATGGATTTGTGGGAATCCCACGGAATGAAGACGAAGCGCCCGGTGTCTGGCCGGTGGTAGAGGTAGAAGTTGTCGATGGAGCCGAGATAGCCGTCGTTGTCCGCGAGCACGAGGGCGACCGCCAGGTAGCGCAGAAACGTGTCCACTTCGAACTTGTTTCCGAAGCCTGCAGCGAAATCGGTGTCGCTGGCATGGTTCAGGAAATCCAGGAAGTCGATCAGGTCCGCATAGTTGTTGCGCGCGGGATCATTCTCGTTGGTCTTGAGCACGAGGCCGCAGCCATCTTCCTCGAGGCATGTCGCATCCAGATAATCCGATTTGCTGGAGCCTTTCCAGGTGAGATCGCATCCGGGCGGCTCGCATTTGTACAGATTGCCCTCGTGCGCGTCGTTTTTATCTCCGTATATAGCCCATACGAACCGTTTGTCGACGAGTTCCGTGAGCGTGTAGAGCCCCAGTGCAGAACCATCCGCCTTCACCCAGGCATGGGTGTTGTGGGATGCCGGCACGCCCATGGCCCGGTAGATGCGGGCCGCCAGGATCTGGCGCATGAGAGACGGATCCTTTTTGTTGTTGCCCAGATGGATGCGGTCGATCTGGTGGAACCGGGGCCCGCCGAAGTAATTGAAGTTGACGCGCAGGGAATACTTGGTCTCGCTTTCGCCGGTGCCGGCGGTCACGGGCGCGCGCAGGCGAAGTCCCACGCTCGCGAGCGCTTCGCCGTCCATCTTGAATCCGGCGTCCACGTAGGCCGGGCGTCCCGACGCGATGTATGCGCCCACGATGGCGGCGAATCCGCGGGGGGTGGTGAATTCGATCTGCGCCACGCGGTCGGGATTGAATACGGTTTCGATTCCGGCGCGCAGTTCTTCCAGCGTATCGGTGTCGGTCTTCTTGCCGCATGCCATTGGCAGAAGGAAAAGCGTCAAGGCGGCCAGCAGGATGCGATCGTGTCGTTTCATGGGAACCTCTCGGAAATCGAACCCGTTCCACATTAAACCGAAACGCTTCCGTTTCAAGTCGATTCCGGCGGCGGAATGCGACTTTTCGCCGCATGCATCCGCGTGTTGCGGGAACAAGACCCCGCTGTGGTCCCGGATGTTATGATCGCAGCGTCATTTTTCAGTTGTAGCGGAAATGAATCGTCGGGGCGTTAGTGGGCGGCGTTGGTGTGGTTGAGCAGGCCGCCGGCCAGAATGATTTCGCGCTGGCGTTCGGAGAGTTTGTATTCGCACGCGATGTCGCCGACGCCCTCCACGTGCAACGTCAGCGGCGCATTCCTTTCCAGCGCCGCGCGAACGCCGTCGATGCGCAGGGCGGCTCCCTGCGGAATGCGGTCGTAATCCTGCGGATTGGAGAACACCAGCGGCAGGATGCCGAAGTTCACCAGGTTGGCCGCGTGGATGCGCTCGAAGGATTTGGCGATGACGGCCTTGACGCCCAGATACATTGGGCACATGGCGGCATGCTCGCGGCTGGAGCCCTGCCCGTAGGATTCGCCCGCCACGATGAAGTTGTGCTTGCCCGCGTTCTTGTTTTCCAGGGCGCGCTTGGAGAAGGTGCCGTCCACGTTCTCGAACACGTACTGGGCATACTTGGGCACGTTGGAGCGGTATTTCAGGCGCGCGCCGGCCGGCATGATGTGGTCCGTGGTGATTTTGTCTCCCACCTTGATGGTGGCCTCGCCCGCGAGCGCATCGGGCAGTTTCTCGTTGCGCGGCGGCTCGCCGATGTTGGGTCCGCGGAAGATTTCGGTCTTGCGGCCTTCTTCGGTCGGGAAGATGAACATGGAATCGTCCACATGGAAGGTGTCGGGCTCGGGGACGTCGGGATACGGGATGCCGGCCTTGCGCGGGTCGGTGAATTCGCCGGTGATGGCGGCAATCGCGGCCACCTCGGGGCTCACCAGGTACACCTGCGCGTCCTGGGTGCCGCTGCGGCCCTCGAAGTTGCGGTTGGACGTGCGCAGCGACACGCCGGCGCTCTTGGGGCTGAAGTGGTTGCCGATGCAGAATCCGCAGGCGCTCTCGAGGATGCGGGCGCCCGCCGTGATGAGATCGGCCAGGGCGCCTTCCTCGGCGAGCATCTGCAACACCTGCCGGGAGCCGGGGGCGATGCCCAGGCTCACGTCGGGATGCACCGTACGGCCCTTGAGGATGGCGGCGGTGGTGCGCATGTCGCGCAGCGAGGAATTGGTGCACGATCCGATGCAGACCTGGTCCACCTTCATGCCGGCCAGTTCGGAGATGGGCTTGATGTTGCCGGGGCTGTGCGGGCAGGCCGCCAGCGGCTCGATGGCGCCCAGGTCCACCTCGATGATGCGGTCGTAGGAGGCGCCTTCGTCGGCCTTCAGTTCCACCCAGTCCTGCTCGCGCTTCTGGGCGCGCAGAAAGGCGCGTGTGACTTCGTCGGAGGGGAAGATCGACGTGGTCACGCCCATTTCGGCGCCCATGTTGGTGATGGTGGCGCGCTGGGGCACGCTCAGGGTGGCCACGCCGGGCCCGCCGTATTCGAGCACCACGCCCACGTTGCCCTTGGTGGTGAGGATCGAGAGCATGTGCAGCACCACGTCCTTGGCCGTCACCCAGGGCTGCAGCTTGCCCGTGAGACGCACGAGGTACACCTTGGGCACGGTGAGGTAGAAGTTACCGCCGCCCATGGCTACCGCCACGTCCAGTCCGCCGGCGCCGATGGCGATCTGGCCGATGCCGCCGCCGGTGGGCGTGTGGCTGTCGGAGCCCAGGAGGGTGGTTCCCGGCTTGCCGAAGCGCTCCAGGTGCACCTGGTGGCAGATGCCGTTGCCCGGGCGGGAGAACACCAGCCCGTAGCGGGCGGCGATGGATTGCAGGTATTTGTGGTCGTCGGCGTTCTCGAATCCTACCTGGACGGTGTTGTGATCCACATAGGAAACCGAGAGGTCCGTCTTGATGCCCGGCATGCCCATGGCCTCGAACTGCAGGTAGGCCATCGTGCCCGTGGCGTCCTGGGTCAGGGTCTGGTCGATACGGATGCCGATTTCCTGGCCCGTGACATAGTTGCCTTCACGAAGATGCGCCTTGAGGACTTTTTCCACGATGTTCTGACTCATGCATGACTCCTTGCCGTCTCGTGCGGCGGTGGGGTGAATGGTTTCTGTACGGTGCATGCCGCAAGCTGCAGTATAAGCAATGCCTTCTCGGCCGTGTCAAGCTGCGCGAGCGGATTTCGGGCGGCCGGCCCGCGTGCGGGGAATGCGTCCGAACGGGCGTGGCCGGAGACGGCGCTCCGGCGGGCGGGGTTCATTCTGAACCCTCATTCGCGTCTCTGAATTTGCCGTCGGGGCCCTGGACCCAGTGGACGAGATTCCAGCGCGCCATGAAGTAGAGTTTCAGGACGAGCGCGGCCCGGTCGAAGGGGCCCAGGGAAGCTTCCGGCCACGCGTATTCCAGTTCGTCGCCGGTGAAGGTGCCCAAAAACGAGGCTTCCAATCCGATACTCAGGGTGCTTCCCAGGGTGAACATCACGCCTGCGCCGGCTTCGAGGCCGAAATAATTGGCCTTGTCCTGGCCCTGGATGGAACGATCCAGGACGTATTCGATCTGCTCATAGATGGCATTGGCCTTCAAATAGTAACTGTAACCTTCGGGATTATATCGAAGTGGAAAGAAGTGGACTCCAGCGCCGGCTCCGCCTCCCAGCCTGTCGCCGGGCTTGTGCGCCTCGCCCGTCATGCTGACGATATTGAATCCGGACAGTTCGAGCGTCACATGGTAGTTGGGACAGTAATACAGGGAAAACACGGCGCCCCCTGTAGGGCCATCCGCATCGAAACCCGGCCGCCAGGCGATCGATGCGCCAAAAGTCTTCAGGTGCGGCGGGGGATCCTGCTTCACGACGACGGGACCCGGTCCCGGAGGATGACCCAGCATCGGGCCGGGGCCATCCTTCCCGGGCGCCTCGCCGCCGGGCGCCGTCCCATCCGCCGTGTCCTTGCCCGAGGGCTCCGGTGGCGGCACGATGGCATCGTCCGGGGTTTGCGCCCAGACGGCGCCGGGAATCCAGAGAGCGAAACACATCAGCCCAATGCCCATGACGCGAGAAAAACGCATTGCATCGCCTCCTTGTGAAAAATGCTTGCATCGAGAATCGGAAGAAGAGTCGTGCGGCTCGCGTCCGGGAAAGACCGGGAAGCCGCAATTGCGCTCCTGCAGGGACTTTGTCCGAGGGGACCGCGAAAGTCAATATACAATGATTGAAAATGTTGATTGAAAAAAGAGTCGGCGGGAAGCGGCAGGGGCCGAAATCATCCGCGCCGCGACGGTGCCGGGGTTTCCATGCGGGCACGCAGTTCGTCGGAGATGTGGTACCAGCGCTGCACGCCGTTTTCCAGGCGGAAGTAGTGGACGAGATACGCCGACGTGAGGCCGATGAGCACCAGGCTCAGGGCGAATGCGAACATCCAGTGGGTGAGGACGGCGAATCCAACGGCCAGCAGGGTGAAGAGCGCCACGAACAGGGTCACGATCAGGTGAATCATGCGTTCGTGCTGCATGCGGGCGATCATTTCCTCGTGGATGGCGCGTACGACGCGGCAGGTGTCGGGGTCGCGGGTTTCTGCGAGATGCTTCTTCACCCAGGCTTCATGGCGCTTGAGATATTCCCACATGGTTCACCTGCGCATCCGGTCCAGGTTCCACGCCCGGTGGCCCCGCTTGAGAATCATGCCCGTGCACAGGGCCAGTTGGGAGAGGGCGAGCACCCACAGCAGAAGACCGTATGCCTGGAAGAGCACGAGCGCGATGGCGATGAGGAAGATGTCGCACTCGTTCACGGCGGCCAGGCGCAGCAGAAGGATCAGGAACACCCGCCAGCGCGGGCGCGACGGCGACAAAGGCGCGGCCGGAGACGGCGCGGCGGGTTGATCCGGCGGCTCCATGGCGCGCACCACCCACTTGACGTAGCCGGTGGTCACCAGCGCCGTGATGCCGGCCGCGGCCAGCACCAGCGGGAAGAAATCCCCACGCGCGTGGGATTCGCGCCAGCCCAGCGCCATGAAGAAGGCGAAGAAGCCGATGACGTCCGTGACCTTGTCCAGATAGGAGCCGAAATGCGAGGAGGCCCGCCGTGCGCGCGCCAGCATGCCGTCGAAATCGTCGAATACGAGGCGCGCGAAGAGCAGGCCGGCGATCGCAGGCGTGGCCTGCTCTTCGTGCAGCACCAGGAAACTGGCTCCCAGGAAACAGAGGAAACTGAGGACCGTGATGCGGTTGGGCGTGATGAAGGAAAATCGTTCCAGCGCATGCAGCAGGACGAATCCCACCGGCCGCGAGACGAGCACGGACGTGAACTCCCAGTCCTCCACGGAAGTCGGGAGTTTCAGCATCTCCCGATAGCGGGCGGCGCGTTCGGCGGGGGCGACGGTATTCATTTCCCTTCCTGCGCCGCCAGTTGCTCGAAATGGGCGAGCGAGCGGGAAATCTTGTCTACGCGGGCCTGGTTCTCCTCCAGCCGCCGCCGGTTTTCCTCCACCACGTCCGCCGGCGCGTTGGCCATGAACTTCGGATTGTCGAGTTTTCCCTTGACAGAAGCCAGATCCTTCTGCGCGGAGGCCAGCGCCTTTTTCAGGCGCGCGATTTCCTCGGCGAAGTTCACGAGCCCGGCGAGCGGAACGAGGACTTCGCCGTCGGCCACCGGCATCACGGCGCACAGCGCGGGACGCTCCTGCACGAAGCGCATTCCGGAGATGCGGGTGAGGTGGCTTGCGATGTATTCCTGCAGTCTTTCGATGCGGCTGCGGGCGGCTTCATCCTCGACGTGCAGAAGCAGTTGCAGTTCCACCGACGGCGCCAGATTGTTCTCGCCCCGGATGGTGCGCACCGCGGAGATGATTTCCTGCAGGCGCGCCATCTCGGCTTCGGCCGCGTCGTCCGTCGGGAAATCCCCGGCCGCCGGATAGGCCGCCACCATGCAGGCCCGCGGGCCGCCCTCCTGCCGGGGCAGTTCCTGCCACAGTTTTTCCGTGATGAAGGGCATGAACGGGTGCAGCAGGCGCAGCAGGGCGTCCGTGACGGCCAGGCACACGCGCGCCGTGTTTTCCTGGCGGCGTTCGCCGCAGCGCCCGTAGAGCGCATTCTTGGAGAGTTCCAGGTACCAGTCGCAGAACTCGTGCCAGACGAACTGGTAGAGGGCCGAGGCGGCGTCATTGAGCCGGAAGTCTTCGAGCGCGGCGTTGGCTTCCTCCACCGTGCGCGCCAGACGCGAGAGGATCCACCGGTCCGGCAGGTCCATTTCCCCGGCGGGCGGCAACGGTCCGTTCTCCCGCGGCAGATGCGCCAGCACCACGCCGCCCACGGCCTGCCAGATCTTGTTGCAGAACGCCCTGTAGCCGGAAATGCGCGCGATGTCGAGCTTGATGTCGCGTCCCTGGGCGGCCAGCA
Source organism: uncultured Kofleriaceae bacterium (assembly GCA_964516435.1). GTDB lineage: Bacteria > Myxococcota_A > Polyangia > HGW-17 > HGW-17 > HGW-17. The sequence goes on along the minus strand of CAZEZP010000095.1, from coordinate 45,668 downwards.
CGGCCAGCGTGAAGCGCAGCGCGTCGGTGCCGTGCGCTTCGATGCCGTCCGGATATTTCTTGCGGATGCCGTCCAGGATGCGCCGGCGGCGTTCTTCCTTCTCGGACTCGGGCGGCAGGCCGGCTTCGATCTTTTTCAGCAGGTCCTCCAGCGTGATGCCGTCGATGACATCCAGCGGATCGATGGTGTTGCCAAGCGACTTGCTCATCTTGCGGCCGTCGGCATCCCGCACCAGCGCATGCAGGAATACCTTCTCGAACGGGGTCTTCCCCAGAAGGTGCGTCCCCATCATCATCATGCGCGCCACCCAGAAGAACAGGATGTCGAAGCCCGTTTCCATGACAGAATTGGGGTAGAACGTGCGCAAAAGCGGCGTGTCGTCGGGCCAGCCCAGCGTGGAGAACGGCCACAGCGCCGAGGAGAACCAGGTATCGAGGACGTCCGGGTCGCGGGTGAGATTCGCACTCCCGCATTCGGCGCAGGCAGACGGGGTTTCGCGCGCCACGGTGACGTGCCCGTGCTCGCAGAACCAGGCCGGAATCTGATGCCCCCACCACAATTGCCGGGAGATGCACCAGTCTTCGAGGTTTTCCATCCAGTGGAAAAATACTTTCTCCCACATGGGCGGAATGATGCGGGTGCTGCCATCGCGCACGGCCTGCATGGCGCTTTCGGCCAGGGGCGCCACTTTCACGAACCACTGCATGGACAGGTAGGGCTCCACCACGGTGTCGCAGCGGGAGCAGTGGCCCACATCCATGTCGTGGTCCTCCACGCCCGCCAGGAAGCCTTCCTCCTGCAGCGTGCGCTCCACGGCCGCGCGCGCTTCGGCCACGGTCATTCCGGCGAAGCGCCCGGCGTTCTCGTTGAGGGTGCCGTCGGGATTGAGGATGTTGAGGATTTCCAGGCCGTGGCGCCGCCCCACCTCGAAATCGTTGAAATCGTGCCCCGGCGTGATTTTCACGGCGCCGGTTCCAAAGGCCGGGTCGGCGTGCGTATCGCCGACGATGGGAATGGCGCGTCCGGTCAGCGGTAGCAGCACCCTGCGCCCGATCCAGGAGGCCAGGCGCTCGAGTTCGGCCAGGCGCGGGCCTTCGAGGATGGCCGTGAGATTGGCGATGGCCGCGTCGCGCTCCTCCTTTTCCTGCGGCGTCTTGCAGGCCTGCTCCTGCAGGCGGGCCAGCCGCGCGCGCAGTTCGCCACCGGGATCCGGATGCACGGCCACCGCCGTGTCGCCCAGCATGGTTTCCGGACGCGTGGTGGCTACCACCACGGCTTCGCCGGTCGGATTGCCCGCATCGTCGAGCAGCGGATAGCGCAGATGCCAGAATCGGCCCTGGTGGCTTTCGTGCTCCACCTCGAGGTTGGAAAGCGCCGTGCGGCAGGACGTGCACCAGTTGATCAGGCGCCGGTCCCGGTAGATGAGTCCTTCCTCGTACAGGCGCACGAAGGTTTCCACTACGGCGCGGGTGAGGCCGGGATCCATCGTGAAGCGCTCGCGGTCCCAGTCCAGGGAACTGCCCAGGCGGCGCAGTTGCATGGTGATCCGGCTGCCATACTTTTCCTTCCATGCCCACACGCGCTCCAGGAATTTCTCGCGGCCCAGGGCGTGGCGGTTGGTTCCCTCGCGGCGCAGTTCCCTTTCCACGACGGCCTGCGTGGCGATGCCCGCATGGTCCGTTCCGGGCAGCCACAGCGCATTGTAGCCCTGCATGCGCCGCCAGCGGATCAGGATGTCCTGGATGGTGTTGGTGAGCGCATGTCCCATGTGCAGCGCGCCCGTGACGTTGGGCGGCGGGATGACGATACAGTAGGGCGGTTTTTCGGAGGTCTCCTCGGCGCGGAAGAATCCGGAGCGCTCCCACCAGGCATAGAGTTCTTGCTCAAAGGAAGAGGGGTCGTAGGTCTTTTCCATCGTGCGGTTTCCTGTCGTATGAAGGAAGGTTCGACGGTTTTATGGCCCTCCGGCGCGTGCGGCTCAGGGCCCTGAGGCCGGATCCGGCGTGGAAACTATCAGAACCCGGGTGGACGCGTCAAACGAGACGAAATGCTCGGCGGGCAGGGGCAGGTAGGCCTCCTGTCCCGATGGCGTTTCCAGCACGAGCACGGGATAGGGAGCCGGCGATTCGAGCACCCCCTTCACGCGGCCGCGCACGGCGCCGTCGGGCCATGCGGCTGTGGCGCCCATGAGGTCCTCCAGCCACACTTCCCGGTCTTCCGGGGGTGGATAATCGGCCGCCCACGCCATGACGGTCGCATTGCGGACCGTTTCCGCCCGCGCGATGTCGAAATCGGGGCTTTCGACGATCCAGTGGCCGTTGCTGGCCGGCTTCCAGCGGCGTACCTGGCACTCGAACCGTTCGGCTCCCGCCAGTTCCAGCAGGAGCCGCTGCAGAAATGCCGGAGGCGGGCCGGAGCGGAACGGCTTCACGACGAACGCGCCCCTCAGGCCATGCGGCCGCATGACGATGCCGATTTTCAGGAGGGTTCCACCCGGAGATGCCGTCTCCATGGGTCGCGGACGGGTTATTTTCCGGCCAGCCGAGCCTTGTGGATGCGCACCAGTTTGGCCACCGTGTCGGTGGGGATGGCGCCCTGCTGCTTCCAGTGCTCGAAGCGATCCATCTTGATTTCGATGGTCGGCGGATTGGTGCGCGGGTTGTAATACCCGATGTCGTCGCAGAACGTGCTTTCGCGGCGGTCGCGGGAATTCATCACGACGATATGATAGAAGGGTTGCTTTTTGGCGCCGCCACGGGCAAGACGAATTTTCACGGACATACAGAAACCTCCAGAGTCGCAAAAAGGACCAGAAAAACGAAAACGAGCCGGCTCGCAGCCGAGAATCACGGCCGAAAATCCCTTCGCCGGCCGAAAAAGCAATCAGCTTTATAGACGAACCGGATGAAAAGTCAAGCGAAAACGAAGGAATTTTTTTGCGGAAAACGCCACAGGAGAGCCGTCGAATGCAGGATATGAAAAAAGCGGGTTGAAGAATGGCCCCTCATCTGTTATAAACCGGCCATGACAGAGAATCCGGATTCACTGGTCGGCTCCCAGATTGGCTCCTACCGCATCGAATCGATGATTGGGCAGGGTTCATACGGCACGGTCTATCTCGGCGTGCATCCCACCATCGGCCGCAAGGTGGCCGTGAAAGTGCTATCCCAGCAGTTCTCGGCCAACCCGGAAATCGTGCAGCGGTTCATCGACGAGGCCCGTGCGGTCAACCAGATCAATCACCCGAACATCGTGCAGACGTTCGACTTCGACCGCCTCCCGGACGGCCGCTACTATTCCATCATGGAGTACATTCCCGGCAAGGAACTTTCCCGCATCCTGCGGGAGCGCGGCACGCTGGATCTCCGTCTGGCGGAGTCCATCCTGCAGGAAGTGACGGCCGCGCTGGACGCCGTGCACGCCGAGGGCATCGTGCATCGGGATCTCAAGCCCGACAACGTGATGGTCTACAAGGACCGCAGCGGGTTGCGTGTGAAAATCCTCGACTTCGGCATCGCCAAGCTCACGGAGAACGTCAAGAGCGACCGCGCCAAGACCCGCGTAGGCACGGTGATGGGAACGCCCGCATACATGTCGCCCGAGCAGGCGCGCGGGCTGGGCCATCTGATTTCGCCGGCCACCGACATCTACAGCCTGGGCGTGATGACTTACGAAATGCTCTCGGGGAAACTGCCAATCGACGGGGCCAACATCCACGAGTTGCTCTTCAAGTTGACCATCGAGAAGCCACAGCCGCTTTCGAAGGTGGCCCCGCAGGTTCCGCCTGCCATCTGTGCGCTCGTGGATCGCTGCCTGGAAAAGGAACCCCGCGTCCGGCCGCGCACCGTACGCGAATTCTTCAATGAATTCCGCGGGATTCTGGAAGGGGATCCCGAATATGCGGCCACCCAGATCGACGAGGGGGAGGGGATGGCGGATCTGCCGTGGTACGATTCGAGCGTGTCCCGGGAGAATGCCGCGAAGCCCGAGCCGCTTTCCGCGAAGGATGAGCCGGACGGGGGGAAAGAAGACGGCAAGCCGGAATCGACAGGGATTCTGGCTTCCGTTCCATCGGCTGCACCCGCCCGGGATTCCGACCTGGATGCGGCGGCCCTGGATGCCATGCTTTCGCCGCGCGAGCGCCACCGGGCACGCCGTGCGGCCGCCGGCAGGGAAAAGGATGAAAAGCAGGACAGCGTTGTCCGGGAATCGGGCGGCGGCGAGCCGGCAGTTGCGCAGGAGCCGGATCGGGAAGAGGCAAAAAAAGCCGCGGGCCCGCTTCCGCAAAAAAAGGCGAAGGACGCCGCAGAGTCAGGGAAAGGGAAGGGAGCGGTCGTGTGGGTCGCAATCGGATTGGTCGTTCTTCTCGGCGCAGGGGTGGGCGCATGGTTTTTCCTTGGCCGAAAGGATGATCAGGCGGCCTCTTCCCCGGATGCCGCGCCGCCGGCTGCAGTGACGCCGATGGAAGCGCCGATGGAGCCCGCGCCGCCCGTGGCGGAGCCGCCGATGGAGGCGCCGATGGAGCCCGCGCCCGATATGCCTGCGGGGCTGTGACGGCTTTTCCTGTGAACCCGGATTCACGCATTGTGAACGAAATTGTCGGGAAAGATGGCTTGACAATGCATTTTTTTGCGATTCAATGACAATGCTTGAGCGCAACGTCAGGCAGATGGAGGTCACATGAAGTATATTCGCAAGTTCTCTTTCGTCGTGGCAGCGGCAGGCATGCTTTTGTTCGCCTCCTGCTCAACCCAGCGCGTCGTGGTGGAAGCGACCACGCCCAATGCCGTGTATCTGACCAGCCAGACGCACGGATGCCGCTATCATCGCGGGAAATTGGCTGTGTACTGGTTGTGGGGGATTGTAGGCACGCCCTCCACGGCCGACATCGTGGAAGGGGCTCGCGGGCCGGTGCGCGTGGAATTCAAGAACACACCGGGTTCCGTGCTCCTGACTGCTCTCACATCACCGTTCGGGTTTCTCTTCAAATCACTCGAAGTGTACGAGTGCCCGATGTAAGGAGGCTGAAACATGAAAAAACTGCTCTTTCTTCTTGCCGGTATTTCCCTGTTCGCCGCCTCCTGCACCACCGTGCGCATCGTGGCGCCTCCAGGGCGCAATGTCATGCTGGCGTCCAAGCACGCCCGTTGCCAGCACATCAAGCGGCGCAAGATCCTCTTCATCTATGGGCTTCCGCTGAATCCGGAGACTTTCTCGGAACTGTTCGTGGGCGTTCCGGAACCCGTCAAGGTGGTCATCATGAACACCTTCCTGGACAACCTGTTTTCCGATGCCCTGAGTTCGCATGACTCCCGGGGACGCAGCGGTGGCGAGGTGGAAATCAAGACGATGGACGCCTACACCTGCCAGGAGCCGGCAGCCGCGGCCGCGCCGGAATTGTAACCTTGCCCGAAATACCGTCTTCCGAAGCGCGCAATGGCGCGCAAGCACTCGATGCCGGAAATCCGGTATTGGAGAATGTTTCGCAGGCACCGGCCGTGGTGTCCGCTGTGGCGGCCGAGCCCTCAACTGAACAGGCGCAAGACCCGCCGGGGCCCGTGTATGTCTTTCCACCGGAGCTCGTGGGGCCCGATGATGAACCGGAGGAGCCGACGCCGCCGCCGGAGGTCAGTTTCCTGTCGGCCCGTCCCGCGTGGGGCGCATTTTCCTGGGCATTCCTCTATGCGGCCCTGTCCGCGCTGTTCTCGGTTCTCGCATCTCGCCCGGATTTTGCCGGCCGCCTGCTGATTCCGGCTTCCGACCTGTTCACGTGGCGCTCGTTCTGGGGACTTCTGACCTCCATGCTGGTCCACTCGGGGTTCGATCATTACCTGGGAAACATGATGCTCCTGGTGCCCATCGCCGGTTTCACGACGGCGTACTATGGATTCTGGGTGTTTCCTGTGATGGGCATCACACTGGGCGTGCTCACGCATGCGATCTCGTTGTGGACCTATCCCCCCTACATGCATCTGGTGGGTTCTTCCGGGCTGCTGTATGCAGTATTCGGCACATGGATGGTGCTGTATGCGGCCGTGGAGAGCCATCTGCCCCTGCGCCGCCGGGTGTTGCGACTGGCCGGTTTCACGGCGTTGATGCTGCTGCCGCACACCTATTCGCCCACCACGTCCTACCGCGCCCATGCGATTGGATTCGGGCTGGGGGTCGCGGCGGGAATTTTCACATATGTCCTTCGCCGCAGGGAATTCGCTGCCCGCAACGAGGAAGCGCGCGTCCGTGCGGCTCTGCAGCGGGAAAGCCGCCAGGGCCGGCGCCGGCGGGGATGGCGGCCGGCATGAAGTCTCCCGTTCGCAAGGGCGTCGAAATCTCGGTGCTGCTCGAGGGGGTTCTCGTCTTTTCCCGCTGGCATCCGATGCCGTCGGACATCGCCGCGGGGGATGGGCCCGGCTTCCCCGTTTTTTTCCCCTGGCGCTCCTGGGATGAATTCGAAGCCGCGCAAAAGGCGGGCTATGAATTGCGTCCCGTGCGGGGCGTGCACGCGGTGGGCGCGACTTTTCTGAAGCCTTCCGAAGGCGGCCGTGTTTCCCTGATTCTTCCGGCAGGCGTGCAGGCCGTGGTGAATGGGCGCGAACTGCCCGTGTGCGAGCGTGTTACCCGGATGGAACTGGAGTTTCCCTTTTCGGGCGAAATCCGGGGCGCTGCCGGCTGGAAGCTGCGTTTTTCCGGCGAATCCGCCGCTGCAGCGCGGTTCCTTCCGGATTTTCGGCCTGGCTTCATGGCGCAGTCGCTTCTTTTCGGATTTCTGGCGCTCGGTGGGCTCCTCTTTGCGGCATTCAATGCTCCGGAACCCCCGCTCTGGGAAGAATGGGAAGCGCCCGTCCGTTCACGGCTGGCCATGATCCATTGGACGGCGCCGCAGAAGCGCATTGAACCGCCCGCGCCGGAGGAGGAAACCATCCGGGAGCGGCTGGTGCAGTTACGCACGGCCCGTCCGGTCCGGGCCCGGGTTCCCAGGCCCCGCGTAGAGAGCGCGCAGTTGCAACTCAAGACCATGGCATCCCGCAACATCCTCAAGTTGCCGCACGAAGATCACGTCATCGATTTGTCCGACCCGGATGCGCCGCCCGGGGAAGAACCCGAGCCGACACTGGACCTGGGCAATTCCAGTGTAGTGGAGGTGCCCGTGGTGGCGCCGCCCGCCGCCGTGGCGCCCGTCGCGCCGCCTCCCATGGCTGCGCCGCCCATGACCCCGCCGGAAAAACCGCGGGAAGCCACGCCTGCAAGGCGCGTCTCGTTCCCGCGCGTGGATTATCCGGAAAGCGCCCGCCATCTGGGAATCGAGGGAAAGGTGCGCCTCTTGCTCCACATCGACGAGCAGGGGCGCGTATCCAGGGTGGAAGTGCTTTCGGGGCTGCATCCCCTTCTGGACCAGGCAGCCGTCGCCGCCGCGAAATCGGCCGTATACGAGCCCGCCCGGGATTCCCGCGGCAATCCCGTCGCATCGACGGTGACCATCACCATCCGCTTCGAACTCGAGGAAGAATGAAACTACAAGACGGAAACCCGGACATCGGGTTTCCGGCGTGAATCCGCCCATGACCGGCAGGCGCCATCGGCGGGAGCCTGGAATCGGCGCAACCGTCCCTCAGGGACCCTCGTCGAACCAGCCGGCCTTCGCCCAGAACTCCACGTGTCCGGGGAATCGGGCATACAGATCCTGCAGATAGGTTTCCGTATCGGGCAGGCTTCCCCAATTGTCCACGCGCTCGCCGAGCAGTTCCACCATGTTCAGGTACGACAGGGCCTTGTCCAGATCCATGCTCGCGGATTCCATCTGCACCTCGAGCAGATGGCGAAACAGCAGGGTGGCTCCCAGAGAGCCCCGGTTATAGGCCAGCAAATCGGCCAGTTCCTCGATTCTGGCGGGATTCTGCGATGCGAATCGGGCGCGCCGCGCCGCCACGTAGCGGTCGGCGGTCTCCGGGAATCCGGCATCCACGAGAAACGTGGCGTCGTAGGTCGAGAATTGCACGTTCTGCAGGATGTGTTCGGATTCTTCGCGGGCGAATTCCTCGCTGGACTTCCCGGGAAACAGGCGGGGCACTTCGGAGAGCAGTTCCGCATTCCGGCGCATGCGGAAGAAATCCAGGAAAAATTTCCGCTTTTCTTCCGCATCCATCAGGTTGTCGAGGACCTGCAGTCCCAGGTCGTCCCAGAGGTCGAGATCTTCGTCCGCAGGTTCCCGCTCCAGGAGTTTTTGCGCGGCGCCATGAAAATCTCCGCGCCGGATGCGGATTTCGGCCACGATCACATGGGCGTGATCGGGAATTTCCCCATACATCGCGCGCAGGATGTCCAGAAAATTTTCCTCGTCCAGCGCCTCCCGGGCCAGAACGGCTGCGAGATCCAGCCATCGGTAGCCGTCCTGAGTGTGGAGACCGCAGGCCCTGGCATGATTTTTTGCACGTTCGCACAGATGCCGGATGACGTCGGCAGGCATGTAGTCGGCCGCGTAGGACAGCAGGATTTCCCTGATTTCATCCCGTCCGGCACGGGCGCCATCGAGGATCCGCTCGCCCAGGGAAAAAGGAAATTCCTGCAGGCGCCTGGCATAGTTGCGAAGCAGGGGGAAGGCGTTCTGGGTGAATACCTGCTTGAGCGTGTCATCGATGTCGGTGCAGCCGGAAAGCAGTTGGACATCCATTTCGAAAAAGGAAAGGATGAGATCCACCCCGGTTTCCGGGGTATGCACGAAAAAAGCCACGTCATCCAGCCAGCGCGAGAGTGTCTGGGCGTGCTGATCCACCCGGCGTTTCCCCCGCACCACGCGATGCATGGCGTTGCTCACCATCGCGGCCAGTTCCAGCCGCAGACGGGCCGTTTCCAGTCGTTCGCGTTCGATTTTCTGCATGGTTTCCTCACCGTCGCGGTGGCATTTGTTTCCGCCGCGGCGCACACGGGGTGTCCTCGGCCTTCTGGACGCCGCCACGCCATCGGCCCGCGTGCGCGGCGCAAGATAACACAAATGCCCGTCTCCGGTATACACCCGGGCTTTGGAATCCCGCATTCCGCGGGACCTGGATTTCCGTTCTTGAAATCGGTGTCCAAAAGCGGGATGAAGGAGACGTTCATTCCGCGGCGCGGGACGGGCGGAAGGGATTTTTTGGGATGGGCAACGATCCTCGGAATTCGAATACGCGTGATTTCGACGCGCTGGCCAAGACATGGGATGCGGACCCGCGGCGGCTGCATCTGGCGAAGGATGTCATGGCGGCGCTGGAATCCGCTGTGCCGCTGGAAAAAGGCATGCGGGTGCTGGATTTCGGCTGTGGCACGGGGCTGCTGGCGCTGCCGCTGTGGGAGCGGACCGCGAACGTCACGGGGGCGGATGCTTCCGCCGGCATGCTCGCGGTGCTGGAATCCAAGATTCGTTCGGCCGGGCTTCGTGGCATCGAACTGCTCCACCTGGCATCGGCGGACGGCCGGGAACTGACGGGCGAATACGACCTGGTGGTCGGCAGCATGACGCTCCACCACGTCCAGGACGTGGCGGGACTCCTGGCGCGCCTTGCGGGATGCCTGCGCCCCGGCGGATTCCTGTGCGTGGCGGATCTGGATCCGGACGGGGGCCGGTTTCATGCCGACAACGCCGGCGTATTCCATTTTGGATTCTCCCGGGAAGCGCTGGCCCGGCTTTTTCACGATGCCGGGCTTGCCGGCGTGCGGGTCCGGACGGCCTCGCGCATTTCACGGCCGCTTCCGGACGGCGCAGGCGAGGAATTCACGGTTTTTTTGATGTATGGCCAGAAACCTTCCGTGCGGTGAACGCGATTCACGGCCGCGGGCGAATTCTAAAAGGAATTCCAGAAATCGAAGGCATGGGGGACGAGTCCACGAAGCCGGTGGATCCGGACGGCCAGGACGTGCTTGCAGGCTCGTCCGTCCGAGAAATCCGGGCAGGAACAGGCGTCGCTTCGAATCCGGTATTCCGGCCCATGGTGGCGCACGATGAAAGAACCATCGGACTCCGGTGTGACGCGGCACTGCAGCGCCCGCTGCAGGCGCATTTCGAATTCTTCGGAGGCGTTCTCGAGATTCGCTGGAAAGGAATCCGGCCATACGGGCAACGCCGGGGCATGCGCGGGAGATTGTGCGAACAGCCGCTTTTCGGCGTCGGCCGGGCGTTTCAGGAGTTCGAGCGCCTGAAGCAGGCTTTGGCGGGAAATGGGCGAGAGGGCGTCATCCGGAAGCGAATCCGCCGTGCGAATCCACGCGTCGAGCGTGCGACGGACCCGCCAGATGCGAAGCCGGTGCGTTTCATGCGACGTGTTCCAGTGCACGGTCGTGGCGCGTTGGGCTTTCGGCGTCCGGCCCCAGGCCAGAAACGCGGCCGTGGCCGCCAGGGCGCATGTGGCGACGCGCCGGGAAATCCCCAGCCTTTCATGAAAATCTTCGGACCGGCAAAGCAGAAACGAAGGAATGCCGGCCAGGGCGCGGGCCAGTTCCCACGATTGCCGGAAATCCAGCCAGGATTCGGATTCCAGGGAGCAGAAGGAGAGCCACAGCACGTCGAAAGGTGTGCATTCGCGGCGCAGTACGGCCAGAGCTCCCGCGAACGCATCCAGACGCCCGAACTGGCGGGCCGCGGCCTTTCCCAGCGAAGTGAGCGCCAGCGGGTGTTCTGGATTTCCGGGACTTGGTGGAGACAGAGAGGCCAGGAATCCGAGATTTTGCAGTTTTTCCAGGGCCGCATCCCAGTCCGGCAGGCATCCGCGCCGTGCGGCCAGGGACATCTGGTAGGCGCGTTCCAGTTGGGGCCGGGTGCGGCACATCCCGTCGGCGAGCTCGTGCAGGATGAACGCATCGAGATTTTCGGGCAGGCGGGATTGCACGGGGCCGAAACTTTCGCACAGGGGGTCCGGGCTTCCGGGTGGGGCGAAGACTACGCCTTCGGCGGATTCGCGTCCGGGGGAGCGCCCCGCGCGTCCGAGGCGCTGATGCAGCGTGCGCACCGGGATGCGCCGCCATGCCGTTTTGTCCGGAAACACGAGGTCCGGACAGAAGACGCGGTCCACGGGCAGATTCACCCCCATCTCCAGGGTCGGGGTCGCTACCACCGCCTGCAGTTCGCCGGATTCCAGAGCCGCCACCACACGGCGCTGTTCGGCCAGGCTCATGCCCGCATGGTGGACGGCTGCGGGAATTCCGGATTCCTGCAGGTGTTTGGCCCACTGGATCGCCCGTCTTCGGGAATGCACGAAAACCAGGCTCGGGCGCGGATCCTGGACGAGGATTTCCCGGATTCGCTCCATCCGGCGCGCGGCCGGAACGAATTCCGTGCGCAACCGGAGCGGCACGGGGCGCTCGAGGGTCCGGATCCACGCGGCGTCGAGCCACGCCGCGAGTTCCGAATCCTCGGGGTCCAGCGTGCCCGACATCGCCAGGATGCGGCAGAAGGGAGCCAGCCGGAACAGGCGAACCAGCATTTCTTCCAGCAGGGCTCCCCGGCTGCTTTCCAGCAGATGGATTTCATCCACGGCCACGAAGGCCAGCGAGGAAAGCCATTCCATGCTGCGCAGATTCACATGCATCCACAGGGATTCGTACGTGGCCACGGTGAGCGTGCCGGGGCGCCAGGGGAACCCGCGCCTTTGCGCTCCGGTGCAGAGCGCGACGCCGACCCGTGAGAAGGAATCCGGATTTCGCGAGAGACGTTCGTGCAGTTCGTCCGCCAGCGCCCGCAGGGGCACCGCCAGAACGCCTCCGCGCCCGCGGGCGGTTTCCCGGCGGGCCAGTTCCACCACCACGTGCGTCTTGCCGGAACCCGTGGGGGAATCCAGCAGGAAGTTGGCGTTGACGTCGAAGAATCCGGATTCCTCCGCGGCAGTTGCCAGGGGAAAAGAGAATCCGGAAGGAATCTGGCAGGAATCCGGTCTTTTCTCCTCTGATTCCAATGCTGCATGGAATCCGGATTCAGTCCCTTTTTTCCTTTTTTCGCCGGGCATGCGGGCTGTCTCCCCACTGGCCGTAGCCTATGACCTCTCCCACGGACGTGATGCGCCCTTCCAGGCAGTATCGGCACAGCAGGGCGTTTTCGTCGAGGCAGGGCTTGTTGTCGTAGAGTTGGTAGCCCGTGCGGTATTTCGTGTGGGTGAGATTGGGCATGATGATGTTGGCCCCCGCCAGAAGCCCCTGTTCCCGGCCGGTGGGTTCGATGGCCTGCAGCGCCGTGGTGGAGGCGATGTTCACATCGGGCAGCACGCAACGCACCACGGAAATCATGGCCAGAGCGCACGCGAACGCTCGATCCTGCGGCAATGCGCCGGCACCGTCGGCCAGGGGCGTGTCATGGTGCGGAATGAATGGGCCCATGCCAATCATGTCTACGTCCAGATCCCTGAAGAACAGGATATCGTGCGCCAGATCCAGTGAAGTCTGGCCCGGCAGACCGATCATGACGCCGGTGCCCACCTGGTATCCGATGCGCGCGAGCGTGTGCAGGCAGGCGACCCGTTCGTCGAAGTCGTGATCCGCCGGGTGCAGCCGGCGGTAGAGCTCCCGCGAGGAGGTCTCGATGCGCAACAGGTAACGGTGCGCGCCGGCCGCGAACCAGCGCCGGTAGGTTTCCTCCGTCTGCTCGCCGGTGGAGAGGGTGATGCCCAGGCGTCCCCCGGAAAGTTCCTTGATGCCGCGCACCAGCCGCTCCACACGCTCCACGAAGGCCGGCGAGGCATCTTCCCCCGACTGCAGCACCACGGAACCGTAATCCATTTCCAGCGCCCACCGGGCCGCCTCGAATACCTCTTCGTCGGGCATCGTGTAGCGTTCGAGATTCGCATTGTCGCGCCGGATGCCGCAATACAGGCAGTTTTTGACGCAGCGGTTGGAGAATTCGATGAGACCCCGGAAGTAGACGATGTTGCCCACGTGCTCGAGTTTGACACGGTAGGCATGTGCGCGCAGATGCTCGCGGGCTTCGGGCGTTTCCATGTCGAGCAGGAACGCCAGGTTCTCCGGGGTGAAATCCCGATTCTCCAGAATTTCCCGGCAGCGCTGCAACTCATTCATGGGCCGCCTCCGGAATGTTCATTCCGTCCGCGAGGTCGCGCAGGGAGATTTCCGCCATCCGGCGGGAAAGCACGCGGGAGAGATCCAGCCACAGGGGGCGCGTGGGGCAGTCGTCCTGCCGCGGACAGTGCACGTCGTCGTCTCCGGCGCAATCCACCAGCGCCACGTCGCCCTCCACGGCCCGCACGATGTCGAGCACTGAAATCGTTTCGGACGGCCGGGCGAGCCGGTAGCCGCCGTACGGGCCCCGCGCGGCGGTCACCAGGTTCGCCTGGCGCAGGGCCAGGAAGAGATTTTCCAGGTACTTGAGTGGCAACTGCTGCTTCTCCGTGATCGCGGTGAGAGAAACGGGTTTGTCGGACGGCTGCCTCGCCAGTTCGATCATGGCTCGCAACGCATAGCGAATCCGGGTGGAGAATTTCATGAAAAACTCCTTGCCGCGGGTGGATTGGACCCGGCGCCACTTTTCATACTTCTTTTGTGGGGTTTTGTCCAGATGCATTCTTTGGGGATGGCAAGGCATCCGGGCCGTCCGCCCGGTGCATCTGCAGGGCCGCGCGCAGAGCGGATTTGGCGGGATTCACCACCCAGCGCCGGTATTCGCGCACGGCGCATTCCAGGATGTCGGGCCGGTTTTCCAGATGCGCCAGGCAGAAGGCCACGGCCTCGATGGTAGACAGCGCCGCGGTCTTCACCTGCCGGCGCTGCGATTCGAAATCCGGATTCAATTCGATCGTGAGGCATTTCGTGAGCCAGGGATTTCGCCACCACAGGGTCTTGGCCTGCTGCCAGTTCCCGTCCAGCGCGATGATGCCCCGCAAATGGGGAAGCGGCACCGGATTTTCGCCTTTGGGTGCCCGGATGGTGACGGGACGCGGTTCCGGCCGCGCGCTCTTGAGCACCAGCACGCCCCATTCGGCCGGGCGGGCCGGTTCGCCCACGGCGGCTTCCAGATTGCGCCAGGAGAGTCCCACCTGCACACGGCAGCCGAAGAGGTGCCGCGCCAGTTGCGCGGAATTCAGCCATTTCCGGGTTTCCTGCGGGTGCTCGAGGATGACCACGGCCAATTCGTGCGAAACGGGGGTGATGTTTCCGCACAGGCAGAATTCCCGTGGCCGGCCGCATTCTGGACAGGCATCCTGTGAGGAAAATTTCAACTTGGCCAGAACGGGTTTTCCGGCATTCTTCGCATCATGGGGTGCACGCATGAAAAACTCCCGGATTTTTGCGGGGGATCTTCCAATCCCCCTCACGGTGGCCCCCATCTTAGCGGAAGTCGCCCGGATTCCCAAAATTTCCGGCATCCCGGCATCTGGCGCGTCCAAAGGCGGCATTCCGGGGGATGTTCCCGAATCTGCGGCATTTCGAATGAAGAGTTGCAATCCATTTCCGGATCCGCTACAAAGGCGCCACCGGCGCGCCGGGCCATCGGGCGGCCGGAAGGATGGGCATGGCTTCCGAAGAAGGACTTCCAGCGGCGTTCGAAGACGTGATGAAGGAATTGACGCGGATTCTGGAGCGTCTGGAAGCCGGCGACCTGAGCCTCGAGGAATCCGTGCGCCTCTACGAGCGGGGCGCGCTTTTGACCCGGCATGGCCAGGAGATGCTGACCCAGGCCCAGTTGAAAATCGACAAACTCATGCGGATGGGAATATCCGGCATCGAGACGAAACCCTATGGGGAAGGATCGTGAACGTGGCCAAGGTGCTTCTCGTTTCTCCCTGCCGTTTCACCGAACAACTCGAGGACAGCCTCCGGCGGGTCGGCTGCGAGGTGCTCTGCGCCGAAAACGGCCTGCGCTTCATCTCCCGCCTGGAAGTGGAGGATCCCGACGTGGTCATCATGGATGCCCGCCCTGCCTGGTGCGATCCGCACGTGCTGTGCCGCACCGTGAGCAGCAGCAGCCCGAGCAAGCCCGTCTTCGTGCTCGCGCGGGAGGAATCCGAGCATGCCGCGCTGGATGGCATCGAATCCGCCCAGGTCTTCCGGATGCCCCGCCAGATGGGGCAACTGGTGCGCCGGGTTCGCCAGTATTCCCGCTCCCTGTGATTTTTCCATTTTGATTTGATCGCGAGATTCGGGATCAGGTGCGGATTTTTTCCGTCGTCAGAACGTGTCGGAGGTGCAGCCGCCGCCGGCGCAGGTGGCGTTGCAGGTGCCGGTGGTGGTCATGCAACTCTGCTCGCAGTTGCCGCCGGTGCAACTGAAGGTGCAGTTGGCCGAGCCCGTGCAGGTCTGCTGGCAGCCGCCGCCCTCGCACGTGGATGTGCAGGTGGAGTTGTCCTTGCAGTTGTGCTCGCAGTTGCCGTTCTTGCAGGAAAAGTCGCAGTGGTCGCTGCCGGAGCAGGTGCAACTGGAACCCGAGCAGGCGCTGTCGTCGCCGCCGCAGGCGGAAAGGGTGAAGATGCTCAGGAAAATAGCAAGAATAAAAGACTTGAATTTCATTTCAGACTCCATCTTTAAAGTAAAAATTTTATTTTTCTAAAAAATCATAATTCAATTTTCTAGCCAACTATTGCTTGCTCTCTGCACAAAGCGGCGGTGATCGCAAACTACAGCCGGAGCGTTGTTCCGTCATGTTCCTCCTTTCCGCGCATTCGTGATGCAATGTGTTGCATAACATCGTTTCAGCCCGGAACACACGAAGGAAATAATGCGAATCTCCCAGTTTTTCCGGACACTTCCACGCGCACTTCCCAGTATTTCACGATTCATTCGGAAATCAAGTAAAAAAATGAAGAAAAATGGCTGGCTTTCAACAAGCGCGCTCTGGGCAACTGAAAATTCCGCTGGAAGGAAAAAAATTTCAAATTCATCGAAAATAGGCTTGCGCAATCCGAAATAAACCCTATCATGAAGCCATGGTAGTTCTGTCTAATACAGGGAGAACCGTGAAAATCCCTTTGCCGAACCAGTGTTTTTCCGAAAAGGAGTGAGCCCATGTCCCGAATCGAAAACCTCAACAAGGCCCTGGCGAAACTGCAATCCAGTTCCGGCGACGTCGAGGCGTGCGCCGTGGTTTCCGAAGACGGCCTGATCATCGCCAGTTCCCTGCATCAGGGCGTGGAGGAGGCCCGGGTGGCCGCCATGAGCGCCGCCATGCTGAGCATGGGGCAGCGCACGGCCGCCGAACTCAAGCGCGGGAAACTGCAGCAGATTTTCGTGCGGGGCGAGGACGGCTTCGCGGTGATCATGAACGCCGGCGAACATGCCGTGATGCTGGCGCTGGCCCGCAAGGACGCCAAACTGGGTCTGCTGTTCCTGGATCTTTCCCGCGCGGCCGACGAAGTGCGCGACATCCTGAAATGATTTTCCCCATCGGAGATGCACCATGCTGACACTGTTCGAATCCGCAAACCATCGCAATGTGATGTTCCACGACCTCTCGGAAGGATCGATGGTGCAGGCCAACCAGCACATGATCATCCACGAGGGGGAGGCCATGCTGCTCGACCCCGGGGGCCACAAGGTGTACATGAAACTGTTCTCGGCCGCCACGGGCATGGTGGCGCCCACCCATTTCCGGCACATCGTGTTCTCGCACCAGGATCCGGACATCATCGCTGCCGCCAACGGCTGGCTCATGGTCACCGATGCCCGCGCCTACCTGAGCGCCCTGTGGATGCGCTTCATTCCGCACTTCGGGGTCGACGAACTGGTCATCTCGCGTATCACGCCGGTGCCCGACGAGGGCATGACGGTCGAGGTGGGGGGAGCGAAAATGCTGCTGCTGCCCGCGCATTTTTTGCATTCCCCCGGCAATTTCCAGGTATACGACCCGGTTTCCCGCACCCTGTACTCGGGGGATCTCGGGGCGTCGCTGGGCGCGCCCTCGCCCATGGTCGAGGATTTCGACGCGCACATCCCCTTCATGAAGGGATTCCATGAGCGCTACATTCCTTCGCGCGTCGCCCTGGAGCGCTGGGTGAACACGGTTTCGAAACTCGACATCGAACGCATGGCGCCCCAGCATGGGGCCATTTTCAATACCAGGGACCAGGTGCGCCGCTTCATGGACTGGGTGCTCACGCTGACGTGCCCGCTGGACGGACCGGCCGGCAGTTTTCCGATTCCCTCCTGAACGCAGTTTCTGGGTAAAGGCATGGACGGCACCATCTTTCGCGACACGCTGCACGTTTTGGCCCTGATGCAGGATTTCGACGAGGGCGTGAAGCTCGAGCACGCCCGGCGCACGGCGCTGATGGCGTTTCACATCGCGAAATCGCTGGGATTGCCGCATCCGCAGGACGCCGCCTACTGCGGCTTTTTGCACGACATCGGCGGAATGGGGCTGCCCGATCACATCGTGCACCATGCCACGCTGGGGTTCGCCGACCCGGCCGCGCGGGAGCATGCCACCCGCGGAGCGGCCATCTGCGAGCCCTTCACGCTGTTTTCCCCCTGGATTCCGGCGATTGCCGACCACCACGAGAATTTCGATGGCACCGGCTTCCCCGCACGCAAGAAAGGGGCGCAAATCGGCCTTCTGGCGGCCGTGGTGCATCTGGCGGACCACCTGGAGGTGCGTCTGCGGGACTTGCCGGCCGGCCTGCGGCGCACGGTGGCCGCCGAAGAAATCCGCGCGAGCCGCGGCACGCGGGTGGCGCCCGAGGTGGCCGATGCCGCGATGGGCTGGCTGTCGAAGGATGAAGGGGTTCCGGAGAATCTCCACGATGCGGAGCTGGAAATCGGGCTGGAGATGCTGGAACCGCCGTCCACGGCGGTCTCTGCCATGGCCAGCGAGGATGCGCTCCTCGAGTTGCTGTGGCTGCTCGCGCGCGTGATGGAGAGCCGGCATCCCTACACCATGGGGCATTCGGCACGGGTGGCCCGCCTGGCTTTTTTCCTGGCGAGGGAACTGGGGCCTGGCGCGGTCAACCTCTGGGACGTGACCTTCGCGGCGCTTCTCCACGACATTGGCAAGGTGGCCGTCCCCCTGAAGATTCTGGACCGGCGGGACGAGTTGAGCACGGAGCAGTGGGACATCCTGCGTACACATGCAGAAAAGTCCCGCATGCTCATCGAACGGATCGGGGCGCTGCGGCATCTGGCGCATCCGGCGGCGTCCCATCACGAGCGCTATGGCGGCGGCGGCTATCCCATGGGGATATCGGGCGAATCCATTCCGCTCATCGGCCGGATCCTGGCCTATGCGGACGCCTACGACGCCATGACCACGGAGCGCGGCTACAACGTGGTGCTGTCCCACGAGCAGGCGATCGCGGCCATCCGGCACGGCGCCGGCACGCATTTCGACCCGCTCCTGATGCCGGCGGCGCTGAAAGTGCTGGAGCAGGCTCCCCGGCTTTTGGCTTCCGGTTCGCCGGACAGGCCCTTTTCGTTTTTCGAACTCTCCCGGCTCTCCTTGCCGGAAATCGTGGGAAGTCCATCTGCGCTCCTCGTCGGCGGCCAGGACGGCCGGATTCATTTCGTGCAGGAGCCGGACTGGATCCGGGCCCGCATCGCCCCGGACGGCCGGATTCTGGAAGGCCACCGGGAACTGGCCGCCCGCCTGCAGAACATCCAGGCGGATTTCCTGCAGCAGTTCGTGAGGGAAAGGGACCAGGCCGACTTCGTCCGCCTGCTGGAGGAAGCCGAAAGGGCGGGGCATGCCAGCCGCCTTCTGCAGGGCCTGCAGTTGCCTCTGGAGATGCTGGCCGTTTCCCGTTCCGATGGATACGACGTGTTCGTCCGATCGGCGGAGAGGCAGGTGCACTCGGCCCAGCAACTGGCCATGATGCACCGCAACTTCAGCCTGGATACGGATGCCGTGGCCATTCTCACGCCCACCGGCATGATTTTCGATGCCAACGAGCGTTTTGCCGAACTCGCGCGGCTTCCCCGGCAGGAACTGACTGGGGTGGACGTGCATCCCTTCCTGTCCCCGGAGTTGTCCATCGCGCTGCTTTCGAACGAATCGGCCCGCATGGAGACCTTCTTCATCCGGGCCGACGGCGCGCACGTCCCCGTGGAGGCATCGGTGGCTGAAATCTTCGATGCCGCGGGGGAGCGCTCCGGCTTTCTGCTGCGCCTGTACGACGTTTCCGATCGGGTGGAAACCCGGGCCAAACTGGAGCGGCTCACGCAGGAACTGGAGCGGCGCAACCGCGAACTGGAAAACCTCAGCCGGCTCAAGAGCGAACTGGTGGCCGTGACGTCCCACGACATCAAGTCGCCGTTGTCCGGCATCATCGCATCGGCGCGCTTTCTGCTGGATTATCCCGACACGCCGAAGGAAAAACTGCACAAGACGCTGGGGCGCATCGTGGAAGCCGGCGAGAAGCTCATGGCATTCGTTCAGGATCTCCTGGATCTGGAACGCATGGAGAGCGGCCGGATCACCCTCGAAAAACGCCCGCTGGATTTGAGTCGGCTGGCGGCGGAAGTCGTGGAGGCGGTGGCTTCGTATGCAGCGGCCCGCGGCATCCGCGTCGAGACGGATTTCGCGGCCGGCGCGGTGCCGGTCACGGGCGACGGCCGGCGGCTGCAGCAGGTGCTGCACAACCTGCTGTCCAACGCCGTGAAGTTTTCTCCGGACGGCGGGCGCATCCGGGTGGGAATCCAGCGGATGGGGCGCCATGTCCGGCTCACCGTGCGCGACGAGGGGCCCGGGATTCCAGCGGACCAACTCGAGTCCATTTTCGACCGCTACCACCAGGTGCGCCGGCCGGACGCCGATGCCCGCGGCTTTTCCGGGGCCGGCCTGGGACTGTCCATCGTGCGGCACCTGGTGACGCTGCACGGCGGACGGGTGTGGGCCGAAAGCCCGGCCGAGGGGGGCAGCCTCTTCACGGTGGAATTGCCGCTGCCGGAAACGGGGGCGTGTCCAGTCCTGCTGTTCGACCCGTCGGGACGTCTGCGCGCGCAACTGGAAGTTCCACGGGGGCCCGTCCTCATCGGAACAAAGCCGCACGAGGAGTATCCGCCCGAGGCCATGGCGCTGTTCGCGGATGGGCAGGCTCTCGATGGCGACGCCCGTGCCTGGCTGGAAGCCATGGCGAAAACCATGCCGGTGGTGGTGGTGTCCCCCCGTGCGCAGGCCTGCATGATTCCTGGCGTCCAGGTCTGGCAGGAGCCCGTGCTGGATACGGAAGTGCGGGAATTCCTGCGCACCCTGCGCCTGCGCGGCGCCGCCTGATGGAGGATAGGGATGGATTCCTACCGGATTCTCATCATCGATGACGACGAGATGCACCGTGAGGTGCTGTCGGATTATCTGGAGCGGGCGGGATTGCAGGCCGAATCTGCGGCCGATGGCCTCCAGGGAATCGGGATGGCGCGGGAAAATCCGCCGGACCTGATTCTTCTGGACCTTCAGATGCCGAAGATGGATGGTTTCGCCGTCCTGCGGCGCCTGCAGGAAGAACCCCGACTGCAGGGTGTCCCGGTGCTCTTCCTGACTTCCCACGACCGCCCGAATCTCAAGGTCCGTGCGCTGGAGGGTGGGGCCGAGGACTACATCGTCAAGCCGTTCGACCGCGCCGAACTGATGGCCAGGGTGCATGCCGCGCTTCGCCGCTCGCGCCGCTACGCCGTCCGGTCCGCCCACCTGCAGGGGCGATTGCGGGACATGGGGCTTTTCGATCTGCTCTCCACGCTCGAAATCGGGCAGAAGACCGCCCGCGTGGAACTGCCCGACCTTCCGGCGCACATCGACGTACACAGGGGCCGCTTCGTGGATGCCGCTTTCGGTTCCTTTGCGGGTGCGGATGCCCTGATGCGCATCGTGCTTTCGGCGCATGGGAATTTTTTCGTACGCTTCCTGTCCACGGACGAGGAAGCCGGAAACGAAGGGGATTTTCTGGGCGGATTGCTGCTGGATGCCGTACGGCGCATGGACGAATGGGGCCATGAACTGCCGAAGGGTATCGGCTGGGATACATGGCTGGAACCGGATCCGGCAGGGCAGGGGGGTTTTTCCCCGTGGGCAGATTTTCCTCTGTCGGCCGGGCGTTTTCTGGCGCTGTATCCGGGCGATCTGGACGAAGGGGCCCGCCGTTTGACCGGCCTGTTGTCCGAGGGCGTGCTTCGGCCGTCGACCGGTCCGGGTGAAGACGGGTCCGATTGGCAAGGAGGTCAGCCATGACGCAGGTTCTCATTTTCGTTTCGGCGGCTGGGGGAGTCGGGAAGACGACCACCCTGCTCAATACCGCCCGGCATCTGGCCCGCATGGGGCAGCGCGTGCTGTGCGTGGATGCCGATCCGATGCGGGGGCTGGCGCGCGCCGCCGGCATCTCGCCACGGGAGGCCGCTGCGGGAATCCGCCTGCCGGTGGCGGACACGGGCCTGCAGGTGGAAGCCGGCGAACCATCGGCCGTGGATGGCGTGGATTTCGACTGGGTGCTCGTGGATGCGCCGCCCCGCTGGCCCATCACCGGCGCCCGCCCGATGCTGGACGCCCGCCTGGTGCTCTGCACGGATGCATCCGAACTCTCGCTGGCCCTGTTCGGCGATTTCCTGGAGGAACTGGCCATGCTGCGCGAACGCCATCCCGGGTTTTCCCTGCACAGGGTTCTGCTCACCCGGGTGGATGCCGCTTCACCCGTCCAGTGGGAACATGCCGCATCCCTGCGCGGCCTGGGCCCCGGACGCGTGCAGGAAACCGTCGTCTGGCAGGATGCGGCGTTCGCCGCCGCGGCACGGCTTCCCCTTTTCGCCGCGCCGGGCACCCTGCTGTATCGCCAGAGCGCCCGGCTGGCGCTGGAATGGCTCGAAGAGACCGACGGGAAGGAGGGATCGTCATGAACGGAGTCATCGACATCGCACGTTGGAGCCACCTGCTGGATCGTCTCCGGGAGCCGTCTCCGGTGGCCGGCGGGAAACAGGATGAATCCGTTCCTGCGCTTTTGCAGTTCGCGACGCGCCAGGAGAAACTGGATGCCACGCTCCAGACCGCCTGCGAACGCGGCGGCTTTTCGGGAGCCGCTCTGGCCGACGCCTCCGGCATGCTGTTTTCCGCCGTATCTGCGCCGCTGGATGCCGGGGCGCTGTCCGCCCTGGCCGCCGTGCTCGCGGATGCGCTGGAGCGGGTGGCCAGGCTGGGCCTGCCCCATGCGCCCGAGACGATCTCCCTGGACGTCGGATTTTCGGAAAAACTGGTGATGCGCACGTTCGCGGCGGGTTCGACGCCGTTGTGCCTGCTCGTCTTCTGTTCTTCCGAAGTCGATGCGGGTAGCGAACTGGAGTTGACCGTGGGGGCCGTCTCGGCCATCCTGCATGAAGCCTGATGGCGGGAGGATGCCATGATTTTTGTGGTGGATGACGAAGCCGGCGTACGTGATGCCGCTGCCGATGCACTGGAAGCCGCTGGGTTTTCGACACACCGGTTCGCCGATGCGCGCCAGGCGCTGGATGCGGCGGGCAGCGTCGACCCGGAATGCGTCGTGACTGATCTTTCCATGCCGGAAATGGACGGGTTCGCGTTCTTCCAGGAATACCAGTTTCGCCATGCGTCCCGCCAGACGCCGTTCATCTTTCTTACGGGCCATGCCGACGATGCGAACGTCGTGCGCGCGCTGGAGATGGGGGCGCAGGACTATCTGGTCAAGCCGGTTTCTCCGGCCGTCCTGGCCGCCCGCGTTCGCGCCGTCCTGTCGCGCCGCAAGCGGCACGCGGCCTTCGTGGGGGATTTGTCCCGCATCTCCATGGTGCGCATCCTGCAGTTCGTGGAAACCAAGGGCATTTTCGGAACGCTCGAGGTGGAAGCGCCGGAAGGCACGGTCCGCCTGCGTCTGCGCGCCGGCGAGGTGGACGAGGCCGACATGGAAAGGCTCGACCGCGTGTTCGACGCATCCTCCGGCCGTTTCTCCATCCATGTCGACCCGGTGGATTTCGCCGGAATCGCCGAGGCCGCGGCCCCGGCTCCGGGGCCCGTCCTTCGGGAAAAGCCCATGGGACAACTCTCGGGCGTGCATGTGCTGGGGAAGTTGTTCCAGGTCCAGACCGAGTTCACCGAGCGGCCCGCGCCGGCCTACACCACGGTGGTGATGGTGGATGGCCGCACGGTGGCCAAGAAGTCCACGCCGGCCGACCTGTCGCTCTCCCGTTCGGCCATGGAAGAGGCCATGGCCGCCCAGCATCGCGCCATGGAAGCCGAAATCCGGCGCAAGACCGCTCTGCCGGAGCCGTCCGGCGAGCCGGAATCGCCCATGCAGCGCTACTCGCGGCTGCTGGACGAGGGCTACGAGCACCTGCGGGAGAAGCGCTACGAGTCGGCGCTGGCGGCCTGGCAGGAAGCCGCCCGCCTGGACCCGGAAAACAGGACTTTGCAACTGAATCTGGAAATCCTGCGCAAGAAGATGCAATCCTCAAACCCGTCCACCTGATGTCCGTTACGTCGAAGAGCAGGACGGCATTCTTGCCACGGGGGGCGTTTTGTGGCAGAGCCGTGTCGTGACCGCGTTCGTGTTCTGGCTGCAGAAAGACTGGATGTTCGGCGAGGAAGCCGCGGTGCATTTCGCCCGGGAACTGGAGAATGGCGCCAGTTTCGCCGGACTGTGCCGCTCGGAGGCGGGCCAGAAGATGGCGCCGGCCCAGATCTGGGCCTGGCGGCGTCTGCATGACGAATACCGCTTGCTGAAGAAGCCGATCGAGGCCTGCGCGCCCCGGTTCGGCTCCGAACTGGCGGATGTGCTCTCGGTTCGCCTGGCCTGCGCCGCGCCGGATGGACTGCCGGCTGGCGACGAAACCCGCTTTCTGGCCGTGGCCCGGGTGCTGTTCGCTCTGGGGATGCAGCGCGCCCGGGTGCGTTTTGTGGCAGCGGGAAGCCTTCCCGTGCATCCTTCCTTCTCGGATTTGCTCTCCTTGCATGCTTCACCCGGAGAACTGCCATCCCACAGGGTGCTGGCTGCCGTGCGGGCGGCAGCCGCGGGCGCGCTGCACATCGGCGTGGAGCCGCCCGCCGAGGAACTGGCGTGGCAGTGGAGCCTTCGCCGGGATCCGCGCTGGCCCGATGCGCTTTTTTCCTCCTGGCTGCAAGTCCTGCCGCGGCTGCTCTGGGAGGAAACCGTGGCCCGCGCCCGGCGTGAAGCCGTGCAGGCGGCGGCGGAAGTCTACCGCGGACTGCTCGAATCGTCCGGCATGGAGGCGGGGCAGGGGGCCATCGGTCTTTACGTGGGTGCGCCCCGGCAGAGCATCGGCGCGGTTTTCCGGGACGCGCGGGGGCAATGGGGGGCGCCGCGCGGTTTTTCTCCGGATGAAAAGGGTTTTTCGCAATTGCTCGCCTGGTGCGGGACGCATCCGGACGTGCCGGTGGCAATTCCTGCCTCGGCTCCCGACCACGCGCGCCTGCAGCGTCTGCGGCAGGCGCTTTCCCGGCGCCTCCTGATTCCCGTGCGGCCGGCCGCGCTGTCCTGGTCCCGCCAGCGCCATCCAGGCGTCCCTGCGCACATGGCTTCGGCGCGCATCCTGCTGGAGCGGGCGCTGGATCCCTTTGACGCGTGGTCGAAGATTCCCGCTTCCCGGCTGGGGCTTGCGGAATACCAGCCGGAAATTCCGGAATCCCTCCTGCAGCCGGCCTTCTCGGACATGGTGGAATGGGTGCGCCTGCAGCGCGAGAGCGGCGCAAGGCCGGCGCAGCGGGGGGGCGCCGTCGCCCGTCCGGTTCCGGGCGCCCTGGTGAAGCGCATTTCGGATCTGCGGCCCGGCATGCAACTTCCCGGCGTCGTCACATCCATCGTGCCCTTCGGCGCGTTCGTGAATCTCGGCCTGGAGCAGGACGGCTTCATCCATGTCTCCGAGATGGGCGAAGGTCCCGTGCGGGATCCGGCCGTCGTCCTGCAACTGGGCCAGCGCGTCCTCTGCCGGGTTTTGCAGGTGGATCCGGAAAAGGGCCGCATCTCGCTCTCCCTGCGTCCGGCGCCCGAAACGCCTCCCCGCCCGCGCCGCACGGACGCCCACGCGCAGCGGCAGAAACTGGACTTATTGTTTAAAAAAAAAGAGTAGTCTTTGCATGTGGGGCCAACCATGTGGGGCCAGGAAATGGCTTTTCCATGGCATTTGGCTTTTTCATAAGAGATATTTTTTTTGAGTGATATCGCAAACTCAAGAGGGGAGAAGAGGAAGGGGGGAAACTTATTATTTTATTTAACTTTTACGATGACCAGT
Organism: uncultured Kofleriaceae bacterium; assembly: GCA_964516435.1. Classification (GTDB taxonomy): domain Bacteria; phylum Myxococcota_A; class Polyangia; order HGW-17; family HGW-17; genus HGW-17. The sequence goes on along the minus strand of CAZEZP010000095.1, from coordinate 20,534 downwards.
TGCTGCACCCCATTATCTGCAATGACGGCATAATTGTTGTACAGGGCAATCCCCTGGTAGGAAGAAGAACTGGGATTGGTGGTCAGCGCAAGCGTCATGCTGGCTGGATTGGAAACATCTACGACTGCCATGCCACCCCAGCCGTTGGCCGTATAGGCTTTGTTGCCATCCAGTATCACGTCATAGAAGTTGGGGCCATCCTCTGCAGCGGTGAAGACGCCCAGTTCCTGGGGACTAGCCGGATTGGAAACGTCCAAAGCAATCAGGCCGGCACCCCAGTCTGCCAGATAGGCTTTTCCGCTGGAGACGGCGACATCCAGAATCCAGGGCTCATGACCGGCAGTGCCCTGATTGTAGTAAGTGGCGACGTTCGCAGGCGAAGCCGGATTGGAAACATCGATGATGTGCAACCATCCACCGTTGGTGCCGGCATAGGCATAGTTGCCATCCACCCATACGGCCGAAAAACCGCGGTCTTCCTCTGTGCCATCGTTATTGATATAGGTGCCGAGTTGGTTGCCTGAGGCATCCCGGATGACAAGCAAACCGTCGTTGGCTTCGCCGCCGGCCTCATAAATGTTTTGCGCGGTTGCAAATACATCGTTCACATGCTCACCGGTGGCTTCATAATTGTCCAGTTCCGTTGGAGCCGCCGGATTCGCTATGTCGAACACGGTGATGCCACCAGTAAAATCGGCAACGTACAACTTGTTGTTGGCGATGAAAAGTTCCCGTGATTCGCCATGGGTGGCCAGCGTCGTCACGAGTGTGGGGCTCTGGACATTGGAAATGTCGACGACCGCTACGCCACGGCTCTTGCATGCAACGAATGCGTGACTGCCTGCGACGGCGACATCCGTGGCATAATCGAGAGACAAAGTCCCTACGATTTCACCAAGGTTTCCGTTGTTCCCGTTGTTCCCATTGTTTGTGGATTCTTCCGATGTGCAGGCGATGAATCCAATTGTCAGAATGGCCAATAAAACCCGGATAGACTTTTCTGTTTTCATGTTGTTGCTCCTTTCCACACTGTATTTCCCTTCAATGGGGTAACAAGGTATGTAAACTATGACTTTTTCTAAGTCAAGAAAAAAATAATGCAGTTCCCTGCTTTCCCTCCCGTGTCCGATTGTTGACTTCCCGAAAGCGCCTCGTTATGGTAGCTGCGGTTTCGCTCCGGGCAGGGGCCCGAATCCTTCACCCGTTTCCAAGGAGTATGCGATGAGCCGTCAAGTTCCCATTCACGAACCGCACAAGATCAAGACCATCCGGCTGCTCAACTTCCCCACGCTGGAAGAGCGCAAGCGCCACCTCGTGGACGCGAAGTTCAACGTGCTCAACCTCACGCAGGATCAGGTCAACTTCGACATGTTCTCGCAGGGCACCTCGGCGGTGAGCCAGGAGCAGTTGGCGGGCCAGTTGCTCGGCGACGAGGCCTATGCCGGGGCCATCAACTTCGAGCGGCTGGTGGCGGCCATCCAGGACGTGTTCGGGTTCCACTACGTGACGCCGTCCCACAACATCCTGGGAAGCATCAAACTGCTGGCGGCCACGCTGATTCCGTCCGGCAGCAGCGTCCCCTCCAACGGGCGCACCCGCGTGGACACCATGGAGCCCCGCGGCGTCGAGATGCCTGACATCCGCGATCATCAGGAAAAAGTCTTCACTGGCAACGCGGACCTGGCGAAACTCGAGCAACTGCTCAAGACTCACGCGAACATTCCACTCGTGGGCATGCAGGCGTTCGCCGACGGCCAGCATCCCTTCTCGCTTGCCAACCTCAAGGCCGTGCGCAAGCTCGTGCAGGCCAGCGGCCGCAAACTGGTGCTCGACGTCTCCCGCGCCGTGGAGAACGCCTGGTACATCCAGAAGCACGAATCCGGCCAGGAGAACCGGCGCATCGCCGACATCGTCAAGGACATCGCCCTGTGCGCCAACATCCTGCTCATGGATGCCGCGCAGGACGCCCGATGCAACATCGGCGGCTTCATCGCGGCCGACAACCCCGACGACTACGAGAAGTTCATGAACGAGGTCGTGGTCTACGAGGGGCTGCACACCTACGGCGGCATGGCCGGGCGCACCATGGAGACCTTCGCCCGCGGCCTGCGCGAGATGATCGAGGAGCCCTCCGTGCAGTGGCTGATGTTCCAGGTGGAGCGCTTCACCCAGAAACTGCTCGACGCGGGGCTGCCCGTGGAACGCGGCTGCGACGGCGCCTACCTCAAGGTCGATGCCTTCGTCCCCCACATCCAGGAGTACCGGCACGAGGCGCTCTCGTGCGCGATCTACCTCGCCTGCGGCATGCGCTGCGCCGCCACCGGCCTGGTGGGCCGCGACAATCTCCTGCCCGTGCAGATTCCGCGGCTCGCGCTCACCAACGACCAACTCGACCAGATTGCCGAGGCGCTCGTGTCCGTATACAGGCAGCGCGACCGCATCCGGCAACTGGAACTCGTGCGTGGCGGTCGCTGGCGCGATCAACTCGAGTTCCGCGGGGTGTTTCCCAACCTCGAGACCTATGAGTTCACCTGCATGCCGTATCTCATCCACACCATCGAGAAGGTGGGCGGTCTTTCGCGCGAGGAACGCCTCCGCGCCATGAAGGAAGCCGGCTACAACACCTTCCTGCTGCGCTCGGCCGACGTCACCATCGATTTCCTCACCGACTCCGGCACCTCGGCCATGAGCACGGACCAGTGGGCGGCCTATGACGCCACCCGCGCCACCGCGGCGTGCTCCTCCGAATACAAGCGCCTCGTGGCCACGCTGCGCGATCTCTTCGGCTACCAGTACATCCTGCCCACCCACCAGGGCCGCGCGGCCGAGCACATCATGAGCCAGGTGATGATCAAGCCGGGCCAGTTCGTGCCGGGCAACATGTACTTCACCACCACCAAGCTCCACCAGGAGATGGCCGGCGGCGTGTTCGTGGACGTGATCTGCGACGAGGCCCACAACCCCGAAAGCGAGTTCATCTGGAAGGGCAACGTGGACATCGCCAAGCTCGACGCCCTCGTCAAACAGCACGGCGCCGACAGAATCGCTTACATCTCCTACGAATTCTCCGTGAACATGGCCGGCGGCCAGCCCTGCTCCATGGACAACATCAAGGAGACCTACGCCTACTGCCGCCAGCACAAGATTCCGGTGATGTTCGACGCCACCCGCTGCGTGGAGAACGCCTTCATGATCCAGCAGAAGGATCCGCGCTACCGCAACATCCGGATCCGCGACATCCTGCGCGAGATGATGTCCCACGGCGACGGCTGCACGGTGTCCGGCAAGAAGGACTTCCTCATCAACATCGGCGGCCTTCTGGCCTACCGCGACAACGAGGAGTGGGCGCGCAAGTCCGAGGAGATGCTGCGCTACTGCGAGGGCTCCGTCTTCGACGGCGGCCTGGCGATCGCGGATCTCGCGGCCATCGCGCGCGGCCTCGAGGAAATGGTGGACGATCGCTACATCCACTCCCGCGTCAAGCAGACCGAGTACCTGGGCCGCCTGCTGCTGGACGCCGGCGTGCCCATCGTGGTGCCTCCCGGCTCGCACGCCATCTTCATCGACGTCAAGCGTTTCCTGCCCCACGTGGACCAGGACGAATATCCCGCCCAGCGCCTGGCGGCCGAGATTTACATCGAGACCGGCGTGCGCGCGATGGAGCGCGGCAACGTGTCCAAGGGCCGCGCCCCCGATGGCAAGAACTACCGCCCGGCGCTCGAACTGGTGCGCCTGACCATCCCGCGCCGCGTGTACACCAACGACCACATGAAGGCCGTGGCCGAGGGCGTCATCCGCCTGTACCAGCGCCGCCACGAGATCAAGGGGCTCAAGTTCGTCTATGAGCCCTCGCGCCTGCGCTTCTTCCAGTCCCGCTTCGCCCCCATCGAGGAATAGGGCACTTTTTATCGGTTCGCCGCCTGGTATTTTCCGCCTCTGCATCGAAAAGGAAGCCGTGCGTTCTTTCACGCGCGGAATCAACGGTCCTGCTGGATTGCCGCCGCAGCGATATTGGCCGTGCGCCCGTTCACGCACACCTTGCCTGCATGGCCATTCCCGTCAGAAAACGCCTTTGCCGCCGTCCTTTTTCCGGGAGCGCCGGGCCCAATGTGTCCCTGATTGAACTTTTTCCGCGGCGCTTTCCGGGGAGGCAGCAATGCCCAGGTCATCCACGAAACGCAGTCGTCTGGGGTTTCAACCGGAGAACAAGCAGATCGCCAATGCTATCCCCGCCATCTACCTGCTGCGCATGTGCCTGCATTTCGGCTGGTTCCGGCTCCTGCGCAGCAGTTTCGGCCTGAACCATCTGATGCTCGACGAGGGGTTCCTGGCGCTCACCGGCATCGACCTGCCGATGACGAAGGACGAGGATGGCGATGTGGTGTTCGACCAGGCGAAACTGGCGAAATGGGGCGAACGGCGCTGGAGGCGCCTGCTGCAGAAGCGCCTGGAGGAACTCGAGCGCATCGAACTGCCGCCGGACCTCCCCCTGCTGCGCAGCGTGGAGGTGCTGGGCCAGTGCATGAGCCTGGGCGAAGCGGACCGGGCCGTGCTGCGCTTCGCGCTGGTATCAAGCAACTTTTCGGGATTCCGGGACTTCCTGAACAACACTGGTGGTTTCGAAACCGCGGAACTTCTGGCCCAGGCCATCGCCGTCGCCACGAATGCGCCGCGCGACGGCGTGCTGCAGGCGCTGCATCCCGAGGCGCCGCTGCGCATCACCGGCATCCTGGAACTCGAATCGCGGGATTTCCTGGGGAATGGCTACCGTCTGGGCCTGCTCTCGCGCCTCAACGAGGTGCTCATGCGCTATGGCATCGAAGAGGGCGACATCATCGGGATCTTTCTGGTGCCCACGACCGAGGCCCGCCTGCGCCTGGACGATTTCCCCCACCTGGCGCAGGTGGCCCGCTGGCTGTGCGACTACCTGCGTGCGGCCATCGACCGGCGCCTGCCGGGCGTGAATGTGCTGCTGCACGGCCCGCCGGGAACCGGCAAGACCGAGTTCTGCAAGGCGCTGGCGCATGAACTGGGCGTGAAGCTGTACGAGGTGGCCTACGAGGACCAGGACGGGGATCCCCTCATCGGGGGCAAGCGGATGGGCGCCTACAACGCCTGTCAGCGGATTCTCTCTGGCATGCCCGGCTCGCTGCTGCTCTTCGACGAGGCCGACGAGGCATTCCCGCCGCCCGACGACATGCCCATGCGCGTGTTCGGGCAGGTGCGGCGCCGGCCCCTTCCCGGAAAGGCCTGGGTCAACCGCCTGCTGGAGAACAATTCCACGCCGGCGCTCTGGGTGAGCAATCATGCTGAAATCGACCCGGCGTTCCTGCGCCGCTTCAGCGACAGCCTGCATTTTCCCGTGCCGCCGCTGCCTGTGCGCGCGCGCATCGTGCGCCGGCACCTGGGGGATCTGGTTTCCGACGACGCCTGGGTGAACCGCATCGCCGCCTGCGATTCCCTCTCGCCCGCGCAACTGGAGCAGGCGGCCCGTCTGGCCCATGCCGTCGACGGCCAGCCGCCCGACGAGACCCGGGCGATCGTGGAAGGCGCCCTGGTGCGCAGCGCCAGGCTGTTCGGCCAGACGCTGCCCCCGCGCGAGGCGGACCCGCAGGGCTACGACCTGCGCTTTCTCAACACCGACGTGGATCCCGCGCGGCTGGTGGAAGCGCTGCGCCGCCGGGCGCGGGGCACCTTCTGCTTCTACGGGCCCTCCGGCACCGGCAAGAGCGCCTTCGGACGCCATCTGGCGCGGGAACTGGGGCTGCCCCTGGTCGTGCGCCGGGCCTCGGACCTGCTGAACATGTACGTGGGCGAAACCGAGAAGAACATCGCCGCCATGTTCGAGGAAGCCGACCGCCAGCGGGCCGTGCTGCTGCTCGACGAGGCCGACGGATTCCTCTACGACCGCCGCCTGGCCGAGCGCTCGTGGGAACTGACCCGGACCAACGAGTTCCTCACCCGCATGGAATCCTTCGACGGCATCTTCATCTGCACCACCAACCTGATGGAGCGCCTGGACCCGGCCACCCTGCGCCGTTTCGATTTCAAGGTTCGCTTCGACTACCTGCGTCCCGACCAGCGCGAAGCGATGTTTCTCGCCTTCCTGCGTTCGGCCGGGGTGCTGGATGGGAATGCCGCGGGTGAACTTCCGGAAGCTGTCGTTTGCCAACTTCCCCGCGTGCGCCGTCTCGAACGCCTCACGCCGGGCGATTTCGCCGTGGCCCTGCGCCAGGTCTCACTCTGGGACGAAACGCCGTCCCCCGCGCGTTTCTACGAGGTCCTGCAGCGCGAATGCGCCCTCAAGCGCGAGGACGACACCTCCCGCCCCCGCATCGGATTCTAGAGGGAAGGGCGGGATGTCATCGCGAGAGTGCCTGGATGACCAGACACGGATGAAGCCCCGCATCGGATTCCAGAGGGTCACTGCCTGCGCCGTCTCGAACGCCTCACGCCGGGCGATTTCGCCGTGGCCCTGCGTCCGGTCTCCCTCCGGGACGAAACGCCGTCCCCCGCGCGTTTCTACGAGGTCCTGCAGCGCGAATGCGCTATCAAGCTGAGGACGACACCTCCCGCCCCTGCATCGGGTTTCAGGCCCGCGGGAACGGGGACCTCATCCTGGAATGTGTGTGCTTTTGTTCCGGGAATGCCCCATCGCCCAAATCTTCAAAGGATTAAAAACTGGAAATTATTTCTGTCCTGCGATGGGAGTACAGGGGGAATCAGGGGGCGGGAACAAACGTACCCAGGCCAAAATGGGCCAGTGCGCCCAGCGCGAATGGACCTCTGACATCCTGATCAAAGAGCAAAGTGAATCCATGTCCGCGCAGGGGTTTTTCATTTTTCCGGGAACGCAGGAATTCTACCCAGAAATAGGGATGGGCCAAAGGTTGTGGCTGCCTGTCTGGGTGAATCCGGATTTCCACGGGTTCCGGAAGGCCGTGGAAGACACATTCCTTGCGGATTTCCGATGCCAGCCAGTCTTCCATCGTGCCTCTTCCCTCCCGCCAGTGCCGGCGGGTAACAAAAGGCGTATGGGAAACCCATTTTCGGGAAGAAAGCGGAAGTTCCTGCAGAAGTCCCACGAGCAGCATGTGCACGTCCGGTCGCCCACCTTGTTGCCAGAAACCTGTGCATCGGTCCAGCACCCGCAGTTCTTCGTTTCCAAAAGGATTACGTGAGCGGATAAGCACATGGTCCAGCCTTCCATCACCGTCCTCATCCAAAGGCAGGATGTAGGCGTGTTCATGTCCCTCATCGGGCTTTCCGTTTTTCTTTCCAGAAAACTGCGGCGATATCAGGGTTCCGTTGCCGTTGTTCATCCTGCGGTCGATTCCCATCAATTTGACCCTGACCCGTTCGGCTACGGCAATGGCTTCCGTGACTTGTGGAAGGACGGTGGAATCCAGGGCAAAACGGGCAATGGAGAATCGCCCTCCCATTCCCAGTGAAGGATTTTTTTGTGGCACCCGGGAAAAAGCTGGACGCAGATAGGAAATGGGCTTGATGCAGGGATGCTCGTTCCAGCCTTCGTCAATCCACTGGCCGGTATCCATGCAGAGGGCTTCCATCCAACCCGAAACCTTTCCTTTGCCTTTCCTGGGTTTCTGCTGGCATTTCTGGTACTCGTGCTCCGGCCGTACACCGGCCACTTCGAAGATTTCCTGCCCGCGTGCGGGTTCTCCCCCTTCATTGGGTGCACAATTGAAAACGGTTCCTTCGGGCAGTGTGTCCAGCAGACGGGCCTGTACCCAGGATTCCGACCGCCCCAGATAGTTCATTTCCTCCAGCAATTCTGCCAGGTCCCGTTTTGTTGGCTCATCCACGCTGGCCTCATAGCCCGCATAAATGGAGGACAGCGGTTCCATTACCACGAATGCGTCGAAAATCTTTGTCTTGTCTTTGACGTTTTTTGTGTTCTGGCTCAGGTATGCCCGGATGTGGCTGGTGGTAGCTGGCGGCAGGGCGAATACCGGGGGAAGCTCGAAAATCTTGAGCACGTTTTCGATCTGCTTTGCAGTCCAGTTCGAGCGTCGCACCCATGCCAGTGCGGCGATGGCCCGTGCGATGCGGAATGGCGAAGGCGGCCATTCGACGACGCCTTCATTCACGTGACGCCCCCATGGCGTGGCATGATAGCGTCCAAGGGGAAACAGGAATTCCAGATACAGCATGATTTATGCTTCTCCCTGGCTTTTTTCCGCCTTTACCACTGTTTCTGCGACCAGTTCCGTGACAGGAGGGTTGGCAAACATGGAACCGCACTGACGGATGCGTTCCTGAACGAAGGAAAGTAGGGTCTTTTCATCCGGCAACTGGAAACCTGCGGGTTCCGTGCACACCGGGGGTGCCGCCAGTTTGAGATCACAGGCCGTGCGCAGTCGCAGACCGCCATCGAGGAGACGCCGGATTTTGAGCAGGCTCAATCCGATCAGCAGTTCCCATCCGCAATCCCCCAGTTGGTACGAATGTGCCAGACCAAGATCAATGTTGAAATATGCCTTGATTTCTTTTGCTGTGTATTCCATGCGGTGATAGGGGACGTTGCCGTATACATCTTTATCATAACCTTTTGCGCGGATTTTTCCGGTCGGGTCTAGCGGGTTGTTTTTCACGCCACCCGAAAGCACCTCCCGGATATCGGTGGCTTCAATAAAGCCTGAAAGAATACGGGCCAGCCGGATACGGCCATCTTCAAAGTTAGCCAGGAACGCACCATGGATGAGCGAATTCACATCATACTTGAAAAACGTTTTGGCTACCTTGGGCCACTCGATTGGCTTGCCTTCGCTGTAGTTCATTTCATGGGCCAGTTTCTCTTTAAAATGAGTCAGGGAAATGATGAACGGGGAATTGATCCGGTGCGCCTCGAGCAGGCTATTGGTCTTGGCCGTCGTCTGTCCCTGCAGTTGCACCCGGATATAGGGGAGCCCCTGGAGTTCAGGGCAAAGTTCATTGGTATTATCCAGAATGGTGGCTTCCAGCCGGTTGGCCATGGACTGGGCGCTTTCCACCAGAATTTTCCAGGTTCCATCCGGCAACTGGTAGCGGGCAGCTCCGATGTCGGGAAAGCCGGTTGGCTGGAAACGTTCTCCCTGCACGGGGACCAGGGGGACTTCAATGAGACAGCGTTTGTGGTTCTTGAGAGCTTGCAGCATGATCATTCTCCTTTGGAAGTGTTGTTTTTCTCACGCAGTACCATGCGTTCCAGTTCGTATGGATTGGAAATGGGAACAAGCAGTGTGGCCGCCAGCCGGACGGGATCGAGCCAGTTTCCATAATCTCCGCGGAAGGGTACCAGTCCAGAGGCAAACAGGCGTTGCTGTGCCATCTGGCAGGCGTCTCCCACCCGTCCAGCCAGCAGGGTGTTGATGATGGATGGTTCCATGGGAATGCGGGTTTTGCCGGGGCCTGTGCCGTCTGGCGAAAAGGTACAGTGCAACAGTGCATATTCGCGGGGGATCAGATGCTCCTGCACGGGCACGGACCAGTTTTGTGGCTCCTTGACCGTGTCATCGTGTTTCATCCACATGAAGGCCCACAGCAGTTCTTCCAGTTTCACCCAGTCAAGATGCTCATGAAGTACGAGAGCAACAGCATCCTGTGCATGAAGTTGAACTGTGCCGGACCATGGAGGCGCTTTTGCATCGAAGCGGATGGCATCCACCAGGCGCCGGTGCAGTACGGAGGCAAGCCGCTCCGGTACGGATGCTCCCCGCCAGGCCGCCTGCACGTTGCCTTCGGCCCACGTCCATGGTTTTTGAGGATTTACGTCGCACAGGTTGGCACGGATGGGGCCCACAACGCCATTTCCTCGAATGGACGCCAGCGCTGCGGCAATCCGGAATTCGACGGATTGATCGTCAGCCGCCTGCAACCACCGGGCCGAGAGTCCCGAAAGGGGGTTGATGGATTCCCGTGGTTTCCGGTGGTCCCGGGTAGCCAGGAGTCTTTCCAGACGGCCGATCGCCCGCAGTAATGCCATGAATGTAGTATTCTGGGGGGTACGGCTGCATGCATACAGGTGCAAAAGGACGGATTCATGGGCAGTTATCAGGGAACCTGGAGGTTCCTTGAACTGGCGGATAAACCGCGCCACCTTGTCGAGCGGGATATCGAGATCATCCAGAAGACGGATGTTTCCGGAAAAGGTAACCGGTACGATATCTGCCGGAAGTGCCAAGTAATTGTCACCGCGGCGTCCAACATACACGTATCGGATAAATTCGGAAAACCCGCGGTCCACGCCAAGGCTGCGGATTCCGCGAATGAAATCGATTCCGTTTTGCGCCGGTTTTTTCCCCATCTGGCAGCGACCTTCCGCCATCAGGTGGCGGATTTCCGGATATCCGGCAGGGCGGATCCAGACGGGCAGCCACGTTTCCGCACGCATTTTTTCTTTCTCTTCTCGCAGGGAAGACGAATCGAAACCAACGCCGCTGGGGCGCACGGTAAAGGGGACGGCACCCAATGCAGGCATGATACCTTCCTGCATCTTGCGCGTCGCGGCGGAAGCTAGCGCCAGGCTTCCTTCCAGCATCAGCACGAAATCCCAGCGGTTGACGGGGAAATTCTTGTGCTCAATCCCGGGGCCCTGGTTGAATCCGCCCGCCCGTCCCGGATCGAACTGCCCGATGCTGATGATTTCCAGCCCTGTTCCCGTGCCACCGAATAAACTCAGTGTCAAAAGGTGTTGCCGTTCATTTCGTGGGCGTCCGAGAAGAAGGTCGACCACGTTCTGCATGAAGTTGCTGGAAAAATCGAGGCGTCCTTCATTCCCACCGCTTCCCAGAATAGGATTGAAGTGATTGTCTGGCGCACCGTTATCCTCACGCAAGGCCAGGGCAGCGTCCATCCACCCCAGTGCGCTATCCCGAAAGCGGGCACGGGCCAATACAATCAACTCTTCCTTGTTACCCTTGCGTTGAAATCCATTCACTTTGGTCTGGATTTTTTTTGCGGCTTTCAGAAATTCATCGAAGGGTTTTCCCATTGATTTTTTGAAAGCAGTCTTCTGCTTTTCAAGGTCTTCCAGGGAATGTTGAGGAATATGGGGGGGAACCTTTTCTTGGGCGGTATTGTACTCATCGAGCAGAGTTTGAAGCTCATTCTGCTTTTTTCCCGGTCGCAAGGACGATACATGATGCGAAAATGCCTGGACCAAATCGCTTACCGAGTGGAAAGTGGCTGGCATTTCCGGCCAGGAAAAGATGTTGTTGATGACTTGCCGGTACTCTTCAAACCGCAGATCATTGGATTTCAAGATGGCATCGATGGCCGTCCGGTTTTCTCCGGGTGAGAATCCGCTTCCGCCGTTCCATGGCGTCACAATGGGGGTGGGGTGGTACTGGTTCACAAAAAAATCAATCAATGCTTGTCGGTCGTGGGTGGAACGCAGGACAAACTGCCGGTGTTCGTTCCAGAATCCCCGGCATTTGGGATCCAGTTGTTCATGTACCAGTTTCAGGACCCCCAGGGCCTTGAGGTATCCTGCCAGGGGTTGTGCCTTGCAATTGTTCAGGATGATGTCGTGGGTCGTTGCGTGCATGACATTCTCCTCGAAAACTTAGGATACCCGCCAGTCGGCCACGCGTAGCAGGGCTTCCAGAAAGGCCAGCCGGAAGGGCCCAAACTGTTCCAGCAACTCCAGCGACATGGCCAGCCAGGAGGGCCTTCCATCCAGCGATTCCCCGAGTTCCATGCATTCCAGGGATAGCCGGGTTTCTGGCGTGGAGATCCCATTGCCCAGTTGCAAAGATGGCAGGACATCACCTTCCCGGATGCCCCGGGCCAGCCGTTCCCCGGACTGGATTTCGCTGATTTCTGCAGGAAGGGACCTCAGGCTCAGGCGCACCTTGCCGTGATGCGCGGCCACCAGATAGGTGGCAAGCGGGGACAGTTTCATCTGCCACATCAACAATGCTGAAGCCAGTTCATGCCGGAAACCGGTTCGTTCATACGGAGCCATTTTCCCAGCTGATTTGGCCCAGATCCCCGCACCCGGCGGGTTGGGCAAAGCCTTCTGGAAGACGGGGTGGGACTTGCCGGCATCGTGATACCGGGCCGCCAGTTGCAGTTCAGCGGCCGTATCCGGTGCAATATTGAAAATCTTGCACAGTTCCTCCGTCTGCCTGACCACATTTTCCGTGTGATATTCCAGCGTCTCATATGTGCCGGTTTCGCTTTTGGGGTCCTGGGCATAGGCTTCTGTCGCAGTTTTGGTATGGATGACAGGGAGACATGTTTTGACGCCAGGCGACCAGCCTCGTTGCGGATCATAGCCTCCTTGACGGCAACTAAGCAGAATCTGCATGCCCGGTACGAGGTGGTCCACCCTGCGCCAGAGATTCTCCAGATGATCAAAACGCCACATGGCGCGCTTTCCTTCTTTCAGTTCCGCAATGGGAACGGCGCACAGTTCATCCTGCAGGGGCTGGGGTTCGTCCCTCAGTTCAGAAATTTCGGGGTCGACGTCCCGCCAAAACACATGCACATCCGTTTCCTTGATGGAGCGGACATAGCGGGAAACATCCAGATCGGCTCCGGTCAGGTCGGGCGTGGTATCGAACAGTTCCAGCAGATCCTTCCTTCGCAGGACATAAAAGAAGGAAAAATCCATGCAGTCATGCAGGGGTTCCAGGTCAGTTGCGGCCGCACTTGTCATATCGCGGAGGGTCTCCTGCGCTTTTTGAACCTCTTCTTCCTGGTACGGTGCAAAGACCCCTTTTTGCAGGTTTTGTGGAATCCAGTAGATGATGGCGTTGGGATTTTCTCCCCTGCGGTTGCAGCGGCCAAAGCGCTGGATCAGGGATGCCGCTGGCGCTACATCGGTGATGAGCACCCTCGCGGAGACATCCACGCCGGCTTCCACGACTTGGGTGCACACGGCGATGAGGCCTTCTTCGGGTATTTCGCCTAACAGCAGGTTGAGAGAACGCTTTCGGTCTTCTTGCCGGAAACGCGAATGCAGCAAAATGACACGGGGGCCTTTATTTTTCGCTTTTTTTAGGAGTTCATCAAAGACTTCCACCGCCCTTTTTACCGTGTTGACGACCACAAGCGTACGGGTACCCGCAGAAGTGTTGTTCCAGGCGAGGTCTGCCACGGGTTTTGGACCGTCCTGGACGGTGAAATCTGCCTGTTTCAGTTTCTTGGTGGCACGGATACGGTCGGCGATGACGGGATGATTTTGATCGCTGTTTTCCAGTGCAAGTTCCAGGGGCGCATGCTGCTTCACCTGGAAATCAGGGGTCTGGAGCCAGTTTGGATCCAGAGTGGCGCTCATCCACGTGCAGGCGTGGGGCGCTTCCGATTGGAAATGTTCCCGGAAGGCCGCCAGTTGCAGGGAGGTAGCCAGTCCATCTCCCATCAACTGGATTTCATCGAGAACCCACCAGGCATCGTTGTGCAGCAGGGCGAAATGTACGGGCCAGCGGAACCGGCTCATGCCATAGCCACGATTGAGGGCCCGAGAAAGCAGTTGGTCCTGGGTCCCCACGAGAATGGTGTCGGCTTCTGGGTACACATCCCAGTCACGGTCCAACGCTTCACCCATGAGCGAGAAAACCCGGATTTTGTTCACGTCCCCCGTATCGCCCGCCCAGGGGTCATAACGGCCATCCGCCAGGATTTTTCCGCCCAGAAGGTTCAGGTTATCCAGAAAGCGGATGCATTCCCGGTGGGTCTGTTCCACCAGGACCCGCATGGGCAGGCAGTAGACCAGCCGTCGCGGCGTGCGTTCCCGGATGGAATTTTCTGCATGCCTTCTGCGCCAGATCCAACTGCAGACGGCGCCCGCCGTTTTTCCGAGCCCTGTTGGAACGGAGACCCGCTGGGGAATCGCTTCTTCCGTGGCCCAGCGTTTCTGGTAGGGAAGGGGATCGTATCCAGTCGCTTGCTTGAAGAATTCCTCGAAATTCATGGCATGCATCATCATTTCCTCATGAACCGGCTATCACTGACCCAGGACAGTAAACGCTAAACCAAAAATGCTTGTCAATGTTTTTGAAGTGGAAAATTTTACCGTGCGCATGATCCGGCTTTTTTTCGTGCCTTTCCGTGCTTTTTCATGCACGGATACGGGTAAGGACGGATATTGCGCGGGGTTCTGACAGAATTTTTCAGAATTTTTCAGGAACGGGTTTTTTCCTGTGTTGCGGGGAACTGAAAAGGCAGATGAACGACTTCGTTCAGAGCGGGGGGAAGTGCGCTGGGTGGCGTCCGCTTCAGGGCAACCCTGGCAGGTACACCGTCTTTACCTCCGACAGCCGGATGGGAAACGCGGTGGGCGGGTGGCTCCCGGGTGGCGGCGTGGATTCGCGTTTCGGAACCGGCCGGCAACGGAGGGGAGGCACGCTGGAGACTGGATCAAATTCAGGAGATGCTTACAACGGATGAACACATCCCAATCGGGCATGCTCCTGCGGACAGGGTGCTCGATCTCACGCCTGCGGTGTGTCCTTGGTGTTGCTCCGGTTCTGGGTGGCGCGGGTCTGGGCGCTAGCCTTGAGCAACTCGGCAAAGGCAGTGTTGATGAATTCAGGGCCATAGGTGGAAACGAGGTAGGCGTGCAGCGAGCGCAGGGCGCGGTCCAGGGGCACTTGTGCTTTGTACAGGGGGGAGGGGCGGGTATCCTGTTTATCTGCCCGTTCTTTCCAGACCTTTTCAAAGGCTTCCATGGCTTTTTCGAGCAGGCTCACGACCGGGCCAATGCCCAGTTCGGTGATCACGGGGGCGGCTTCGGGAGACTTGAGGTAGGCCATGCGTTCCTGCAGAATCAGGCTTTCGGCGTAGAGAGGACCGTCCAGAAAACCGTTCGAATCGGGTACGAGCCGGTGGTACAGCCTGGAAATTCGCTCCCGGCGCTCCGTGTCTCCGGGGAGCATGGCATGTCCGCGGATGATCATGCACAGCCCGGAATAGGCCTGGTCGCGTTCCCGGTCCAGGCGCATGAGGGTTTCCGTGTAGGGCTTTTCGGTTTTGGGGCCCGCGGAAGCCGTGACGCTTTCCACGGCGGCGAGTACCTGGTCGGCCAGGCGGACGGCCACGACGTCGTCGGGCAACCGGGTTTTCAGATCCCGGGCGTCTTTCTGGGCGGCTTCAGCTTTCGTGATGGGGTGAATGTCAGAAAACAGCATAAAGAACCTTTCCGCACACCAGGCAACGGGAAAGAAACCACCGGAACCCCATTGTTCCGGGGGAAACGATGCCGTCCTGTCCAGAAGGAAATGAACGGGTCGCCTTTCAGCGTGCAGGTGCCCTCTACTTGCTTCCATGCACCTTGTCAATGGGGAAATGTAGGAGAAGGAAAAATTTCAACTCAACGTTTCCAAACAGGTTGGCTTCGTCTCTGGAGGCCCAAGCCGGGTTTGCGGACACTTCCGGACTCCAGTTGGAGGCCCAAGCCGGGTTTGCGGACACTTCCGCAGCGGACATTGTTCCGGCTGGCCATTGAAGAAATGGAAAGTTTGTATCTGGGAGACCGGGAGGCGTTGCGCCGGGCTTTTCCTCGCATTCGTGACGGGGTGTTCGCCCTCTACCAGCAGGATTCCGTCTGCGGCACGTGGGAACTGCTTGTGGATGCCCTGTACGCCAGGGACGAGGCCCGCCGGCTTAGAAATGCGGATTTCGCGACGGTCTGGAAACTCAAGCATGAGTGGGCCATGGCATCGGCCCGCATATGGATCCGGAACGCAACGTATCTCCGAGTTTTGGAAAGTTGCGTGATGGACTGCGACGTCTGCTGCAGGAAAACTCGCACTGAACCGGAACTGGCGGTTTTTTATACTACTATGGTGCGCCGTGGACCCAGGGTAAGTTTTTGCCCAAGGGTGGAAAAACCGTGGGTGACGAGGTTGCCGCCGGCGGGTCCCAGGTGCACGAAGAGCACCTGGTCTTCGGTGTGATGGATGACGCGCAGAAGTTCGTCTTCCAGTTCCATGCGTTCCCGGCGGGTCAGTTCGCACAGGAACACCGAGTATTGCACGGGGTCGCCAAACCCGTTCATGATACGGAACACGCGGCGCAGGCGCCTGTCGTCGCGGATGTCGTAGCAGACCAGGTACACGGTGCGCATGCAGGACTCCTTTCCGGGGGCCGGGATTGGGCCGTTGCCTTTCTTGCCTAGCGCGTCAGGAACTCCGGATAGGCGGGAATCTCGCCCTGCAGGTGGCGCACCAGCAGGCGCGCCTGGGTTTCGAGCACGCGGCGCAGGCTTAGGCGGTAATCGAATACCGGGTGGGTCACGAGCGTTTCCATGCGCCGGTCAAAGGCTTCGATGAACGCCTTGCGGGCGGACTCGGAAAGGGCATACGCACCGGAGACGACCGTGAAATCCTCGGGTTTGATCACGCCGGTGTTGATGGCGGTGATTACGGTGGAATCGGCCGCCAGCGGACGGAATTCCTCCATGAGATCCAGCGCCAGGGCCGGGCGTCCGAAGCGCGGCTGGTGATAGAAGCCATGGTACGGGTTGAGGTTGGCCGCGAGGATGGCCTTGACCCACTCGCGCACGAGCATGCCGTAGGCGTAGGAGAGCAGGGCATTGACGGGATCGCGCGGTGGGCGGCGGTTGCGGCCTTCCATGGAGAAGGGCCACGTTTCGGGGGGCGTTTTGAACATGCCGCAGAAAGCCCCGAAGTAGGCGCGGGCTGCGGCACCCTCGATGCCGAGCAGTTCCTGCAGGGATTCGGCTTCTCGGGCGCGCCGGGCCATCTGGGATAGCACGTCCAGGGCATCTGCGGGGGACGACAGGCTGTTGCGGCGCAGAAGCGTACGGCAGTTGTGGATCTTGGCGTGCACGATGCGCCGGGAAAGACGCAGGCAGCGCTCGGGATCGGCTGCGGCGGCAAACTGCGCTTCCATGGCGGTGGCATTTTTGGGGCCAGGACCCGTCGCATGACCAAGGTACCAGCCGCCGGTGGTGAGGAACATCACGGGGATGCCGTAATCCAGGCAGGCGTGCATGGCCGGCGTGGTGATCTGCGCAGTGCCGTAGATCACCACGCAGGAGGTGCACATGAGTTTGGCGTCGGCCAGTTTGGCTTTGCCTTCATGGACGACGAGACGTTCGCCTTCCTTGCTGATACGTGCGCGTGGATTCTGCACGATGAGCGGGACGTCGTCGTCGCGGGCGGGCCACAGGCGGCGCACCGGCGACTCTTCGGAAATTGGCAGCGGAGACGCCGGGCGCGCAAGCAGTTCGGGGTGCTCGGCGCGAAACTTCGGGTCGAACACCAGGCGCAGTTCTTCATCCTGCTGATGCTCGTATTCGACCCAGGGTTCAAGGGAATCCATGTCGGCTTCGGTAAGTGGGCAGGTATCGGGGGAAGATGCCGGCTCCTGGAGGGACGCCGGGGGAGAGCCACTGGCAGACGGGGGAAAGGCATCGGCCAGGGAAAGCAGGTTGACTTCATCGGGCAGGCAGATGCCGGCCAGGCTGCAACCCTGGCATTTTCTGCTTTCTTCGAGCGGCGGGGGCAGGCGTTTCTGCCCGACGGCGGCAAAGAAGGCTTCGCGTGTGCGCAGGGTTTCGCGGATGAGTGCATCGTCGAAGACGACTGGGACGCGAGAGCGGGAAGCATGGTAGTAGAGGACGCCCTCGTTGCAGGTGTAGCCGTGTTCGCGCAGCAGCAGTCCTTGGGCGCAAAGTTGGATGCGGTCCGACGGCCAGGCGCCTTCGGGGAGGTCCGGCTGGGCGCCGCGCTTGTATTCGACGGGGGTGGCCAGGTCACCCGTAGCTTCCACGAGATCCAGCCGGCTGGTCAGGCGCAGGGCAGGGGAGGAGAGGAATACGCTGCGGGCGTGAATGGTTTCCATGGGGGAATCATCGGCGGGCGAGTCATCGTCGTCCTGTTTGGATGGATTGGGGGCTGGTATGGGAAGTTTTCCCTTGCCCCTGTCCACGCGCCGGTGGACGACGCGGCCTTCCACGGTGTACTCGTTGTCCTCGAAGAGGTTTTCGGCCCACATGAGCACGCCCAGCCGCGGGCAGTAGGAATACTCGCTGAGCATGCGTACGGGCATGAGTTCGGGGATGGGGTCTTTGCCGGAGGAGAGATTTTCTGTCATTGGAGCCTCCACGGAAACGGTGTGTTGGAACAAAGGATAGAAAAAGAGGGTTTTTCTTGTCAAAAAATTTGGTGTTTAGAAAATTACTTGGAATTTTCGGGGGTTTTTACTACTTTCTGGGTTGGAGCCGAAAATTGGGGATCTTTGACAATTACAAATCCGGTCAGGAAACGATCATTTCGAGCGGTGGAGTGGTACACCGATGTCTGGGAGCCGCTCGAACATGAATGATTTTAGGGGGTTGTGAGTATATGAACGCCATTTCCCGGTTTGTTTTCCGGACATTTTTTCCGCGTTTTTCGACCCGCTCGAAAAACGTCTTGCAATGGATTGAAATTTCAGGCAAAAAAAAGAGCGCTATTTCCGCTTCCTTCGGGAAGCGGCCCCATTGAAGGAAGCAGGATTCTGGGTAACATAGACATCAATGTAATAGATTTCCGCTTCCTTCGGGAAGCGGCCCCATTGAAGGACTCCTTCTGCCGCGTATCGCGGCCAACACTAGTAACATTTCCGCTTCCTTCGGAAGCGGCCCCATTGAAGGCGTACCCGCCGACGTCTGGCTCCCGCCGCTTTCCGTATTTCCGCTTCCTTCGGGAAGCGGCCCCATTGAAGGTGCGGCAGGCCGGCAACGCCGTGGAGCGACTCAATATTTCCGCTTCCTTCGGGAAGCGGCCCCATTGAAGGTGAGGGTTGACCGTAAGGGTCGTTGCCGTCGGATTCCCAATTTCCGCTTCCTTCGGGAAGCGGCCCCATTGAAGGGCGGCGGCGAACCATTCCCACGCTGCTGACGGCGCCAATTTCCGCTTCCTTCGGGAAGCGGCCCCATTGAAGGTGGCTCTCCGGATTAGCCGGACTGGTTCTCGCAGGATTTCCGCTTCCTTCGGGAAGCGGCCCCATTGAAGGTGTACTAGGTCTAGCCGTCCAGCGCAAAGCAGAGATCATTTCCGCTTCCTTCGGGAAGCGGCCCCATTGAAGGAATGTTAGTCCAATGACTTTTGTTGCATTTAAATTGATTTCCGCTTCCTTCGGGAAGCGGCCCCATTGAAGGTGGCGGCTCGCCAAGAGGCAACCGGGATCCAGTTGGTGATTTCCGCTTCCTTCGGGAAGCGGCCCCATTGAAGGCAAAGAAGTTGTCTTCCGAATAGAACTCCGCATTTTCTTATTTCCGCTTCCTTCGG
This sequence comes from uncultured Kofleriaceae bacterium, assembly GCA_964516435.1. GTDB lineage: Bacteria > Myxococcota_A > Polyangia > HGW-17 > HGW-17 > HGW-17. Next base: position 1,287 of record CAZEZP010000095.1, on the reverse strand, counting down.
GAAGCGGCCCCATTGAAGGGGAAGGGTGCTGGTGGCAGGTGAATGGCGCGTTTTGCATTTCCGCTTCCTTCGGGAAGCGGCCCCATTGAAGGTCTGGGAAACTCGAGCGAATCCGCGGCGAAGGAATCCGATTTCCGCTTCCTTCGGGAAGCGGCCCCATTGAAGGAGGAAGTTCTGCTGCGCCCCGGTCGCGGGGTCGCTGGATTTCCGCTTCCTTCGGGAAGCGGCCCCATTGAAGGACAAGGAATTGTCGCCTTTAGAGGTGCCAGGTGTAGAATTTCCGCTTCCTTCGGGAAGCGGCCCCATTGAAGGAACGAACACAGCACGGGTATCACCTCTGGTTTCGCCTTATTTCCGCTTCCTTCGGGAAGCGGCCCCATTGAAGGATCTGCAGGAGGACGGGCACCTCTTCGGGCCGTACCACGATTTCCGCTTCCTTCGGGAAGCGGCCCCATTGAAGGAGATCGCCGCCGGTCAAGGACTCCTTCCTGTTACTGATTTCCGCTTCCTTCGGGAAGCGGCCCCATTGAAGGTGGGATGTTGTTGTTGCATTTGCGGGTTACGGATTCAAATTTCCGCTTCCTTCGGGAAGCGGCCCCATTGAAGGCCACGCGGTCCACGCTGGTCGGAGCGGATGACCACGACATTTCCGCTTCCTTCGGGAAGCGGCCCCATTGAAGGCTACCCACTTCGTGACCTTGCCCCAATCCAGGCCCAAATTTCCGCTTCCTTCGGGAAGCGGCCCCATTGAAGGCGATCGGCACTGCGCGCGCGTGCTCGAGGCGAGCGCGGCATTTCCGCTTCCTTCGGGAAGCGGCCCCATTGAAGGGTTTGTTCGTCGACTTCCGCCCCCACCTCCCGGTAATTTCCGCTTCCTTCGGGAAGCGGCCCCATTGAAGGCACGCGGTCCACGCTGGTCGGAGCAGCGGATGACCACGATTTCCGCTTCCTTCGGGAAGCGGCCCCATTGAAGGTCCCTCCCGCGCGATCTCGAATGTCCCCCAGCCGACGCCGATTTCCGCTTCCTTCGGGAAGCGGCCCCATTGAAGGTGGAGGAGGAGGTGGCGGGCCATGAGTGAGCGATTTGTATTTCCGCTTCCTTCGGGAAGCGGCCCCATTGAAGGCTGGAAGAAATGCCATACGATGCAAGAGAATATGCATATTTCCGCTTCCTTCGGGAAGCGGCCCCATTGAAGGGGGCACCTCTCCCCAAAAGGGCTGCCTGCTGTTGGCGAATTTCCGCTTCCTTCGGGAAGCGGCCCCATTGAAGGTATGATGCCAAGGAAT
>CAZEZP010000094.1:0-2706 GCA_964516435.1 uncultured Kofleriaceae bacterium | reverse complement strand
CCCGGCTACGAGGGCGACGGTGTGACCTGCGCCGACATCGACGAATGCGCGCTCGATACCGACAACTGCGATGTGAACGCCACCTGCACCAACCTCCCCGGCGCCTTCTCCTGCGCCTGCAACGCGGGCTACGAGGGCGACGGTGTGACCTGCGCCGACATCGACGAATGCGCGCTCGATACCGACAACTGCGATGTGAACGCCACCTGCACCAACCTCCCCGGCGCCTTCTCCTGCGCCTGCAATCCCGGCTACTACGGCAATGGCACCTACTGCTCGGATACCGATGAATGCGCCAACGCCCCCTGCTCGCCCAACGCCTCCTGCGAAAACGTCCCGGGCGGCTTCGCCTGCACCTGCAACGCGGGCTACGAGGGCGACGGCATCGAGTGCACCGACATCGACGAGTGCGCCCTCGATACCGACGACTGCGATGTGAACGCCACCTGCACCAACCTCCCCGGCGCCTTCGCCTGCGCCTGCAACCCCGGCTACGAAGGCGACGGCCTGACCTGCGCGCCCGTACCAGAAGGGCATCACGTCACCCTGCAGGGCGGTGGCGGCTGTTCCTGCTCTGCGGGTGGATCGCCATCCCGTCCAGATGCGTCCCTGCTGCTGCTGGCCTTCCTGGCGATCCCCGGCCTGCTGCGCCGCCGCGCGCGCCTGAACCGCAACTGACGGTTCTTCTCCTCTCCAATTTCCCCGCCGCCCCCCTGGAGTCCTTCCATCAACTGCAATCCCAAAGCCCCGCCGACCTCTGCTTGTTTCGGCCCCCCCGCACTGCCCGTGCATGCCATCGGATGGGGGTATCCGACAGCACGGCAGCCGGACTCACTCGAAAACGTCTCCCACGCCTGCGAAAAATTCAGAAATTCTTCTTGACATGCGCCGCCATCCGTTTTATCGGGGCCGCATTCTGCAGGATTCGGGTCGTATTTCACACGCGAGGACTCCGGCGGAAGGTTTTCGCGGTCTGCCTCCAGAACCGCGAAGGAGCCGCAAGGCTCGTGGAATGCCAGCGTCGCAGGCGGATTCCTTTTTCCCGTCTTTCCTGGCGCATCCGCATTCCGGGCAGGGGTTCTCGAAGACTCCGCCCCCGGCTTTCCATGGATGGATTTCCGGACACACCGGCAGGATGCCAGAAAGCACCGATGCTTCGGGAAATTCCTCCCGGAGGGAACGAATGGGTGCGCTTTCGGTGGCGCACCGGAAAAAGGCCCGAAACAACCGGGCGGAAAGAGAAACCATCCATGGAAACCGTAACCCCGCTCACCTCCGAAGACTACATTCGCATCGGCGCGCGGCACGGCAGCGACCGCATCGCGCTCGAGGCCGACGAGACGCTCGCCCAGTGGGAGCGCGACCTGCCCCATCTGGCCTCCTACGGGCAGGGCCGGCGCCAACTCGACGTCTTCCGCGCGCTCGTCGAGCGCCACCGCCAGATGCGCACCACCCGACCCGAGGCGCTGGCGGCCCGCAGGGAAACGGCCCGCCAACTCGACGAGACCATCGAGTCCGCCTGGGTCCTGGCCAAGCGCATCCACTGCCTTCTAACTCCCGTGGCCCGGGAAGATGCCGCCTGCGCCCAGCGCCTGCGGGCGCATTTCCCCGAAAACGACCTGCAACTGGACAGGAGCCTTCCGGCCCTGGGCGAACTGCTGATGGAACACGGCGCCCGCGTGGATGCGGACATGCGCGTGGAGGAAATCGCGGTCCAGGCCCGGGAACTTGGCGCCACGCTTGCGCGCCTGCGCGGGGAGAAGCCGGAATCCGCCGGCCGGCCGCGCGCAGAGACCCGCGACATCGATGAACTCGACGGGCGCCTCTACGTGATGATGCGCGATCTCAACCGCACGGGCCGCCAACTGGTCCAGGCCGGCATCCTGCCCGCCCGGCCGCCCTTCTACCGCTTCACCCACCTCAGGCGCGCCGCCTCCCCGGCCGCCGCGCCCGCGACCCCCGCTCCCTGATTCTTCCGCCCGCGCCGGGTCGGGCAAGGCTTCGGTTCGGCAGGTGTGCGATTTATCTATCTAGTGACGATCCGGCGCCAGGTTTGGCGGTTTATCGAGTGACGATCCGGCGCCAGGTTTGGCGGTTTATCGAGTGACGATCCGGCGCCAGGTTTGGCGGTTTATCGAGTTGCGATCCGGCGCCAGGTTTGGCGCGATTTATTTAGTTGCGATCCGGCGCCAGGTTTGGCGCCTCAAAAGGGCGTTCGCCTGCGGGGTCCTGTCGTCGGTCACCCCCGCCACCGCTTTTCGCGGCTGGACGGGAAGCTGATGATCCGGCGCCAGGGTTGGCGCGATTTATTTAGTTGCGATCCGGCGCCAGGGTTGGCGCCTCAAGAGCCGGCGGCAGGTTTGCCGCCTCGGGCGCCACCCCTCCGGCTCTCTCTCCCAAACCCCGACTTCACGTCCACTCCTCCGCCTCTGCATTTGATTTTCCGCCTAACTCCCCGAATTTTCCGCATGGCCCTCCGGGTTTTCCACCTGCCGTTTCCCTTCCCACCCCTGCCATTTCCCTTTGCCCGCATGGCCCTCCGGATTTTCCACCTGCCGTTTTCATTCCTACGCCTTCGATTTCTTGTCTCCTCCACGGCCTTCCGGACCTTCCGCCAACTCCCGTTTAGGAGGTTGCCACAGGGTTCCGGTCACAGCCATTTCAAATGTGTGGGCAGGACGGCGGTGGGGGGCAGGGTGGGCAGGG
>CAZEZP010000093.1:0-44400 GCA_964516435.1 uncultured Kofleriaceae bacterium | reverse complement strand
GATATGGCACGAACCGAAAAGTCGCTCCCCCGCGGGGTACCTATCGTTCCGTTCTCTGAACGTTCCATGCTCCTCACCCGGGCCTTGGATACGGTCCCCACCCGCTTGCTGCAGGCGGTCGTGCTGGGGCTGGTGGTACTGTTTTTGTTCGTCGGAAACCTGCGAAGCGCGTTCACGGCAGACATGATCCTGCCCGTTTCCGTGCTGGCCGTGTTCGGCATCATGCGCGCGGCCGGCATCACGGCCAACCTCATGTCGCTGGGAGGCTTGGCCATCGCCATCGGCATCCTGGTCGATTCCTCGGTGGTGGTCACCGAAAACATGCACATGTTCCTGGCCAACGGTTCCCGCCATCTGCATCCACTGCATCATATCTTCAGAGCCGTGCGCGAGGTAGCCGCACCGGTGCTCACTGCGGCGCTGGTCATTGTGGCATCGCTGCTGCCCGTCTGGACTCTGCAAGGCGTGGAGGGCCGCCTGTTCTCGCCTCTGGCTGCCACGCTCGGTTTCGCCGTGCTGGTGGCCGTGCTGCTCGCGCTCACGTTCATTCCCGTCTTCGGCGCCCTGGCCATGCGGCCATCGGCGCAGACGGAACCCCGCCTGGTGCGGGCCATGGCGCGCGGATACCGCCGGTTCCTTTCCGGCGCCCTCGCCCGCAAGGGCTGGATACTTCTGGCCGGCGGCCTGGCCGCCGCGGGCGTATTCGCGCTCTTCCCCCTGCTTGGAAGCGAATTTCTGCCCATGCTCGATGAGGGCACGATGGTGGTGCAGACGGAAAAGGTCCCCACCATCACGCTGGAAAAAAGCCTGGAAATGGAAGAATCCATCCAGAAGGCCATCCTGGAAATCCCGGAAATCACGGCCGTGGTGGCGCGCACGGGAGCCGACGAACTGCGGCTGGACCCCATGGGGTTCTATCAATCCGACCTCTACCTCGTGACGAAACCGCGCGACCAGTGGAGAAAGGACGATCCGGACTGGCTGCGGGACCAGATCCGCGAAAAAGTGGGACGTTTTCCGGGTGTGGGCGTGGGATTCACGCAGCCCATCGACATGCGCATCTCGGAAATGCTCACGGGAACGCGGGCGGCCGTGGCCATCAAGATTTTCGGCCCCGACCTGGCGCAACTGGAGGAAAAGGCGCGCAAGGTGGAGGAAATCGTCGCCTCCACGCCCGGCGCGGTGGACGTGCTGCGCACGCAACTGGGCGGGCAGAAGATGCTGGACATCCGGTTCACACCGTCGTGCATGGCCTGTTCCGGCGTGACCCAGGCCGATGTCAATGAAGTTATCGCCATGGCCGTGGCCGGCACGCACGTCACGGACATCCTGCAGAGCCAGAGGCCGGTGCCGGTCCTGCTGCGCTACCCCGAAAGCGAGCGCGATTCGGCGGAATCCATCGGAAGCCTGCTCGTCGGATCCTCGCCGAAGACGGCGGTTCCCCTGAGGGAGGTCGCCCGCATCGCCCCGTCCGAGGGCCCCATGCAGATTCCGAGGGAAAACGGCTTTCGCATGGTGGTGGTGCAGGCCAACGTGCGCGGGCGAGACGTGGTGGGGTTCGTGCGCGAAGTCCAGGAGCGGATTCGCACCGAGGCACCCCTGAGCGCAGGCATGTCCGTATCCGTGGGCGGCCAGTTCGAAAACCAGAAGCGGACCATGCAGCGCCTGTCCCTGACCATTCCCCTGTCGCTGGCCATCATCTTCTTCCTGCTGTTCACGTCTTTCGCGAGCCTGCGCCAGACCGTGCTCGTGCTGGCCAACATTCCGCTGGCGTTCGTGGGCGGCGTGCTGGCGTTGCTGCTCACGGGGATGTACGTGTCCGTGCCGGCCTCCCTGGGATTCATCGTGCTGTTCGGGCTGGCATCGGAAAATGGCGTGGTATTGCTATCGTATTACAATCAACTCCGCGAACAGGGACTTTCCCTGCAGGACGCCGTACTGGAAGGCTCCGTGCGCCGCCTGCGGCCGGTGCTCATGACGGCCGGCCTGACCCTGCTGGGACTGGTCCCACTGCTCGTGGCCACCGGTCCCGGCTCGGAAATCCAGAAACCCCTGGCCGTGGTGGTCTTCGGCGGCCTCCTGTCCGCGACGCTTCTGACTCTGGTGCTCCTGCCCGCGGCCTATCTGGCCGTGGAAGGATATTTCGAAAAGCGGGCGACGAAGGCCGAATCCCTCCAGCCGGAGGAAAAGGAGGAGCGTTCATGAGACTCTTGCGCGTGGTAATGCCGGCTGCGGCACTGGAAAGCCTCTCCGACAGGCTCACCGAGGATCCCGAAGTGGAATTCTGGCAGGTGTGGGAAGTCAAAAGCCGGTTCTCGGACGGACACGCCTTCGCCAGTGTGGCAGACCGGGTGGCCGGCTACACGCCCCGGGTCTGCTTCGAAATCCTGACATCCAACGGACACGTGGACGAGCTCGTGCAGCTGTTTTCTACCTGTCCCATGTGCGTACGCGGCGGCGGCATGTATTGGACGATGGACGTTGGAACGACAGGGGAATTTTAATTTCCAGCACAAGAAAACAACAATAAAAATAAAATGACGCCGCCATAAAAACTTCAAATAGATAGTTTTATTATGGGTTTGCACTCCCATTTAAAAAATGCACTTGATTCAGGGGAATCGATTATGGTATTTCGGACCGGGTGGAATTTTTCACCGTTTTTTCAGAATCCGGGATATGACCCGCTCAGGAACGAAAGGGAATCTCCATGCAAGACGAAACGATGGGCGACATCCAGTTGGTGAATACGGAAACCGTGCCGGGCTTCCGTATCGTGCAGGTGCTGGGGCTGGTTCAGGGAAATACCATCCGGGCCAAACACATCGGCCGCGACATCATGGCCGGACTGAAAACCATCGTGGGTGGCGAAATCAAGGGATACACGGAACTGCTCACCGAGGCGCGCAGGGAAGCCACGCAGCGCATGGTAGCCCAGGCCCGGGAACGTGGAGCCAATGCCGTGGTGAACGTGCGCTACGCCACCAGTTCCGTCATGCAGGGAGCAGCGGAATTGTTCGCCTATGGAACAGCCGTGCGCATCGAAAGGGAATAGCCGATGGATGGGGTCGTCTGGCTCTTCGTCTTCCTTCCATTTCTCCTGATCACCTTTCCCTGGCTTCTGCTCTGGGCCATCAGCGCCTGGCGGGAGCGTGCCCACATGCAGTCCATCCTGCTACGGGAAGAAGCATTTTCCTATATGCATGTCACCAATGTCCGCACGCCTCCGCCCGGAGCCACCCATCCGGTGCTGGTGACGGGATCGGTGGTGGTCGCAGCCGATGCGTGGAAAACCTTTCTGGCCGGTTTCAGGAAAGTTTTCGGGGGCCGCATGCACAGCCTGGAGACCGTCGTGGAACGGGCCCGGCGGGAAGCCGTGCTGCGCATGCTGGAGAATGCTTCCCGACTCGATGCCAACGGTGTCGTCAATGTGCGCCTGGACACGGCCAGCATCGGAATGGGCCAGGCCCTGATGGTCGAGGTGATGGCATCCGGAACCGCCATCCGCATGAATCAAGGGGGCAACCATGACACGAAGTGAAAGGACGGCGGCGACGCTGTTCCTGTGCGTTCTCCTGCTGCTGCAGTCCCGTCCGGCCATGGCCGAAGACAAGGACTTCTCGTACACGCCGGAAGTCTCCGTCCCCATCACACTGCTGGGCCTTTCGGTATGGGCCTCGGGCGAATGGCTCAAGGAAGACCTCGTGGAGGGACGCGACACACGGGCCTGGCTCAACCCCGTGGACGAAGCCGTGCGGCTTTCGCTGCGCTGGAGCCCCCCCCACCGGGAAGATGCCCACGACATGAGCAATATCGGACTGGGAACGATTCCCGTGCTGGCCGGATGCCTGCTCTTCTTCGGCTCCGACGATGGCCTGGCTGCGCCCTCCATGTCTCGCGCCAGGCATGCCGGCATCGGCGCACTGATCATGCTGGAATCGGCATCCGTGGCCATGCTCGCCAACCAGGTGGTCAAGTTCGCGGTGCTGCGCAACCGGCCCTACACGCGTTCGGAGGACTATGCGGGAAACGACCCGGATGGGCATCTATCATTTTATTCGGGCCATACGACGGTGGCTTTTTCCCTGGCCGTGGCGGGGGCCACCCTCCACCAGATGCGCGGAGGAAACCACCCCTATGTCGTGTGGACCGCGGCCCTGACGCTGGCTCTTGCGGTCGGCTACTTCCGGATCGCCGCCGACAAGCATTATTTCACGGACGTGCTCGTCGGCGCCCTCACGGGAGCGGCGGCCGGATTCCTGATTCCCCGCTATCTGCACGAAGCCAGGCAGAAGGAAGAGGCCGAAAACACCAAGGTCCGCCCGATGGCGGTCATACCGGTGATTTCGCAGGACGCCTGGATGCTGGGCTTCGGATTCGCGTTCTGACGGCTATGGCCCCAGTTTTCCGGGTTCACGGGAGGTGCGAAATGCGATCGAATTTCCTGGCAATCGGAATCGTAGCGTTATTTCTGGCCAACTGCGACGATGGAAAATCGGCGTCCAACAACCGCAACAATGCCGATCCGCAGCCGGTGGATCCCGCCTGTGCAAGCGTACGGCTGACATCGTACACGGCGGCGGCCGGCGGATGGTGCGAATTCGACCGCACGCTGCCCATCCTGCCGGCCTTCGTGCGCGAAGGCATGACGACCGCCATCGCCGAACCGTGGAATGGCGGCTCCTACCAGGGCGAACCCGGCGAAGCCTGCGGCGAGTGCTGGGAAATCGACACCCTGGGCGGCACGCAAATCGTGATGGTGCACGATCTCTGTCCCATCGAAGGCAATCCGGTGTGCGCCGGAAGCCATTTTCATTTCGACCTGGCCTCCGAGGTGGCGCGGCGGCTCGCGCTGGACGGTCTCGACGAGGGGCGCGCCCGGCGCGTCCCCTGCCCGGTGGCGGGCAACATCCACGTGCAAATCCTCGACTGGAACCAGTGGGGATACGTGCGCGGCCAGTTCGTCAACCACCGGATTCCCGTGCGCAGCGCCGAATTGCGCTTTTCGTCCATGCCAGAAGGCGCCTGGCACCCGATGACGCGTTCCGGCGGCGCCTGGCATGCGCTCGATGCCCCCGCTCCCCAGTCCGGAGACACCATTTCCTTCCGGCTCACCACGGCCCGAGGCGAAGTGCTGGTGTCGGCGAACCCCGTGCGGTTGCTGGACACATCTTCCAACGTGTTCGATTTGGGCATGCAGGCATCCGACACGGGGGAACCGCCGGCCGGGGAATGCCGCTTCCTGCCTCCCGCCGACGTCTACGCCGATGGATGGGGCGGCATCGATCGCGTGCGCTGGATGCCCAATCCGTGGGGCGATGTGGATGTAAACGAGGTGCATGACGGCTGCCATGAAGGTTCGGCGTCCTGCCTGCGCGTCACCGGCATGGAGCGCTGGGGCGGGATGCACATCTATTACCGCCAGGAATTTCCGCCGTCCCTGTACCGCACGATTTCCTTCTGGATGCGCTCCGAAGGCGCCCCCATGACGTTTGCCTTCTCCCTGTCCGGTTCGGGCGGCAACTGTCTGGAAACCACCGTGACGGTGCCTGCGGAATGGACGCATTTCTCCGTGACGCTGTCCGATGCCTGCGCCCTCGTGGATGCCATCAATACGCTGACCTGGCAGAACACCGCCGAAAAATCCGCCTTCCGCATGGACGACATCCGCTTCGAGTGACGCCTGGCCGCGGTTCGGCGTTCTGGCCGAATCAGCGCACGACGGTGGTGCAGCCGTACGTAATGGTGATGGAGGACTCCAGGTGGGAAGTCACCTCGTGGCAGGTGGCGGGACATAGATGAATAAACGCAGGCGGGTCTTGGTCATCATACGTCCATCCGCCTTCGGGGCCGCAGGCCGACTGTCCGCCCGGTACATGATAGATGGTCTGCGCCGGCTCGCCGGGAGCGGGTTTGTATTCCAGGTTGATGCGGTCGTAATCGAGTTGCTCCCCCTCGGGCGGTTCCGGAATTTCATAGGTGCAGGAAAGCAGGGAGCCAGTCACCACCGCCGCCGCCAGATCCTGGAAAATAGGAAGGAAGTTCTGGGAGCAGAGATTGCCTTCCATGCCTCCCGTGGCCTGGATCAGTTCGCGGTAGTTGCGCCCATCGGATGCCGGAAGCGGCACGCACAGGGCATTGATCCAGGAATCGCGCCCGCAGCAGGGGTCGCATCCACCGCCGGGCGTGCAGGTGCCGTTGAGATCGCAGGCGAGGCACGTGCCCCACCCCACCGTGTATGGCGAGATGATGCCCGAGAACTTGAAGCCGGCGAACGTGGGATCCACCTGCAGAAGCGCCGTGGAAAACTGATCGGCCGTCACCGAGGAGTCGTCGTCGGAAATCACCAGGATGGACTTGCGGGCCTCGGGACGCAACTGGGCCGACCACTCGGCATAGGTGGACAGCAGCACCTGCAGTCCGTTGGTGCTGGCGATGTGGTGCGGCACATGGCGGTACAGGGGCAGGTTCTCGTCGTCGGGACACGAACCGCTGCCCACCGGCGCGGGAATGCACACGCCGATGTCCTCGCTGGCGTCCCCGGAAATCAGGATCACCCGGACGTCCACGCCCGATGTCGTAATGGCATGTACAAAATCGTACATGGAGGACTGCACGAAGGAAACCTCGTCGAACATGGAGAGGGAATTGTCGATGACCATGACGATGTCCGCCGGCAGCACCACGGCATCCGCCTGCACGACGCTCTGGGCGCAGGGTTTGTTGACACATTGACCCTGCTCACAGGAGATGCCCTCCGGACAGGGCTGATTGCAGTCGCCGCAGTGGGCGGGATTTGAATACACGTTCACGCATTCGCCATTGCAGGGAGCGAGCGTGGGCGGGCAGTTCAGTTCACAGTGCCCATCCACGCAGGTGGCATACATGGCACAGGGGCGATCGCACCCCCCGCAGTGGCGATCGTCGGCCATCAGGGAGACGCATTCGCCGCCACAGTCCACGGTGCCCAGCGGACAGCCCGGATCGTTGTTGGCATTGGCGGGTTTCTTGGGGGATGTGCACCCTGCCCACCATGCGCTCAGCAGAACAATGAGCAAAAGACATCGCTGCATTGGAACATCTCCGCAATCGGGCTTGCGCCGTTTCGCCCGTCGCGTATGAAATGTAGCAGGATTGCATGCGGTTTGCCACGCCCCGGTTGACATGTCCACCGCTGGCGGGTATGCATGATGGGAATTTCGCCATGCGTGGCACGCCATTCTGGGACGCGCACTGGGACGCGCTGTTCGCCACCATCGGCGCCATGTCCGCGCTTCTGCTCCTGTCCCGGGTACATGACAAAGCCCGACGGAAACACGGGCATCTCCATCATTTCTTGAAGAGGTTTTCCAGCCTGTCCCGGGTACATGACAAAGCCCTCCGGAAACAACTCCACCCCTGATTCGACATCGTTTCGGCGCCCAACCGGCCGCCCCCCGCCAGAGGCTGCTTTTTCTGTTCAGGCGCAAAACTAGCGCATGGTATCCGCCAGCGTCTCGCCGCCGGAAGGGGATGCGGTCAGGACTTCCAGCATGCGCGCATGGATTCCAGGGCGGGCCAGCAGGACGCGGCCCGAGAAGAGGTCGAAGGGCTTGCCGTCAATGTCGGTGACGATGGCTCCGGCCGCTCGGGCGATGAGGGTTCCGGCCGCCAGGTCCCAGGGATGCAGATGCACCTCCACGTAGCCATCGACCTGCCCCCGGGCGCACAGGCAGCAGTCCAGCGCTGCGGAGCCCGTCCGCCTCAGTCCCTGGGTACGCACCATGAATGCGTGGATCATGCCCAGATACCGCTGCGGGCGCACAGTGCGATCGTAGCCGCAACCAAACATGAGAAGCGCCTGGGACAAATCGTCCCGAGAGGCCAGTTTCGCCATTTCCTCCCCGTTGAATCGCGGCTTTTGCCCGGCAATGCAGGAAAACGTCCATCCCAGGGCCGGCGCATGCACCACGCCCAACTGCGGCTGCCCATCCACCAGCAGCGCCATGGAAACGCAGAAAAACGGAAAGCCATGGGCGAAATTCGTGGTGCCGTCCAGCGGGTCCACGCACCACACGCGGGCCGCGCTGCCTGTCTGCCCGCCTTCCTCCGCCAGCACGGCGTCCTGGGGAAAGCATTCCGCCAGACGTGCGCGCACATGGGCTTCGGAACGCCTGTCGTACGGCGTGACCAGGTCGATGGCGCCCTTGTGCTCCACCTGCTCTGGCGCAATGCCGCGGCGATGTCCCTCCATGAGGATTTCTCCAGCCTCATGGGCGATGCGAAGCACCATTTCCAGGGTTTCCTGCATGAAGACCTCCTCTAGCGAAGGAAAATCCGGACGGGATCACAGGCGGCCGAGCAGTTCCAGCAGTTTCTTGCGGGCCACCTCGCCCTCCTCCGCCGGAATTTCCCGCACCACCTCGGCCAGTTGAAGATGGCCATGAACCCCCAGCCAGTTGGAGAAATGGCGGCGGCCGGCGTGGTAGAGGAAACTCTCCAGCGGCACCCATTCCAGGCATTGGCGCAACTCCGCCAGGGAATGCGCCCGGGCCACCTCGCGATCGCCATACGTGTCGGATGGCATGCGGAAGATGAAATCGCCGAACCCGAACAGATCCAGCAGATGCTGGCGCAGGCGGGAGAGCAGGTGTGGCGAGGTTTTGGACATGAAGGCCGCCCCCCGCTCCATGATTTCCTGCTCGCGCTCGGAGCGGGCGCTGATGATGACCACCGGGAACTCGGCATTCAGTTCGTTGCGCTTTTCCAGGAGCCGGATACCGGCATCGCGGTCATTGCCACCGGCGCGCGGAAATCCGAGCGCGGAAATGACACCCACCATGCGGTCCCCATACCGGCTCATGAAATCCACGGCCGTTTCGAAATCGGAAGCCAGCAGCAGCACCGGACGCTCGCTTTCGGCCTTCCTGCGCCGCTGTTCCTCGGACCCGGCCGGAAGCAGCGACAGCGTGCGCTCCGTCAATTCCCGCAGAATCAGCGGGATGAAATACGAGGCGAAATTGACCTCGTCTTCCACCAGCAGCAGAAAACGCCGGTGCTGCACGCGATACAGTTCCTCCGCAGCGAGTTGATCCCGCACCAGTTCCAGCACCGCTGCGGCCAGGGCCGGCTCGGACTGCCAGCGGAAATGATAGGCCATGGCGCCCAGCGGCGTGGGAGCCGGCGTGCCATTGAGCGGAAAGGGACCGTGCGAAATCACCACCACGGCCTTGGCCCGAGGCGTCCCCTCGGCCAGAATCCGGTTGGCGTCGAACAGCGGCAGGTGATGTCCCAAAAACAAAAGATCCGCCTCGCACGCCAGAGGATCGCTCTCGACGCGCTCGAGTCGTACGGCATGCTGGACGGACGACAATCCCTCCGACAGCAGCGCGTAATCATACGAACTGCCGTAGAAGGCTACCTTCTGAATGGAGTTCATGCGGCGTTCCTTTCGTGCGGATTGTGGGAAAAAGGGAAAAGTCGGAAAGAAATCGACACGGGCACTACATTACATGTCCCGCTTGTGACGGGCCATGGGCGGCTCGGGCGGCACGGGCGGCACTCCGGGGCGCACGCGCGGTCCCGGACCGGGGGCGACATCGACGCCCGGCACCATGCCCGGCACCATCGGTCCCACCACCGGAGGCGGCACCACGACCGGCCCCATGATGCCGATGCCAGGCCCCATGATTTCCACACCGGGCCCCATAATGTCCACGTTCACGCCAGGCCCCATGATCTCGACAGAGGGCCCCATGACTTCCACGTTCACACCCGGAGCGGTCACGTTCACGTTCGAACCCCGGCGATGGCGAGGACGCGGATACTCCACCACAATCGGAGCCGGCACCCGGATGCGCTCCATGCGCTCGCGGATGCGCTTGGCACGCTCCACGCGGACGGGGTCGGCCGGCGCGTACGGACGGGCGACATGCCAGCCAGGCGTGAGGGGTCGCACGATGATTTCCGTCCGGGGTTTGCCCTTGTAGGGACCTACCGCGATGGGAACCACCGGCACGAACTTGGGCTTGATCACCTTCGGCTTGACTTCCACCTTGGGCAGTTTCACATAGAATTCGGGCAATTCGATCTTGGCTTGCACGGCATATTCGCGGCCACGGGGATGATGGCGCACATACACGGGACGCCACACTTCATCCCGCTTGTAGCGGCGGCGAATCACTTCTACGGTGGAATCCTCGAGCGCAGGCAGGGCTTCCTCGGTGGAGGTGGCCACTTCATCGATCACCTTCTGCTGCTCGGGCGTGGGCTTGACCACGCCAGCCTTCACGAGCGCCTGCAAACGGCGAAGCATGTTCACGTTGGCAATCGTCAGGGCGACCACACGCTGATTTTCCAGCGCAGCCGCACTGTTCTCATCGAGCACTTCCACCAGCGGAGCGGCTTCGGTCTCATACGCCTTGGCATCGTTCTTCGCCGCGGCTTCCTCGGCCTTCTTCTCCAGTTCGGCACGCTTGGCTTCCAGTTCCGCAATGCCCTTTTCCAACGCCTCCATCTGCTTCTTGAGTTCTTCCAGGCGGTTGTTGGTAGCCTTGGTCAGCAGATCGATGCGGGCCTGGGCAGCCTGGCGCTCGGCCTCATACCATTTCTCCCAGTCTTCCTTCTCGGAGTCGTAGGGAGCCGGCGGGGTCGCCTTGACCTGCTCGCCTTCCAACTGGATGACGACGACCTTGCCCTGCGGCACTTCGCCCAGGCTCTTGCCGTCCTGGGAAATGACCTGCACCAGGCCATCGGCCACCCCCAGTTTCACGGAGCCGGAGTCGGCCACGCCCACATCGAATTCCGTGCCCAGAACGCTCAGGATGGCGGCCGGGGTATACACCATGAACACCGACTGGTCCTTGGCGCGCGGCTCCACCTGCAGGTTGGACGTTCCGGAAATCAGCGTGATGGACGGGCTGGAATTGGCCACGTCTGCGCCCGGATTGATGACCGCCTCGGCGCCGGTGCCCAGCGTCACGATGGAATCGTCCCACATGCGCAGTTTTAAAAATGCCTTCTCGCCGCTCACCCGGATGTGGTCCCCAACGGCCAGTTCGGCATTGACGGCCAGCGGCGCGAAATTCTCGGCGCCAGCCTTGCGGACTTCCACTGTGCCGTTCACCTCGAGCGCCACGGCTTCCACGGGCAACTTGACCTCTTCCGCCTTGGGCTCTTCCTTGGGAGCCTCCACCTTGGGCGGCTCGGGCTTGGGCGGCTCGGCCATCGGGGGCTCGGCCATCGGAGTCTCGGCCATCGGAGCCGGCTGGGCCGCCTTCTCCTCGGCTTTCTTGCCACATCCCATGACCAGGAAACAACTCACCACCAGCAAAGACTTCTTCAACATGAGAAAACCTCCTTTTCTCTTAATACCAACCCTCGTCTTGGTGTGACGGCAAATGCCATCACTCGGTTCGGAGCTGGATTATGGATCTTCTTTTCCAACTTGACAAGCTGTTTTACGGTTTTGGCAGAAACCCAAAAATGATCCATTGTTTCTGGATTTCCGCTGCCGTCAGCAGCAGGGAGACCTGCAGTGCCGCATCGCCGGCGCATACGGCATGCATGCGCTGGAAAATGCCCATGTCCATCCGCAGTGCCGCCCATTGGCGGGCCAGGATCGCCCGTACCCGCGGCAGCGCATTTTCGCATCGGCCCGAAACCAGGATGCGGGATTGCAGCAGCAGGCCGTCCATGTTCCATTCGCCGGCCACCCAGATACCGCGCACCGCGGTTCCAGCGCCCAGCCGCAGCGGAAGGAGTGGTGCATGCACACCTGCGAAATGCGCCCACGGGTTGATTTCGGAAAGATGTTTTTCGCAATCATGCAGGGTGCAAAAATCCTGCAGGGAGCGGTTTCCTTCCACCATGTCCAGCGGCGCCCGGGGATCGGCCTTCCAGGCGCCGATGACCAGGTGGGGTTCCTTCTTCAATGGAAAGACGAGTTGGTACTGCCCCACCTGCAGACCTTCCTGCGAACGGCCGGCCTGCCAGAAACGCCGCAGGACCTGCATGCGCCCTTCCCGCCCGCGCAGGTACAGCACGTGAGGCACGAATGCGAACTGCAGCGTCCGGCCGTTCCAGGAAACGGGCGAAGTCGAAACATCGGCGCCCAGGGCGAGCCATTCGAATCCGTCCGCATCTAGTTGCAGCACGTCCAGATGGCGGCGGAAGACGGGATTGTCGAAAACCGACGACAGAAGCCGGGTCCAGGGAAAACGGCGGGCAGCGCCCAAATCCACCGCGGCGGCGAAGGAGAATCCGCTCGGGATCCAGCGCAGCATCTGGACCATGTGGCGAATGCGGCTCTTCTCGTGCTCCTGCTGTCCGGCAGCCACCAGCGCGGGGCCGGGAGGCAGGGAGGGCGCTGCCGCGTACCCCGTTCCCGAAAGCGGCCCGGAAGGCGCGGGCGAAGCCGGCCACCACACCACGAAGGCCAGCAGAACGATTCCCACCGGCAGAATAATCCACTCCGCTGGAAATCGCCGAGCGTCGGTTTCCCGTTGCGCGTCACTCATCCGCATCCACTTTGAGGACGGCCAGGAACGCCTCCTGGGGCAACTCCACGGAACCGACCATCTTCATGCGCTTCTTCCCCTTCTTCTGTTTTTCCAGGAGTTTGCGCTTGCGGGTGATGTCGCCGCCGTAACACTTCGCGGTCACATTCTTGCGAAACGCCTTGACGTTCACGCGGGCCAGCACCCGCGATCCCACGGCCGCCTGGATGGCCACGTCGAACTGCTGGCGCTCGATGTGCTCCTTCATTTTCTGGATGAGCGCCAACCCCCGGCTGTAAGCCTTCTGCCGGTGCACGATGATGGAGAGCGCATCCACCGGATCGCCGTTGAGCAGGATGTCCACCTTCACCAGATCCGATGCCGCCAGGCCGTCCGGCTCGTAATCCATGGAAGCGTACCCCTTGGTGGAACTCTTCAACTTGTCGTGGAAATCGAAAATGACCTCCGCCAGCGGCAGCCGGTACGTCATGATGACGCGCGAGTGCGAGTGGTAGTTGAGCGCCACCTGCTCGCCGCGCCGGTCGAGCGCCAGTTTCATCACGGTGCCGATGTACTCCTCGGGCACGTGGATGTCGGCCTTGATGAAGGGCTCCTGGATTTCCTGGATGTCGTTGGCCGGCGGCATCTTGGCCGGGTTGTCGATGAGCACCGCCGTACCGTCCTTCTTCACCACGCGATAGGTGACGGTGGGCGCCGTGGTGATGAGATCCAGATCGTACTCGCGCTCCAGGCGCTCCTGCACGACCTCCATGTGCAGAAGCCCCAGGTAGCCGCAGCGGAAACCGTAGCCCAGGGCCAGCGATGTCTCGGGCTCGAACGTGAACGAACTGTCGTTGAGGCGCAGTTTCTCCAAGGCATCCTTGAGCGCGTCGTAATCCGCGTTCTCCGTGGGATACAGGCCCGAGAACACCATGGGCTTGGCCTCCCGGAAACCGGGATAGGGGTTCTGCGTGGCCCGTTCCGCCCCCGTGATGGTGTCGCCAACGCGCACGTCGTGCACGCTCTTGACGCCGGCCACCACGAAGCCGACCTCGCCGGCCGAAAGGCGCGCCACTTCCACGGCCTCCGGTGCGAACACGCCCACCTTGTCCACGTCGTAGACCTTGCCCGTGGACATAAAGCGGATGCGGTCGCCACGCCCGATGGAGCCGTCCCCCACGCGCACCAGTGCTATCGCCCCCACGTAGGAGTCGTACCAGGAGTCGAACACCAGTGCCTTGAGCGGCGCATCGGGGTCGCCCTGCGGCGGCGGAATGCGCTCGATGACCTGCGCGAGGACCTGGTCGATGCCGATGCCCTCCTTGGCCGACACGCGTGGAGCGTCGGATGCGGGGATGCCGATGATTTCTTCTATTTCTTCCGCCACGGCCTCGGGATTGGCCGACGGCAGATCGATCTTGTTGAGCACGGGCACGATCTCGAGGTTCTGGTCGAGCGCCAGGTACACGTTGGCCAGCGTCTGCGCCTCCACGCCCTGCGTGGCGTCCACCACCAGGATGGCGCCCTCGCAGGCGCCCAGGCTCTTGCTCACCTCGTAGTGGAAGTCCACGTGCCCCGGCGTGTCGATGAGATTGAGTTGGTACTCCTGCCCCTGGTACGTGTAGTGCAGCCGCACGCTCTGGGCCTTGATGGTGATGCCGCGCTCCCGCTCGATGTCCATGCGATCGAGGTACTGGGCCCGCATCTCGCGCTGCGCCAGCGCCCCCGTGATTTCCAGCAGGCGATCGGCCAGCGTGCTCTTGCCATGATCGATGTGCGCAATGATGCTGAAGTTTCGAATGTGTTTCTGGTCCATGCCGGTTCAACCCCCGCAATACATTTGGAAAACGGCCGCCTTTGTCAATGCTTTTCTGCGATTTCGCGGCCAGGCACCGGAATGCATGGCGACGGTCCGCCACGCAGGGGAGAAGCGGCCGGGCACGCGACTCCCGCGCGATCCTTTTTCGCGGTTCTGCAAAACTTCTTCACGGTCCCGAAAAAGTTCTTATTTTCCGAAAAGCGACCATCCGGAACGGAAGAAGGCTCAGAAACCCAGGATATCGCGCATGGTGCCCCGGAACTGCATGCGGTACTTGAGTTCCATGCGCCCCTGCACGTCGTTGCCCTCCTCCTGGAAGGTGGAGTCGTCGCCCGAGATGCGCCGGCGCACCCGCCCCTGGACCTGCACGCGGTCGTGCAGGCGGAAGATCAACTGCGCCTCCTGCTGCTGCTGGCCCAGAAATCCCATCTCGACGTTGCCCTTGAGGATGACGCGCTCGTCCAGGAAGCGGCGGTCCACGTACACCTGCACGGCCTCGGAAGTGAGGCCCAGTTGCAGGTTGAGCGGCACGTAGCCCTCCAGCATGCCGCCCAGGTCGGGAAGGCCGCCGGCCCCCTTGCGCACCTCGTCGGGCGTGCGGTTGAGCATCAGCAGGGTGAGCACCTGCGCGGAGTTGAGCCCCGAGGAGGAGGACCATTCCAGTTTCAACTGGGACACGAATCCCGACATGCGCAGGTTGATGACGTGCTCGTTGTCCATGCGGTCCACGAAGAGCATCTCGCCGAGCACGTCCAGGTAGGGCTCGTCCTTGACGTGGCGGATGTTCTTGGCGCGGTCGAAGTCGATGACCCCCTCCTTGATCTCGTAGGTACCCCGCAGCATGGGAATGCGGAACTGGCCGCCCGCGAGCGTGATGATGCCGCCCAGCGCCGGCGTGGCGAGCGTGCCGCCCACGTGCACCTGCCCTTCCAGTTTGGTCTGGGCGAAATTGTTGTCGATTTCGATGTCGCCGGAGAGCAGCACCGAGATGTCCATGCGCAGGCGGCCCAGCCAGGGAACCGACTCGAGGAACGAGCGCGAACTCTCCGTGGTGCGGGCCGCCGGCGTGAGGAGCTTGTCCACGAGGTTGACGTCGTATTTCTTCTCGTAGCGGGCGTTGAGCAGTTCCACCGTGCCGGCGAGCAGCAACTCGTTGCCGGTGCCGGACAGGACCAGGTCGCCGGTGGCCTCGAGTTCATACGTGCCCGCGCTGCGCTCCACGAGGTTGCGCACCTGGATGACCAGTTGCACGTCCTCGGGATGGTCGCCCGCCCAACGGAAATGGCCGTCCATGTCGATGATGCCGTCCTCGACCCCCAGCCGCAGGCGGGACAGTTGCACCTGGTTCCCGGCGAAGGCGATGCTGCCGCCCGGCAGGAAAGTGATTTCGCGGCCATTGCGGAAGAAGAGCCGGGCCGGCTCGAAGAAGGAGACGTGCCCGAGCAACTTGGGCTCGGCGGGCGTGCCGGCGATTTCCAGTTTCAGGCGCGCACGCCCCGTTGCCGAATACAGGGAGGACCCCAGAAACGTCTCGAGCACGCCCAGGGAAACCGCCCCGTCCACGGAGAGTTTCATGTTGGACACCCGCCCATCGGGCGTCAGGAAGACCTGCCCGCTGGCGACCAGGTCCTCGTCATCGAAGGCTACGCGCACATCCTGCAACTGCAGGACGCGTTCATGGAGCCGGAGATGACCGCTGCGCAGGACCATTGGCTTTTCCATCGCGGCGAGCCGGATCCGGTTTCCGGCGAAATA
Organism: uncultured Kofleriaceae bacterium; assembly: GCA_964516435.1. GTDB lineage: Bacteria > Myxococcota_A > Polyangia > HGW-17 > HGW-17 > HGW-17. The sequence goes on along the minus strand of CAZEZP010000093.1, from coordinate 28,350 downwards.
CACGTCGCCGGCTGCGGGAAGGCCCGGGCCGCGCGTGGAATAGACGGCATCCAGCACGACCATGCCGTCTACGGACCGCACGGGAAGCGTGGGCGGCAGAAAACCGCGAAGCCCCCCCACGTCGAGATCGCCGCGCACTTTCAGGTCCATGCCCGAGGCGTCGGCATTGCCGGAAAGCGCCAGTTGGGTCATCCCCCCGGAAAACGTCATGCCTGGAATTTCGAGACGCCCGTTTGCATAGGTCACGTTCGCCGGGTTTTCCAGCATCACCCGGAACATGCGTCCAGATTCCCGGTCGGGAAGCGCCAGCACCGCCTGCGTGAGGGAGAGCACCGCGTCCACATCCCGTGGAAAGCGGAACTGGATGCGGCCATTGCCCGACATCTCCAGTTTCGCGCCCAGCGCCTCCAGTTGGGGAATGCGCGCCAGTTTCTGGGGATCCAGACCGGAGAAGGAGACCCGGGACACCACCTGCGGCGTTCCGGAAAATCCATAACTGCCCTGCAGCCGGAAGGCGCCCAGGAGATCGCCGTCGAATAGCCGCTCTCCCTTCTGCCGCATGAACGTGATGCGGGAATCCGGCACCGGCTGACCGGACAGTTGCGTGTCCCGCAGCGTGATCTCGCCTTCCAGTTGGGGGTCCTGCAGCGTGCCAACGGCATGCAGATCCACAGACAGCGATCCCGCGAGGATCCGGTTCGTGAAATCCGCGATGGGCAGACGGGAGAAGGCGAGTCGCAGATCCAGTTCCTTCGATGCAGTGACACGGCCGCTGGCCGTCACGGGTACGCCCGCCACCATGGCCTCGAGCCGGCCGATGCGCACGTCGCCACGGTCCAGATCCAGTCGCCCGTCCAGTCGCATGATGGGCGTATCCCGCACCCGCAGGCTCCGCGAACGGAACTCCACGTTTCCGGAAAGCGCGGTCATCGGCCCCGAGAGCCGAATCTGACCGTCGATTCCGCCCTGCACGGTCCCGCCGGTGAAATGCTCCAGCGCCAGGCCGTCGGCGTGGGCATTCACGAGGATGTGGAGCGGGCCGGAGAACTGCGCTTCGGCGAAGCCGCGCACGCGTCCGCCCGCGAGGCGGATATCGGCGCCCGAGAGGGTCGCCCGGCGTCGGTCGGCCGTGAGCGTGCCGGACGCGGAATCGATGGAAACCTTCCCGACATCGATTCCAGAAGCCCGCAGAACCCCCTGCACGGACGGGTCGGCGATAGCCCCGCGGACGCTTCCGGAAAACGAGCCCGCGCGCACCCGGGCGGGAAGCCCCAGGCGGGCGAAGATGGGCGACAGCCGCGCGGAAGAAGCATCCACGCGCAAATCCAGCGTGCCGGCCGGATCGACCTCGCCAGAAGCCTTCAGGCGCAGCAGGGGAGAATCCCAGAAGAATTCGTCGGAAATCCGGAAGCGACCGTCGGCCAACCGGATGCCGAATCGGAAATCGGCGCGCTGGAAGAGCCCGCCGTCACCGTGGCCGTCGAAGGAGAGTTGCACGTGCTCCCGGAATGGATAGACCCAGCGCACGATGGCCGTTCCGTCAATCGTGCGCGGGGTGATGTCGGCATACTGGGGGGGGATGAACGCATGCAGGGGCAGTTGGCGGCCAGTGATGCGTCCCACCATGGCGCCGGAAAACAGGTCCCAGAGCCCCTCCATGCGGAATCCGGCCCCCATGACCGTGCCCGAGACATCGTCGAACACGAGCACGCCGTGCTTCTCGTTGCCCTGATAGAAGAGTTCCCCCTGCAGGTTTTCCACGGGAGACCCGGTGGGCGGCCGGTAGCGCAGATCGCCGCCGCGAATCCAGACGCGCGGGGCGGCCAGGGTGCCCCGGATGGCCAGTTTTCCCCAGGAATCGGGGCCGTCCTCCAGATCGATGAAGGGGATGTAGCGGGAGGCCAACTGTGCCGGGCGGCGAGCGGTTACGTCCACGGTGACGCCGTGGCTGCCGAAGTGCGCCAGGGCATGCACGGGGGTGACGCCGTTTTCCACCGCCTCGGCCTCCACCCGCAATTCCCACGCCTCGGCGGGCGCCATGACCGCATCCGTCACCGTCACCCGCGTGAAATTCATTTCCTGCCCCAGAAAGCGCACCCACGCCTTTTCCACCCGAGGCTGCACCTGGAAGTGGAAGGAATGGGCCTGCTCGATGGACGCCCCATTGTAATGAAGGTATCCGCCGGAAAGCGAGATGCCGTCGGCAGCGATATCGGCCGAGGGGATGTCGGCGGTCACGCGCACGCCGTCCAGGCGGAAGCCGTCCACGTGGATGGTGAATGGCCGGGCGGGCGGGCCGGAGGAAGACGAAGACGGGCGGGCGGAGGAGAAGAGCCCCACCAGGCCGATCTCGTATACCGAGGGGTCCTCGGGCCTGGGGAACATCTGGATGTGCACCGATCCGCCATGCGCTTCGAGATCCTCCACTACCAGCGATACGTTGCGGCGCAGGGGCTCCAAATGGATGCGCGCAGTGATTTCAGGCGCGTCCACCACCAGTTTGCCGTTGACGTCGTAGAGCTTGAGTCCCTGCACCACCACGGGCGTGGGCTGCCCGGCGATGTAGTCCAAAATGGCCCGGGGACGCCACGTCACCGATGCGATTTCCATGCGGCCGCGCCGGTTGCGGTTGAACTCCTTCATGATCAGGCGGGCCAGGGCGGGCCCGTTGTACTTTTTTTGCACGACATCCCACGCCGTCACGATGCCTACGGCCAACGCCAGCGCCGCCGTCGATGCGGCTAGGATTTTCCAGTGACGACGCAGGAAGGGGCCCATGCTCTCCCGTCAGGCCGCGATTTCCTCCAGCAGTTGCGTGGTCTTCTGTCGAAGGAGTTCCGCGGAATCGGCCTCCACGTTGACGCGCAGAAGCGGCTCGGTGTTGCTCGCGCGCACCGAGAACCAGTAGTGCGGCGTATCGATGCGCAGGCCGTCGATCTGCGACATTGTACCCTCGTTTCGATGGTTTTTCAAAAGCCTCGCGAGGATGGCCTCGGGATTTTCCACGGAGAGGTTGATTTCGCCGCTGGCGACCCACGGGGCGTCGAAATGCAGCGCCTCGTCCAGGGAGGCCTGGCGGTGATGCAGTTCCGCGAGCACGGTCAGAAACAGCAGCAGGCCGGAATCCACCACGCCGCCCAGGAGCGGGAAATAGGTGTGTCCCGAGAGTTCGCCGCCGAGCACGGCCTGCAATCGCATCATGAAGGGCTTGGCATGGGCGTGCCCCACCTTGCCCATGTAGCCCCTGCCGCCGCAGCGCTCGATGGCCTGCGTGACATGGCGCGAGCAGCGCACGTCGTACACCACCGCCGCGCCAGGAGGCGCCGCGCGCAGAGCCCGCTCGGCCAGAAGCGCCAGCACGTGATCCGCCGGGCGGAACACACCGCGGTGATCCACGAAGAAAGCGCGGTCCGCGTCTCCGTCGAATCCCACGCCGAGATCGGAACCCGTCTGCACTACCGTGGCTTCCAGATCGCGCCGGTTGGCCGCCTCCATCGGATTGGCGTCGTGGTGGGGAAACGTGCCATCGGGCTCGGGATACAGATGGTGGATTTTCAGGGGCAGAGCCGAAGCCGCCCGCTCGAGGACCATGCCCCCCATGCCGTTGCCGGCGTCCACCGTCACCGTAAACGGCGGCATCCGGTCGGGCGGAACCTGCTGGAACAGGATATGAAGATATTCGTCCCAGAAAGAAACTGGCTGCATCGGGCCTCGCGCGGCCGAAACCGCGGGCGGCGCCTTGCGCAGACGGAGGATTTCGGATTCCAGATCGGAAAGGCCGGAATCGAGCCCCACCGGCAGCGCCCGCTCGCGCACGACCTTGATGCCGTTGTAGCGCGCGGGGTTGTGGCTGGCCGTGACCATGAAGCCGGCATCCAGCCGGTGAGCCAGCACGGCCAGATACATCATGTCGGTGGAGGTCATTCCCAAAAATTCTACGCGCGCGCCCTGCCGCACGAGCCCGGCCACCAGCGCTTCCGCGAGCGCCGGCGACGACGGCCGCATGTCGTGCGCGACACAGACGTTTCTCCAGCCGAACCGCGCCACGGCGGCGCGTCCCGCGTCGAAGGCCAGGGACTCGTCGATTTCCTCCGGAAAGAGCCCGCGAATGTCATACGAGCGAAATGGTTTCGCCATTTTCTGCCTCCTGGATTCCTGTTCGGGGAGATTTCTGACGGAGCGAAAGACTCACTGGATGCGGGAAAGAGCCGCCTGGATGGCAGAGGAAAAGGCCGACGAGGAAGTGAGCCCGCTCTCGTAGCTCATGATCTCCATATTCTTGAGATCGATGAACATGTTGAAGGGATAGGCGGCGATCGTCATGTAGCGCTCGAACAGGAAGTTGGGGTCGTAGGTGACGTACACGTTCTCGTCGTCATCCCACCGGTACTGGTCGTTGTAGGTGGTGGCATAGGCATAATCGGCCGCGTCGCCGTTGGCATCCTGGGATACCACCACCAGGAAGAGCACGTCAGGATACATCTGCGCCATGGTGGAAAGATTCGGGAACTGCGAGCGGCACACCGAGCACCAGCCGGCCGTCACCCCGAAGTAGATCATCTTCTTGCCTTCGGTGATGCGCTGATACAGGTCATGCATGTAGAGCATGCCCATCTCGTCGGCCTGGCTCTTGGCCCAGTCGTTCACGGGCACGAACGGGATGTCTTCCACGGTCTGGTAGCGGCGGGTGCCTACCGGCGGACAGGGATACCAGTCGATGGAGCAGCGCTCGGGTTCCCACGTATCCTCGGGCGCCTGGCGCGGATAGGGAGTCGAAACGGCAGGCAGGGATGCGGCATGCATGCCGGCGCCGGATTCGGCGGCAGGCTCTTCCTGGCATGCGGCAGCCATCGAAAACACCGCGAGGACGAGGACGTGGAGGAAGTTTTTCATGATTCACCTAAAAACCGGTCGGAAAACGGATTGAAACTCGGCAAATCTCTTGACTTGCCGGCGGCAATCTTATACAAGCTGAAGCCGGAGGCAAGCTGAATGATGCATCGCACCTTTCTGAAATTCATTTTCGTCGTTTCCCTCTCTCTCGTCACGGCGTGCGACGACGGTAAGAAGAGCGAACCCCTGGGTGCCCCCTGCACCATCGATACGGACTGCACGGGGCTGTGCAACCTCGGGCTGCCCGGCGGCATGTGCGTGGTGCCCTGCGACGAAGCCACTCCGTGCAAGAAGGGGGAATGCATCGATTTCGGCACGGCCTCGTACTGCATGCCCTCCTGCACCGTGAACACCGACTGCCGCGATGAATACACCTGTTGGAGCGGCCATTGCCGCCCGCTGGCGCACCTGGGCGAGTTCTGCGAGGAAGTGGAGGACTGCCTGCCCTGCGAAAGCGATTCCACCTGTCCGGAAGGCTCGCTCGTGGATTGCCGCGAGGGCGTGTGCACGATCGCCTGCGGCAATGACGTCACCTGCCCCGATGGGACCTACTGCGGATACAGCACGGATTCCTACTGGTGCGTGCCGGTGGATTTCGAAACCGGCCCCGGCGGCATCGGCGACAACTGCTCGGTCCAGGACTGCGCGGAGGGACTGCAGTGCCAGCGCGCCGGCGAGGAAGATTCCCGCGCCTACTGCACGAAGCCCTGCTCCACCCCGCGCGACTGCCCGCCGGACATGGTCTGCCGCGATCCCGGCGATGGCACGCCCATCTGCATGCCCCGCAACTTCTGCGAATCCTGCGATATGGACATGCAGTGCGGCTACCAGACCGACCGCTGCGTAGCCGCCAATCCTGCCGTGGCCGAAGGCGAGCGCTACTGCTCCCGCATGTGTGATCCGGAACGTCCGGGAACCTGCCCGGTGGACTCCCACTGCGCGGAAGCCTTTTACTGTGAAAGCCTCGGCGCCTGGGTCGAGGATTGCGCCTGGTGTACCGGCACCTGCACGCCCGGCTCTCCACAGCCGGTGAACCAGTGCTTCCACGACTACGGCGCCTGCGTGGGCGACGGCGAACTGTGTGATCCCTGCCACATCAATGACGATTGCAACGCGTCCGGTTACTGCCTGAGTTTCCGCGGAATGGACAATTACGTGTGCTCCGCTCCCTGCGACCGCGACACCTTCTGTCCGGATGGCTATATGTGCGCACAGGTGGATACCAATGTCTACCAGTGCATGCCCCGCAGCGGCTCCTGCACAAAGCCATCGAACGGCGTGGACACCTGCCGCATCTGTTCCGAATGGGCCGACTGCCTGCGCGGCGTGTGCCTGCCGCCCGACGGAAACATGGATAACACCTCCTACTGCCTGGACGAGTGCATCACGAATGACGACTGCGACCCGTATTCCGAGTGCCGTACGCTCACCATCTATGGCGAATACAATTTCAAGGTCTGCCTGCCGCTGGCCAATGTGGGCACCTGCGAAAACTGGGTGACCTGCACCAACACCTGCCCCGAGGGGCCCGCCTCCTGCACCTCGGGACCCACCTTCTGCCAGTAGTCCACGATGATGGCCCGCCGGAAGAAGACACCTCCTTCCAGCGAAACGCGCAATGACGGCGGGTCGGTTTCTTCTCTTCCCTCCCCTTTCGAATCCGCGCGGGACCGCATGCAGGAAGTCGTGCGCCAGGCGCAGGAAGCGCGTGCACGGGAATCCCGCGAAAAAATGGAAAAGCAGGCACCGCCGGCACCGCCGGCACCTGAAAAATCGGCGGGCGAATCCGACCCGCGGAAACTTCTGGCTCAGGCCTATGCCGATGTGCGGCCCCTGCCGGAAAAAGACCGCAATCTGGCGGGCGCGCCGAAGCCGGCAGCGCCCGTGCGCATCGTACGCGAAGAGGAATCGGCGCTGGCCGCGCTGGCCGATTTCGTAGACGGCAAGGGAGAATTCGACATCGAGTTCCTCGATGAATTCCTCACAGGCCTGGCGCCGGGCGTGGATTTCCGCCTGCTGGAGCAACTCAAGCGGGGCGATTTCTCCGTTCAGGGCCATCTCGACCTTCACGGCTTCACATGGGCCGAGGCCCGCGAGGAAATCCTCGCCTTCGTGCGAAACGCCATCCGCGAACAGAAACGCTGCATCCTCATCATCCATGGCCGGGGACTGCATTCGAAAACTCCTACCCCGGCTCTGCGGGAAGGACTTCTCGCCCTTCTGACCCGCGGTCCCCTGCGCAAACACATCCTGGCCTTTTCCACCGCGCGTCCCGTAGATGGAGGCCCCGGCAGCATGTACATCCTGCTTCGGCGCAACCGGCAAGGCGGGGGAAAGGGGCAGGTTTCTTGAAGACGGACAATTCCGCCAGTTTCTGCGCCCGCTGCGGCATCACGCTGAGCGCCGACCCCGCTGCCATCGGGCTTCCCCTGATATGTCCGGACTGCCTTTCGGAACTCGGCTCGGGCATGCACGGCTTCCACGAACGGCCTGCTTTCGGCGCCTCCCGCGCGGGCGTCTTCTTCCACGTGGTGACCGCTCTGGGAGAACTGGGCCCTCCGCGCCGGCCCAATACCATCGAACGCTGGCCGCACATGGCATTCTCGGTCCTGTGCGAGGCCCGCGAGTTTCGCTTTCCCTACACCCGATGGACCTTTCACGAACGCATGCTTCCCGCGGTGGAGCGGCTGGCCGAGCATCTCGGAAAACCGCTCGTCTTCTACCGCTGAACGGAGGTCCCATGTCCGAACCCAAAATTCTGCACATCAGCCCGCAACGCTTCCTGGAGGACAGTTTCCGCCTGGGCCGGCTCCTCTACGAATCGGGACTGCGCCCCAAGCACACCATCTCGGTGTGGCGGGGAGGAACGCCTGTCGGACTGGGCGTGGACGCCTTCTACCGCAGCCGCGGCATCTTCATGAACCACACCACCATCGCCACGGAGAGCTATACCGGCATGGGGCAGCAGGGCGAAAAGGTGGCCATCAAGGGACTCGAGCACGTCATCAACGTCATCTGCCGCGAGGATGACCTGCTCATCCTCGACGACGTGTACGAAAGCGGCCGCACGATCGAGGCCATCGTGAACACGCTTCGACAGAAGGCGCGCGCCAACTGTCCCAACCGTATCGTGGTGGGCACGCTGCACCACAAGCCCGAAAAGGCCCGATACACGGGCATCCCGCTGATATCCGTGCAGCAGTTGCCCGGCGATGTCTGGATCGATTATCCCCATGAACTGGCGGATCTGGTGCAGACGGGGCATCCGGACGATCCGCTGATTCGCGAAAAGGATCCGCGCACGTGGAACATCCTGCACGGCCAGGACCGCGAAGAGGCTTCCCGCTGGAATCCGGAGGAACGCGTGCATTACCTGACGCCCCGGGAAGTCTACTACGACGCCGTGGAACTGGCCCTCCAGATGGCCCGCGGCGGCTTCGTCCCGGACGTGCTCATCGCGCTGTGGCCCGGCGGCATCCATGCGGGACTGCCCATCCACGAAGTGTACAAATACCTCTACAAAAAAGGGGAGACCGACCACGTCCCGGACCACATCAGCCTCAACACCGCGCGCACGCACCAGTCGTTCCGCGACAACATCATCGGCATGCCCTACCTCGTGGAGCGGGTGGAGAGCCACCACTCGGTGCTCATCGTGGACACCGTGTTCCGCTCGGGCCGCCTGATTTCCGACGTCATCACGAAGCTCAAGGAGCAACTGCGCCGCAATCTCTCCCTTGAACGCCTGCGGGTGGCCACCCTGTACTACAACCCCAACGAAGACACGACGTGGACCGTGAACCCCTTCGTGCGCGAACCCCATTACTTCCGCCACCGCGTGGAATGCCAACTGGTCTATCCGCACGCGCTGCACCGCCTTCCGGATCCCCGCCGGGATGTGCGCCGCATCAGTCCGGAACTCTACGACATCCTGTACGGGGAATGATGCGCCTGCGCCTGGCCCCCCGGACGGTTCTGCTCTGCCTGCTTCTCACCGGTGCATGCCGGCGCGGCGCCGACGCGCAGGCCGCCGCCATGGAACCCTGCCCGTGGTGGGGGTGCGCCGGGAACAACGTGTGCCTCGCCGAAACGAACACGTGCGTGAAGCCCTGCGCCCGGGATGACGACTGTCCAGTTGATTTCCTGTGCAAGGGATACTTCAGCGACATCACCACCTACTCGGGCCGGGGCGGCCGCTTCTGCCGCAAGGCTGACCTGCCTCCCGGCTCCCGCTGCACGGCTTTCGGTCCCGCCTGCGCCGGGAACATGTCCTGCGTGGATGGCATCTGCCGTCCCCCCTGCACGCTGGATGAAGACTGTCCCGATGGATGGAAATGTCACATCACGGTGCTGGGAAGCGAAGAAATCTCTCCTGCCTTCGCATACCGGGTCTGCGCGCGAGCGAGCCTGCCCGAACATGCCGCATGCACGTCCACGGGCGAACCCACGTGTGCACGCGGCATGGTCTGCATGTTCGAACACTGCCAGCGCACCTGCACCCAGGACTCCGATTGTCCCGACGGGCAAACCTGCTCCGGGCGCGGCTTCGACGGCTGGCAGGGCCGGCTGCGCATGATGCAATCCCGCAAACCCGATTTCCTTTTCTGCATGCCCTGAAAAACCTTTCCCGAGTCTCCGGTTCCGCAGTCCCAGCGTCTTGCAGGCAAAAAAGAACTTTTCGGGACTTGTTCCCGCCTTCCGATTGGCAGATAATGCGTGCGCTTTCCGCGTTTCCGGAGGAAGGAAAATGACGCACGCTCATGGCCGTGGAACGTTGCTTTGCTGCCTGGCCGCGCTGCTCTCGGCGGCGGCCTGCTCCAAACCGCCATCCGACAGGAAGAAAACCTCATCTTCCTTGCAGGCGAACATCGGAGAGAACAAGCGTGCCGCCCCGGCGGACGACTCAGGGAAAAGCGGCCTGAATTTCACGCTGGAACCCGGACCGGGAAGTCCGGATGGCAAGGACCGCCCCCCTTACGACCCCGGGAAACCGCTGGACGAGGCCGAAACCCGCAGCCTGCTGGCGCGCCTGCCTGCCGAAAAGCCGCTCGATCTGAAAAAAGACTTCGCCCTGCGTGAAAAGAGCCTGCCGCCGCCCCGGGCGGGGCTGGTGGTGCAGGATGCCTGGCCGCCGCCGGCCAAGCCGCTTCCGCCCGATGCCGGCGACCCCGGGAAACTCGAGGTGGTGCGCACCTCGCCTCCGGAGGACGTGTACATCGCCCCCAACATCAGTGTGACCTTTTCCCAGCCCATGGTGGCCGTCACTTCCCACGCCGACACCATCGCAGCCGGCATTCCCGTGCAAATCCAGCCCGAAGTGAAAGGAAAATGGCGCTGGCTGGGCACCCGAACGCTGGTATTCGAAAGCGAACTGGAACGCCTTCCCAAATCCACGCGCTACACGGTCACGGTGAAATCCGGCATTGCAAGCGCAGTAGGCAAAAAATTGGGAAAAGACGTCTCCTGGAGTTTCTCCACCCCCACCGTCCAGGTGGAAACCTTTTATCCCCAGGGCGGCCCGCAGAAACTCAATCCCGTGTTCTTCGTGCGCATGGACCAGCGCATCGATCCCGCCGCCATACTCGCCATGACAGAAATGCAAAGCAATGCCAGCGTGAATGTGCCGCTGAAAATGGCCACCGACGCCGACATCGAGCGCGACCCGGCCGTGACCGAAATGGTCAGGACTGCGCGCAGGGAATACGAGGGCCGATGGCTGGTCTTCGTCCCCATGCAGGCTCTGACGCCCGGCACCACGTACACCGTGCGCCTGGGCCCCGGGCTCCCCTCCGCGGAGGGCCCCGAGAAGACGCGAGAACCTGCCATCTTTTCCCTGCGCACCTATGATCCCCTGGCCGTGGAAGGGCAGAACTGCGAAAGTTCGGAATATGCCTGCCGTCCTCCCGGCGCCATGTACCTGCGCTTCAACAATCCGCTGGATGAGGAAAAATTCGATGAAAAATGGGTGAAGGTGTCGCCTGCCATCCCCGGCATGCGCGTCATCGTGCGAGATCACATGCTCTTCGTGACAGGGAAGATCCAGGGGCGCCGCAGTTACATCGTGCGCGTGTCCGGCGACCTGGCCGACACTTACGGGCAGACGCTGGGGGCCGATGCCGAGCGCACCTTCCACTTCCGGGAGGCGTATCCGCAACTGATGCACAACTACAAGCGCCTGACCGTGGCCGATCCTTCGGCGCCGCCCGAGGTGCGCTTCACGTCCGTGAACCTGCCCCGGCTGACCGTACGCGTCTATCAGGTGAATCCGGCCGATTTCCGCTCCTACCTGCGCTATGCGGAACGGCACCAATGGGACGACACCGTGCCGGCTCCCGGAAAACTGGTCCACGAAAAAACGCTGAAACTGGATACGCAGGCCGATGCGCCGGTGGAATCCATCGTGGACCTCAAGCCCTATCTTTCCGGTGGGAAACACGGGCATTTGATGGTGGCCATCTCCGAGACACCCATGCCCAAGGAACGATACCAATGGCACACGTTCACCACCTGGGTCACATTCACGGATCTGGCCGTGGATGCCCACATGGACCACCGCAACCTGCACGCGCTGGTGACACGCCTCTCCGACGGCCGCGCAGTGGAAGGCGCCAGGGTGCAAATCCTCGGCACGGACGTCTCCGCCCGGAGCGGCGCCGACGGGCTGGCGAAACTGGAGATGCCGCCCTCGGCTCCCGAAAACGGAGCCGGCCTTCTCGTGGCCAAGCTGGGAAACGACTCCGCATTCCTTCCTCGCGAGGAATACCCGTATGGGGAATACATGAGCGGATACGTCGCGTCCGGCGGTCCCGGTGCCTCCCACCGCTTCTTCACCTTCGACGACCGGCGCCTCTACAAGCCCCGGGAAAGCGTCTCGCTCAAGGGCTACCTGCGCTACGTGGACATGGGGCCCGCCGCCGGACTGAACCTGCCCGAATCCTGGGTGAAGGAAGTATCCTGGACGGCATTCGACCCGCGCAACAACAAGATTGCAGAAGGACGCGCCCCCCTCAATGCGCTGGGCGGATTCCATTTCACGTTCGCCATTCCCGACAATGCCAACCTTGGCATGGCCCGGGTGCAACTGAGCGCGGCAGACGCGACCGGCCGCCACTCCTTCCAGATCGCCGAGTTCCGCAAACCCGAGTTCGAAGTGGACATCGCCACCCCGCCGGGACCATTCGTCATCGGGGACAGAACGGACCTGACGCTTTCGGCCAGTTACTTTTCGGGCGGCGGCCTGCCCGGGGCGGACGTCCACTGGAACGTCGATGCCGTGGCATCCTCGTATGCGCCGCCCAACTGGCTCGAATGGTCGTTTGGCGATCAGGCCATGCGCTGGTGGTTCTTCGAGGATGAAGACGAAGGAGGACGCGGAAAACCCGCAAAAGTCGGAAAACAGGCTCCCCGCACGCTCGCCGGCTCCACCGATTCCCGGGGACGGCATGCCGTGCGCCTGACCTTCCTAGAAGCCCGGCCGAGCGTCCCGTACGCGGTCACCGCCCAGGCCACCGTGACGGACGTGAACCGCCAGACCTGGACGGCGTCCGCCAGCCTGCTGGTGCATCCCTCCTCGCTCTACGTGGGACTGCGCACGCCCCGCACCTTCGTCCCCGCCGGGCAGCCCATGCGGGTGGAAGCGGTGGTCACCGACATCGACGGCAAGCGCATCGCCGGCATCCCCGTGCAGGTGCGCGCCGTGCGCGACCGTTGGGAATACCAGCGCGGGAAACTGCGCCGCATCGAAGGAAACGCCAGGACCTGCGCCATCACTTCCGCCGCCGACGCGCCGGCGGCCTGCGATCTGAACCTGGAGGAAGGCGGAAGCTATACCATCACGGCGGAGATCGCCGACGCCGCCGGCCGCAGGAATCTCACGCGCATCACGCGCTATGTGGAAGGCGGAGAACTGCCCATCGTGCGCGATGTGGAGCGCGAACGCGTCAATCTGGTGGCGGACAAGACCGAATACCAGCCCGGAGAAACGGCCCGCGTATTCGTGCAGGCGCCGTTCTCGCCCGCGGAAGGGATCTGGTTCCTGCGCCATGCCGGCATGGACACGCCCCATCGGTTCACCATGAGCGGCCCCACCACCGTGCTGGAAATCCCGCTGACCGAGGCCCACATGCCGGAAACCGAGGTGCAGGTGGAGATCACGGGCACCGCCGCCCGGGTGGATGATGCCGGGCGCCCGGTTCCTTCCGCGCCCAGACGGCCCGCCTATGCCGGCGGCAACCTGTCCCTGCCGGTGAGCACCGCCCGCCGGGCGCTGTCGGTGCAACTGACCCCCGAAGCCGGCCAACTTTCCCCCGGCCAGGGCACGAACATCCAGATTTCCGTCCGGGATGCGCAGGGGCGGCCCGCTGCCGATGCGGAAATCGCCATCGTCGCCGTGGACGAGGCGGTGCTCGCGCTTTCCGGATACCGGATTCCCGACCCGCTTTCCGCTTTCCATCCTTCCCGTGCGGGAGGAACCTATCATCGCTGGCTGCGCCAGCACGTGCAGTTGGCCGACCCGCTGAAACTCGACGTCAGTTCCAGCGTGGACGCCATCCAGGCGGCGGGCCCGACCATGGTGAAATCGGCCGAAGCCATTCCCGAAGGAGTTGGTGCCATGCCGCCGGCGCCCGGAGGCGCCAAGCGGGAAGCGATCGCTGACATGGAGGACTCGCGCGAGGAACGCGCCAAGGCGGGCCCGAAAGCGAAGGATGGAAAGAATGCAGCTCCGGCGCCGCTGGCCGTGCGCAGCGACTTCTCCGCGCTGGCGCTGTTCGCGCCGGAAGTGCGCACGGATGCCGCCGGCCGCGCGCAGGTGCGTCTGAAACTCCCGGACAACCTCACCCGGTACCGGCTCATGGCGGTGGCTGTGGCCGGTCCCAGGTTCTATGGCCGCGGCGAATCCACGGTCACGGCCCGCCTCCCGTTGCAGGTGCGCCCATCCCCGCCGCGCTTCCTGAATTTCGGGGACCGCTTCGAACTGTCCCTGGTAGTGCTCAACCAGACCGAGCAGAAGCAGGAAGTGCGCGTGGCCGTGCGCGGGCAGAACATCATATGGAAAGAGACACAGGGGAAGAAGGTGCGCGTACCGGCCAAAGACCGGCGGGAAGTGCGCTTCGCCGCTGCCGCCGACAGCCCCGGAATGGCCCACGTGGATGCGATCGCCGCTGCCGCCGATGTTGCCGACGCGGCTTCCTTCGAACTGCCGGTATGGACGCCGGCCACGACGGAGGGCTTCGCCACCTACGGCACCATCGACTCGGGTGCCATCGTGCAGCCCGTTTCGGCGCCGACGAACGTCGTGCCCAATTTCGGAAGCCTCGACGTCCAGACTTCCTCCACGCAGTTGCAGGCGCTAACCGATGCCGTCCTGTACCTGTACGCCTATCCCTACGAGTGCGCCGAGCAATTGTCCTCGCGCATCCTCTCCGTGGCCGCGCTGCGCGACGTGCTCTCGGCCTTCCAGACGGCGGGACTCCCAGACGACGAACGCATCCGGGCCGCCATGGAACGGGATCTGCAGAAACTGGGCAGCATGCAGAATGGCGATGGCGGCTTCCCATTCTGGATCCGTGGCCAGGAATCCTGGCCATTCCTGACCGTCCACGTCACCCATGCGCTGCTGCGCGCCCAGGAAAAGGGCTACCCCGTGAACGCGAACATGCTGCGCCGGGCGCTCGCTTACCTCGCGGCCATCGAGAACCACATCCCGGCCGAATATCCCGAATGGGTGAAACGCTCCATCGTCGCCTACAGCCTGTACGTGCGCAACCTCGGCCGGGACGCGGACGTCGCCAAGGCCGCGCAACTGCTTCCGCACTTCGTTTCCGGCAAGGAGCCGGACCTGGAAAGCGTGGGCTGGCTGTACCCCGTGTTCGTGGCCGGCAAGAAGCAGGAAACGCTGCAGGCCATCCGCAAACTTCTGCTTTCGCGAGTGAGCGAGACCGCGGGGGCAGCCAACTTCGTCACCTACGCGTCCGACGGCGCCCATCTGATCCTCCATTCCGACCGCCGGGTGGATGCGCTGCTGCTGTCTGGCCTGATGCTGGACCAGCCGCAAAGCGACCTGATACCCAAGGTGGTGGCAGGTTTGCTGGCCCACCGGAAGCAGGGACGCTGGGCCAATACCCAGGAGAGCGTATGGGTGCTCCTGGCGCTGGACCAGTACTTCCAGACCTATGAAAAGACCACCCCCAATTTCGTTTCCCGCATCTGGCTCGGTGAGGATTTTGCCGGGGAGCACCGCTTCGCCGGCCGCACCACCGAGCGGCACGTGGTGGCCATCCCCATGCAGGCGCTGGGCAAGCGGGGCACGCGCAAGGATCTGCTCCTGGCCAAGGACGGCGCGGGCCGGCTGTATTACCGCATCGGCCTGACCTACGCGCTTTCGGATCTTCGCCCGCCGCCAGCCGACCATGGCTTCACGGTGTCGCGCCGCTACGAGGGACTCGAGAAATCCGAGGACGTGCGCCGGGATGCAGACGGCACCTGGCGCGTGCGGGCCGGAGCGCGGGTGAAGGTGACCTTGACCATGCTCGTGCCCTCGCGCCGCTATCACGTGGCGCTGGTGGATCCCCTGCCCGCGGGCTTCGAGCCTGAAAACACGGCTCTGCGCGGGGCACCGCCATCCGCGGGCGCCTCCGGCGATTCCGATGCGGGCCCCATGGATCACAAACCCGGGCGTGGCCATGCCATGCATCGCCGCTGGCGCTGGTGGTGGGGCGTCTGGTACGAGCACCACAACATCCGCGACGAGCGCGTGGAAGCCTTCGCATCTCTGCTGGACGCTGGCGTCCACACGTTCGTCTATACCGCGCGCGCCACCACGCCCGGCGAATTTGTGGTGCCGCCGCTGAAAGCCGAGGAAATGTACGCCCCCGAAACCTTCGGGCGTTCGGCCGGCGACCGCGTCGTCGTCGAGCCATGACCCGTCTTTGGCAATGACGGCGCGAAATATGGAAACACCCATGAACGCGGCTCCGAAACGCACGTCCTTCGCTTCCTTCTTCTGTCGATTCCGCACGGCCGCCTGCGTGTTCCTGCTGCATCACGGCCGCTTTCTCTGCTCCCTCCTTCTGGCTGCATCCGTCCTGCTGATTTCCACGGAAAGCCGGGCCCGCATGGGCGGCGGTGGCGGCAGCAGCGGTGGCGACAGCAGCGGGGACGGCGACATCCTCGACCTCATCTTCCTCATTTTCTATCTCCTGGACCTGCTTCCTTTCCCGTTCAACCTCCTCGCCGTGGCCTTCGTGCTGTTCCTGGCCGGCTGGGGCGCCCGGCACAAGCAGCAGGGTTCCGTCCTCAACGAACTGCCGGCATCTAAAAAACAACTCGTGCGCGACGCCAGGAGCATCCTGGCTTTTTCCCGCCAGCGGCCGGATTTCGACGAAAACGCCTTCCTGGAAAAGGTCCGCAAGGCCTTCCTGGACATCCAGGGCGCCTGGTCGGCCATGGACATCGCCCGGGTGCGCCGCTTCCTCTCCGACGGCATGTACCAGCGCGTGAACACGCAGTTCGCCATGATGCGCGTACTGAACCAGCGCAACGTCATCGAAAGCCTGGAAGTGCGCGCCATCGCCATCGACCGCATCGAGAGCGATGGCCGCCACGACGTGATTCACGCCGCCGTGCTGGCCACCGTCAGGGAGCGCTTCACGTCTCCCACCTATCCTGTCCTCGATTCCGTCATCAACGAGGAATTCGTGGAATACTGGTCCTTCATCCGCAAGACCACGGCCTCCGGCAAGGACATGTACCAGCAGCCCAACTGCCCCAACTGCGGCGGCGATCTGGCGTCCGGCCTGGGCGAACTGAGCCGCTGCCCGTATTGCGGTACCATCACCAACGCCGGCGATTACGACTGGGTGCTGGCCAAGATCACCCCGGCCGACGACTACCGCCTGCGCACGCGCCGCGGCAACCTCGCCAAATCCCTGGCCGACAAACTCGAGGCGCTCGGCGACGACGACCCCGAATTTTCCGTGCTCATGCTGGAAGACAAGGCGTCCAACGCCTTCCTCCAGATGGAAACCGCCCGAATACTCAAAAATCCACAGCACATCCGGCGTTTCGCATCCGATGCATTCATGGAGCGATTCACCGACCGCATCGCCCGGGAGCCGGACTTCGTGTACAACCGGATCTTCCTCAACGATGTCACGATCGTGGGCGCGATGCAGAAGGAAAACCGCAACACATTGGCCGTCAGCATCAAATTTTCCTTTCAACGGGTGCGCCTCGACGGCGACAAGGCCTATCCCATCGATCCCGTCGTCACCAGCCGCAACCAGATCCTGCTGCTGGAACGAGACGTGCAGGCCGCACCCGCCCGTGGCTCCCTCTACACGCACCAGTGCCCGGCCTGCGGCGGCACGCTCTCCGACACGACCGACATCGCCTGTCCCTACTGCGGCGGGCTCCTCAACGCTCCCCGCCACGAATGGATCGTGGCCGACGTGTTAAGCCCGGTGGAGTATGAGACCTTCTTCGCCAGGAACCAGCAGTTCTTCACCGCGGGCATCACTCCTGCCAAACTCGAATCCATCCTGAAGGTGCGGGACTACGCGTTCAACAACGTATTGCTCATGCTTTCCGCCGACGGCTCGATTTCCGACGGGGAACTGGAGTTCGCCCGCAGGCTGGCCCGCAAGTGGGGCTATGCGCCGGATCGCCTGGAAGGGCTTCTGCAGATGGCCCGCAACAACCAACTCGTGCTGCGCGTGCCCAGAAAACCGAAGGACCGGGAAAAGGTGTACCGGATGATGTGCAAGGCCGCCGCCGCAGACGCCTCGATCGCGCCGCAGGAACAGGCGCTGCTGGATTTCTATCGCCAGCAGACCATGGATGCGGAATGAAACGGATTCCCCCCGCTTTCCGGTTCCGGAACATAAAAAGGTTGCATGTGCGAACCGTACTTCATACATTTGGGTTTCCCGCGAGCGAATGCGGGAAATTTCCATTGGGAGGCTTTTCATGACCGATCGCTTTCATCCGGTTCCTCTTGTGCGCCTGGCCCAGGCCATGCGTTCGGAATACGAGGCGCGCGGCACCATGCTGGGTGTGCCACGGACGTTGTTCTTCTCCCCTTCTGCCCACGACGTCCTTCGCAGCCTGCGCTACGGCAGGCTACTGGAGACCCCTCTGGGCGTAGCGGCGGGACCTCACACGCAGATGGTGCAGAACGTGGCCGCCGCGTGGCTGTGCGGCGCCCGCTACATGGAACTCAAAACTGTCCAGACGCTCGATGAAATCGAAGTGACCAAGCCTTGCATCGACGCGGCCGACGAAGGCTACAACTGCGAATGGTCCCAGGAACTGCGCCTGGAACAGTCGGCCGAGGAATACCGCAAGGCCTGGGTGCTCCTGCATGCGCTGCGCCGCTGGCTTTGGCACCCGGAAACCGGCCCGGGACCTGGGTTCATCTTCAACATCAGCGTCGGATACAACCTCGAGGGAATCCAGCGGCCCAACGTGCAAGCCTTCCTCGATGCCATGACCCGCCCGGACGAGCGGGTGGCTCTCCTGTGCCGGGAACTGGAGCCCGTTTTCGGCGTGGATCTCTCGGACGTCCCGGACGTCATCACCGACAACCTCACCATCTCCACCATGCACGGCTGCCCGCCCGACGAAGTGGAAGCCATCGCCGCCTACTTCATCCGCGAGCGGAAACTCCATACCACGGTCAAACTCAACCCCACGCTGCTGGGCCCCGTAGCCCTGCGCGCCATCCTCAACGACGCGATGGGATACGAGGTGGACGTTCCCGACGAGGCGTTCGCCCACGACCTCAAATGGGAGGATGCCGTGGGACTGCTCGCGCGCCTGCAGGAAGCCGCCCGCCAAACGGGCGTGGCCTTCGGCGTGAAACTCACGAACACGCTCGAGAGCCGCAACATCCGCCATGTGCTGCCCGCGAAGGAAACCATGCATTACATGAGTGGGCGCGCCCTGCATCCGGTATCGCTGGAACTGGCGCACCGGCTGGCGGAGCAGTTTGGTCACAGCCTGGACATCTCCTTCTGCGCCGGCGTCGATGCCTTCAATGCGCCGGGGTTGCTCCTTTCGGGACTGACCCCGCTCACGCTCTGCACGGATCTGCTCAAGCCGGGCGGATACGGACGACTGGCGCAGGTGCTGGAGAACGTGCGCGAGGCCCTGGAGCGGGAAGGTTTTTCCATCCCCGAAACCGGACGCGTGCAGGGACCGGGCGGCGACCGGGCGGCCCTGTTCGCCCGGCTCCAGGAAACGGCCGCACGCACGCTGGCGAGCCCGGCATGGCGCAAGGAGACGCACCCGTGGGACGTCATCAAGGGATCCCGGGAACTGGGCTGGTTCGACTGCGTGAAGGCCCCGTGCGTAGAGAATTGCGCCACATCGCAAAAAATTCCGCGCTACCTGGCGCTCACGGCGCAGGGGCGTTTCGACGATGCGCTGAGCGTGGTGCTGGAAGACAACCCGCTCCCGAACGCCACGGGCATGGCCTGCAACCATCGCTGCCAGGAGCGCTGCACGCGCATCAATTACGACGAGCCCGTCCGTATCCGGGAAATCAAGCGTTTCCTGGCGGTTTCCGGCCAGGTGCCCGAATGGCCGGCATGCGAACCGGCGGGACGCTCGGTCGCCGTGATCGGCGCTGGACCGGCCGGGTTGAGCGCCGCCTTCTACCTCGCTTCGGCCGGCGTCCGGGTCACGATATACGACGGCAGCGAACACCCCGGCGGCCTGCTGGAGCGCGCCCTGCCCCTGTTCCGGCTGGACCGCGGCATTTCCCGGCGCGACTTCGAGCGCATCCTGTCGCAGGGCGGCGTGAAATGGGAACGTGTCTTCATCCGGGACCGCGAAACCTTCGAACGGCTCTGCCAGGAACATGACGCCGTCTTTCTGGGCGTGGGCGCCCCCCGCTCGCGGCGCATGCAAATCGAGGGAGAGGATCTCGAGGGCGTCATGGGATTCATGGAATTCCTCGAAGGCGTGAATTTGGGCCACATCACGAAGGTCGGACACCGCACGGCCATCATCGGCGGGGGCAATTCGGCCATGGACGTGGCCCGCGCCGCCCGGCGCCTGGCGGGACCGAAGGATCACGTCACCGTGCTCTACCGCCGCACGCGCCGCGAGATGCCGGCCGACCGGGAGGAGATCCGGGAACTGCTGGAAGAAGGCGTAGAACTGCGCGAACTGGTCGCTCCCCTGCGGGCGCTGGGGGAAGGCGGCCGGCTGACCCACCTGGAATGCTGCCGCATGCATCTGAGCGATCCCGACGAAAGCGGCCGGCGCCGGCCCGTTCCGGAACCGGGGGGTGAATTCATGCTGCCGGTGGACCTGGTGATTTCCGCCGTGGGCCAAGACCCCGATCTTTCCTTTCTGGAGGGATCCGCGGTCACGCTCACCCGCTGGGGAACCATTGCCCTGGTGCCCGGCTCGCACGCGACCGGCCATGAAAAGGTGTATGCCGGCGGCGACGTGGTGCGTGGCCCCGACTCCATCGTGGCCGCCATCGCCGACGGCAAGGCCGCCGCTTTCGAAATGGCCGCGAAAATGGGACTCCCCATTCCGCGCCGCAAACTACCGAAAGTGGATTTTCCGGACAAGTTGCAGATCCTCGCGCACCGGGCGCGCCGTTCACCGGCCATGCCCGTCCCGCAACTACCGCCGGCCTCGCGGCATTCCTTCGCCATGGTGAGCCAGCCCTATGATGCCGATTCCGCTCGCAGGGAAGCGGCCCGCTGCCTGGCGTGCCATCTCTTCTGCGACGTTTGCGTGGGCGTGTGCCCCAACCGGGCCAACGTTTCCTATGAAACCACCCCGCGGACATGGCTCCTCCCGCCCGTATCCGACGGCGCGCGCCGGGATTTCGTCGTCGAGCAGGCGATGCAGGTGGCCAATATCAAGGACTATTGCAACGAGTGCGGCAATTGCGTCTCCTTCTGTCCCACGTCCGGCCGCCCGTTCGCCGACAAGCCGCGCCTGGCGCTGACTCGGGAATCCTTCGACGCGGAACCGGAAACCCACCTGCTGCAGTGGCTGGATGCCACCACCTGCGAACTGCGTTTTCACATGCCCGAGGGCGAAGGCCGCCTGTGGACCGAGAAAACCGCCGACAACTTTTTCTTCGAATTTCCAACTGCATCCGGCGCCATTCGCTGGGATGATTTTTCGCTCCACAGCACCAACGGCCTTACGGAAAAAATCGATTTTGCAGATTTGGCCGCCCGTTCCGTGCTGCTGGATGCCTTCGCCCGGGGCCGGCTCATCGTATGATTTTTTCCATTCGGCTATTGATTTGAATACCATTTGCCATGTCCCCGAATGCGAGAAATGATGAAACCCGCAACGGTTTGCGCTATAGTCGCCCCCGCCGGCAGAAAATCATTTCCCGGCAAAGAATAATCAGGTCTCCCCATCGTCATGGATCCAGGTGTTGTTGTGGTTGATTATCGACAGACATCCGATGAGCAGTTGATGGCGTCTTGCGCGGAAGGAGATGAGAGAGCTTTCGAGGAATTGGTGAACCGGCATCAGCGATGGGCCTACCGCTTTTCCTGGCGGATGGTCCGCAATGCCGATGCGGCGTGGGACATCACGCAGCAGGCGTTCGTGCGGGTGTACCAGAACGTGCAGTCCTTTCGCCAGGATTGCTCGTTCGCCACGTGGTTCAGGCGAATCCTGTACAATCTCTCCATCGACTACTGGCGCACGCTCCATCGGCGGACCGAAACGGAGTATCAGGACGAGATCGCCATCGACGCCATGAAGGCAGAAGGCCACGACGGCCTCTGCTACCGGCCGCTGGGGCCCGAAAAGCTCGCGCGGCGCAAGGAAGTGGCCAAGGTGCTGGAGGAAGCCATGGAAACGCTCAGCCACGAACATCGCACCATCATCGTCCTGCGCGAGGTGGAAGGACTCTCGTACGATGAAATCGCCGAAGTCATGTCCTGTCCGCGCGGAACCGTGATGTCCCGGCTGCACCATGCGCGCAAGAAACTGGTGCAAGCCCTCCAGGCCGCCGGATACCAGGGGACGGAGGTGTGAGATGACGTCCAGGAAAACGATTCCCGAAGAATGGCTGTCCGCATACTTCGACGGGGAATGCACCGTGGAGGAAAAGGCGGCCGTCGAAAAGATGCTGCAGGAAAACCCCGACGGCCGGGTCCTGCTCGACAACTTTCATGCCTTGCGGGATGCCCTGCGTTCATCGGCTTCGGAACCGCCAGGCTTTTTGCCCATGAATCCCCGCCAGACACTGGACGTTTCGCCCCAAAAACCCGGCAACCGCATGGAACCGCAGGCCGCGACGCCCCGCGAGAAAGGTTCCCCCAAGCCGGCCGTCATGGCACTGTACAGGGAAACCCTGCAGCAACTGCTTTCCGATCGGGACCGCATGCACGAGCGCTCCATGCGCGCCATGGCCTGGACCGCCACGATCTCCGGCATCGCCGGCATGGCCGTGACCCTGATCATCGGCGGCTTCTTTTTCTGGAATGCGCTGGAGCGGCGGCCGTCTCCGGAAATTCGCATCGTGCCGCCGCCCACGATCGGCACGACCGCGGCCAATCCGGTGGATCCGCCAGCCGCCCCCGTGATGCAGGCCGGCGTGAAGACGCCGCTGCAGGAACCGCCGCTGCCCGAAATCGAGGCTCTGGTTTCCACGCCCAATTCGTGCATCATCGAGAACATCAACGCGGCAGACGACGTCAATACCGCCGTTTTCCAGATTCCGGACCAGAACGGTGAAATGATCACGGTCATCTGGCTGACCGGCATCGACACCGGCAACACGATTTGATTCCAGGAGGCACGTTCCATGCGCACCCTTACGGTTTTCCTGACTCTCTTCAGCCTGTTCCTCGCCACGGACGCACGGCCCGCGCATGCGCAGGAGTCCGATGATTCCGCCTCCGTGCGATGCAAGGTGTACACCATCGCCGCCCGCGAGCCCAAGGCACCCCTGCCCAAGGAACTGCAGGAATTCAAGGACATCCTGTCCAAGGTCCCCTTCAAGGCGTATGGTTCCTTCCAGTTGCGCCAGAGTTCCGAAATCGTGCTCAATACGCAAAAGCCCGTGAAAACAAAGCTTTCTGGAAACCTGCACATGACTTCGCGGCTCATCGAGCGCATCCTGGAAAGCAGGAACAAGGTGCGTTACCGCATCCAGATGCAGATCCAGAAGGAAATCCCCGGCAAGGAAACCCGCACGGAAATCCTCCACAACATGACCATCAAACTGGCGGCCGAAATGCCGATGTTCGTCGCGGGCCCGAAAGAAAACGACGATACGCTGGTCATCGGCCTCATCTGCAAGTAAATCCCCCGGCATGCACCGGAAGACATTTCTCATCGCCGCAGGAATCGCACTCCTGTCGCTGGCCGCGGCGGTGGCGCTCATCCTTCCCCGGCTGGCGGAGAAATACATCCGGCAGACGATCGCCGCCGCTGCAAAATCGCGCGGAATGCGCCTCGTCGACGCCGACGTGTCCGTGAGCCTCGCCCGCATCGAAATTCGAAAACTGCACCTGGAAGCCCCCGGCTTTTCCCTGCGCATCCGCAAAACGGTCCTGCCGGACTGGCGGCTGCGCAACTGGGCCGACCCGCGCGTGGATGTCCATGCCATCCACATGGAGGGCATCACGGCAGAGGGGGAAATCCCGGAGTCCCTCCTGTCCCCGAAAACGCGAACGGATACAATTTCCAGTTCCCGCCTGAACTGGCAGGAACTGGAAATCCGCGGCATTTCCCTGGACATCCAAACGCACGGTGTCACCCTGGTGACCCAGGACGGAAACTACCGGTTTCTGCGTGGACAGGGTTCATGGGATTTTTCCGGCATCCAGGTGCGCTCCGAGCATCTTCCCGTGTACTTCATCGACACGGCCGAACTGGAAACCCAGGGATTTTCCCGCCTCACGCGGATGACGCTCTCGGGGCTGGTTTGGTCCTTTTCGAAGGAGTTCGAATTCTACGCCAGCAAGGCCACCCTCCTGCCGGAAGATGGGGAGCGGCTGGCCTTCATCGTGGAAGGCCGCGTTCTCCCCGACAGGGGTTCGCTGCGGGCCAGCGGAACGTATGACCGCAAAACCGGCCGCATCGCGTCCCTCATGCAGGTGCAGGAAGCCTGGGTGGGTCTTGCCATTCCGGAGAATCTGCCCGTCACGGGCCGCGAAAACGTCCGTTTTTCCGGCAAGGTGGAACTCACCCGCGAAGCCGGCATTTCCGAAATCGCCGCGGATGGCCGCCTGTGGGGGCTCACGGTGTCGGACCCACGCATCGCACCGGAACCGCTTTCCGGGCTGGATTTCGATTTTCGCCTCACGGCCCGCCATGATGCCGCATCCCATGAACTGGAAATTCCGTCCGCCACCCTGCGGTCCGGAAAACTTCTGGCCCAGGCCACGGCACGGATCGCGCTGCATCCGGAAACTCGCAAGCCACGGATCCAATTGGCGCTGAACATCCCCCCGCTTCCCTGCCAGGAAGCCCTCCAGGCGCTGCCGCCCGCTCTGGTGCCCAACCTGCGCCAGTTGAAACTGGAAGGAACCTTTCAGGGACGCATCGGCCTGGACGTGGACATGAACCGCATCCATCAGGAAGATGCCCGGCTTTCCGGCAAAATCGACCTGGATGCATGCCGCGTGCGTTCGGCGCCGCCCCACCTGCGTGCGGAACGGCTGCTGGGAGATTTCGCATTCACAGTCACGGAACCCGGCGGACAGCGCATCACGGTGGAAGTGGCCCAGGACAACGAATCCTTCCGCCCCCTGGAGGAAATCTCCCCGGCCATGGTTTCTGCCGTGCTCACCACCGAAGACGCCTCCTTCTGGCGCCACCACGGCTTCATCACGTCGGAATTCGCGACCGCGCTCACCCGCAACCTGCGCGCCGGCCATTTCCGCTACGGGGCGTCCTCGATCACCATGCAGATCGTCAAAAACGTGTTCTTCGAGCGACGCAAGACGCTGTCCCGCAAATTCGAGGAACTCTTCTACACCTGGTATGTGGAAAAAGTCGTCCCCAAGCCGCGCCTGATGGAAATCTATCTCAACATCATCGAACTGGGTCCCGACATCTACGGAGTCCCCCGCGCCGCCCAGCACTTCTTCAACAAGAATCCGCTGGAACTGAGCGTGCGGGAAGCCATCTACCTGGCATCGATTCTGCCCAGCCCCAAGAAGCGCTATGCCTTCTACTGCAGACAGGAGGTTCCCGAAACATGGGAGCGCATGCTGGACAGGCTCCTGGCCATCATGCTCAAGCGCGGACACATCACGGAAGAGGAATACCGGCAGGCGCTTGCCTCGCGAATCGTTTTCGACGCCTCCGAGCATCCGGGAAAGGACGCCTGCCTGGGCATGATCCGCCGCTTCCAGGGCCAGTAGCCGCGCGATGCCTGCCGGATGCCGCCGGAAACGCAGAAGTTCTTCTTGAATGCAACCGATTCTTCCGCGTACACTCCCAGGTGGCTCCAACCGTTTTTCCCTGCGAGGTGAATCATGTCCAAAACCGCCTTCCTCCTGTTGCTGGCCTTCTTCCTGCTTCCGATGCCCGCCCCCGCACATGCGCAAACGAAGCCGACCCAATCGAATCCGGCATTCAGCACGCTCCTCCCCGTCCTGCGGCAGGAACTCGGAGAGACTCCGCAACTCATCCTCTGGGCGGATGCCAAGAGCCTGCGTGCCAGCGCCTTCTACACAGGGGCGGCCAATACGGTCGAAAGCCTGTTTCAAAAGGCAACCGCTTCCTCCAAATGCCTGAAGAAGATGAAATTCTCCGAATTCGACCAGGCCCTTCTCCTGGGCTCCGAACTCGAGTCCGCCAAGGAGCGCGGATACCTCGCCATCAGCGGCAGTTTCGACGCCGCCAAACTGCTCAAGTGCCTGGCATCGGAATTCAACTGGACGCGCAACCAGGTCGGGGGGACCGTAGTGTACCAGGAAACCTCGGGCAGCGTGAAATCCAGCATCTTCGCTGCTGGCAAGAACGCATTCGTCCTCGTGGCGGGAACGTGGGCCAAACCCGTGACGCCCGGCTCCGGCACACTGGGGAACGGCACGCTGGCCGGCTTCACCGGCTCAAACGTCCTGGCCGCAAAATACGATCCGCCTGCTGGCCAGGATTTCAAGGCGCTGGAGGGAACCGCGACAGCGGCATCCGATCTTTCCCTCAAGGGCTTCGTCCTGTTCAACAGGACCAAGGATGCCATCGACCTCCAGAAAAAGGCCGATTCGGCCAAGCAACAACTGGCCGTGGCCGGTCTGCCCCTGTCCAAGAGCCTCAAAATCGTGCGCACGAACAAGCGCATCGATGCAGAAGCCGGCCTCACCACGTCTGAATTCGTCATGCTTCTGACGCTGCTCGAGAATGCCATGGGGAATTCCAACGCCAATCCGTCTTCCCCGCCGCCTTCCCCTGGTCCCTCCAATGCTCCCTGACTGTTCGAGCCCGAAACCTCATTCCCCACATTGCATTCCGATAAGGCAAATTACACGATGAAACTCGAACCCCACGGTCCGATCCTGGAAGCACGCGCCTCCACGGCGGGATCCATGCGGACCATGCCGGGCACCACGAAACTCAGTTCAGGCCCCGCAGACAGATCGAACTCGGAGACGGGATCGTAGAGATCCCCATCCAGCGTGAACGGCTCGGGCGTTTCCAGTTTCATCCACATGCGGGAAACCAGTTTCCGCTCGATGTTCGGCAAATCCATGTTGGTGCCCCACCACAGGAATGGAAGCGAGACCACCGTTTCATTGATGGAGGAGTGGGCCACGAGGATTTCGAAGCGGTCCTTCTGCCACCCGGCACGGGGGAAGAGCCGGAAATGCATGGCGATCTCCTCGGTGAAACTGCAGAACACGGTGTTGGGCGCCATCTCGTATGCAGGACCATCGTCCACGCGCGCCTGCATCTTCATGGGAGCCAGGATGCGCTGGGCCTTCACGCCGCGGCGCACGCCCTCCCAGACATACGCGCCCAGCAGCGTGGCCGCATGCCAGTGCGACGTCCCGCGCTTGTAATGCTCGCGCAGGAAGCGGGTGGCCGTTCCGATGCCGAACAGGAAACAGTGATGGTCGTTGACCCGCAGCAGATTCCTGCGAATGATGCGCATGGGAATGTTGTGCTTGTACTGCGTGAGTGCCAGCAGCATGGTGGCGATGCTGTTGTTGCGGATACCGAAGGACCGGGGAATCATGTTCTGCGTCCCCGACGGCAGCAGCAGCAGCGGCGGAAGCGGATCGCTGCCATACTCCCGCAGCAGTCCCTCGATGGTGCGATGGATGGTGCCATCACCGCCCGAAATGGCGATGATGTCGACTTCATAGCGCCGGAAATCCCGGACGGCCTGCCCGACATCCTCCAGACTGTAAGTCGAAACGACTTCTCCCCTGCGCCCGACGATGAAGTTGAGACTGTCCTTCAACAGCGGCGACATCTTGTTGAGGCGGGCGTTGGCGTTGCTGATGACTCCGATGCCTGGCATGCGATCCTCCCATGCGGAAAATAGTCGCTTCCATCTTCCGAAACAAGCTGAAAGCCAGTGGAACTTCATGGGGCCATGAAATTCATGAAAAATTGAACTTATTGATTTCATTCATTTTTTTCGATACCTGGAATTCCCTGATGCATCCCCGGATCGGCGTCGTTCTACCTGATTGAAAACATGGAAAAAAATTCATTTACCTGATTGACAAACACAATGATTCCCATATTGTCGAATTCATGGGGAATCGAAATCCTCTCACGCTCGAATGCCAGCACGGCGAGTCTGAATCGCGAAATGTTCGGTCGCGGCGGCGTGGGAGTCTTTTTCGGGGTTGTCGATGAAGAAGTCTGAACTCATTGAAATCATTGCCAAAAAAGAAGACATGCCGCGTTCCCGTGTCGAGCATGTCGTCGATGCGATCCTGACGGGGATCATGGAAGGACTCGCCCGTGGGGACCGCATCGAGATTCGTGGGTTTGGAAGCTTCACCGTCCGGCACTATGAAGGATATACAGGCAGAAATCCACGCAGTGGTTCATCCGTATTCGTTTCACCCAAAAAACTGCCTTATTTCAAGGTGGGGAAAGAACTGAGGGAAGCCGTGAACACCGAAACTGAAACCAAGACAACCAAAGCCGCGAAACCTGCCACCAAGAAGGCCGAGCCCGCCAAGGAGACCAAGGCTCCTGCCAAGGCCGCTCCCGCCAACAAGGCCGAGCCCGCAAAGGAGACCAAGGCTCCTGCCAAGACCGCTGCCGCCACGAAGTCGGAGCCCCCTAAGGAGAACAAGACCCCTCCCAAGAAGGCCGCTACCTCCAAGAAGGCCGCACCCGCCAAGGAGAGCAAGACGCCTACAACGAAGGCCGCTCTCACCACGAAGACGTCCCCGCCCCAGAAGACGAAGAATCCATCCAATAACGCGTCTCACGCGAAGAAGCACACGACACACAACAAGATCAACACGCTGTGGACGACGCGAGCTA
>CAZEZP010000092.1:0-144774 GCA_964516435.1 uncultured Kofleriaceae bacterium | reverse complement strand
GAACGCTTCGATGTCTTGCCTGCCCCGGTGTACACGCGCGGTTTCGTGAAACTGCTCTGCCGGGAACTGCAACTGCCCTACGAGGAACTGTCGGCGCTGCTGCCGTTGCAGGCGCCGGCCCCGGCTGCATCCTCCCTGCCGGTCTTCCAGTTGCCCGCATCGGCCGCCGACACATCCAAGGATGAGGAAAAGCCCAGCCGCGTCTCGACCGGGCTCGTGATTTTCATTCTGCTGGTGCTGGCCAGCCTGGCCATTTCCTACATCGCCAGCCAGAAGGAGCGCGCCACGCAGAACGCCTCCGCCTCTGAAACGCCCCACATCGATATCACCGGCTGAAAACCGTCTCTCCCCACGTTTTTCGAAAAGGCGAACAAAAGAGATCCGGCAGTTTCGTGCATCCCGGCGCCCCGTTTCTTTTGCCGTTTTTTCGGAAGGATTCATGTTGAATTTTTCCCAGAAGCAATGGATACTCCCGAAACCGCCCGCAACCGGGCTTTCTGTTTGACGAAAAACGCGGCGATTTCGGATTTTCCATGGCCAGCAAACTTTCTTCCATCCTGGTGAAATTGGGTTTGATTCCCATCCGGAAACTGGATCAGGCTTTTCAAAACCAAGTCATTCATGGGGGCACGCTGGATTCGGCGCTGCTGGAACTCGGGCTGATCCGGGAAAAGGATCTCATCCGCGTCCTTGTGGAAGCCTCCGGGCTCCCCTCCATCCAGCCGGCCGACATCGTCCCGGAAAACATCCGGGAACTGGTCTCCCTCTTCCCCCAGAAACTGGCGCTGCGCTACCAGGTCATCCCCGTGACCCGCGTGGGGTCGAAGGTGGGCGTGCTCGTCAATGCCGAGTTCGACAAGAACAAGATCGATGAAATCGGCTTCATGCTGGGGGTGGGCCTCGTCGCCCGGGTGGTTCCGGAACCCCGGCTGATGCATTTCGCCTCGGTCATCTATGGCGTCTCCTTTGACGAACGCCAGGCGCGCATCCTGGACCGCATCGGACACTCGGTGCAATACCCGGAAGACTGCGTGCGCGCCTGGGACGAGGATGAAAAGCCGGCTGCACCGGCCGGGCCGGAAGATGCCGGCGAAGGGCCGGAACCGGAAGGCGAGCGCACGCCGACCCCCGAATTCCGGTATGTGGAACGCGCCGTGGCCCCGGAAGTGCTCGTATCCACCATCACCCGGGAGCATCAGACCGGAGAAATGGCCAAGGCGGCTCCCTCGAAGAACGGGCTCAAGCCTCCAGCCGAAAGCCGAAACGACGAGGACGAGGAAGACATCCACCAGGTGACGACCCGGCCGGGCTTCTCGTTTCCCGGGCAGCACCGGCCGCGTTCGCCGTTCTCGGACTCCGGCCCGGTGGGTCCGCTTCCGGAAGTCATGGCCAGTTCCCTGTCCGGCATGCCGGCGCCGGATACCGGCGTCCGCCAGATTCCGGACCAGCACCAGGAGCCGGCGGCGCCGCCGGAGGCCTTGGCGGGAACGCCGGCAGAAGAGGCGCGGCACGGGGATACCATCCAGATGGATTCCGTGCCCGAGGAACAGTGGAGCGAACTGGCGGCACCAACTGCGAACGAAGTGGAAACTGCGGGCATCCAGGACAACGCGCCAGCGGAAGGCGTCCGCGCACTGTCGGATGAACGGCCGCGGGCGCAGGAAGAATCCCCGGCGGCCGCGATGGACAAGACGACTCGGGAACACGTGGTTTCCTTCGATGGATCGCCCCTGTCGCTCAACGAGTTCTCGGCGCTGCTCGCCACCGCGAACCATCGCGACGACATGCTGGTGGCCTTCCTGCGTTTCTGCACGAACTACGCCCAGTACGCGTTCCTGTTCACGGTCGACCAGGAGGCGGCGACGGGACGCTTCGCCATCTATCGCTCCCAGGTGGATCAGCACAACGTGCGCAATTACTTCATTTCGCTCACGTTCGATTCGATCCTGAAGACCGCCGCGCAGAACATCCCGGTCTTCGGCGTGTATGCCCCGTCGGAAGGCAACCAGTTCCTGCTCGACTACCTCGGCCTGTCCGTACCCATGCACATCATGGCCATCCCGGTGAGCGTGGGCGCGCGCGTGGTGGCCATCGCGCTGGGCACCCATTCCCTGGCGCAATCCCCCGCATCCATTGGCGAGGTCACGGCGGCGGCCGGGCTTCTCGGGCAAGCCCTGCTGCGCCTGATCAAGCAGAAGAAGACGCAGGCCGGCGCACGAAAAACGGCTTCGAATCCGCCCGAACGGCCCGTTGCACCGGTTCCGGACGGCATCCCCCGCCAGAACGGCATCCCGGCGCCCGGTCCTTCGCCCTACACGGCCGTAACGGTTCCCATCCAGGCGGGCGCGGCGGTGGTGGACAGCCAGACCGAGGAAATCATCGCCCTGATCGACCAACTGGAGCATCTCTCCATCCAGCAGGACCAACTCGACATGCGGGCGGCCACCGCCCTGATGGCGCGCGGGGAACGCACACTGGAAGTGCTGCGCTTCTACTTCCCGGGCATCATCACCTACCGCGAGCTCACGGACCCGGCGCTCGCGCCGCCGCCGCGCGAGCAGGGCCCCCTGCTGCAGTTCATGGTGCACTGGGGGCTGCCCGTGGTGCCCGTGCTCGTGAATCTCCTGGATTCCGACAACCCGCAGATCCGGCTGTACGCCACGTACCTGTTCCAGGAAATCCGCTTCCCGGACATCCTGTTCCGGATCGCCGAGAAACTGTTCGATCCCGACCCGCTCGTGCGCGAAGTCGCCGCCTGGGTCATCCTCAGTTACGAGGGCCACCGCGAATACGCCGAAATCACCTCCAACCTGCGGGGTTTCCTGAGCCACCCGGACCCGGCCATGCAGAAAAACGCCATCGACGCGCTGGGGCGCCTGCGCGACAAATTCGCGGTGGAACCCATGCTGCAGTTGCTGCCGACGGCCCGGGCGCAGGTGGCGGGAAGCTTCATCCACGCCCTGCGCCGGATCACGCTGCGGGATTTCGGCAACCACGTGGACCGCTGGCAGTCGTGGTGGGCCATCAACTCCCCGCGCCACCGCATCCTCTGGCTCATCGAGGGCCTGCGCCAGGACGACGAGGAACTGCGCAGGGACGCGCTACGCGAACTCAAGCGCATCGTGGGCGAAACCTTCGATTACGACCCGTCGGCCTCCATCGAGCAGCGGGAGGCGGCCGTGCGCCGGGCGGTGGCCTGGTGGGACCAGCAGGGCCGCCACCAGTGGCTTTGACCCTCCTTTATTGCATCATTGCAATCGAAATTACAATTTCAATTACAATTTCATAGGGAATATTACGAATAAAAGGGCTTCAGAACACGAGGGAGAACACCGAATCCGGGTCGAAAGGAACGCCACTCTGCTCCAGAAAACGGCGGGCCTTTCGCACGGCCATCGCCCATTCGCTGTAGCGATGGGCCGCCTCCTTCTCGAGCAGGGCCACCACCACGGCCGTCACGATCGCATCCCCATGCCGGCGCACGGCCGCACACAAAGATTCGTAGCGCCGGCCACCCAGCCATTTGCGCAGCGCGTCCGTGAGCGGGAAGGAGCCGTCGACGTTCTGCGTGAGCAGCAGTTCGTACAGATCCTGGGAATCGCCGGAACCGGATTTCTCCCATTTCTGGTCATGATCGAACGCATCCGTTATGACCATCGCCCGCAGCACCGGCTTGTCCGGCCGCCGTGAATCCATCGAATCCCGCCGATTCCTGTTCCCGCCGAAACTCAACGCCTGCATGACCGGAAGCATGCAACCGCTCGAACACATCCATATCACACTGGAAGCGTTCGCCGCGCCTTCGCCCCACCCCGTGGTCAACTGCACGGGAACGCGCCGCGTGGTCCGCTTCGAAATGGGGCCGCCTTTCCGCACGTCCACGGCCACGTAACTGGTGGCGGCGGAAAGCAGGCCGTAGCGCTTGCCCAGTTTCACCAGTTCCTCATAACGCGGGTCCACAACTACACCCCTGCCGGCCAGGCCGTTGGGCGCGAGCAGGTCCCGCTCCAGATCCCGGATGCGGTTGCGCGCCCACAGGAAGGGAATAGGGCCCTCCTTTTCGGGCGCCTGGAAATCCACGGACACCTCGGTCTGCCACGCGCCGCCCGAAAGCCGGACCGTGAGGCCCAAAGGAACGGGCGTGCCCGGCCGTACGCGCGCGAAAAACGTGATTTCCTGCCCGTTGTAGAGCGGCCCGAGGTTGGACGGCGCCATTTCGACGTCCAGCGGGCCCCAGTCGATGGCCACGCTGTCGGCCACCGGCTCGCGCATCCTGGAGAACATGCGCATCACCTTGGGCCGGATATCCTCGCCGGGAAAGACCATCTCGCACAGGCCGCCCGAAACGCGCGCCACGTCCCGCACCAGATGCTCCGACGCCCCGGCGCCGATGCCCATCGTGAAGACGCGCGCATCCGAGGCATGGGCGCGGCACAGATCCACGATCTCGCGCTCATTGGAGACCTGGCCGTCGGTCAGAAGCAGGATGCGCCGGGGACGCTCAGGGTCCCGCGGGCGGGAAAGCGCATCCTCGAGCGGCGGCAGGATTTCGGTGCCGCCCAGATCGGCGACCACCCTGTTCTGGGCATACTGGTCGGCCGCGCCCAGACCGGCCGGATCCGCAGCACGGAGTCTTCCCCACATCGCCTGGTAGCGGCTTCCGAACCGCACGATGTCGAACGTGTCGCCGGCGTCCAGGGCCCGCAGGCACATCTGCAGGGCCTGGCGCGCCTGTTCGATGGATGGCCCCTGCATCGATCCCGAGCAGTCCACGAGGAAAATCAACTCGTAGTTCTGCCTGGCGGCTTCCGGCAGCCGGGGTGTCACGCTCAGTTGCACGTAGTGGTCCGAAGCGTCGTCCACCGCGGTGACGGCCCGCAGTTCCGGATTCTCCTGCGGCTCCACGATGAGCACGAAATCCCGGTCCATGGCGGCCGTATGCTGGCTCAGGGCCACCCGGGTACCGCCGGCCTCGTTGCGCACGCGCACGGGATGGCTCACCCCTTCCACGGATGCGATCCGGATGGCATCGGTGAGAAATCCCTCCAGCGTCACTCCGTAGGGCACGTCCAGTGCCTGTGGCGGGTTGACCCGCTCGCCGTCGGGCTGGCCCACGAACCCCCCGGCCGCGGGCGGCACGTAGCGCGGCGAAACGGTCGTGGGAACGGTCCAGCGCCAGCCTTTGCCCTCGCGCGGGAGCATCTCCACGTAGGTGATGCGCACGTCTACCGTTTCGCCGGGACGCAGGTTCCCCACCGACACGGTGAAGACGTTGGGGCGCTCCTGCTCCAGAAGAAAGGCGCCGTGCCCCTGCGTGACGGCGTCGTCGTAGCGGTCGAACGCCTTCTCGCGCTCCTCGACCTCGCCGCGCACCACCCGGTCCCCGACCACGGCCTCGAACCCGCACACGGCGGCGCTCTCGGGCAGCGGAAACACGTAGACGGCCTCCACCGGCTCGTCTTCCTCGTTGACGAAACGCTGGGTCACCGTCACGCGGGCGGACGGCCCGCACAGTTCGCCATTCACCTTGACGCCATGCAGAGGAACGGCCTGCTGCGGATTTCCCTGTACAAACAATCCAGAATGCAGTTGGAGAGCGGTCGCAGTCATGAAAAGACCTCCTGTATTCTCACCGGCTCATTCGTCGATGTTGTCGCCGGGTTCTGTTTGCCGTGTTCTGGGTCGGGCCGTTTCCATCACGCCCACGCCAGGGAACCGGCGCAGCCAGCCCGCCAGCAGCGGCTGCAAGAATGCCCGCAGGTGGCTGGCGGCCTCGAAAGAAAGCCAGACACCGCGCAGGTGCAACTCGACGCCATCGAAAATCGGCACCCGCGTCCACGTGTCCATAGACGGAGCCGGCACGTTTTCTGACGCATCTTTTTCTGGCTCTTCCCCACTTTTCCTGTTCAGCGCAACCTCAATCTCCTCGAGGGATTCCCCGGCCAGTTGCCGGTTGCGGATTTCTTCCAGCCGCAGCAGGTGCTCCTGCGTATAGTGCGGGCCACGGCCGAGTCCTTCGGGCGGTGGCAGAAGCCCGCGCGAAACGTAGTAGCGCACGGTGCGCCGCGTCACGCCGGCCAGTTGCGCCAGTTCATCGATGGTGTAGCGGGGAGAGGAAGCATCAGATGTCTTCATACCCCTAAAATATGACACTTACTGTCAAATTTCAAATGTCAAATTCATCTTTTTCGATTTTTCCCCGGAACCGCCGGCAGCATGCCGGAAAGAGCCGGAAACAAAACGGAAAATTCCGGGAAAAATGGAAATGGAAGGCCTTCGCGCCGGAAGGGACGAAAACGGGATCGGAAAGAAAATCAGCCGATGATGATGGGATCCGTGCAGGTCTGGATCTCCATGATGAGATACATCATGATCTTTTCCTGCAGCAGCAGTTCGTAATCGAATCCGGAGCCGGAGCCGTAACTGGAATGCGTGTGGTAGACGGTGTAGAGCACCTTGCCGCAGAAATAATTCCAGGACACCGTCACGGGACGGTGCGTGTAACCGGACCAGTTGCCGTACATCCACACCTTGGGGGGAGCCACGTACTGCCCGTTCTGGCAGTTGGGATCGGCATCGTTCTCGCAGTTGCCCTGCAGCCCCGGCGTGAGGTTGGCGATGATGTCCCAGGCCGCCTGCAGAGAGATATTGCCGCCCGGATTGATCACGTTGAGCCAGTCGGCGAAATAGGGGTCGCCCGGTTCTCCGGCCGGATTGTAGGACGACCAGTGGTTGCATTCCCCCACCGTGGAGGGAGGCACGGTACCAACGCCGCAGGTGCCGCTGGAAGTCTCGTAGGCGATGAATTCCGGAAACGGCTGCTCGGCGAAATCATAGGAAAAGTCGTCCACGTACAGTTTGCCGCCTTCCTCGACGTACTGGCGCAGGTTCTGGCGTACGGCGGCATCGGTCAGGAACGCGGCATCGTCGCCGCACGTCGTGATGATGAGGTTGTACTGGCGCAGACGGTTGATGTCGCGGAAAATGCTGGCGGTTTCAGCATCCGAGTCCGAGAGCACCTTGATCTCGCCGCCGTAATCGAACCCCATGCTGGCGAACAGAGCTGTCATGTCCTCATACGTTCCCTCGACGACCAGGATTTTGGGCGTCCACTGCTGGAGGTTGGGATTGTGGCGGTTGGGCAGCGTGGTGATGGGATTGCGGGCCTGGCCCGGCGCCGTTTCCAGATCCATCACGCCCTCGGGCTCACCAGCCCGGATCTGGGACACCCGGCGAAACTGGCCCTTCTGCACGAGCAGCCAGTAATCGGTGTTGGGATAGAGTTTCAGTTCGAAGGAGCCGTCGCTTTCCGTGAACTGGTGGATGATCCCGGCCGGCACGTCTACACAGGGTGTACAAAGCCCCTGTGGCAGAGGCTCAGGCGCCGGCGGCTCATACGGGAATGCCGCCACCAGGGCGTAGGGGACAGGGAAGCGGTTGACTTCCAGCACGCTGGCGTTGTCGGCTCCGGGACTCCACACCTTGCCGCGCACGGTGAACAGGGGTTGCGGCTGGTTGTTTGCGTTGTTGGTGGTGTTGTTCTGGGCCCCGCAGGGATATACGCCCAGACAGTCGAGATCGTCGCAGTCGATGCGGCCATCCCCGTCATCGTCCGCGAGGTTGTCGCATGTTTCATGAAGGGTATTATTGAAACCCGTATTGTTATTTTTTGACCCAGGATTATTGCAACCCACGAAAGAAAGAAAGAAAGAAAGAAAGAAAATCGTCCGTTTCATGAGACCTCTCCTTTGCGAGCGTACCCCTTTTGTGTATATCCGAAAAAAAACCAAATGCTATTTGAGAATGTCAATATCGATGAAAAAGTGGAAAATCAACTGCACTTCGTTTCCGGAATCCACAGGGCGAAACCCAGATTGTCCTCGCCCAACTCCTGCAGCGCCCGGCGGGCGAGACGCTGCACCTGTTCTTCCACGGGGAGATCCGCAGGCAGGCCGCGCAGTTCTTCGGCCAGGTAGCCGCGCCGGCGAATGTTCTTGGGAAGGATCCCGTCGGTCGTCACGAGCAGGCGGCTGCCGGAAGACAGACGCACGAAGGAGAACGTGACGAGATCGCCCAGCGTAGGCACGAGCACCTGCACGCCCGCGGTGTTCACGGCGTGCGGCAGCAGGTGGGTGACGGCGGCGGGCGGCCCGGGCAGGCGGGGCCGGCCCTCCAGGAAAGCCAGCAGGTTTTCGTAGCGCACCGTGTGCTCCCGCGTCAGGGGGATGAGCCGGCCCTCCTCGAACAGGAAGGCGGCGCAATCTCCGCACTGCGCCAGAACGCAGGCATCCTTCCGGATGAGCGCCATCGTGCAGGCCAGACTCATGATCTCGTGCGACGGCAGGAGCGTTCCCTCGTGCCGGCCGCGGATGGCCTCGATCAGCGCCTGGTTGATCATCGACGCCGCATCCATGAGAACGAAGCGCGCCCGCGGAGCCCAGACATCCAGGGGTTTCTCCGCATCCAGATCCCGAAGGGCGGCATCGATGCGCTCCGCGTTTTCCTCGAAAACGCGCGCTGCCACCCGGACGGCATCCGCGCCGCTGCCCACCGTGGAGCGCGAAACACCATCCGCCACCAGGCAAAGATGGACCTCCCCGACACGACGGATCAGGACGAGATCCTCCAGGCTTTGCTTGGTGTTCCCCCGGTGGGTGAAGACTGCATGCCGCCAGGCGAGATTCTCCCGCTTCCGGCCTGGATTGCGCGGATCGCTGCGGGCAGCCTCGAGGAGGCGCTCCAGGAATTCCGATGCCGACATCTCCCGTTTCTCGAAGAGGACTTCCTCGAACAGGACGGGCCACGTCCACGGCACGCCTGCCTGCAGGTGGCTCCACAAATTCTCGACATACAGATGCAACTGGTGGCGTGCAAGACGATTCACCGGATAGGGCGAAAGGCTGGAGAGCAGCCCCATGGCCAGAAGGAAACCCGATTGCTGCGGAAACACCAGATGCAGATGGCAGGCGGTCTCACGCATGAACTCGGCCCATTGGGGGCCGGGAATCCAAGTGGAATCCACGACCAACTGTTCGAGTCTTTCCTTGAGCTCCACCGACATCCGCCCCGCAGACGCGGACGTGGAATGGGCTTCCCCGCTCTTCTTGCGCACACGCGGCACGGAATGGCGCTTGCGGGCCGCTGGGGGCACAGTAAAAGAAACCTTCATGCGCTTTCTGTAATCAAATGCAGAGGTCTCGTCAAGAAAAAAATTTTTATAACTTGAATTTTTTTGCGCAGAGTTTTTCGGGACACAGAAAAAAGTTGGGGATTACCAGTCGTAGCCCAGTTCGCGCGGATCCGGCAGATCGTACAGGACATCGTCCTGCGGATGGCGGTACAGGCCGCTACGCAGGCGCTTCTGGTCGAAGTAGTGGCCGATCATGCCAATCGTACGGCCCAGCATGAACAGGCCGTCGAGGATGCCGAACTCGATGATTTCGGCCTTTTCCTGCTCCGTGAAGAGATCGCCGGAAGCGGCCATGAGATCGAGGAACAGGATGCCGATGGCGCCGTCCACGTTGAGGATCAGGTTGTTGCGCTTGGTCAGCGTGATCTTTTCCACTTCCAGCGCAAAATCCAGGTGCGGCGTGGAGGGGAAGTTCTCGCGGGCGAACTTCTTGAGCAGCGTCACGCGGATGTCCGGGTTCGTGGCGCTCTTGATCTTGTGCCCGATGCCCTGGATGTTGACGTTGATGTTCTTCATGTGGTTGACGAACTCCAGCGGCGACATGCCCTTGCGCATGGCCTCGGAGAACTGCTTGGCCGCGCCGGAGACGGCGCCGCCGAACCGCGGGCCGATGGTGAGGATGCCCGTGGCCACCGAGGTCATCAGGTCCTTGCCCGCGCGGGCGGTGACGATGGTGTTGTGGGCCCCCGACACGCACGGGCCGTGGTCCGCAGTGAGCCGCAGCACCAGTTCGATGTACTGGGCCGCCCAGGCCGGCAGGCGCTTCTTGAACCACAGCAGGCCGATCAGTTCGCCCAGCGGCATGTTGTGCTCCACCACCTTGCTCATGGGAATGCCGCAGTACAGCGGCTCGTCGCCCGTGTCATCCGTGATGGTGCAGATGAAGTTCGTGCTCTTGCGCACCTGCCCCTTGGCCTTGAGCGCGTTGTAGTCGGCCGGGATGGGGGGCGTCTCGGGCACCGGCCGCTCGGGGATCTTGCCCTCGGCCTTGAGCCGCTCGAACGTTTCGCGCAGTTTGGCACCGTAATCGTCGAAGGAATTCGGAACGATAGCGCCGGCCTCGCGCAAGGCGGCGTTCTTGGCTTCGGCGGTCTCGTTGGAAGCGCCCGCCTTGGCGCCCGCATGGCCGAACTGCACTTCGCCCTTCATCTTGGAGGCGATGGTGCCCGTCACCCAGCACACCAGCGGCTTGGTGATCTTTTTGGTCTTGAGCGCTTCCACGATGCGGTATTCCTCGGTGCCGCCCACTTCGCCCAGGCAGGCCAGCATCTTGATTTCGGGGTTGGCCTCGAAACGCAGCAGGTGATCGAGCAGCGTGGAGCCCGGATAGGCGTCGCCACCGATGGCGATGCCCTCGTACAGGCCGTCGGTGTTCATGGCGATGATGTTGTAGGCCTCATTGGACATGCCGCCGGACTTGGACACGAAACCCACGGAGCCGGAGCGGTGCAGTTTGCTCTCGATGATGTTCTCGATGGTGCCGCCGGTATTGCCGATCTTGAATCCGCCGGCCAGGATGCCGCCCACCGTGGCCGGGCCGATGATGACCTTGCCGCGGGCGTTGGCCACGGCCGCCAGTTCGCGCGCACGCCGTTCGGGCACGCCCTCGGCGATGATGACCACCGTGCGGATGGTGGCTTCCTCGAGCGCCTCCATGGAAGTGGCATAGGCGGAGCGGAAGGAGGCGAAGTTGATGAGCACGTCGGCATCCGGATGCCTGCGGGCCGCGGCTGCGATGGTGGG
Source organism: uncultured Kofleriaceae bacterium (assembly GCA_964516435.1). Taxonomy (GTDB): domain Bacteria; phylum Myxococcota_A; class Polyangia; order HGW-17; family HGW-17; genus HGW-17. The sequence goes on along the minus strand of CAZEZP010000092.1, from coordinate 133,841 downwards.
ATAGATGGGGATGATGATTTCCTTCGTGCCCCAGAAGACCTTGTGGTTGCCGCCCTGCTTGGCGTTGGGGTCGATGATGGCCGCCACCGACGGCTTCTCGCGGCGGCAGACGTAGTCGAAGTCCAGCATCCGCTGCACGGCGTTGACCTGCAGATTGAAGACGATGGCGCGCGTGTTCCGGGAAAACAGTTGATAGGACTGCGTCATGTTCATTTCCTCCTATGCCCTACTGCAACGCCGCGATGGCCATGGGCACGATGTTGGTCATGTGGGTTTCGGGTCCATACACTTCGATCGGGATGTTCAACTTGGAGCCGAGTTGGCGCATCTGCTCGAGTCCCACCTTGTAGTTGGGCCCGCCGCGGCGCACGAAAATCTTGACCTTGCCCTCGCGCAACTTGTCCGCATACTCGGTGATGGCGCGGATGATGCCCTTGAACGTGGCCGCCACGTCGGTGAAGTTGGCGATACCGCCGCCGATGAGCAGCGCCTTGCCCTTGGGGTGCGGCTTGCGGGTCATCAGGTCCAGGATGACGCAGGCGTACTGGTAGGTGAGCTCCTCGTTGGGGTCGCCCGAGTATTCGCCGTACATGCCCAGTTCATGCATGTAGCCGAGATCGGCCACGGTGTCGGCGAAGATGACGGAAGCGCCGCCGCCGGCGATCATGGGCCAGATGCGGCCGTCGGGATTGAGGATCGTGAGTTTCAGGGAGGCGCCGGTCTTGCTGTCGAGTTCCTTGACCTTGGCCTCCTCGGGGGAAAGATGATGGCCGAAGCCCGCCGGGAACGTGAGGCTGGTACCCCAGGTGTCCAGGTGCTCGAAGGCGGCCGTGTCGTCGAGTTTGGCCACCAGATCCAGCGGCACCACACGCCCGTCGGCCACGGTGAAGGGGTTGATCTCGAGATAGGCGAAGCCCTGGTCGGCGAAGAAGCGGTACAGCGCCGTCACGAAATTCTCCACCAGCGCCTTTTCGTCTCCGGAGAGCGGCAACTGCCCCTCGAAGGACACGTCCCTGTAGTGCACCAGTTTGCCATCCTTCATGACGGGGATGTGGATTTCCTTGACCTGGTCCCAGTTCTCCTCGACATGGATGCCGCCCTTGAGGGAGAAATACACGACATCCTCCTCGCGGAAGGACCGCATGGCGACGTAGTATTCCTTGTCTTCCGGATGCGGGGTGAAGGGTTCCACCAGGAATTCGGTGAGTTCTCCCTCGATGCCGGAGATGACCGTCTTCTGCGCGCGCTTTTCGCGGATCCAGGCCACCGCTTCGGGCCAGGTGGCGTTGAGTTTGATGAGGTTGTTCTTGCCGCGCTTGCCGAACAGCATGTCGGGCTTGACCACCAGCCGGGTCGTGGAAAGCCAGGGCTCGGTCTCGGGCAGGCGGTCCAGGTCGGTCTCGGGCGTGACGAGGGCGAAGTCGCCGCGCATGCCGACCGGCTTCGGGGCGAAGCGGTCCAGAATCTGGGCCATCAGTTTCTTGCCGTCATACTCTCGGATTCCTCGGATTGCCATGATTCTCTCCTTTGTGGCAGGGGTTACGAAACCATCTTTTTCGTATGGGCCAGAAGCCCACCATCGCGTACGATTTCCAGTTCCCGCGCCGAAAGGCCGGCCGACACGGTGAACATCCGGTCCTTCGTGAGATTGCGCGCCTGAAACGGTCCCGTCATGGGACCCGTGATGTCGATTTCGATCTCGTCGCCGAAATCCAGGACGCCCGTGTCGGCCGTCAGCGGCAGGATGCCGTTGTTCACGAGCAGCGCATGGAAATTCCGGTCGAAACTTTTGGCCAGCACCGCCCGGATGCCCAGATGCCACAGCGCCAGCGCCGCATGCTCGCGCAGGACGCCCATGCCGAAGTTCTCCCCGCCAGCGATGAAGCCGCCTCCCTTTTCCGCGGCGCGGCGCGCGAAGGTGCGATCCAGGTTGTGGAAGGCATAGGCGGAAATGGCGGGCAGATTGGAGCGCAGGTGCTGGGTGAGCGGACCCGACGGCAGCACGTCGTCCGTCGAGATGCCATCCCCGGTCTTGATGAGCACCTCTCCGCGCAGCATCTTCGGCAGGGGGGTCTGCGGCCGGAGGGGAACGATGTTGGGCGCGCGCCGGATTTCCACGCGGGCGGCATCCGGCTCCGGCAGGGGCGCCATCATCAGCAGGGCGCCCTCTTCCGGAAACGCCTCCCACCCGGCCTCGGGGAAATCCATCTTCCGGCGGGGCAACTTCCGCGGGTCGGCGAGATGGCCCGCCAGGGCCGTGGCGATGGCGGTCTCCACCGATGCGAGGATCACGAACGCATCCTTGGAGCCCGAGCGCCCGAACCAGTTGCGGTTGATGGTGCGCACGCTGACATGGTTGTGGCCGGGGACGAATCCCTGGCCGATGCAGGCATGGCAGCCGGGCTCCACCATCCGGAAGCCGGCATCCACGTAGGCGGCATAGGCGCCGCTCTGCAGCAGCGAGAGTTCCACCTGCCGGGAGCCGGGAGACAGGATGCCGTCGATCTGGGAATGCACGTGGCCGCCCTCCAGGAGCGCGGCTCCGCGGGCCAGATCCGTCCAGGAGCCGTTGGTGCAGGAACCCAGATACACCTGATGCGCGTCGTGCCCCTCCACCTGGGAAACAGGCACGATGTTGTCCGGCGAGCCTGGCATGGCCACCAGAGGTTCCAGCCTTCCCAGATCGATGCGGAGTTCGCGATCATATTCGGCATCGGCGTCCGCGGAAAGCGGCTGCCACGCCTTTTCACGCCCCTGCAGGGAAAGGAAACGTCTCGTCGCTTCGTCGGACGGAAAGATGGAGGAGAGAGCGCCCGTCTCGCAGCCCATGTTGGCCAGCGTGGCGCGTTCGTCCACGCCGAGTCCCGCGACGCCGGGACCCGCGTATTCCAGCACCGCCCCGGCCGCACCCTTCACGGACAACTGCCGGATCAGTTCCAGCGCAGCATCCTTGGCCGACACACCCCAACTCAGGGTGCCTTCCAGATACACGCGGATGATGCGCGGCACCCGCAGCCAGAAAGGGCCGCCCGCCATCACGGCCGCCACCGTGGCGCCGCCCGCGCCGAAGGCCAGCATGCCCAGCGCGCCCGCCGTGGGGGTGTGGGAATCCGATCCCACCAGCGTCTCCCCCGGAACGGCGAAGCGCTCCCGGTGCACCTGGTGGCAGATCCCGTTTCCGGCCTTGCTGTGATAGGCGCCGAACCGACGCGAGGCGCTCTGGAGAAAGAAGTGGTCGTCGGTGTTTTCCCCGCGCAGGGCCAGGGTGGTGTGATCCACGTAGGAGACGACCGTGGCGCAGCGAACGCGCGAAAGCCGCAGGGATTCGAACTGCAGCCAGGCCATGGTTCCCAAGGAATCCTGCGTGAGGCACTGGTCGATTTTCAGGGCGATTTCCTCGCCGCGGGCGAGATGCCCCTGCATCCGGTGGGAAGCGAGGATCTTTTCCGTGAGGGTCAGGCCCATGCGACACTTTCTGTCTGCCCGCGCACGGCGGACGCGCATTCTCCGCTTCTTCCAGCGCCTCGTCCGCAGGAGAAAAGACCTGGCTTCCAGGGACTGGACGGCACCGGAAAATCCGGGGAAAAACGGAAATCGCCCTCTTATACCCAAGTCGGGACAAAACTCAAGTTCAAAAGTAGGCGCGCGGCGGCGATGCGAATCGTTCTTTTCATCACGGTTTTTCCCGTGATTTTCCGAGTTTTTTCACGACCTTTCAGCTTGCAAGCCGGGGGGCTTTCGTGTAAAGCATTGCCGGCAATCGTGAAAAACCTTGGCAGCAAGGTACTTGTTCTCGTCAACCACACAACCAGAAGGAAAGGCACCATGACAGAGTTCAATTACGAAAAAGAATGGAATTCACACAACCCGTGGTCCTTCATCCCCGAGAAACTCAACATCGGGTACGCTTCCTCGGATGCCGTGTGCGAACGCGGCCTGGGGAACCGGGTCGCCATCTACTGGGAAAACAGCAAGGGCGAAAAACGCTCCATCACGTATGACGAACTGCGCCGGCTCACCAACAAGTTCGCCAACGTGCTCACCAGGCTCGGCTTCAAGCGCAACGACGTGCTGCTGCTGCGCGTGAGCAACCAGATCGAGTTCTACGTGTGCGCCCTGGCCGCCACCAAGTGCGGCGGCGCGTTCATTCCCACCTCCACGATGTTCCGCGAGAAGGACATCCTGTACCGCTGCAACGACGCCAAGGTGAAGGTGATCGTGACCACCCCGCAGCTCGTGGACGTGGTGGACGCCATCCGCGACGAGGCCAAAACGCTCGAGCACGTCATCGTGTTCGACTATCTCGGCCAGACCACCACCAACCCGCGCCACCTGAAGTTCGAGCAGTTGATGGCCGAGGCTTCCGACGAATTCACCTGCGCCGACACGCGCAACGACGACATCGCGTTCATCGCCTACACGTCCGGCACCACCGGCGATCCCAAGGGCGTCGTGCACTATCACCGCTACGGCCTGGCGTACGAATACCTGGCCCGCTACTGGTACCACTACGACACCCCGGACACCATCGCCTGCCCGGCCGAGGTGGGCTGGCTGCTGCCCGTCTCCTCCTCGTTCCTGTTCGCGCTGCACCGCGGCATGAGCATCGTGCTGTACCACGAACTGGGCGCGTTCAACCCCGAGAAGTGGTTCGAGCTCTTCCAGACGTACGGCATCACCGTGTTCATCGGCACGCCCACCATGTACCGCATGCTGCTCAAGGTCGAGGATGCCGAGAAGCGCTACGACCTGTCGAAGTGGCGCGAGGGCACCAGCGCCGGCGAACCGCTGACCCCCGACACCATGGAACAGGTCAAGCGCCGCTTCGGCATCACCATCCGCGACGGCATCGGCATGAGCGAATGCATGGTCTATGTGCACAACATGGTGGGGATGCCCATCTATCCGGGGTCCTGCGGACGGCCCGGCCCGGGCATCGTCATCCAGTTGATGGAAACCCCCGAGGACGACGAGGAGGGCAAGACGGAACTGCGGCCCGTGAAGAAAGGCGAGCCCGGCGTGCTGTGCGTGAAGATCGACTCGCACCCCGGCATGATGAAGGAATACCTCAACAAGCCCGAGGCCACGGCCGAAGTGTTCCGCAATGGCTGGTTCTACACCGGCGACGTGCTGCGCGAAGACGAGAACGGCTACTTCTGGTTCATCGGCCGCGCCGACGACGTCATCAAGGCGTCCGGCTACCGCATCAGCCCGTTCGACGTGGAAAGCGCGCTCATGAGCCATCCGGCCGTGTTCGAGGCCGCCGCCGTGGAAAGCCCGGATCCCCTGCGCGACAAGGTCGTCAAGGCCTTCATCGTGCTGCGTCCGGGCTACACCCCCAGCGAAGAACTCACCAAGGAACTGCAGGATCACGTCAAGAACGTGGCCGCGCCCTACAAGTATCCGCGCAAGGTGCAGTACGTCACCGAACTGCCCAAGACCCAGTCCGGCAAGGTCAAGCGCAAGATGCTGCGCCGCATGGAATTCGAGGGAACCCCCTGGCAGTTGTAGTTGACTTTTCGGGGGCGTGCCCGCATCATGCGGCACCATGAACCGCTCCCGCCGCTGCTTTCTCTGGTTTTCCTTCTTCCTCACGGCTTTCTTCCTCTTCTTCCCCGTCGCCTTCTTTTCTTCCTGGTACTGGCTGCAGAACGTGCAGATACCGCGTCTCCTGGTGGGAACCCTGGCCGCTTCCGCCGTCTTTTCCGTCCTGCTGGCCACCGTGAAGTACCGGGATCTGAAATGGATTTCACTCCAACTGGATTTTTCTGCCTTCGATGGACTCGGCCCCCGCGTGCTGGAGCGCGAGTTATTGCGACTGGGATATCGGGTGCACACGGAAAACGAGCGGTTCGTGGCCGGCTTCCGGGCGGATTACTACCTCGCCCCCGACATCCGGATCCGCTGGGAAAAAGATTCCTGCACCCTGGAAGGTCCCGCCTTCTATCTGAAAAAACTGGCCCGGCGGCACCGGCGCGCCCAGGCGCGGATCGAACGCGGCCGAAAAATCCGTCAGATGACCGATGGCCGCATCACCGGGGATCGCGGTACACCTTAAGTGTCACAGAGGTTCCTTCCCCTTCTGTGAAAGGAGACTCCCCATGAAACTCGTCAATCGCCTTCGCAATGAGAACAAAGGTCAAGGTCTCACCGAGTACATCATCATCGTCGCCCTGATCGCCATCGCCGCCATCGGCGTCGTCACGCTGTTCGGCGACGACATCCGCCGCCTGTTCGGCGGCGCCGCCAACGCCCTGGCCGGCGACACCAACGTGACACCCACCACCCAGGCGGCCATGAACACGCATACCGACACCAAGACCCTCAAGACCTTCGGCCAGATGAACACGGGCGCCCAGTAGGCCCTTTTTCCCTTCCGTTCGTGCCCGACGTCTCCCTGCATTTCTGGCTGACCGGCATCGCTGCCACGCTGATGCTGGGCATTTCCACCTGGACGGATCTGAAATCGCGCGAGATTCCCAACGGCGTGGTGCTGTTCGGCACGCTGGCCGGGATGTTCCTGTGGGGCGCGTTCCACGGCCTTTCCGGGCTTGCGCTGGCGGCAGGCGGCGGCATCACGGGGCTGGGCGTGTTTCTCTTCCTGGCGCTTCTGGGGGCCATGGAAATGGGCGACGTCAAACTCATGGGCGCGCTGGGAACGCTCCTGGGATGGCCCCTGGTGCTCGCGGGAATCGTCCACGTGGTCATGGCCGGCTTCTTCTTCGCCATCTTCTGGGTGATCCTGCACGGCCACCTGAAACGCACGCTGGTGAACCTGAAAACCGCTTTCGTGACCTGGCTTGCACCGGGATCGCCCCGCGTGAAGCTCTCCGAACTGCCCACCACCCCGCTACCCTATGGCGTGGCCATCGCCCTGGGCGGCCTCTGGACGCTTGCGGCCATCCTCGTTCCCGAGATCAACCTGCTTTCCTCCATTTTCTCTCCCTGAGGATCCAGAGAAGATCCAGGGCGTAAATCCGCATTCAGCCCGCGTGGGATTCGGGCTCAGCAACCGAGCCGCGTACTGCCCGGCGGGTCCGCATTCAGCCCGCGTGGGATTCGGACTTCGATGCCCCGGATTCCAGGCGGGCCGTATCGGGCCCCCGGCGCATCCGCCACGCCAGCGCCATGGAAAAAAGGCCGAAGGATGCGAGCATCAGTTCCGCCGCCGTATAGTCCCAGGCCGCAAGCCCCCGCGCCACGGCTTCCCCCGTCACGGAAGGGTTGGTCCACGCCGTGACGTGGCCGATGAGCAGGGGAACCCCCCACAGCCCGAGGTTCTGCAGCATGCCCATGAGCCCGTATGCCGTGCCCGTGTGCTGTGCCTCCACCAGAAGGGGGATAGATGGCCACATGGCGGCCGGCACCAGCGAAAACGCCAGGCCCAGAAGAACCATGGCGATGATGGGCGGCAGCATGGTCAGCCCCAGCAGCAGGTGAGCGAAGAGCAGGAGGAACGAGCCCACCGCCATGAGCGTGACGCGACGGCCGTGCCGGTCCACGAACCATCCGGCCAGGGGCGTGCCCGCGATGGTGGACAGTATGACCAACGACGGGAGCGCCCCGGCCATCCGGGTGGAGAGACCGAACTTGTTCTGCAGGATGTCCGTGGCGAACGACGTGAAGGGAAAGATGGCCGAATAGAAGAATACGCCCAGCACCGTGATGGCCATGAACGTGCGGTTGCGCAGGAGATCCGCCAGGTTCTTCCAGGAAAATCCCTCGCCATGCCCGGCTGTTCCGGGAGAAGTCCGCTCGAGCGCAGCATAGACGAAAAAAAACGCCAGGGATCCCGTCATGACGGCCGCCGCCGTCCACATGGCCAGTTCCAGCCCGGGATGATGCGGCGTCATGACCAGCAGCCCGCCGGGGCCGGGCGCCGCCGTCCAGGTCTGCCGGACATCGATGATGAAGGAGCTGGCGTTGAAGGCCGCGAACGTCCCCAGCCGGCAGACCACCAGGTTCAGGCCGAAGGCGAGCGCGAGTTCCCGGCCGGCGAACCAGCGGGCCACCACCTTGTTCTGGGCCACGATGAGCACTTCGGCGCCGAATCCGAACAGCAGCCGGCCCGCGAGCATCACCAGCAGGGGACCGCTGACGCCGGAAATCCGGCTTCCCAGCCAGCGGGCCGTCGCCGATTCCCGGAAGGATTCGGACGCTCCCACGGCCATGAGCAGCGCCCCGGCCATGCACAGGCTCACGAAGATCGCCCCGGCGAAGCGCACGCCCCGGCGGTCCATGAGGATTCCGCCCAGAAGCGTGATGCCCAGGATGTTGGGCCAGGAATAGAAGGCGACCAGCAGCCCGTAGTCCGCCGGGCCGATGCCCAGTTCCACCTCCATGGCGGCCCGCAGCGGCGAGATGGCGTCATAGACGTAGTAGCCGCCGAACACCACCAGGCTCATGGCGAGCAGAACCCACCAGCGGCGGGAGGAGGAGCCATTCGGGGTCGGGATGCCGGTTTCCTGCACGGAATGTCAATGCCCGGCGATGACCGCCGGAGCGTTCAGGGAACAACGGGTGCGGTGCAGTTCCAGGAGCGTGTTGCGCAGCGTCTCCATCGAGGGGGCGTCCAGCCAGCCGCGCATGAAATCCGGCGCGTGCGCCCAGCGGGAAAGTGCCGCCAGCGCCTGCAGGTGGAAATAGCGGTGCTCATAGCCTTCCACGAGCATCAGCAGGGCGAACACGGGCGCCGCCTGGCCGGGAAAGCGGATGCCGCCGCGGCAACGCACCAGCAGCATGACGGGATGCGCCACCTCTTCCAGGATGACGTGGGGAATGGCGATGCCGTCGCGCACCACCGTGGAACTCTCGGATTCGCGCGCATGGAAGGCATCCAGCAGGCGGGAAGCATCGGCGGCCGCGGGCACGGCCAGTCTCGGCACGGCCATGTCGAGGAAGTCCCCGAATGTCAGGGATTCCTCTAGATCCATGAACATGCAGCGCGCGGCCACCGCGCAAAAACGATCGCCGTCCTCGGCATTGCATTGAAATACGTTGCGATCGGCCATCATGATCCACTTCGGATGTCGGGTTTTCGACCCGGCTGAAATTTTTCACGGAAATTGAAAAAAATCAAGGGAGGAAATGGCCGCTCACCCATTTTTTCCATGTTCGAGAATGGCTTTCATCTCCTGGAGCCGTCAATGCGTCAGATGCGCGGCACCGGTCTCCTCCCCGGCCGTTTCGCGCATGGGCAGGAAGGCATACTGGCGCTTGTGGTTCTTGATGCCCAGAAAGAGGAAGGGAGCCTGTGGCGTGGGCGTGTCCTCCACGAAGTATCCGTCCCGGTTGCGCTGCTCGAAAGCCGCCCGGTAGAACAGGTATTCCTCGTAGGTGATGCGGCGGCGGTCCTCCAGTGCCTGGGTGAACCCGGTATTGCCGTTCCACTCGGCGATGCCTGGCCCCACCCGACCGGCCAGGAACTCGGCCGAGGAGCCACTGCCATAGGAAAACAGCGCAATCTGCTGGTCCGGAGAGAGCGTGTTCTCCTCGATGAGGGAAATGAGCGCGGCGAACACCGAACTGGTATAGACGTTGCCCAGTTCGCGGGCGGCGCGAAGCGTGGGCTGCACCTTCCAGTGGAAGGACTCCTCCTCGGTCATACCCAGTCCCAGGCGCCCCCCCTCGAGTTCATACAGCAGGCGATGCGCCTTGTACGCCATCTTGGGGAAAGGCGTGTGGAACAGGACGTGCCGGAAATCCGCCAGCGTCAGACCCGTCATTTCCTTGTGCAGCAGGTACGCCCCCCGCAGGGCCTCCAGGTAGCACTGCAGGGAGTAATGGCCGTCCACCAGCGCGCTGTTGCGGTAGGTGGGCCGCCAGAAATCCATGACTTCCCGGGTCCAGGTGGCTTCCACGCGGTTGTCCAGCACGAGGATGCGGGGCTCGGTGGACACGAGCATGGCCACGGCGGCAGCGCCCTGGGTGGGCTCTCCCGGGGAGGCCAGGTCGTAATAGGCCACGTCGGTGGTGATGACGAGCGCCTTGCGGCCTGCGGCGGCCGGCGTGGCGGCCCAGGACATGGCCAGGCGCAGCGCGGCCGTGCCCGCATAGCAGGCGTTCTTGACGTCCAGCACCCGGCAGCGGCGGGAGAGCCCCAGCATCTCATGGACGTAGACGGCCATGGGCTTGCTTTCGTCTACGGCGCTCTCCGTGGCCACCAGCAGCATGCCCACGGCACCGGGCTCCACGCCCGCGCGCTCGAACAACTGCCGCCCGGCATTGGCCGCCATGGTCACGGGATCCTCGGTGGGCCCCAGAATGGCCATCTTCTGGCAGCCCAGCCCTACCGTGAACTTTTCCTCGTCCACACCGCGGATGCGGGCCAGTTCAGCGATATCGAAATAATGGCGCGGCACGAACAGCGAAATCGCCTCGATGCCCACGCTGGGAGAAAAGAATGGAGAACGGCTCATGGCGTCGGTTGACAACCTCCGTTTCGGGCCGGCGGCCGGCCATGGGAGGCACCTCTATCAGAATCCGGTCGGAATGGAAAGTTGAAAGTGCCGATTCACCACGACGGGCCGGGATCCACGGGACCGTCCGTCTCGCTCTCGGACGTTCCGGGGGCTGGAGGCGGAACATCTCCCCCCTTGCCATCCGCTTCCTGATCGTATTCGCCTTCGCCATACGCCGCGGGAGAATGGGCCGCGCGGGCGTCCTGTGGCGGCGCGTCGCTCACATAGCAGCCCATCAGGGAAAACATCAAAAACAGAGAAGAGATTGCAATAATTTTTTTCATTTTTTACTCTCTTTTTATGGAAATTTATAACGTAAAATCAAAAATGCCATGCCGCGTTGACGCCGACGGTCATCCACATGCCCACGAACTGGGCGTTGGAAACGTCGCCGGTCTGCTCCTCCTCGCGGGGATAGAGCCGGTACATGCGCAGGTGGGCGCCCACGGAAAGAGTGGGGGTCAGGTAGAAGTCGCCGCCCGCGCCGAAGCCCAGCACGGTGCCGGTCAGGACCTCGGAGACCTCTTCGTATCCACCATTGGGATCCGGCGTGACCTTGTCCAGCCGGCCGCCGCCCAGCACCACGCTTCCCCAGAAATCCAGCATGCCGGCCGGGATGTACACGCGGCCTTCGCCGGCGACCAGCCCGTAATTGATGGACTGGTTCACCTCGTAGGCCGTGCCCAGGTCCATGCCACCCGCTGCGACGTGGATGCCGAACGCCAGGCTGGGCTGCGGACGGAAAAGTCCGGTGTAGTAGCCGCCGCCGCCGCCGACGTAATTGTCGCGGCCCTCGCCGGTGAGATAGGCAGCGCCCAGGCCCCCCTCATGCACCCATCCGAAGCGGTGGGGTTCGAAGAACGGCGTCAGTCCATCGCCGGGCTCCATGTACTGGGCATGCGAAATGGCGGGAAACAATGCGAAAAAAAGAAAAACAGGAAGAAAAGAATTGCGTTTCATGGCATCCTCCGCTGTTGGTGACCTCGTGCATTCCCCGAAAAGGGAAACATCCGGAACGTCATGACTATTGTGGCGGGACTTTTATTCAGCGCAAGCTGATTTTTCACGAATTTTTCTACATCCCGCCTCCAATGGAGACGGTTCCCTCCTGCATTCCGGCGACCACGCCTTCTTCCGGTGGATGAAAAGCCGCTCTTCATGTCTTCCGGAAAGCCGCGCCTTCGTGAATAAAAACACGGAAAATTCCTTGAAAAATCTGCGATTTCCATGTTGCATTCCGTGAAAAAATCATGGTACGAGTGGCCCGGCACGAACCCAACCGGTCGCTTGCGACGACATCGCCACAAAGGAGTGAACCATGACCGTATCCAAACCCAGTTACGACGTCGGAACCCTCGATTTCCCCCTGAAGTACATCACCATCGGCGAAATGCTCGCCGACACGGCGCGACGCTTCCCGGAACGCGAGGCGCTGGTGGATGTGGCGCAGTCCCGCCGCTTCACCTACCGGGAATTCGACGAACTCACCTCCAAACTGGCCAAGGGACTCCACCAACTCGGCATCCGCCGGGGGGATCGCGTGGGACTGTGGTCCATCAACCGCTGGGAATGGACGGCCACCCAGTTCGCCACGGCCAAGATCGGCGCGGTGCTGGTGAACATCAATCCCGCCTACCGCACGCACGAGCTCAAGTACGCGCTCGAGCAGTCCCAGACGCAGACGATCGTGCTGCTCGACGTCTTCAAGACCTCCCGCTACAAGGAAATGCTCCTGGAAATCTGCCCCGAGATCCCCGCGTCCAGACCGGGCCAACTCGAGAGCGCGGCGCTGCCGCTTCTGAAGAACGTGATCCTCATCGGAGAGCGCAGCCCGGGCATGTTCGCGTTCGACGACCTGATCCAGACGGGCGAATCGATGACCGACGAGCAACTCCATGACATCATGGCGCATCTGGATCCCGACGACGACATCAACATCCAGTACACCTCCGGCACCACGGGCTTCCCCAAGGGCGTCACGCTCACGCACTTCAACATCCTCAACAACGGCTACCACGTGGCCCGCATGATGAACTTCACCGAGCAGGACCGCCTTTGCATTCCGGTGCCGTTCTACCACTGCTTCGGCATGGTGATGTCGAATCTGGCCTGCGTCTCCACGGGCGCCTGCATGGTCATCCCGGGTCCCGTGTTCGACGCGGCGGGCGTGCTGCATGCGGTCTCGCAGGAGAAATGCACGGCCCTGCACGGCGTGCCCACCATGTTCATCGCCGAACTGAACCTTCCCAACCTGTCCGATTTCAACCTGTCCACCCTGCGCACGGGCATCATGGCAGGCGCCCCCTGCCCCATCGAAACCATGAAGGAAGTCATCGCGAAGATGAACATGAAGGAAGTGGTCATCGCCTACGGGCAGACCGAGGCTTCGCCGGTGACCACCATGACGTCCATTTCCGACAGCGTGGAAAAGCGGGTCTCCACGGTGGGCCGCACCATGCCGCGCCAGGAACTGAAAATCATCGATCCCGCCACGGGCGAGACCGTGCCGCGCGGCGCGCAGGGCGAAATCTGCTTCCGCGGCTACAACGTGATGAACCGCTATTACAACAATGAAAAAGCCACGCGTGAAACCATCGACGACCGCCGCTGGCTGCATTCCGGCGACCTGGGCGTCATGGACGAGGAAGGCTACGTCAAGATCACCGGCCGCATCAAGGAAATGGTCATCCGCGGCGGCGAAAACCTCTATCCGCGCGAAATCGAGGAATTCCTGCGCACGAATTCCAAGGTGATGGACGTCTACGTCATCGGCGTGCCCGACATCCGCTACGGCGAGGAACTCATGGCGTGGGTGCTGCCGCGCGAGGGCGAAACCATCACGGAAGAGGAAATGCGCGAGTTCTGCAAGGGCCGGATCGCCCATTTCAAGGTGCCGCGCTACTGGAAATTCGTGAAATCCCAGAGCGACTTCCCCATGACCGTCACCGGCAAGATCCAGAAGTTCAAAATGCGTGAAATCGCCATCGTGGAACTCAACCTCCAGGAGGCGGCTTCCATCAAGACCGCTTGACCGATTTCATTTTGACTGAAAATTTTCAGTTTCATTAAAAATAACTTGCAAACGGCCGAAAATTTCCCAATGTAGCTGGAGCGCGCCGGGCTTCCAGGTGTCCGGGCGCAGACAGGACGAAATCCGGCCCGGGTTCGCGGCTGGATTCGGCGGAGTTCTTTCGAGGGAGGTTTTTCATGGTACGCGTGGCGGTCGTGGATGATGACGTACTGGTGCTGTCGATGATGCGCCGCACGCTGCAACTGTACGGATTCGATGTGGAATGCCACAACGGCGCGGCGGCCTTCTTCTGGCATCTGGACGGCCGACGCCTGCCGGACGTGGTGTTCTGCGACGTCATGATGCCGGTGGAGGACGGGATCGCCCTGTACCGCAAACTAGTAGACCAGGCCGGATCCCGCATGCCGGAATTCGTGTTCATGACCGCCATGGAGCCCGGAGAGGAACTGCGCCGCATCCTCAGGGAAAACCCTTCGGTGCAGCTGCTGCGCAAACCCTTCTCCCTGCATGAAGTCAAGCATGTGCTCTCCGGAATCCAACTGCGGTCCCCGGAGCCCGAATTCGTTCCGGCCTGAAGCCGCGCCTTTTCCAACAATCCCTGTTTTTCAGAATCCACCGTTTTTTCCGCAACATCCGCCGCAAAGGCCCGACAATCCGGAAAACCGGTTCGGTGGAACCGGGAAAGGACGGTGACGGATGGAATGTTCATTTTCTGACCGGATGCAGCACATGCAGGCCGCTCTCCTGGCGCATGCCCGCGGCGAAGAAGCGCCGGCGCCGCCGGTGAACTGCCGCCTGGCGGTCGCCCTGCCGAAAGACGGCGCGGCCGAAGCCTCCCTGGACAAGGTCAGTTCTGCCGTCAACCTGCTTTCCACCGAAAACCTTCTGGGAACGCTCCTGGGCCCCTTGAGCATCGCCACCGGCCTCTGGAGCCTGGGACGCGCCCAGAACGTGTCCGGACGGGAAGCGCATTTCAAGGCCATGGCCATGGATGCGGCCGTGCATTACGTGGCCATCCGGGGCGGGCGCGTGCCGCCGGCCGCCGAGTTCCCCACCGTTACCGAAGCCGCCGTGGGCCAGCGCATCCTGGGTTCCAACGACCTCTCGGCGACGTTCCACAATGCCCGGGAGCGGCGCATCTTCGAAAAGACATACCTGGACACGGTGGATCTGCTCCAGCGGGCGCACCGCACGCCGGAGGGGCGGGAAGAAATCCGGGAACTGGTGAAAGCCTACCGGGAATGGGGCCGCAGGCATCCCACGTCGGCCTCGGCCGGATTCTTCCTGCAGAAACGATAGTCAGCGCCGCCGCGCTCCGGGAGCGCCTCCCTTTCCGGCATGAATGCAGGAAAAACATCAGGCGTGATTGCGCAGGGCTGTTCCACACGAGGCGGCTCTCCTGCCTGCCGTGCGGCAGGACGTGGCGGCGTCAGGCGTGATTGCGCAGCGCCAGTTCCACGGGATGCGGCTCGAGGTACACCTGGTCCTTGAGGTAGGGCTCGTCCAGCCGGCGCACGTGGTGGGCGATGAGCGTCACCGGCACGACGAGGGGCACGAAGCCCTGCCGGTAGCGCTCGATGATCGCGAGCAGTTCCGCCCGGTCGCCGGCATCCAGGGTCTTCTTGAAATATCCCGTCATGTGCAGGAGCACGTTGACGTTCCTGGCCACGGTGGTCTTCACCCGCAGGGCCTCCACCAAGGTCTTTTCGTAGGTGCGCAGGGCATCCTCGGGATGGCGGCCGGAAGCCGAAGCCACGATGCGCCCGGCCTGCGCCAGCAACTTCGGGCTATGAGCCATCAGCAGGTATTTATGCCGGGCGTGGAATCGCATGAGCGCGGTCGTATCCGGTTTCTGCGCGAGCAATTCCCGCCAGCGGCGCAGGGTGAACACGGCCTCGATGAAGGTCTCGCGCAGTTTCGGGTCGTGCAGCCGGCCTTCCTCCTCGACGGGAAGCAGGGGAAAGCGCTCCATGAAGATGCGGGCGAAAATGCCCGTTCCGTTGCGGGATGGCGAAGAATTGGGCCGGCCGTACACCTTCACGCGCTCCATCCCCGAGGAAGGCGAATCGGCCTTGAAGATGAACCCGTGCAGATCCAGTTCCGCCAGTTCCTCCACCCGCCTTCGGGCATACGTTTCCATCCGTTCGGTCAGATCCTGGTGCGTGCGCACGGTCACCAGGCGGGGCGAAGCCGGATCGCCCTCCAGGTGCATGGCCTCGCGGGGGATGCCCAGGCCGCATTCCACCTCGGGGCAGACCGGCACGAAATCGAAGAACTGGCCCAGGGTGTGCACGATGTAGGGATCCTTCTTGTGCTGCCCGTCGAAGCGCACCTTGTGGCCCAGCAGGCAGGCGCTGATTCCCATCCGGATCTTTTCCCGTTCCTTCGTGTTTTCCTCACGCATCTTTGCCTCCGTTGGCTGCACCGTGGGCCTGCGAAATCAGGTCCTTTCGACCGCCCCGAGCATTTCGCCCAGTTTGCGCAGAAGCAGGGCGCGCGTGAAAGGTTTGGGCAGAAAGTGGATCCGGTGAAGCGGCTGCTCCTGCAGCAGGGCATCCACGGTTTCCGCAGTATGGCCGGAAACGAGCAGGACGGGCAGATGCGGATGCGACTGCCGGATGCGCCGGGCCAGTTCGATGCCTGTCATGCTAGGCATGGCGATGTCGGTGACGAGCGCATGGATTTCCCCGGCGCCACAGGATTCAGCCGTCTGCTGGGCGTTTTCTGGCGTGCGGACCGCGAGCACCCGGTAGCCCGCATCGGTCAGGATGCGGGCCATGATCCGCATCAACTGGGGATCGTCCTCCACGAGCAGGAGCGTGCCCTTCGTATCGGGCAGCGGGGTGAAGGAATCCGTGTCGGCGAGCAAACGAGCGCCATGCGCATCGGTCCTGGGAAAATGCAGGATGAATGCGGTCCCTTCGCCAAGACGGCTCTGGACCTGGATGAACCCGTGATTCTGCTGCACGATGCCCCACACCGTGGCCAGCCCCAGACCCGTGCCCTTGCCGGATTCCTTGGTGGTGAAAAAGGGTTCGAACACGTGGGACAGGATTTCCGGCGGCATGCCGCAGCCAGTGTCCGCCACGCGCAAACACACCCATTCGCCTTCGGGAATTCCTCCATCGTCCCGCTGCGAGACGCAGACGTTTTCGACGGAAATCACGATGGTACCGGAATCCTGGATGGCATCCCGTGCGTTAGCGGTCAGGTTGATGAGGATCTGTCCGAGTTGGGAAGGATCCATGAACACAGGATATTTTTCCCCTTCCGTCATCTCGACATGCACCGCCACACGATCGCCGGCCAGACGCTGCAGAAGGGAATGGAGGTTGCGCACATGCGCGCCGGCATCCAGCAGGCACGGCTCCATGGGCTGCCGGCGGGCGAATCCCAGCAACTGGCGTGTCATCTCGGCGGAACGCCCGGTGGCGTCCAGGACGTCCTGCAGAGCCGCCTTCGCGGGATGGTCGCTTTCCAGAAGAGTGGCGGCCGTTTCCGCACCCGCGAGAACGATGGACAGCAGATGGTTGAAATCGTGGGCGATGCCGCCAGCCAGTTTTCCGACGGCTTCCATCTTCTGCGCCTGCTGCAGTTGCGCTTCCATGCGGTCGAGATGCTCCTGCATCTGCCGCTCGGCAGTGATGTCGGCCACCGTATGCACGGCTCCCTGGAAATTGCCATACACGTCCAGGATGGGGTCCACGATCACCCGCAGCCAGCGGTCCTTCTGCGGGATCTCCATGGTTTCCCGCCGCAGGGAGCGCCGTGCCCGCTCCATGGGGCATTGCGGATGCATCTTCCTGTCCTCGTGGAAAATCTCCCAGCAGAACGGACGAACGGGATGATGCGGAATGTCGTAGAGTTCGCGCGCCAGGCGGTTGTGGCGCCGGATGCGGTGGTCCGGCGTCAGGATCGTGATGGCCGCGTTGAAGGTGTCGAAGGTGTGCTGCCAGTCCTCGAGCGCCTCTTCCAGTTCCCGCTGCGCCACGATGCGGGCGGTGACGTCGCGGGCGATGCCGCCGACCCCCCAGGTGCCGCTGGCGATGAACACGCGCAAGAGCGTCATTTCGAACATTCGCCCTGCATACGTGAAATTTTCCGTCGACTGCGCTCCCGAATCGAGGACCTCCCGGATGCGCTCATGCCACAGGGGAAGCAGAGGTTCGGGAATGACCTCCACGTCGAACTTGTCCACGACCGCCTCGCGGGGTTTTCCCACGAAATGGCAGAATACCGAATTGGCCTGCAGGAAGACGAACTGCGCATCCATCAGGAACACGCCGTCGCTGGTGGCCTCCAGGAGCGAATGCAGCAGGTTCCGGTGGATGCGGGCATGGCGCTCGTTGAGCAGCGCCCGCTGCTGGCGCCGCTCCACTTCCTCGTCCCGTTCGGCGCGCAGTGCCGCAAGCAGTTCTTCCTTTCGGCGCTCGCCCGCTACTGCTCGCTTGAGACGGACCAGTGTTCGCAGCGTTTCCGCCAGTTCGAGGCGATTCGGCGGAAACGGCAGGCAGGAGTCCACCCCCGCATCCAGCGCCCGCAACCGCAGATCTTCATCCAGGCTGCGCGACAGGATGACGACCGGAATATCGCCCGTGGCAGGACTTTTCTTGAACGAAAAACATTGTTCGACGGCCTGCTGGCTGCCCGAAACCAGCAGAATGACGTCGGGGCCGTGGTGCTCGGCCAGAAGGCGGGCATGGGGGCACTCCGTGGATTGCAGCAGCATGCAATCCGGCAGGATCTCGCGCACGCGGGCAGAGAGTTCCATGACATCCGATGGACTGGTGCCCACCACCAGCAGAACGGGTGGCGTTGCAGAAGAATTCATGGCCATGGCAATCTACCTGCCTCTTCCCGGGGACGACTCCACCCCGCGTGGTTTCCAGAAACGTCGATCGGCCCTTTCATGCAAGATTTTAATTTTCTGGAATCTCAATTCATTCCATGAAACTGGCGCAGCCATTCCTCGAAGCGTTCCGGAGGCATGGGGCGCGCCAGCACGTATCCCTGCGCGTACTGGCAGCCCATTTCCCGCAGGCGTGAAAGCGTGGCTTCGTCCTCCACACCCTCGGCGCTCACGGCGATGCCCAGGGCGCGGCACAGCCGGATGGCCGCTTCCACGATTCCTTCATCGCGCGGGTCCTTGAGCATGCCGAACACGAACGAGCGGTCGATCTTGACCTCATCGACGGGCAGCGTGCGCAAGAACGCCATGGAAGAATATCCGAGTCCGAAATCGTCGATGGCCACGCGGATGCCGGCATTGCGCAACTGGTGCAGCACCCGGCCCGCACGCTCCGGATCCGCCAGAATGGCCGACTCCGTGATTTCCAGCGCCAGAAGTCCCGCCGGAAGGTCCTCTTCCTTCAGCAGGCGCTCGATTCGCGCCGGGAATTCGGAATCCTGCAGGATTCCAGCGGCGACATTCACGGAGACGGTCAGCGGCGTGCCCGCCTCCGCCCAGTTTTTGGCCTGCCGCGCGGCTTCGGCGAGAAGGCGATCCGTGAGTGCATGGATGAGGAACGTCTTCTCGGCCAGCGGAATGAACTTCCCGGGAGGAATGAATCCCTTCGACAGATGCGCCCAGCGGGCCAGCGCCTCCGCACCCGCCACCTGCCCGGAATCCAGATCGATCTGCGGCTGGTAGTGCAACTGGAACTGACCCGTGGCGATGGCTTTCCGGAGATCCTTGAGCAGGGCCAGTTCCTCGAACGAGAAGCGCTCCATGCCGGCGTCGTACACGGCCTGCCCGTCCGGGGTCTTCGCCGCATGCCGCAGAGCCGTCTCGCTCTTGCGCAGCACGGCGGCGGCATCGGTTTCCGACGGTCCCGGCACCACGATGCCCAGGGCGCTCTCCAGCGGCACGTCGTTTCCATCCAGGGCCACGGGGGCATCGAATGCCCGGCGCAGGATGGAAACGGCATCGTCGAACGCCTCCCGCGAAAGGCCGGGGGGCGGCAGGAGGGCGAACACGTTGGGACGCGCCCGCGCGATGAACCAGCCCTGCTTTTCCCATCCCATGAGGCGCAGAGCCGCTTCCTGCAGGATGAAATCGGCGGCTTCTCCACCGAGCCGGTCCGCCAGTTGCGGCAGTTTCGGAAACGCCAGGAAAACCGCGGGGATCCGTTCACCGTGCATTTCCAGACGCCGCTGCAACTCGCGGCGCAGCACCTTTTCATCGGGCAACTTGGTGACGTCGTCGATGTGGGCCAGTTCCTCGCGGCGGATGCGATCCAGGCGGAAGAGGGCTTCGAGCATCACGGAAAGATCCAGCGCCAGCATGCGGGAGAACCAGGAAAGGGCATCCAGATCCGCCGGCTCGGGCGCGAGATGCGCGCGCAGGAAATCGATGAGTCCGCCCGACAGCCGCGTGATGGCGGACATGAAGATGAAGGGGTTCACCCCCGACTGGTGGGCCATTACGCCGATGTGCACGCAGATTTCATTGCGGTGCTCGTCGAATGGGCCTTCGAACGCGGCGCGCAGGTAGACGCCGAGAGCATCGCGCAGTTTCTGCGGCGAACCGGGGAAGGGTTCGCTCTCCTGGCGTTCGGCGAAGTGCTCGATGAAGGCATGGAATCCGTCGCACCACGCGGGAAACGAAGGCGCGGCCAGTTGCGAGAGCGCCTGCAGCGTGGCCACGACCTGCGGTTCGGGCTCCCGGCGCATGAAACGGACGTTGTCGGCCGTGGCCCTGGCGTGCATCTCTTCCAGCAGTTTTTCGGTATCGTCGAACATCTGCGGCATGGACGCCTCCCGGAAAGCACTGTCTAAGAAAGAACGTCCGACGGGCGAAGTCAATGCCAAACATGAAAAAACGGAAATCCGGCCGCCGCACACTGTTTTCTTGCAATCCCGCGGTGGCTGTACCATCATGTCGCCGCACGCGAGGTTTTTCTGCATGTTTCCTGCCGACAAACGACGCTATCCAAGGTTTTCCTATACGGCTCCCGTCCTGTTCCACCTGCCCGACGAGCCCCTGTGGTCCGTAGGCACGCTGGTGGACATCTCGATTGGCGGCATCTTCTTCCGCACGCCCCATGTGCTCAGGGACAAACTGCAGTTGCAGTTCCGCATCGTCAACCGGCTCGACGGCGTGCTCGTGATGGTCTCGGGCACCATGGTGCGGCTCCTGGACGAGGCGCCCTACGGCACGGGCGTGGGCGTGGAGTTCGCCATGCCCGGCTCCTCGCCCGAACTGCGCCGCCTGTGCGACTACCTCATGACCGCGCAGCCGGATGCGCGCCTGCAGGTCCAGACGAAGGCGGCCTCCACGTTCGACATGACCAAGGCGCTCACCCTGGCGCGCACGCTGCTCGACAACGTGCAGTTCATGAACTACTACCAGTTGATGGGGCTTTCGGCCTCGGCCACGCCGGCGCAACTGGTGGACATGCGCAACGCGCTGGTCAGCGAGTTGAACATTCCGCGCGAGGGGCTCAGCGCGGCCGACCGCAGAACGCTCGACGACGCGCTGTCCCTGATGGTGCAGGTATCCGACATTCTTTGCAATCCGCACAAGCGCCTGGCCTACGACCTTTCCCAGGGGCAGGTGGACCCGTTCGTGGTGCGGGAACTGGCGCACGACTACCAGATTGATATGCGCCCATATTCCGCCGTGTGGCAGCAGAAGTATCCCGACCGCATCCGGCGGGCGGCCCTGCTGTGGCAGGAAAGCCGCAGCGCCTATCTCGAGGGCCGCGTGGACGAGGCGCGTGAAAAGGCCACGCAGGCCATGGAACTGGATCCCTTCAATTTCATGTATTCCGCTAATTTCTGATTTCCCCCAAAATTTTTCCCAAAAAACCTTTTTTTCCGTAACCGGGAGTTTTCCACATTCCGGCAGAATCAAGACCGGATAATAAAAATTATTGAAATAAAAAATACCATCTTGAATAAATTCTTCTGGCCCCGCACGTCGAATCCGTGCACAGGAAACAGAACGTTTTTTCAATCAGGGGAAAAGCGAAAGGAACGTCGAGCAAAAACCGTCAGGCGTCTAGTTGGCCTGCACCATCACGTCGTCGAGCAGCCAGTAGTAACCCCAGGAACTTATGAAATGGAAACTGATGATCACGCTGGGCTGGCCGGCATAGGCGCTCAGGGAAATGCTGGCGAGCACGCTGTTGGTCGTAGAGGACGTGTAGGACTGCACGGTCGTCCAGGTGGTGCCGCCGTCGGTGCTCACCTCGACGGTCCCGGTCTGTCCCGAGTAACTGTAGTAATAATGCCGGAAAGAAAGGGTGATGTTGGTGTAGCCCGTGAAATCCAGTGCTGGCGTGTTCAGGCGCTCGTCCTGGTCCTTGCCGGAGCCGGCAGCATCCGAATCCACCACGGCGAAAAGCCCGGTTGCACCGTTGAGCGTGCGGATCTTGGGCGCGACCATGCTCGCCGAACTCATCCAGGTGTCCCCCGTATGGGTACCGCCATCCACGATGGTCCAGCCCGCCGGAGGCCACGTGGAGAAGCTCTCCATCAACAGCACCGTGGGGCAGGCAGGGTTGCCCAGGCATTCGGAATCCAGGCAGTCGATAGCGCCGTCTCCATCATTGTCGACCGTATCGGTGCAACTGGTTTCCGTGGCGGCGAACTTCTCTATGGTGAAGTTGTAGGCCGACGTCGTCGTGGAATAATAGGATTCCAGAACCACGAAGTAGCGGCCGGCCATCGGCGCCGTGAACAGGATGTTGGCTTCGGGATCGGAGTTGACCAGGCAGGCGGTGGCATTGGCGCACGGGGCGATCACGCGCAACACGGCATTCAGGGTGTCCGTCTCGTTCAGGCGCAGGCGCTCGCCGGCAGCCAGATCCACGGCGAACACGGCTTCGGCTCCGCCGGTGATGGAGCAGCCGGTGCCCGTGAACGTATGCTCGTTGGTGAAGTCGGCGCCGAAGTTCGTGCCCGTGATGTTGAACGGGAAGGAGGTGATCACCTGCGGATTGCCGCAGGCTTCCGAAAGTTCACAGGCGGAAGCAGATGCGCAGTCGAGATCGGCGCAATCGGTCACTCCGTCATCGTCGTTGTCCTCGCCATCGACGCAGAGCGTCTCGGTGGTGCAGAAGGAGCCGTCGCCGAAGCAGTCGGAATCCGCGCAGTCGGTCCTGCCATCGCCGTCGTCGTCGGTGTTGTTGCCGCACAGGCCGGTCTCGAAGTCGGGCAGCAGGTTGATGGTGAAATCGTAGGCCTTGCTCGTGGGCGTAGCAGACCAGGCTTCCAGAATCACGTAATACATGCCGTCCGTCGGTGCCGTGAACACCAGGTTGGTCTCGGGGGTGTCCGAATTGAGCAGGCAGGTAGTAGCATTGTCACAAGGGGAAATCACGCGGATGACGGAATCCAGGGTGCCGGTCTCATCCATGCGGATGCGCTGGCCGGCATTCAGGTTCACGACGAACACGGCCTCGGCGCCATTGGCCGTGGAGCAGCCGGTGCCGGTGAAGGTATGGTCGTTGCCCGGGAAGTCGGCAGTGATGTCCGTGCCGCTCACGTGGAACGGGAAAGACGTGATGACAAGAGCATCGGAGCAGGAATTGGCGCCCTGGCAGTTCACGGCCGAGGCACAGTCGGAATCCACGCAGTCGATGGCGCCGTCGGCGTCGTTGTCGAAGCCGTCGCCGCAGATCGTCTCGGTGGTGCAAAAGGCGGCATCGCCGAAGCAGTCGGAATCCGCACAGTCGATCTTGCCATCATTGTCATTGTCGAAGTTGTCGCCGCAGCGGCCGTTTTCATTGTCATACAGAGGCGTGATGGTGAAGTTGTAACCATCCGGTTCGGTCGCATAATACGCTTCCAGAACGATGTAATAGGTTCCATCCGCCGGCGCCGTGAACACCAGGTTGGTCTCGGGAGAATCCGACGACACCAGACAGGTGGGCGTCACATCCGTGCAGGTGTCGAGAATGCGGATCACGGCATCGAATGCCGACACGGTCTCGTCGATGCGGATGCGCTGGTTGGCCGCCAGGTCGATGGAGAACACGGCCTCGGAACCGCTGGCCGTGCCGCAACCGCCCGCGGAATACGTGAAGTTGTGGTTGTTGGTGAAATCCGCCGTGAAATCCGTGCCGGAAATCGTGTACGGCAGCGTCGTGATGGCAATCGGCAGCGTGCAGGACTGGCCGGGCATGCACACGAGGAAGGTCGCGCACTCGGAATCTTCGCAGTCGGTTTCCGTGTCGCCGTCATTATCGATGCGATCGCTGCAGAGCGCTTCCGTGTTCTCGGGGCCACAGGCGCCCAGACCGGCGCAGTCGGAATCCGCGCAGTCGATGGCGCCATCGTTGTCATTGTCGATGCGATCCCCGCAACGGTCAGCCGTGTTCTCGGCGCCGCAGGGGTCGACGCCCGCGCAATCGGAATCCGCGCAGTCCACGAAGCCGTCGAGATCGTTGTCGGCATTGTCGCCACAGACGTTCTCCACCGTGCAGGGACCCACGCCGAAACAGTCGGAATCCGCGCAGTCCACTTCCTCGTCGAGGTCGTTGTCGAAGCCGTCGTCGCAGGACACTTCGGCCGGATCCTCGTAAGCCCACACGGCAATCGCATAGGTGCGGGTCGTCGGAGAAGCCGAATAGGCCTTCACGATGAGATAATAAGTGCCGTCGGCGGGCGCCTGGAACAGGATGGCCTCGGTCTGGTTGGATGCTTCATCGTCCACCACGTCGTGGCAGGTGCCGGCGGCATCGCACACACCCTGCACGTAGAGCACGCCGTCGAGTCCTCCGCCCTGGGCGAAGATGATGGCCTGATCCTGCAGCAGATCGATGGCGAAGACGGCGTCCGTGCCGTTGACGGACCATCCGGGAGAGCAGGAAGTATCGGTGAAGGTCATGTCGTTGGTGGGGAAGTCGGCCGTGAAGTCCGTGCCCTCGGTGTAGAAGGGCACCGTGATGACATAGGCGTCCGTACAGGATTCGCCGGAGCCGTTTTCGATCGTGCAGGTGGCCGTGCCATTGAGAATCGCGCACACCGGGGTGGCGCTCGGACAGGCGGCGTTGGACCACTCGGTGCAGCCGGTCTGGGCGTTGTTCACGCAGGTCTCGATGCCATCGCTGTTCGCATTGCAACGGCTGGCACCCAGCGTGCAGGCGTTCGTGCAAGCACTCACGCAGGTGGGCACGCCGTTCTGCACTTCGCAGGCGGGCGTGGCGCTCGGGCAGGCGGCATTGGACCACTCGGTGCAGCCGGTGGCGCCCGTCACGCAGGTCTCGATGCCGTCGCCGTTGGCGTTGCAGCGCACCTCATCGAGCGTGCAGGCATTCGTGCAGTTGTTCACGCAGGTGGGCACGCCATTTTGCACCTCGCAATCGGGCGTGGCCGGCGGGCAGGCGGCATTGGACCACTCGGTGCAGCCCAGGTTGCCCACGATGCAGGCTTCTATGCCGTCGCCGTTGGCGTTGCAGCGCTCCTCGTCGAGCACGCAGGCATCCTGGCAGGCCGCGCACTGCGCTTCGCCGCCGATGACCATGCAGGTCTGCGAGGCGGCCGTGCAGTCGGTGTCCACCCACTCGGTGCAGCCGGTCTCGGCATTGGTCTCGCACACGCGCAGGGTGTCGCCGTCGCAGACGCGGTTGTCCAGGTCGCAGGCGTCCTGGCAGGCCGTGGTGCAGCCGGAGGTATCCAGCGTGCAGTCGTTGGCGCAGGCCAGCGTGCCGCCCGTGAATCCCTGGTTGATGTTTTCGCAGGTGGCGCCAGCCAGTTCCGTGCCGTCGCAGGTCTCGCCGGTTTCGAGGATGCCGTTCCCGCAGACGGGATTCTGGTTGTTGTCATTGTTCTTTTTCTTGATGTCGTCGTCGCATGCAGCCAGGAAGAAAAAGGCGAGCAGAAGACTCAGTGGCAAAAATGTCCGTTTCATGGCAACTCCTTCATTGTTCGTTCACACAAAGATCACACAGTTTGATCACGCACGCGGGAAAACCATACCAGACGCCCGCGAAAAGTCTACCCCCAATTGGCAGATGCAAAAAACTGTGGTGAACCGTCCCCGGCCAACTGGCGGCCATGCCCCGGGAGTCAGTGGCAGGAGAAGGGAAAGGAGGCCGGCAGTACGTCCACGAAGCCCAGCGGGATGCGGTTCTGCCCTGCGTGGGCGCCGGAAACGACCTTCACGCGGTTGTTGCCGGAGAAGAGCCCGACGAACAGTCCGTAGCGGCCCACGGGAAACCCCATGCGCGGGATGGAGAACGTGTACTCGTCCACCACGTAGGTTCCGGGAGCGAAATAGCGGGTGGGCAGAAGCCCCCGCACGGGCTCGTGGTCGGCCGTGATGCGCGTGCCGTAGGGCGGATCCAGGTGGATGAACACCTGGTTTTCCGCCGGCAGGGAACGCTCCACCCGGAAGACGAGCCGCACGGTCATGCGCTCCCCGCGCGCCACTTTCCGGGGGGTGTCGTAACCCACCAGTTCCAGGGCGTTTTCGAGGCTGGACTGGATTTTGTACGTGGATGGAGGCGGCTCGGAAAACACCCAGCGCAGCAGGGGATTGGCATCCGGCACGCCCGCCGGAAGACGGTTGACGGCCACGCGCAGGGAGAGCGAATCCGTCGGCATCAGGTGATAGGGAAACCCGCGCGTGCGGGCGAGATAGTCCATCTTTCCCAGCAACTGCACGGGAAACACCAGGAAGTTGCGGGCAGAGGCATTCATCCAGGCGGCGATTTCCGTCTCGGATGCAATCACGGCGGCCGGCCGGCCGGCATAGAGCGGCGCCGTGCGCGGAGATATTTCGTGAACGCCCAATCCATCTGTGGAAGAGGCATGGGCGGCGACGGCCGCAAGGGCTGGCCTCGAGGAAAATTCCCGCACGAGACCGGGAATCACGTGCAGGGAGAACCAGCCGCCATACGACAGGAGCGCGAGAAGGAAAAGTTGGGGTGCAACACCTGCTGCCCGGGATGCGAAAGGCGCCAGCGCCTTGAGCCGGGCTAGCAGCAAACCGCGGCCCGGTCGGTGTCCCCAGAGGAAGGCGATGCCGCGGCCCACCAGGTGCGGCAGAAGGGTGAGAACCCGGAAAACCGGGGAAACCCGGCGGGAATCCGTCCAGAAAGCCGTCCAGAAGACCGGAAAGGAGTGCAGGGCGCCGATGCCCATCCACACCAGGGGCGCCACCAGCGCCGCGGCCAGCGGCAGGATGCCGATACCCAGGCGCAGCCGCACGGAAGGAATTTCGGCCGTGGTGAAGAATTCAGGAAGGATCTGCGGGTACGTGGCGAAATCCCGCAGCACCAGGAGTCCACCCAGCGCCAGCAGCAGGGCGGGCGCCGGATGTAGCAGGACCCGGCCGTGCCGGGCCAGGAACACGGCACCGGATGCACACAGGGGAAAGATGCCCAGGAACATGGCGTTTTCCACGCGCATCTCCCAGTACGCCCCCGCAAACAGCACCACCACCAGCCAGCCAGCCAGAAAAGAAAGGGAGACGGCGCCGGGTGCCTCCTGAACGCCTGCCTCCTGCTTTTTCACCGCGCCGGATGGACTTTTCCCCGCCGCCGTCAGGAAACCCAGCAGGGCCAGCAGCGACCAGGGAAAGGTGGAAAAGAACACGCGCACGGGATAGGCCATGAAAATGGCATGGGGAGCCTTGACGGAGGGCACGGAAGAAGCCGGATTGGAATGGATCCGCAGCCACTCGGGCACCCCGGGACGGGCCAGAAGCGGCACCAGCGCCAACGCCAGAAGGACCCAGATGCCCAGAACGATCCGCTCGCGGCGGGAACCCGCATGCGAGAAGGCGAGCGCCCCCAGGAGCGCCGCCGGCGTGACGGCGGCTCCCCAGAACCATCCGCCGGAAAGCACGGCCCCGGCCAGCGCGCCCAGTGCGCCGGCGCCGACCCAGTGCCGCCGGCGGTCCCCGGATTTCGCCTCGAGCCACGCATGCGCCGCCACCACGAAGGCCGAGTGGAAGAGGACCGTGAGGAATTCCAGGTTCAACGTGCGGGCCGTGACCAGAAATGCAGGCGTGCTTCCCAGCGCCAGCAGCCCCAGCAGGGGCTCGGCCGGATTTTCCCCCCGGTGCCGGAGAAACAGCACCAGCAGGAGGGCCAAGAGGCCCATGGAAACCAGCGATGGGATACGGGCCGTGATTTCCAGGCGCCCGAGGCGGACGAAACCCCGCAGAATCCACTGGGTCAGGGGCGGCCATCGGGTGGATGCGGCCTCCTCCAGTTGCAGCACGCGGGCCGTTTCCGAAACATCCGGCTCGGCGCCCTGGCGCGGCACCAGCCGGGGCAGCGGCCCCGTGGAAGGTACAGGATCTTCCCAGAAACCCTGGCTGGAAATTCCCTCCATGAGAAAGACGGCGACGGCCAGCGAGACGAAAACCCAGGCCGAAATGGAAAGAGCACGGGAAGTCATGGAACGGTCGTCTCCTCGAAGCGGAATCACTCGGAATCCGACAGGGTGCGGATGCGCATCTCCAGGTCGCCACGGGTGCTCTCGCAGGCCGGGCAGGCTTCCCGAGAGGCCGATCGCAGCCGTGCGTCCCACGCATCGAGCCATGCACGCGCCCCGCGGGCGAGTTCTCCGGCGGCATCCGCGAGCATGCGGCAGGAAACCCGGGTGTCCGTGGACGTGCCCGCATCCTCGCATTTCAGCCGCGCGAACGCATCCAGGCGGGATTCCACCCGGGTGCGCAGCACGAAGAGGCGCGCCCGCTCGGGCAGCAGCGCCTGCAGCCAGGCGGAGGGCGCATCGGTTCCGAGCGTCTCGAACCGGTGCTCGAAATGCCACTGCACGACATAATCCCGGATGCTTCCGGCCAGCCGGACCAGTTCGTCCCGGTAGGTGCTCCGCGGCAGGCTCCCCTGGATGGACGGCTCCCTTTCATCCGTGGCAGCCACGCCGATCAGTTCGTTGTTCCGGAGGGCGAAGGCATTGTAGGCTTCGATGAAAGCCTGGACCGAAAAGGAAGGCGTGCCCGGCCCGGAAGAATCGGCCGGAAGGGTGTCCACCAGGCGCGCGGCCAGCACGAAGTAGTCCTCGTAGTCCGCGGTCACGGGAAAACCGCGAAACGCCAGGATGGCCTCGAATCGGCGGCGGCACTCCTGCACGTCCCTGGCGGGCGGGGTGACGGGTACGGATTCGGTGGAGCGGACCAGTGCGGCCAGATTCGCCACGCAGCCATTGAATGCATCCAAAAGCGGCCCCAGTTTTTCGGCCGGCCGCGTGATGACCCGGGGTGGATCGGCAGTTTGCGCACGGTCGGCGGCCGGCTCCATGGGCGATGGCAGGCTTTTTTCGCCGGGATTCGACGGCGGGGCATCGCGGCGGGCGGATTCTTTGCTGCATGCGAAAAGGCCGCATGCCATCACGACGACGATTCCGAACCACATGCGATTCATGGTTCCACCTCCCCGCTCACCGGGAACGCCGGATGACGAGTTCGGCCAGCATGCCCATGGCCAGAAACTGCACGCCCGTCATGATCAGGATGGTGGCCGTGGAATCCATGATGCGCCCGGCCCACCACCAGGAGCCCAACAGCACGCCCAGTCCCGCCGCGAAGAGAAACATCGACACTGGCACGAAGACCTTGAGCGGCCGGAAATACAGGCCAGTGCGCGTGATCAGGGACAGGAAGTTGAGGGTGTCCGCGATGGGCCGGATCTTGGATTTCCCTTCCCGCTTGAGATAGTCGATGGGCAAATATTTTACGCGGTACCCGTCCACGAGCATGGCCAGCGTGATGGTGGTGGTGAAGGAGAAGCCGTCGGGCAGGAGATGGAGGAACCTCTCCACGACGGCCTTGCGCATCAGGCGCATGCCGGAATTGAGGTCGGGAATGCGCCGGCCGGCGATGTACTCGGCAAAGCGCGTGATCATGCGCTTGGCCGGGCGCCGGATCCACGGGATGTGCACGTTCTTTCCCGTGCGGGCGGCGACGACCATGTCGGCATCGGCCGCCTGGGCCCACAGGGCGCCCAGGGCATTTTCGGGATAGGTGCCGTCGGCATCCAGGATGGCCACCCAGTCGGCGCCGGCGGTGCGGATGCCGGTCTTGAGCGAGGCGCCATAGCCCAGGTTCTGCGGATGCTCCACCACGCGCACGTTCCCGATGCCGCGCAGGACTTCGCGCGTATCGTCCGTGGAGCCGTCCTCCACCACGATCAGTTCGGCCTCGAGCCCCAAATCCCGGACGGCGTCCTGCGTCCTGCGGATGACGGAAGCGATGCTTTTGGCCTCATTATAAGCAGGTATTATTATCGATAGTTGCATGTAATTTTATGATTTTTTCAAAACAATCAAAATCACGGTAATAATAAGAGCCAGCGCCGTGATCCCCAGCAGCAGGAAAATCAGTTTGTTCGTTTCCATCAGTCCCGGACTCGAATTGGGAGCCGGCGCTTCCGGCGCGGGATTCGGATCGTGGGTGACGAATTCTCCCGGCTGCGGCAGACCGTCGGAATCCCGTGAGGAGCCGGCCGGATCCTCGCTGCTCTCGAAGGGTTCGTCGTCGATGTCCACTTCCATCTCCAGGATTCCCGTGGGATCGAACTTCGCATCGAGGATGGAATCGAAGCTCTCGGTGCGCCCCCCGTCCTCGGCCGCGTAATTGCCGTCAAGCGAGCGCGCGATCTGGGCAATCTCGCGGTCCTTCTCGTAGTCCTCGTGGAAGGTGCGCTTCATCAGGTCGCTCAGTTCGCTCACGGAAAAACGGTAGGGTTCCAGAATGCGGGCCAGATCCGCCGCGAATTCGCCCGCGGTCGGATACCGGTCCTTCTTCTCGCGGGCCAGCGCCCGGAGCACCACGGCGTCCAGTTCAGGGGAAACGCGCTTGTTCACCGTGGACGGCGGAGGAATGACCGACTGGCGCACCTTCTCCATGAGGACGGTTTCGCTCTCGGCCTTGAAGAGGCGCTCCAT
Source organism: uncultured Kofleriaceae bacterium (assembly GCA_964516435.1). Taxonomy (GTDB): domain Bacteria; phylum Myxococcota_A; class Polyangia; order HGW-17; family HGW-17; genus HGW-17. Next base: position 103,487 of record CAZEZP010000092.1, on the reverse strand, counting down.
CGTGAGCATCTCGTAGAGCACGATGCCCAGGGAGAAGATGTCGGTCTGGCCGTCCAGCGGCAGGCCGCGAATCTGTTCGGGAGACATGTAACTGAACTTGCCCTTGAGCGTGCCGATTTCGGAGGTGGCGCGGTTGCGGGCGCGGGCGATGCCGAAATCCAGGATCTTCACCTCGCCGTCATAGGATACGCGGATGTTGGAGGGGCTCACGTCGCGGTTCACGAGATTGAGCGGACGGCCCTCGTCGTCGGTGAGCGTGTGGGCGTAATGCAGTCCCTCGGCGCATTTCTGGGCGATGTACACCGCTGCAGGGATGGGCAGGCGCTGGTTGGCCATCTGGATCTTGCGCAGCACGTGCGTGAGATCCTTGCCCATGATGTATTCCATTGTAAAAAAATAGATGTTGTTGTGCCGGCCGCCCTCCATGGTTTCCACGATGTTGGGATGCCGCAGCATGCGCCCGAGTTGTCCCTCGGCCAGGAACATGTCGATGTATTTCTGCTCCTTCATGAGTTTCGTGCGCATGACCTTGAGGGCCACCAGCGGCTCGTTCTTCCGGTCGATCCGCCGGGCGCGATACACCTCGGCCATGCCGCCGCGGGCCACCAGCCCGAATATCAGGTACTTGCCGAACACGGACGGGTTTTCCGGAGAACCGGCATCGATGGTCAGGGCATCAATGTTCTTCGACATGGGCAACTCCTCGGGCACGGATCACGGCTTCATCCATTGCCGGTACGCCTTGTGGAAATCGTTCATCCAGCGGTTTTCCAGGTTTTTCATCTCCAGGATGTCCATGCTCCCGTCCTGGCGGAGCAGTTTCTCGAACTGTTCCTGGGACACCGGAAACGCCAAGCGCTTCAGTCTGGCCGAAAGTTGGCCTTTTTCCAAGTGAAAATTCCATGATTCCCGCAAGGATCTGTGGGTGAGCACCAGGGCGCTCTGCAGCAGGATGGACAGCAGATTGCGCCGTCTGGCCGCCAGGTCGGAATCGAACGGCCTGGGCGGGGCGGATTCGAAGGGGTTCATGTAGGATACGGCCTGCGGCTCCCTGTACAGCCGGCTGTCCACGGGCAGGCGGAAGATGGCATGGCGGCGGGGGCCGTCGGGATGTCCGGGCGCGAACACCCACAGGCGCTGGCCATCGGTGAGCAGGTACTGCACGAACAGTTTCGCCGCGGCGGGATGCGGCGCCCGGGCGAGCACCGACACCGGGTCGGCCGTGAGATAGGCGGTTTCGGGCGGGATGGCGAACCGCAGCCGGATACCGGAACTCTTTTCCAGATCGTCCTTCTCCAGGTAGAAGAAGTAGTCGATCACCGCCGCGCACAGGGCTTCCGGATCATCGGCGAGCTTGGAGAGCACCCCCTGGGAGGAAGGCAGCCAGGAATCCCGCACGTTGGCGCCCAGCCCCAGCAGGATGCGCCAGCCCTGTTCCCAGGAATAGGCCTGCAGGATGGTTTCGAAAACCATGTGGGCCGAACTGGACGTGCGCGGGTCAGCCATCACCAGGCGCTGGAAGAAGGCGGGACCGGAGAGTTCCTCCCAGTTCTTCGGGAAGGGAATCCCCCGCTTTTCCAGCGCGGTTTCGTTGCAGGCATAGCCGAAACCGGAGAGCGTCACGCCGAACCAGCGGCCTTCGGCATCGTACAGGCGGGCGCCGGACACCTGTTCGGGCACGTGGGGAACCAGTTCGGACGGCGTGAAGACGGCCTGCGAGCAGGCCTGCCCCGGCGCCGGAACGCAGGATGCGGACGCGAGCGCGCGGTGCAGGCTCTCGCCGCCGCCGAGCATCACATCGATTTCCCCCTTGCGGTCCTGCTGGATGGCGCGCTTGAGTTGCACCTGGATGAAGACGAGTTCCTCCTTCTGCGCCATCCATTCGATGCGCACCGGGGGATGCCCGTTCCTTTCCAGCCAGGCGGAAAACCCGGCCGCGATTTCCTCGTTGACGACGCTTGGATGGGCCGACATCACCACCAGGGGGCGGACCACCGGAGGAGGCGGTGGGGGCGGCGGCGCCGACGCCTTCTGCCAGCGCAGGGCGGCGAATACCCCGAACCCGGCGGCTGCCAGGATCGCCAGAACAACCAGCGCCCGGCGGAAGCGGCGGCGAAAGAGGGCTTCCCGGCGGGCGGGCGCCGCAAGCTCGTCGTCCAGGATGGCCACCAGCCGGTCTTTCACCTCGCGGGCCGAAGACGGCCGGGCAGCCGGGTCTTTTTCCATGCATTGCAGGATCAGAGCCTCGAGGCCGGCCGGAAGCGGCACGACGGCGGAAGGCGGCAGCGGCGTCTCGGACAGGTGGGCTGCCACCAGTTCGCCGTAGGAATTGCTCTTGAACGGGACCTGGCCCGTGACGGCCTGATAGAGCATGACCCCGAACGAGTACAGGTCCGATGCGGGCGTGGTGTCGTCGGCCCGGCACTGCTCCGGCGACATGTACAGGGGCGTTCCCTTGATGATGCCCGTCTGCGTGCGCAGGAACGAACTGCCGCCCTCGTTGAACTTGGCGATGCCGAAGTCCAGCAGGCGCACATCCACGGGCATCCCGTCCTGCAGGATCAGGAAGACGTTCTCCGGCTTCAGGTCCCGGTGCACGATGCCATGCTCATGAGCGGCCTCCAGCGCCTCGAGCACCCGTGGAAAGATGATGCGGGCATCGGCGAGCGACAGGCGGCCTTCCCGGGCCAGGTAATCGGAGAGATTCATGCCCTCCAGCAGTTCCATGACGAAATACAGGTTGCCGGAAGGGAGTTGCCCGAACGCGAAGATGTCGACGATCCGGTCGCTACCGATGGCGTTGGCCGCCTTGGCCTCGTTGATGAAGGCGCTGGCGATTTCCGGCTCGTAGGCGAAATTGGACTTGAGAACCTTGATGGCCACCTTCTTGCCGATGATGGGATGCACGCCGGCGAATACCCACCCCATTCCCCCCTTTCCGATGAAGTGGGTCACCTGGTATTCGCCCACCATGTGGCCGATGAGGGTGGCCGGAGAACGGTGCAGCGCCTCGGGCGTGATCTGTCCGCCCACCACGGTGGATCCACCGGGCGTGGCCGCCGGGGGCGGGCCGCTGGAAGGCTGCGATTCGGCGGCATCCCTGATTTTCGCTCCGCAGGCGACGCAGAAGCGCGAGCCGGCATCCAGGGGGGTTCCACAGTGGGGACACAGGCGCAGGGAGGACATCGAAACCGTTTATCCCAGGGTCTTCCCGGTGAGCAGCATGTACGCCAGGATGGCCATCAGGCTGGACGGCGCCACGACGCGCAGCAGGAAATGGACCGTGTTGCGCATCGCGGAAGGAACCGGCGAGCCGGCATACAGTTCGGCTTCGAAAGCCGAGCGCTTCCAGACGAAGGTGGTGAACAGGATGATGAGGAGTCCCCCCACCGTCAGCGCGAGATTGCCGAACAGGAAATCCATGAGGTCCAGAAATCCCATCGGCTTGCCGGCCAGGGTGACCACATGCCCGAGACCGGGCACCGCGCCCAGGGAGAGCGCGCTGGGGATCCCCAGGAAAAGGATGCCGGCGCCGGTGGAAAGCACCGCCTTGCGGCGCGTCCACCCGTGCTGTTCGATCCAGTGGGAGGCGGCCACTTCCAGCAGCGAGATGGTGGACGTGAGGGCGGCGATCGCCAGCAGCAGGAAGAACAGGGCACCCACGATGCGGCCGCCGGGCAAGGTCGCGAACAGGTCGGCCATGGCCACGAACACGAGCCCGGGACCCGCCTTGTCCGGAGCCCCGCCGATGACGGGGAACACGACGAGGCCGGCCATGACGGCGATGAGCGTGTCAGCCAGCACCACCACCAGCCCAGCCCTGGGGAGACGGGTGTCTTTTTCGAGGTAACTGCCATAAGTGAGCATGGCCCCCATACCCAGGGAAAGGGAAAAGAATGCCTGGCCGATTGCAAACAGGAAAGTCTTCCCGCCGACCCTGGAAAAATCGGGAATCAGATAGTAGCACAGCCCATCGAAAGCCGTTGGTAGCGTGAGCGCGTAGGCGATGAGCGCCACGAGCAGGAGCACGAGCGCGGGCATGAGGACCAGGCTGATGCGCTCGATGCCGCCCTTCACGCCGAAGAAGACGACGCCCACGGTGAGCGCCATGAACAGCCCCATGTACAGGATCTGGGAAGCGCCATCGCGCGTGAATTCGCCGAAGAGCCGGGCGGATTCCCCCCGGGGAAACCCATCCATGAGGGAAACCAGGAAGTACTTGAGGGTCCAACCGGCCACCACCCCGTAATACGACAGGATGACCGTGCCCGTGAGAATGCACAGATAGCCCAGAAAACGCCAGGCGGAATGGGGCGATATTTTTTTGAATGCACCAACCGGCCCCTGCTGGGCGGCCCGTCCCAGGGAGAGTTCGACGTACATGAGCGGGAGTCCAACGGCCAGCACGACGAGAAGGTACAGGAGCACGAAGCCGCCGCCGCCGTTGGCGCCGGTCATGGTGGGAAAGCGCCAGACGTTGCCCAGGCCGATGGCGCTTCCCGCCGCGGCCAGGATGAAACCGAGTGAACTCTTCCAGTGTTCGCGCGACGAACCGTCCATCCGGGACCTCCGCTTTGCCGCCCGGAATATCATGAAAAACCTGCAACTGGCAAGTTTCCCCGCCCAATTCCTGACCTTGCGGGAATCCGGGCGCGGATGGAAATTTCACGGGCCGCCTCTGAAGGAGAGTCGGGAAAACGAGAATGCGGGGAGCGCCTTCGGGCGGCTACTCCTCCCTGGGACAGGAAAAGGGCTTGCCATGCTCGGCCCTGGCAGTTCGGCGCAGGCGGGATCAGGACCGCCAAACGCCTTTTCGGAATTCTTGACGGTCAGTTTCCGGACCGAAGCCCTCTTCGGAATCACGTCGTCTCCCTCGACCACGAGCGCTCCCTTGCCGACGGGACCGTCCTTTCCGGCGAACTCGATGGTGCATTCCTCGATGGTGGTGCCGGGGGTCTTCCCGCGCAGGGTCAGTCCATACCAGTCTCCAGCGCGGGGCGAGGAAGAATGGCCGGTGAAAGTGACCTTAAAGGCAGGGAACCTGTTCCGTCGGCCGCCACGAACAGGCCAGTCTCCCCATTGAAATGCAGGACGGCGCCTTCCGGAATCGTGAGCACGAGTGAATTTTTCATCACTGCCCACATCCAGATTCCCATCCACGTAGAAGGGATCGGGCACCTTCGGCAGCGAAAGACTTCGGGTGACGTATCCGGAAATCGTGATTTTCTCTATCGAGTTTGTTGTTTTCGGCGAAGACGTTCAGCGTCTGGACATGGGCGATCACCGCCCGCCGTTCTTCTCGAACGTGTTCCCCTCGAGTTTTGCAAGGCTGCATTGGGAATGAGATTCACGATTCCGGCGCGCGCATTGCTGCGCAGGATGCAGTTGGTGATTGCGATGTTTCCTTCCGGCCCTCATGTGCGGCCCGTTCGCGGCACGGCGGACGACGGAGAAATCATTTTTTCTTCTTGAACAGGCTGTTCAGATCGGCTTTCAGGGAAGGATCGATTTCCGGAGCGGGAGGACGCGTGGTGCGGGCCTTCTGCACGGTGCTGTGGCGGTCGAGTTTTCCCGAATCGAAAAGCGCCCGGAGATCCGCGCGCAGTTCGTCCGGAATGTCGGGCTGCCTTTCCAGGATCGTGGGAAGATCCCGCGAATAGAACACGCTGCCGAAGCAGGAACGCAGCCCCAGCAGGAAATCGTCCATGCTCTGGTAGCGCTCGTCCGGATTCTTGGCCAGGCAGCGGGAGATGAAGACGTCCACGGCCGGCGGCAGGCGCAGATTGGGAAAACGCACGCCCGGTGGAACCACCGGCTCGAGCAGGGTCTTCTGGAAGAGTTCGTCGGCGCTTTCTGCAGAAAACGGAAGTTCCCCGGTGAGCATCTCATAAAAAATCACGCCGCAACTGTAGATGTCGCTTCGGAAGTCGCCGATGATGCCGCGGGCCTGTTCGGGCGCCATGTACTCGGGAGTGCCGGCGATGGTGTTCTCGGTCTGGATGCGCGCCAGATGGGCGACGCCGAAATCCAGGATCTTCACCTGGTCGTAGGTATCCTCGTACTCGAGGCGGAAGGGCTGGAGCGGATCGTCCTGCAGATGCACCAGTTGCCGGCGGCCCCGCCGGCGCACCAGGAAGATGTTTTCGGGCTTGAGGTCCTGATGCACGATGCCCGCCTCGTGGCAGGCCGCCAGCGCGGAAGCCACCTGCGTGAGGATGTTCACCGCGCGGTACACAGGCAGGGGCGCGTCGCGGTCGATGAGATCCACGAGTTCCTCGCCTTCCATGTATTCCATGACGAAGAACGGGATGCCGTCGTCGGTGTAGCCGAAATCCGTGATCTGCACGATGTTGGGATGCTGGATGCGGGCGGCCGCGCGCGCCTCGAACAGGAAGCGCTCCACGTATTCCCGGTAGTCCTTGAAACGCGGATGCAGCACCTTGACGGCGAAGGTCCGCCCGATGAAGACGTGCTCGGCCTTGTAGACCTTGCCCATGCCGCCTCGCCCGAGCACGTCGAGCAGCAGGTAGGATCCCACCTTCGTACCCATGCGCGGGTCGGGCGGAGATCCCAGATCGCCGCCGCAGAACGGACAGATTTCCCCGTCGTCATGGAACAGTTTGCGGCAGCGGGAACAAAACAGCATGCCTTGCACCTGACTCGCCGTCACAGCACCAGCCGGAAGGACAGCGTCACATCCTCGGACGGTTGCGCGCGGACTTCCGACAGGATCCGCGCCGGCGCCACACCCAGTGCCTCCAACTTCCGGAAAAGGGCCAGGAATCGCGCCTGGGCCAGGGCATCCGTGGCAGCACCCACCTGCAGGACGAGCGCCAGTTGCGGGTTGGCGGCCATGAGTTCGGCCACACGGGCGCACTCGCGCTCCCCGACGGCCGTCAGATCGGCCGAGCCCGCAGCGAAGATGCCGGCGGCCAGTTTCATGCCGTCGGCCACCGCCTCGCAACCGTTCGCCTGCACCTTCGCACCGGGAGAACTGTGCGGGCAGCGATCCGCCTCGAGCAGCACCCCATCGCCGTCCTCGTCCTGCGCATTCACCGGAACGGCAGGCGCCGACGCGGTGCGAACGGGCATCCGGCGGGCAGGTTTTCCCCAGAAGTCGAACCGCACCGTGAGGGAAATCCCCAGCATCCAGGGATCGGCGGCATTGGACATCCAGATCTGCTGCAGAAACAGGGAGATCCCGGCCCCGAACGGGCAAGTTTCACATCGTAGATCGGCCTGCAGACGCGTGGAAACCCATCGCGCACCGGCATCCCGGGTCGGCGCCAGCGTCAGCGCGGGACCGGCCGAAAACGCCATGTCCCAGATCTGGGACAGAAAATGGAACTGCCGCGCCGCGCCGGCCATCAGCAACGCATCGCCCACGAACGCCGTGCCGGGAAAGACCGCCATGTCCAGGCCGAAAACTCCCCGGAGATCCCATTCCCCCAGCAGGCGGGGCATGGACATTTCCCCTCCTGCACCCAGGGCGATGGCCGTGGCGGACACCCCATCCGCCATGCGTCCGTTGAGATTGAGCATCACGCCCCCGCCGCCGGTGGCGGACAGCCGCGGCTCGGTGGCGAAGACGGCGCCGGGCATCAGGAGGAAGGAAACGAATGCGAGAATTCCCAATCGCTGCATGAAATCACTTCTTCTTGTTCGCCTTGCGGGCCTTGCGCGATTCCTTGCGCTTCTTGCGCAGTTTCTCCTTCTCGGCGGCCGACAGTTGGACCCGGCGGCGCATGGCGGCCGCAGAAGCGGGACCGCCCATCTCCTCGTCCGGCAGGGCGCCCGGCGCCGGGCCGCCCATGCCCGCGAAACTCATCAACTCGCCCACGTCCAGTTCCTTCATGGCCTTCATCTGGGCCAGTTGCCGGAAGCCCGGGATCTTGCTGAGCAAACCCTGGTTCTGCCCCAGCGCCCCCATGATCTGGCGCATGGTGACGAAGCGGATGAGCAACTGGCGCACGTCCTCGGGCTGCCGGCCGCAACCCCTGGCCACGCGGGCCACGCGGCGCTCGTCGAACGTGATCGGAATCTTCTTGGCCTGCTTCATCTTCATGCGGGTGAACCAGTCGTTGGGCAACTGGAAGAACAGGTCCGGACGCTTGCGCTCGGCCACGGTCATGGACTGGATGATGGCCTCGATGCGCTTGAGTTCCCGGTCGTCGATGACCACGTCCTTGGGCAGGCCGTCCGGGAAGAAGGGCAGTTTCTCGATCATGTCCTTGAGCGATCCCATCTTCTGGATCATGCGGATCTGCTCCAGGAAGTCGGCCATGTCGAACTTGCCCGCCAGCATGCGCTGGGCGTCCTCCTCGGCCTTCTCGGCGTCCACTACCTCCTCGAAGTCCTTGACGAGCCCTACCACGTCGCCCATGCCCAGGATGCGCTGGGCCATGCCCTCGGGCCGGAATTCCTCCAGTTTGTCCAGGCTTTCGCCGATTCCCAGGAACTTGATGGGCTTGCCGGTGACGGTCTTGACGGACAGGGCGGAACCGCCGCGGGCGTCGCCGTCGAGCTTGGTGAGGATGGCGCCGGTGATGTCGAGCCGCTCGTCGAAAGCCTTGGCCGTCTTCACGGCATCCTGGCCGATCATGGCATCGAGCACCAGGAAGATGTTGCCCGGCTGCACGCGCTTCTTGATTTCGGCCAATTCCTGCATCAGCGGCTCGTCGATGGCCAGCCGGCCGGCCGTGTCCAGCAGGACGGCATCACGACCGTTCATTTTTGCATGAACGATTGCCCGCTCGCAGATGCCGGGGGGATCCTGCACTCCATCTTCGAAATAGACGGGATACCCCAGGCGTGCACCGAGCACCTTCAACTGCTCCACGGCGGCGGGACGGTACACGTCCGCGGCCACGAGCAACGGCTTGCGCTGGTATTTCTTCTCGAGATAGCGGGCGAGCTTGGCGCACGTGGTGGTCTTTCCGGAGCCCTGGAGCCCCACCATCATGAACACGGCCATGCCCTTCTTCGGCAGATCCAGCGACGTGTCCACGGGTCCCATCAGCGAGACGAGCTCGTCGTAGCAGGACTTGATGAAGTGCTCGCCCGGACTCACCCGCATCTTCTGGCCGAGCTTGCCGGCGGTCTTCACCTGGAGCACCTGCCCCATCATGTTTTCCTTGACCTTGTTCAGAAACTCCTTGGCCACGCGGAAATCGACGTCGGCCTCCAGAAGCGCCATGCGCACGTCGCGCAGGGCCTCGCCGATGTTGTCCTCGTTGATTTCGGCCATGCCCATGATCTTGTGTCGGGCGGCCCGGAATCCTTGGGTCAGTGTATCCAGCATGTCTCACTCCACGACGACTCTTGAACGGTTTGCACCGCTACAGCCGGTGCTCGATGAAGTACAGAAGCAAATATTCCTCGGCGATGCGCTTCGGGCCTGCCGCGCCGGTGATGCGGCGGCTGCGTGCTTCCTGGATCCGCTTCTTGAAGAAGCGGTAGATGCCCAGGGAACGCTCCACCAGACTATTGCCGAGTCCCCGCGGCAACCCGGTTGCATCTAAGTCCAGACCCCTGGCGGATGCAAGCCCCTTCTGCTCTCTCTCCCGCGTTTTTTCCAGCAATTCCTCGTAGGTGATGCCGAACAGGAATTCCTGGAAGGCTTCCGCGATTTCCGCTTCCTCGAAGTTGCGCGCGAAAAAGTCCACGAAGTGCGGCGTGGCGCCCAGTTCCAGCAACTGGGAGATCTCGGAAATCCCCATGAGGGTGCCCATGGAAACGTGCACACGCCGGCGGGCATCCCAGATGCTCTCGAGGAGCGGAGCGAAATTGCGCATGGCCATCACCGCCGTGTCTTCCCACAGCGACAGGAGGAAGGCCGCGGCCTGCCGGCGATGCTTCTCGGCCACCTGGGGAGCCGAAACCACCGAAGCCAGAAGTTCGGCCGTCATGCGGTTGTAGATCCGGCCGCACAGGGTGCGCTCCACCTTTTCCAGCAGCATGGCGCGCTGCTCCCCGTCGCCCACGTATTCCTCCACGCAGGCGGAAACGAAGGCCCAGAAGGAAATCTCCAGGTCGATGAGCGCCTTGCCCAAAATCGTCCGTCCCGGCAGGCGCAGATCGAAATCTCCGAGATGGGCATAGCCGAGAATGTCCAGTTCGGACCCCAGTTCGCCTTCCACCAACCGGCTGCGGTCCGCCTGCGGCATCTCCAGCACCAGCGCATGGAAGCGCATGATGCGGTTCCATTTGCGGGCGATGCGGGCCGCCCAGTTTCCGCCATATTCCCACGCGAGAATGTCTTCGATGTCCAGGATCAGATGAAATTCTTCTTCCGGAAAGGGCCCCACGCTGTCCAGGGCATGGGGAGACGGCGAAGGGGCGGTCATGAAACGGGAAAGGCCATCAGTGATTGAACCGGGCGCCGATGCCGAACTGCATGACCTGGTCGGCGGCGCTGTCGGCATTGCGCGCGCCCTTGTCGTTGAAACTGAACTGGTAGCGGGAATAATCGAACATCGCTACAATTTCGAACTGCGGGGCGAGCTTGTAGCCGAACAGGAAACGGCCGGCCATGCCGAACAGGGATGCCTCGCCATAGTAACTTCCTTCCGCCAGATCGCCGGCCGCCAGCGGCAGATAGAAACTCAGGCCCAGTTCCACCACGGCCACGTTGGCCAGGTTCAGGCGGACATCGGCGCCCAGGTCGATGGAGGAATACGACACGCCCGGCACGTCCAGCACATCTTTTTTAGCAAAAGTCCATTGACGCATGGCGTATCCGATCCGCGGAATGACATGGACATTGTCACCCACGGGCTGCCGGTACGAAAGGGCGGCATTGAGATCGAACACCGTGGTGCCGACCTCGTTGTCCTTGTCGTCGGCCGGATAGCTCTTGAAGCCGGGCATGAACATGGCGGCGAGGTTCAGACCGAACCGGGCGCCGATAGAATCCCCGCTGCCGGCCAGCGCCATCGGATACACCGCCAGGCGCAACTGCGGAGCGAAGCTGGGCGAGGACGTCTTGTAGTAGGGCTCGGTGGCCGGCGAAAAATCGAGCGAGCGCATCAGGAAGCCGAACACCAGACCCGCCGAGAGGGCCGGAACCTGGTTGGGCTCCACGGCCTTGGGGGGTTTCTGGATCTTGGTCTTGCTCGGTTCCAGCGGCTCCGGGTTCTCGACCTTCTCTTCCACCTGGGGCGCCGTGACTTCCACCTTGGGCTCTTCGGGAGGCGTGTATTCCTTCATTCCCTCGACGGTTTCGAGCACCAGGGCGGCCATCTCCTCGATCTGCTTCTGGGAGGGCTTGCCCTTGTACGTGTATTCCTTCTGCTCCAGGATCTCTCCCGTCTCCCACGAGTAGATCTTGGTCCTGAACACGAACTTCCCGAGTTTTTCCTTTTTGATTTCAGCCCCAACCCACGCCGTGATGGAGAACATCTTGGAAAACTTCTTGACGGTGTCCGGGGTCAGGTCGCGGAAATCGATTTCTTCTCCCTCGGCTTCCTTCAAATCCTTCTTCTGGACGTAGTCGTAATTGTTCTTCAGGAGATCCTGGATGAAGGTGCGAATGGTTTTCCCGGATTCCTTGGCGTCATCCGCGTCGAATGGCAGCAGGACCACGCGTTTCTTGGCCTGCACGCTCGCCACGGGCATCCCGGCCAGCAGCACGGCCGCGAACAACGACAACACGATCGAAACGGCTTGTTTGTGCATGAGAAACCTTCCTGTGCGCGTCCAAACTCGCACGCCATCATAAATGAGCGCCCTTCCCAGTTCAAGCTGCGTGTTGGCTTTTTCACGCCGCAAAGCCGTTTCCCGCCATCGGTCCGTCGGTTCTCCCCAACAACAGTAGGGGAAGATGGACGTCAGGCATTCACCCCTCGGCAGCGAGATCCGGCCAAAAGAGCGTGACCACGGTGCTGCCCGGATGCGAAGCGATGGACAAGCGCCCTTTCGCATTCTCCATCAGCCGTACGCAGATGGGCAGCCCCAATCCCGTGCCGCCTTCCTTCGTCGTGAAGAACGGCAGGAAGACCTGGGCGATCCGCTCCTGGGGAATCCCGCATCCGTTATCGGCGATTTCCAGAAAAACTTCGCCATCCCGGCGACCGGCTTTCAGGAAGACGCGGGGTTCGGACACTTTCTGAACCGCGTCCCGGGCATTGAGCAGGAGATTGAGCAGCACCTGGCGCAGCCGGTCGGGGTCCATGGCGATGCGCAGTCCTTCTTCTGCCTCCAGTTCCAGCGGAATGCCGCCCAGCGTGCCTTCCAGCAGGGGCAGCATGTGCTGCAGGGTTTCCCGGAGTTCCACCGGCTCCGGCGATTCGGAGGGCGGAGTGGGACGCGCATATTCCAGAAAATCCGATACCACCCGGTTGAGCCGGTGGACTTCCTGGGCGATGACCTGGAAGAATTCCCTCCGGGCCGTTTCGTCGAGTTCCTGCGCCTGCGGGCTTTCGAGCACCTGCACGGCGCCCCAGATAGCGCCCAGGGGATTGCGGATCTCATGCGCCAGACCGGCCGCCAGGCGTCCCAGTTCGGCCAGGCGTTCCTGCCGGCGCAGGAAATCCTGCCGGCGCAGGCTGGTGAAAACCGCCCCCACCTTCTGCGCCAGTTCCACGAACGCCCGCAACTCGCTCTTGACGAACGGATACTTGCGGGCCACGTCTCCCACCGCCAGGAATCCGACCGTTCCGCCGGGCGTGCGCAGCGGGAAGCACACGTCCGCCGCCAGGTCGTCGAGCGTGCGCAGGACCGCCTGCACGTCGAAGGACGAGCGCGACACCAGAAATCCCCGGCGCAGGCGCTCCAGTTCCAGTTCGGCGTCCTCGCGGGTCACCATGTCCTCCGCCTGCAGGCGCTCGAAGAGCACATGCCAGTTGCCGTGCGGAACGTACAGGGGAAAATCGCGTCCCATGGCGCCCAGCCGCACGAAATCGGGCCGGGTGTCCGAAAGCGCGTACATGCAGGCGGTGCGCACGCGCTGGCTTTCCATGAGCCCTTCGATGACCAGGTCCGCCGCCGCGTTTTCCGACGCCGGCAGCACGTCCAGTTTCCGGGCGATGTCCGAAAGCCTCCACTCCAGTTCCTTCCGGCGGAAGAAGAGTGTGCGGAAAATCCAGCGGTGGGCGAACAGGGAGAGCGGGTCCAGCAGCAGGGCCACCACCACGGCGCCGGCCGCCAGTTGGACCACCCGGAATTCACCGCCGCCGTCCGGAAGCCACGTCAGCATGCCCCAGAAGATGAAGGTGATGCCCGCGACCACGACCGCGGACACGGCCAGCCGCGTGAGCACCTCGTCCAGGTCCAGCAGGCGCTGGTGCAGGATGGTCTGGCTCAAAAAATACAGGTACAGGAGCACAGCCGCATTGCCGGCGACGTGGCGCGCGGACCCCGAATCCGAGAGACGCGTCAATGAAAACACGACGACGAGCAATGCCGTGGCCGCCATGAGCATCTGGATGCGGGCCATCGCCGCCCGGTGGGTGGTCCGGCGCGCCAGCAGCACCATGTCGCCGAGCACCCAGACGGTGCAGAACGCCGAAAACAGCAACTCTCCCGAATCCGCGATCGACGGGGGAACCACGGGCGTCCCGAGACTGCCCGCCGCCCGCAGGACCAGAAGCGCCGCCGCCACGCTCACGGGCGTCTTCCAGTTGGTAAACGGCCGCGCGCCATGCAGGAACAGATGGAAGAAGCGCAACCCCAGCGCGCCCGCCGCGAGCACCGGCAACAATCGCAGGATGCCGGCCTCGCTGGAAAGGCCGGCCGGCCATGCCGCGCCGAGCAGGAAGAGCCCGCCGACGGCAGAGGAGAACAGAAAAAACGGCAGGGAGAGAGAGCGCTGGCGTTCCCGCAGGAACACGGAAAGCCCCAGCGCCACGGACAGGACGAAAGCCAGGATGTCAGCGAAAACGAAAGTGTCCAACGATTACATCTGCGCCCAGACGCGGGCCAGTTCCACGAGGGTCTTCACGGTGAATTCCATGTCTTCCACGCTGATCCACTCGCGCGTGCTGTGGAAGTTGTGGCCGCCGGTGAAGATGTTGGGCGTGGGCAGCCCCATGGCGCTCAGGCGGGCGCCGTCGGTACCGCCGCGGATGACGCCCAGACGAGGCTCCCTGCCGGCCGCCTTCACGGCCTTCATCGCAGCGTCGATGACCTGCGGGTGCTGGTCGATGGCATAGCGCATGTTGCGGTACTGCTGGTGTACCTTGAGTTCGATTTCCGCCTTGGGGAATTCCCGGCGCAGGTCCTCCACGATGTCCTGCATGATCTTTTCGAACGCCTGCAGTCCCTGCTCCTCGAAGTCGCGGATGATGAGCTTGACCGAGCACTGGTCCACGCCACCCTTGATGGTGTAGGCATGGATGTAGCCCTGCCGCCCCTCGGTGTTCTCGGGGGAATGCTCGCGCGGCAGGCGCGAGACGAAATTGGCGGCGATCAGGCTGGCGTTGACGAGCCGGTCCTTGGCGAATCCGGGATGGATCTCTATTCCCTTGACAATCAACTCCGCCCCATCAGCGCAGAACGTCTCGTTCTCGATCACGGGCACGGTTTCCCCGTCCACCGTATAGGCATACTTCGCGCCGAACTTCGCGATGTCGAAATGGTCCACGCCCGCGCCGATCTCCTCGTCGCAGGTGAAGGCCACCCGGATGGCGCCATGGGGGATTTCCGGATGTTCCCGGAGATAGCGCACCGCCGACATGATTTCGGCCACGCCCGCCTTGTTGTCCGCGCCCAGCAGCGTGTCGCCGGCCGAGGTGATGATGGTGTGGCCCAGGTGATTCTTCAGTTCGGGGCAGTCGGCCGGATCGAGCTTCTGCCACGGGGCGTCGGGGTATTCGATGACTCCGCCCTGATAGTTCTCGTGGAACAGCGGCCGCACGTTTGCGCCGGAAGCCGCCGGGGAGGTGTCCATGTGGGCAATCAGGCCGATGACGGGAACCTCGTGCCGGACATTGGACGGCAGCGTGGCCATGACGTAGCCCCATTCGTCCATGGTGGCGTCCTCGAGCCCCATCGCCTCGAGTTCTTCGAGCAGGACGCGGCCCAGGTCCTTCTGCTTCTCGGTGCTGGGATAGGGGTGCGGCCCCTGGGGGCTTTCGGGTTCCTGGCTTTGCGTGTCGATCTTCACGTACTTGACGAAGCGGTTGATCACGTCCGAGCGAATGTCCATCGAAAGAACCTCCTTTTTCCGGAACGGATACATACCCTTGGACCGCAATCCAAGTCCAGCTGAAAACCGGGTGGCGATGCGTTTTTTCGATGTCAATCACCGTGGTTATTCGTTATAAAAAAAACAATTCGAGCCTGCATTTTGCAAGCCAAAGAAATCATTGGATTTTTTATGAACCCACTCAACTGGACCAATGGATTGGTCCAATTTTCGGGTTTCCTTCGACAGAAACCGCCGTCTTCCGCATATCTTTCATGGATTCGAAAAAACATGAAATTTCAATATGTTGCATGTGTTCTTCCTTTCCTGCGGCCATCCGGTGCGACAGCAGTGGACGGCCGGGGGTTGCCAACGAACGGCCGGAACACTATGGATCAGGCGGCCAAACTGGTCATGGTGAGTCCGTGAAACCAAACCCCATCGTCAAAAAGGAGTGACACATGCCGGAAGTCCAATTTGAACAACGTATTTTCGACATCCCCGAGAACCTGAAGAAAACCGCCTACATCGACAACGACAAGTATTTGTCGATGTATGAGGAATCCGTAAAGAATCCCGAAAAGTTCTGGGGGCGCCTGGCCGAAGAGTTCCTGACCTGGGACCGCAAGTGGGACAAGGTGCTGGAATGGGACTTCAACCAGGGCCACATCGAGTGGTTCCGCGGCGGCAAACTCAACGTGTCCGCCAACTGCCTGGACCGCCATCTGATCGACGGCAACGCCGACAAGGTCGCCATCCTGTGGGAAGGCAACGAGCCCACCGAAATCCGCAAGATCACGTATCGTGAACTGTATGCGGAAGTCTGCCGCGCGGCCAACATGCTCAAGGCCCATGGCGTGAAGAAGGGCGACCGCGTGGCCATCTACCTGCCGATGATTCCAGAACTGGCCATCAGCATGCTGGCCTGCACCCGCATCGGCGCCATCCACTCCATCGTGTTCGGCGGATTCTCCGCCGACGCCCTCAAGGACCGCATCAATGACGCCGGCGCCAAGTTGCTCATCACCGCCGATGGAACCTTCCGCGGCAAGAAGCCCGTGCCCCTGAAGGAAGCCGCCGACACCGCCATTTCCAGTCCCGAATCCCCCGTGCAGCGCGTGATCGTGGTGCGCCGCAACAACATGCAGGTCAACTGGAAGGAAGGCCGTGACGTGTGGTGGCACGACGAAATGAAAGAACAGCGCCCGGCCTGCCCGTACGAGGTGATGGATGCCGAGGATCCCCTGTTCATCCTCTACACCTCCGGCTCCACCGGCAAGCCCAAGGGCGTGATGCACACCACGGGCGGCTACCTGCTGCACGCGGCCGTCACCCACAAGTATGTCTTCGATTACAAGCCCGAGGACATCTACTGGTGCACCGCCGACATCGGCTGGGTCACCGGCCACTCCTACATCGTGTATGGCCCGCTGACCAACGGCGCCACCACCCTCATGTTCGAAGGCGTGCCCAACTATCCGGACGTGGACCGTTTCTGGGACATCGTGGAACGCCACAAGGTCAACATCTTCTACACCGCCCCCACGGCCATCCGCGCCATCGCCAAGGAAGGCCCCGAGCCGGTGCGCAGGCACGACCTGTCCTCCCTGCGCGTGCTGGGCACGGTGGGCGAGCCCATCAACCCCGAAGCCTGGATGTGGTACTACAACGAAGTCGGCGGCGGCCGCTGCACCATCGTGGACACGTGGTGGCAGACCGAGACCGGCGGCATCATGATCACGCCGCTTCCGGGCGCCACGAAGATCAAGCCCGGTTCCGCGACCCGCCCGTTCTTCGGCGTGCAGCCCGTGCTGGTGGATGACCAGGGCAACGAGCTCGACGGCGTCAACGAGGGCAACCTGTGCATCAAGTTCCCGTGGCCCGGCATGGCCCGCACCGTGTTCGGCAACCACAGCCGCTTCGTGGAGACCTACTTCTCCCAGTTCAAGAACAAGTACTTCACCGGCGACGGTGCCCGCCGCGACGCGGACGGCTACTACTGGATCACCGGCCGCGTGGACGACGTCATCAACGTGTCCGGCCACCGCATGGGCACGGCCGAGGTCGAAAGCGCCCTCGTGTCCCATCCGGCCGTGGCCGAGGCCGCCGTGGTGGGCTTCCCGCACGAGATCAAGGGCCAGGGTATCTATGCCTTCGTGACGCTGAACACCGGCGTGGAAAAGACCGACGCCCTCATCAAGGAACTTATCGCCCACGTGCGCAAGGAAATCGGCCCCATCGCCACGCCCGACTTCATCCAGTATGCCGATGGCCTGCCCAAGACCCGCTCCGGCAAGATCATGCGCCGCATCCTCAAGAAGATCGCGGTCAAGGACTTCGCCAACCTCGGCGACACCACCACGTTGGCGGATCCTACGGTCATCGATGACCTGATCAAGAACTTCAAGGGCTGATCCTCTTCCTCGTTCTCTCCTTCCCCCCTTCTCCTGAAAAAAATCCTATTTCCAAAGGACAGGCATGATTCCCTGAAAAAAGGCCGAAGCCTGCCGTCTTTTTCCCCGAAGCGGCGGAAAACCTCGAGCCGCCCGAGAGATACTGCCTTCCGATGCCTGCAGGTCAGCCCTCTGCGCGACCAGCCGCGGCCGTCTGGGCGCCTTTTCCCCTTTTCACGGTTTTCTTCGATTCCTTCGGCCGGAAAATCTCAACTTGGAGACATTTTGCCCAGCGAAAAGGCGTGGCGGATGATTTCCCCGCTGGCCATGTACACGACGTCTTCGGCAATGTCCGTGGCGTGGTCGGCGATGCGCTCCAGGGCGCGGGAAATGCCCAGGATCTGGATATAGGTCTCGATGCGCTCCGGATTCTGCAGAATGGCATCGCGCACCTGCTCGTACATGCGACGGTTGATGGCATCCACCTCGTCGTCCATCGCGCACACGGCGCGCGCCAGTTCGATCTGGCCCGAGGACAGGGAGTCCAGGCTCTGACGCAGCATGAGCGCCGCCCGCGCCGACATGGTGGAGAAATCGAAGGGAAACGCCGCAGGAGCCGCCTGCGCCATGCTCTCGGCCCGCTCGGCGATGTTCACGGCCAGATCCCCGATGCGCTCCAGGTCGTTGTTGATCTTGAGCACCGCCACGATGAACCGGAGGTCCCCCGCCACGGGCTGGTACAGCGCCAGAAGCTTCAGGCAGTCTTCCTCGAGATCGATTTCCGCCTGGTCGATGGACCGGTCGCCCTCGACGACGGCGTGCGCCAGGGCTGCGTCGCGCTCGCGCACGGCCTGGATGGCGTGCATGAAGGCTTCCTCCACCCTGGCGCCGTGCTCCAGGATGCGCCGCTTGAGTTTCTCGATTTCACGCGTGAAGTGCCGGTGCATGGAGTTTCCTCTTCGCTTCTCAACCGAAACGGCCGGTGATGTATTCTTCCGTCTTGGGATGGGACGGATTGGTGAAGATCTTCTGCGTGGGACCGAATTCCACGATGCGCCCCTGGAAGAAGAAGGCGGTGTAGTCGCTGATGCGCGCGGCCTGCTGCATGTTGTGGGTAACGATGACCACCGTCAGGCGATCCTTCAGTTGCAGCACCAGTTCCTCGATGCGGGCCGTGGCCACCGGGTCGATGGCCGACGTGGGCTCGTCCATGAGCAGCACTTCCGGCGACATCGCCAGCGCCCGGGCGATGCACAGCCGCTGCTGCTGCCCGCCCGACAGCGCCATGCCGGACCTGTGCAACTGGTCCTTGACCTCGTCCCAGAGGGCGGCGGCGCGCAGGCTCTGCTCCACCACCTGCTCCAGTTCCTTGCGGGTGAAGGAGAAGTGCAGCCGAACCCCGTAGGCCACGTTCTCGAAGATGCTCATGGGAAACGGCGTGGGCTTCTGGAAGATCATGCCCACCTTGCGGCGCAGCGCGATGATGTCGGTGCGCGGCGAAAGCAGGTTCTCCCCGTCGAGCAGGACCTCGCCGCTGGCGCGCTGGCCGCGGTACTGCTCGAAGATCCGGTTGTACACCCGGATGTGCGTGCTCTTGCCGCAGCCGGAAGGGCCGATCACGGCCGTCACCTTGCGCGGCGCGATGTCCAGATTGTTTTCGAAGAGCGCCTGGTGGCTTCCATACCAGAAGTTCAACCTGCGCGCCGATATGATGGGATTCTCGATGAGCGCGTCGTTGATGGTTTCCAACTCTTCCGCGGAATCCGGGCGTTTTTCCAGGAGATTCATGAACGGCTCCTTTCCCGCAGCAGGACGCGAAGAACGAGCGTGAGCGTGAGGATGAAGGCCATGATGACCAGCGCGGCGCCCCAGGACACCTTCTGCCAGTTGTCATAGGGGCTCATGGCATAGTTGTAGATGGTCACCGTGAGGTTGGCCGTGGGCTTGCTCAGATTTCGGGGATAGTAGTTGTTGTTGAGCGCCGTAAACAGCAGGGGCGCGGTCTCACCCGATACGCGGGCCACTGCCAGCAGCACGCCCGTGGTGAGGCCGCGCCGGGCGGAGCGGAACAGGATGCCGGTGATCATGCGCCAGCGGGGAACACCCAGCGCCAGCGCGCTTTCCCGCAGGGTGTCCGGCACGAGGGAGAGCATGTCCTCGCTCGTGCGGGCCACGGTGGGAAACATGATGATGGCCAGGGCGAAGGCCCCCGCATAGCCGCTGTAGTGGCGCGGCACCGACAGCACGATGAGCGTGTAGGCGAAAAGCCCCACCAGAATGGAAGGAATTCCCATGAGCAGGTTGATGCAGAAGCGCACCGCCGCGGCGAAACGGGACTGGCGTCCGAACTCGGCCAGATACACGCCGGCCATCAAACCCAGGGGGATGCCCATGAGTGCCGCCAGCCCGGTCATCTTGAGGGTTCCCACCAGCGCGTAATAGATGCCACCCGTTCCCTCGCCCGGCGAGGGAGGAGCGGACGTGAAGAATTTCAGCGACAGGACGGAATGGCCGTTCTTCAGCACGGTCCACAGGATCCAGAACAGGAAGAACAGCCCCACCAGCGCCGAGAACGTCGAAAAGACGCGCACGAAACCTTCCATGGCCTTGCGGCCGGCCGGATTGCGGTAGGACAGGCGGGGTGCGTCCTTCATGGGTTCACCGGGAAAGGCGTTTCTGCATGCGGGCCAGCCACACATGCGCAACCACCTGGAAGACGATGGACATCAAAAAGAGGATGAGTCCCAGTTCGATGAGCGAAGCCTCCAGCAGCGGGGTGTCGGCCTCGTTGAACTCGTTGGCCAGCGTGGAGGCGATGGTGTTGCCGGGCGCGAACAGGCTCGTGGCGATCTTGTGGCTGTTTCCGATGACGAAGGTCACCGCCATGGTCTCCCCGATGGCGCGGCCCAGGCCGAGAAACACGGCACCCAGAAGCCCGCGCATGCCGTAGGGGAGCGTGATGTGCCGCGTCACCTCCCACGGGGTGGAGCCCATGCCGGCGGCGCTCTCCATCAGGACGGGCGGCGTCATGGCGATGACGTCGCGCATGACGGCCGTCAGAAACGGCAGGATCATCAGCGCCAGGATGATGCCGGCCGTGAGCATGCCCACGCCCAGCGGCGCCCCCGAGAACAGGGGGCCCGGAATCCTGCCCAGAAGCGGCTGCACCGTCTTCTGCATCACCGGGGCGAGCACGAAGAGCCCCCACATGCCGTAGATGATGCTGGGAATGGCGGCCAGGAGTTCGATGCAGGTCCCCACCACGCGCGCCACCCAGGGGTGGGCGTACTGGTTCAGGTACAGCGCGATGGCCAGGCTCAGCGGCAGCGCGAGCAGCATGGCGATGAGCGTGGACACCAGCGTTCCGTAGATGGAAGAAGCCGCCCCGTACTCTCCCTTTACCGGATTCCACTGCGTGGAGGTCAGGAAGCCGAAGCCAAATTTCGAGATGGCAGGCCACGCGTGCTCGGCCAGGTTCCAGAAGATGGCCGCCACCAGCAACAGGGCGGCCGCGGCACAGGCGACCGTCAGCCAGCGAAACACCTGGTCGCATGCGCCGTGGAAGGAACTGCGGTGATGAAACATGCTTCTCCCGTCACAACGATTGCGGGAGAGGGAAGAACCCCTCTCCCGCGCACGTCTCCCCCTTACTTCCAGGCGACGGGCTTGCCGCCGACGGAAATCTCGCTCTCCCACTTCTTCTCGACCAGATCCACCACGGCTTCCGGCATGGGCACGTAATGCAGGGACTTGGCCAGTTCCGCGCCCTGGCGGTAGCACCAGTCGAAGAATTTGAACATGGCGCGCACCTTGCCCTCGTTCTCCTGCGCCCGGTGGATCAGGATGAACGTGGCGCCGGCAATCGGCCAGGTGGCATCGCCGGGCTGGTCATTGAGCACCAGATAGAACCCGGCAGCGTTGGCCCAGTCGGCATTCTGCGCGGCCGCCATGAAACTCTCGATGGACGGCTTGACCATCTTGCCGTTCTTGTTCTGCAACTGCACCGTGACCAGGCCGTTCTGCAGGGCATAGGCGAACTCCACGTAGCCGATGGAGCCAGCCGTCTGCTTCACGTAGGAGGCCACGCCGGGATTGCCCTTGCCGCCCATGCCCACGGGCCACTGCACGGATTTCCCGGAGCCGACCTTGTCCTTCCATTCGGGGCACACGCGGCTCAGGTAGTCGGTGAACATCCAGGTGGTGCCGGAACCGTCGGAACGGTACACCACGGCGATATCCGCGGCCGGAAGCTTCACACCCTCGTTGAGCTTCTGGATGGCCGCGTCGTTCCACTTCTTGATTTTGCCCAGATAAATCCCGCACAGCACTTCCGGATTCATCTGCAACTGACCATCGGCGATGCCTTCCACGTTGACCACCGGCACCACGCCGCCCACGGCCATGGGGAACTGGAAGAGCCCTTCCTTCTCGAGTTCCTCTGGCTTCATGGGCTCATCGGACGCGCCGAAATCCACCGTCTTCTTCTTGATCTGCGAAACGCCGCCGCCCGAACCGATGGCCTGGTAGTTCAGGCGCAGCCCGTTGTCCTTGCCATAGGTTTCCGCCCACTTGGTGTACAGCGGGAACGGGAACGTAGCGCCGGCCCCCGTCAATTCGCTGGCCACGGCCGGTTTCGGCGGCTCCTTGGGCTCGCCGGGATTCCGGGCTGCGCCCATGTCCCCCGCCGGTGAGGGCGAAGCCTCCTGTTTCTTTTCCTTTTCGCCACATGCCAGGGCGAACCAGAAGGGAACCGTCACCATCATGGCCGCCACGAACAACCAGTACCGGACTTTGGATTGCATCTTTCTTCCTCTCCACCGGACCCGACATGGATCCGCTCGTTGCCCCTGCGGTGTAGAAGCCGATTGTGAGCGTTTTGTGAGGGAGAGGTCAGAAGTTCGACGCCACGACGTCCGCCGGATGCCCGGGCGGCACTAGCGCTGGCCCCCGAAGAGGGCGGAGATGTCGAAGTTGCGCACCCACCACACGGGGGTGGGCTCCTTCTGGGGCTGCGGCGGACCGCCGGCATAGCGCGGCGTGAAACGCACGAACACGGTGGCATAGTCCGCCAGGTTCTTCAGGAGGCGCATGCGGCCGGAGATGACGTCGATCTCTTCGTTGACGCGGGAGAGTTCCCGCTCGATGGCCAACCGTTCCTCCACCGTCCGGGCCTGCTCCAGCAGCGCCAGCAGCCGGGCCTTCATGGCGTTGAGATTCTCCAGCCGCAAGGCCAGGTCGGCGTATTGCTCGGTCACGTCCTCGGAAGCGATGACCCGGTCCGTGACGGTGCCGAACTGTTCCAGTTCCCGCACGAAGTCGAAGAACAGGGCCGACGGAATGCGGATCTCCAGCGCATAATCGTTGCGCTGCGCCAGAAAGCCGCCCATCCTGCGCATCAACTCCATGGCGGCCTGCACGCTCTTTTCGGGCTCCACCACTTCCACGGCCAGCCGGGCCGCGTAGATGATCATGCGGGCGACGGAAGAACGCTTCTCGACAGGCGTCGCGGGCTGCGGCGGCTGCGGCCCCGAAGGCCCCTGGGCATTGCCGCCGGCATCCCCCGGAGGAGGCGCCGGCTCCGGACGCTCATCCCGCCTGTATTCCCGCTCCGCGCTGCCCGTGGCTGCCGGTTCCGCAGGCGCATAGGAATCGGACGTGGCCACGGATTCCTCGGCCTCACGCGACATTTTTTGATATACGCTTCCGCCATAGGGTGCGGTGCGCGCAGGCGCATACTCGGACTTGTGGGCACACCCGAACATGGCCAGCCACAGAAAAAGGACCCAATACCGATGTCTCATGGGGCCTCCTTACTTGATTTTTTCCCTGTACACGGTTTCCAGCAATTTCATGAACGCCTTGTGATGCTTTTCATACGCGGGCTTTTCCGCACCCAGTTCCAGCACGTACACGTGATCCTCGTTGGTGAGGACCGCCAGGGTGTAGTGGTACTCGGAATTGTTGTACGGCGCCAACAGTTCGAACACCATGCCGGCCTTTCCATGGACCGGCTCTTCCTTGACCAGTTTGTATCCCTTGAACTCCGTGAGTTCCCGCTTGAAGATCTCGGCCCAGAACTGGGTGGAGCCGTTCTTCTTGTTTTCGCGGTGCGTCACGCGGATGGCCGAGGCGTCGGAGGCCACGAGCCGCAGTTCGTGATCCGACTGGCGCAACTCGATGAAACCGTCGGGGGGATCGAAATTGACGTGTCCACACGCGGAAAACAAAAACATCAGGGCAACGAAAATGCTGTGTTTCATGGCGGTCATCCTTCTAGTCCCTGAACAGGGTGACGATGTCGAAACGTTTGATCCAGCGGATCGGGGTGTCGATCTTCACGGGACTGGGCGTGATGGAGGCCGGCCCGTGGCGCAGAAAGAAATCCACCTGCACGAACGCGAAATCCACCTGGTTCCCGAACAGGCGCAGACGGCCCTTGAGTTGCTCGACTTCGGAACTGACCCGATTGATTTCCCGCTCCACGGCGAGCGTCTCCGTGACGTTGCGCGCCCCCGCGAGGATGGCCTGCAGCCGGGAGCGGGTCGCCAACTGGTTGTTCAGGCGCAGCGTGGCATCCACCCAGGCGGACGTGATGTCCTGCGAGGAAATGATGCGGCTGGAGACGATGCCCACGCTCTCCACGTCCTGGGTGAACTGCATGAAGAGCGCCGCCGGCACCCGCAGGAGCAACTGGTTGTTGGTGCGGGATTTCAGGTAGCCGCCCGCCTTTTCCACGGCGGCGATCAGTTCCATGGCGCTTTTTTCGGGCTCGAAGACCCCGACGGAGAGGCGGGCCTGGTACACGACCAGCCGCTGCTTGAGCGGCGCCGGCTCGGCCGGGGATGCCGACGGGGACGCCGACGGGGATGCCGGCGCATCCGCGGGCTGCGCCTTGTCGGTGGCAGCCGGCTTAGCGGTGCCAGCAGCCGGCTTCGCGGGCGGCTTCTGCGCCCATAGTTCGAAGGCCGCGGCCTCCAGTGAGACCGCCCGGCCCGTCATTCCCACGTTGGACCGCGAACGGACACCTGTCTGCGCACAAGATGCCAGAACCGCGCACACACAAAGAATTCCCAGTTTTCTCATTCGACCCTCCCGGGTTGGAACGAAAAAAGGATATAGGTTTCAGCTTTTCTTGCAATCACTTTGTGCTACGTTTTTTCACCTGCCGGCCGAACTGTACCCGCCGGGCGGAAAAACGCATGGAACTCTCCAGAAAAACCCTTCTCGTCATCAACACCGACAGCCCCGAGCACCGCGTGGGGCTGGTGGAAAACGGGGATCTCACGGAACTCTTCATCGAGCGCCGCCAGAACACCAGCAACGTGGGAAACATCTACAAGGGGCGCGTGCTGCGGGTCCTGCCGGGCATGCAGGCGGCCTTCGTGGACATCGGCCTGGAACGGGCGGCCTTTTTGTACGTCAATGACGTGGTGGGGGGACGCATTCCGCCGAAACTCAAACTGTACATCGAGGAAGGAGAAGAGGAAGGCGACGGAGAAATGGGGGAAGGATCCGCCGACATCGACGTCGCCCGCGAGGACGAGGCCTCCATCCAGACGCCGCGCATCGAGGAACTGCTCTCGCCCGGCCAGGACATCCTCGTGCAGGTGGCCAAGGATCCCATCGGCTCCAAGGGCTCGCGCGTCACCGGCTACGTGACGCTGCCCGGACGCCACCTGGTGTACCTGCCCTACGTGCAGCACCTGGGAATCAGCCGGAAAATCAAGGACGAGGAAGAACGCGCCCGCCTGCGCGGCCTGATCGAGGAACTGCGCTCGGACCAGGGCGGCGGCTTCATCGTGCGCACGGCGGCCGAGGGCCAGAGCCGGGAAAACATGGCCGCCGACGTGGAGTACCTGCGGCGGCTGTGGGAAATCACCCTGGAGCGCTACCGCCAGACGGGCGCGCCGGCGCTCATCTACCGGGAACTGGACCTCGTGCTGCGCTGCGTGCGCGACCTGTTCACGGGCGAGATGGACGCCTGCTGGGTGGATTCCGAGGAACACGCCCAGCGCATCCGCCAGTTCATGCAGTCCTTCATGCCCCAGGTGCAGGACCGCATCCACGTCTACAACGGTGCGATGCCCATCTTCGACCACTTCGACCTGGAGACGCAGATCCGCCAGGCGCTGGCCCAGAAGGTGTGGCTGCGCTCCGGCGGCTATCTCGTGTTCCAGCGCACCGAGGCGCTCACCACCATCGACGTGAACACCGGCGGCTACGTGGGGCAACGCACGCTGGAGGACACGATCACCCAGACCAACCTGGAAGCCGCCAAGGAAATCCCGCGCCAGTTGCGCCTGCGCAACATCGGCGGCCTCATCGTCATCGATTTCATCGACATGGAGGACGAGGCCAACCAGCAGAAGGTCATGCAGGTGTTCACCGAAAGCCTCTCGCAGGACCGCGCCCGCCACATGGTGCTTCCCATCACGCAGTTCGGGCTGATGCAACTGACCCGCCAGCGCACACGGGAAAGCCTGCTCACGCTCATGACCTCGTCATGCCCCTACTGCGAGGGCAAGGGCTTCAACCGGTCGCTGTCGAGCCTGTGCTCGGAGATCATCCGGGAGATCATCCGCAAGAGTTCCCAGGTGGCGGCCACGCACATCAAGATCTCCTGCCACCCGGAGGTCGCCGACGCCCTGGCGCACGAGTTCAGCGACTGGCTCGACGAACTGGAAAACCGCTTCGCAAAGACCTACAATGTGCACGCCGTGGATCACATGCATCTCGAGGATTTCGACGTGCATCCGGTGGCGGCGGGCGAACTGACGGCCCGCATCCCCGTTCCGCCCGGTTTCCCGGGGACGTGAGTCTTCCCGGCAGGAGGCGTGTCGTGACCTCTCCTCTCCATTCCGTGTGTCTCGCCTATCATCCCGTCTTCCTCCAGCACGTGGGTCCCATCTCCCACCCCGAGCGGCCGGATCGTCTGGCGGCCGTGGAGCAGCACCTGCGCGAGGCCGGCATCTGGGACCGCCTGGTGCCCCTGCCCTCCCGTGCCGCCACGTTCCAGGAACTCACCGCGGTGCACGATCCCGCCTACGTGGAACGGACGCTGGACCGGCTCAGCCTGCGGCGTACCGGCTATCTGGACATGGGGGACACCTTCTACTCGCCCCAGACGCGGGAAGCCGCCCTGTTCGCGGCGGCGGCATGCGTGGACGTGGCGCTGGCCGTGCACGCCGGACGCTTCGACGGCGGCGTGGCGCTGGTGCGTCCCCCGGGCCACCACGCCGAGGTGGACACGGCCATGGGCTTCTGCATCTTCAACAATGCCGCCATAGCAGCGGCCGCCCTGCTCAGCCGCGGCGCCAAGCGGGTGGCCATTCTGGATTTCGACGTGCACCACGGCAACGGCACACAGGACATCTTCTACTCGGATCCCCGTGTGCTATACGTCTCCATGCACCAGAGCCCGCTATTTCCCGGAACGGGCTCCTCCCCCGAAATCGGAGCCGCCGACGGACTGGGCTACACGGCCAATTTGCCCATGGCTCCCTACTGCGACGACGTGGACTGGCTCTTCGGACTGGAGCGGCTCCTGCTCCCGCTGATCCGAGCCTTCGAGCCGGAAATCCTGCTGGTGAGCGCCGGATTCGATGCCCACCACCTGGATTCCATCTCCACGCAGCAGGTCACGGATGCCGGCTATGCCGCCATCGCCCAGCGCATCGTGCGCTGCGCCGACGAGGTGTGCGCCGGCAAGGTGGCCATGTTCCTGGAAGGCGGCTACCATCTCGACGGACTGGGCGCCGGCGTGACCTCTTTCGTGCGCCAGATGGAGACGCGCTCGGCGAATCCCGTGCTGAGCCCCACGGTCAATCCCCGGCATGCCACCTCCGCCGCCGTCAACGACACCCTGCAGCGGCTTCTGCCCATCTGGCCGGATTTCGCCAACCTCGGGCCGGCGGATCAACTGGGTCCCGACGATCCCCGCCCGGGGGACGACTACTTCCTGTAATCCGATCCCCATTGCCCGCGTACGGGGGAAAATTCCTGGAAAAATTTCCGGGTTTGCGTTAGAGGATGCCTTCCGGAAGGCGGACGAAGTCCGCAGAAAGGACGAATCATGGCTGAGCACATCCACACCTTCGTACTGGGCGGCGGCCCCGCGGGATACGCGGCGGGCATCCGGCTGGGCCAACTCGGAATTCCCGCCGTGGTGGCGGAGATGGACAACGTGGGCGGCGTCTGCCTGAACCGGGGATGCATCCCCAGCAAGACGCTGATCGCAGCCGCCCGGCGGCTCTGGGATGCGAAAAACGGCGCCGAGCACGGCCTGACGGGCGCGGAGAACCTGCGCGTGGACCTGGAGCGGCTCGTGGCCTACAAGAATGGCGTGGTGAAAAAGCTCACGGGTGGCATCGCCCAGTTGCTCAAACTCAACAGGACCGCGTGGATCAAGGGGCGCGCGCGGCTGACCGGCATGCATTCGGCCCAGGTGACGATGGCCGACGGCTCCGTGCAGGATTGGACCTTCGACCACCTGATCCTGGCCCCCGGAAGCGTGCCGGTTTCCCTGCCGTTTCTGCCCGTGGACGGAAAGCGCATCCTGGATTCCACGCATGCGCTGGACCTCGCGCGCCTGCCGGAGAGCCTGCTGGTGGTGGGCGGCGGCGTCATCGGCCTGGAACTGGGCGGATTCCTGGCCACGCTGGGAACGCGGGTGCATGTGGTGGAAGCCACGGACCAGTGCATGCCCGGCACCGACCCCGAACTCGTGAAGGTGCTCGTGCGCTCGCTCAAGAAGCGGGGCATGGAAATCCTGACCTCCTCGCGGGTCGCTTCCATGGAAAACACGGGAGACGCCGTGCGCACCGTCGTGGAGACGTCCAAAGGAATCCAGGAGTTTTCCACCGAACTCGCGCTGATCACCGTGGGCCGCAGACCCAACCTCCAGGACATCGGGCTCGAACACGTAGGCCTGGATCCCGCGGCCCGGTTCATCGAGGTCGACCGCCACATGCGCACGTCCACCCCCCACGTATTCGCCGCCGGAGACGCCACGGGAGCCCCGCTTCTGGCGCACCGGGCCACCAAACAGGCGGAGGTGGCCGCCGAAAACATCGCGGGACATCACTCCGTATACGATGGCCATGCCGTTCCTGCAGTGGCCTACACGGACCCCGAGGTGGCCTGCGTGGGGCTCTCCCCTGCCGCCGCCCGCGCGGCCGGCCACGAGATCGCGGTGGGCCGCTTTCCCTTCGCCGCCTGCGGGCGCGCCATGGCCGCCGGCCACACGGAAGGCTACGTCGAGGTGATCGCTGACGCCAGAACCGACGTCATCCTGGGCGTGCAGATGGTGGGCGCCGAGGTATCCGAACTCATCGGCCAGGGCGTCGTCGCCGTGGAACTTGGACTCACCGCCCGGGCCGTGGGCAGCGCCATCTTCGCCCATCCCACGCTTTCCGAGAGTTTCATGGAAGCTGCCAAGGCCGTTCATGGGGAAGCCCTGCATGTGGCACCCCGAAAATAAAATTTTATTGCAATATCGAACCCTGATTTTTTTCGATAAAATTCGATAAAATATGATTACAGAAATAAAACTCTCCAATATTCAAATTGAGGCCTTCTGCGGATGCCTGCCGCGTGAGCGCACCCGGCCGGTCGCCTTGACCTTGGAAACGCGCATCCACCTGGAACTGGACATCGGCATCGACCCGGCCATGGACGCCATCGAAAACACTCTGGATTACCGGCGGGTGCTGGCCAGCGTGCGCCACGTGGCGGATTCCCGGCATTTTTCACTCGTAGAGAGCCTGGCCGAAACCCTGGCGGCCGAGGTGGGCGCCCTCCATCCGGGCATCCTCTCCGTGGAGGTGGCCGTCTCCAAGCCCGAAGCGCTGGGCAATGGCGTCATCCCCACCATCACGGCCGTCTGGCTCCGGACACGCTGAGGCATCCGCCCCTCTTCCCTTTCTCCTGCTTCCGGCCTGCACGTCCGAATCTCACGATTTCTGCACGGGAATCTGACATCCGCTTCACGCGGAAGTGGCAGGAATATCCTGCTTCTGCCGTTCATAGCGACCGAGGAGTCGAAAAAATGTCCTTTACAAGACCGCATTTCCTGCATTGCTTCCTGGTTTTCGCATTTCTTCTTCCCGCCTGCGGCGGAAAAGGCAAATCCAGCGACGCCGTGAGTTCGGCCACGCCCGCGTATTCCAAGGGGGATCGGGGACCCCTGCCGCCATCCCACGACGGCTACGAGGTGCTGGGCGTGCGCGAGGGGATCAAGGGATGGGCCATCCGCTATTCCCCCGATTTCGTGCGGGGCGGAGAATTCTACGATGACAGCGCGGCCGAAGCCATGAAGGAATGGGGAATCCGGACCATCGTCTCCGTGAGTCCCAGCGACAAGGAGCGTCATTTCGCCCGTCGGCACGGGCTCGAACTGGTGGAGCTCACATTCGACAAGGACAAGGGCCCGACACCGGCGGATCTGCGCCGCTTCCTGGATGTCCTGAAGCAAGGCAAGGGGCCATACTACATCCACTGCGTGGGCGGCACGCAGCGCGCCGGCGCACTGGGGCTCGCCTACCGGATCCACGTGCAGGGCTGGAACGCCGACCGCGCGCTCGTGGAATTCGGCCGGCTGGGGGGAAATCTCAAGGATTCCGACGCCATGCTGCGCCCTGTCCTCGAATTCAAGCCCTGAATTTTCATTACTACGCTCCCATTGCAAAAAAATTGGTGGTTTCCGTCCCGCCCAGTGGTATAGTGCAACCCTGTCGGAATACAGTCTTTCGAATTCGGAAAAAGATTGTAAAAGCCGTGTCCAGAGCCATCCGGGAGTCTGTCATGAACATTGGCGTACGAGCTCGCATTCTCAGAATTTTTCTCATCCTGGCACTTCAGTCCTTTCTGGCGGGTGGTCTGGCATCCGGCCTTTCGGCCTGCGACGACTCGGGAAAGAAGGAGGAACTGTCGTGTGAAATCACATCGCCGGCCGATGGTGCGGAATTCATCATCGAAGGAGGAATGCGGATACCGGTGGAAACACGGGTACGGGGACCAGTGGTCCGGGTTGAATTCCAAGTAAACGACGTCCTGGAAACAACCCTTTCATCGCCTCCGTATACGTATGATTTTCCAGCTTTTCTGCAGGATCCGGGCACGTTCAGAATTCGTGCTACCGCGTACGATGCAAACGAAAGTACGGCTTCCGACGAAATCATGCTGGTGCTGCGCAATTCCAATCACAGTTGGGCACCTGCAGCTGATTTCACGGCTTCCCATCGGTCCATTCCGCAGGATCGACCCGTGCACTTTTTTGATGATAGCACACAAAACCCCACTTCCTGGCGCTGGGACTTCGGCGACGGCCAGACCAGCGAAGAAAGGGATCCTTTCCACATCTACGCTGCCCAGGGCGTGTATACGGTGACGCTCACGGCCGCCAACGAGTATGGCGAAGACTCCGAGGTCAAGGTGGACTACATCCGCGTCAATGCACCCCTGTCCGGCCTGCCCTGCCCAGATGCCGAAACGGTTGCCGACGACGATGGAAATCTCTACCGCACCGTGCAAATCGGTTCGCAGTGCTGGATGGCCGAAAATCTTCGCGTGGGGCGGTTCGTCCCCTGCTTTTCCGCACAGGATCGGCAGACCGACAACGGGATCGCGGAACATTACCGATATCAGAATGAAGTCTGGAACTACGAGGAATATGGCGGCCTTTACGAATGGGGGGAAGCCATGGCCTACGCGCCCTCCGATGACGGCCCCACGGGCTCGACCCGCGGAATCTGCCCCGCAGGCTGGCATCTCCCCACGGACGAGGAATGGAAAACCCTGGAGCGGACCCTGGGAATGCCGGAAGACGACGTGAACCTGCCCGAGGACGTGAAATGGCGCGGCACCGAGGAGGCCCATCACCTGCGCGAAACCGGCACTTCCCACTGGACCACCGACATCGCATCCACCAATTTCAGCGGTTTCACGGCTCTTCCCGGCGGCTGGCGCAACGAGACTTCGGGCGATTTCATGCAACTCGGAGAATTCGCGGTCTTCTGGACGGCCACCGAATTCCCCGACGGCTGGCATCAGAACGCCTGGGTACGGGCCATCGGATTTGTGGGCCAGATCGGCCGTTTTTCCAACGACATGCGCTCCGGCGCCTCCGTACGTTGCATCCGGGATTGAACCATGAAACCATCAGATTTCCATCTCGTGTCCAAAACCGCCCGCATCCTGGCCTTTTCGCTCCTGCTTTCCCAGTTGGCCACCTGCGGTGGGAAAGAAAAGAATTCCTTTCCGCATATTTCCTTTACCTCGTATACATTCGATGTTCGCTCCCTGAACATGGAGGATGTCCCCACACCGTTTCTGACCGGGTTCGATTCCCGGGGCACACCGGTGATCCTGGGCAACTACGAAGTCATCGACGGCGTCCTGGTCGACCGTGCCGCCGCCGCGCGCGCCGGCCGGATCCTGCATCCCGAACTCTGCATCGAGAAAGACCCGATGTATCCCTGGAGCAGCAGCAACGGATGGCCAGCCATGGTGCTGGATGGCAGCGACGTCCGTTTCGTGGCACAGCAGATGGGCCGCTATCTCACCGCCTGGCGCTGGTGGTTCGAGATCCGTCGGGACTGGGACGCCTCCGAGCTCGTCGCGCGGGATTTCGGCTTCGCCATCCTCTACGGTTCCTCGGCCGCGTTTCCCTCCGAAGCGGCTTTTCCCCTCTTCCTCGTCAGCGATTACTTCGACAGAAACACCAACACGGCCAGGGTCGCGGTGTCCCGGATTTCCTCTCCGTCCGACGAAGCAAGCGATCTCGGCGGGTTCGAAGGACTGGATCCACACATCGCCTGGGTTCCCTCCGAAAACATGCTCTATCTCGCCCACCGCACCTATTCTTCCCCATGCGAACTGCGTCGCTGGGACGGAATTTCCTGGGACAATGTCGTCGGTCCTCCGATAACCGCGGGCGGTGCCTGCGTGGGACTGGCCACGGCTGGCGATGGGACGCTGCTCATGGTCGCACAGAACCAGCCAGCGCCTGACACCACGGAACTGCGCGCCTACCGGCGCGACGGTAACAGCTGGCAGGATGCCGGGCGCATCGGTCCGGAATTCCACCGGCAGCTGCTGGGGATCACGGTGCAGCCCGCAGGCGACGGACTGGTCGTGTCCCACGTGGATCCCGACGCCGGCGTGGAATTCTGGGCCTGGGACGGCGCAGACGCCTGGAGCCGCATCGCCACGGTGGGCCACGCCGGCCTTTCCCGGGTGTCCTGGACGGCCGGCCCCGACGGCGACCTGTTCGCCGCATTCATCGACGACATGGCCGGAGGACTGCCCCGCCTGATGCGACTGCCGCTGGATGCGGCCCCGGAAGACCTGGGCACCGCAGGCGTGAACCCCGCCAGTTACGTCCACCTGACGCTGGATCCCGCGGACCAATCACCCATCGTGCTCCTCGATGCCGCGGGGTCGGAACATCCGCACGCCTGCAAACGCAGCCCCGACGGCACATTCGCCGACCTGGGCGAAATCTGGGGCGCCGGCGATGCGCCCTGGCGAAGCATCACGGACGCACAGGGGGAACTCGCATTCCTGCAATTCAGCCCCAGGGGCACATACATCCGCAAGGAAGACATTCGGTTCCGGGACGTGGAATGTCTGGGTTTCCAAATCCCCGATGCCGAAAACGCCCAGGGATACGCCACGCTTGGCCACCACTGGATGGCGCTGGACCCCGAGGGGAGGCTCGTCCTTGCGGCCGTGGATCAGAGCCAGGGAGGCGTCCCCGTGGCCTTCCGCATCGATACGCCGGGACAATGGACGTTTTTGGGAAATCCCGGAAGCGACCGGCTGGTGCAGGATTCCCGCGACGAGTTGCATCTGGCGGTGAAATCCGACGGCGCGCCGGCGGTCATGACCGTGATTCTGGACCCGTCGGATCCGTACCGAAGCAAGCGCGCCAACGTGCACATCCATGCTGGCGACACCCAGTGGGAGAACCTGGATTTCACATCGCCGGAGGGATTGGCAGAAGCCCGGCTGGGCGCTTTCGAAAACGATCTCTTCGTGAGTTTCGCCGCCGCCGACCCGGCCGACGGCAGTTTCCAGGTCGCCGTCGCACGCCACGCCCGCGGGAAATGGCAGACGCTCGGACCGTTTTCACCTGCGGGCGAAAATGCCGGCCGCCTCTGGTCCTTCGCCAACGGCCGGGGACAGGTCTTCCTGTCCTACCTGACGAACGACACGCCATTCACCTGGATGTACGTGCTGGCCGCCTGGAACGGCGACTGGCACCAACTCGGATACGTGTTGCAGGGGGATATCGAGGAACGCCTCGCCAACGTCTCCATGATGCCCACTCCCGATGGTCTTCCGGCCTTTTCGATGCTGGAATCTTCCGAATACAATCTCGACCTCTGGTTGTATTTGCCAAATAAATAATAGCAATTTAATTGCAATATCATTTTATTTAATACAAAGATATTCAAAAACATTGAAAACCACAGCAAAGCCATGGAAATGAAAAAACGGCAAAAGCGCTGCGGTTTGGCGAAATCCCCTCTTCCCCCGGTGGAGCTGAAAACCCGGGGGAAGAAGAGAAGCTCGCCGGTTCTCTACAACCGGTTCACCGAGATTTCCCCCGTGGCGGGGTTGGCGTTGACCACCTGGATGTTGCGGGGATTGCCGCGGGAATCGCCAATCGAGCAGGTTTCGTACACCTGGATGGTCTCGTGGAGGGTGTCGGAAGCCCACATGTGGCCGTGCCCGACGAAAATCGCCTTGATTTTGTAAGCATAACTTTCGGTGATGGCATAGAATGGATCGTCCTTGTCCACCTGGAAAGTGGAGCCGGCCACGGACCAGACCGTGTACCAGGAATCCGAATGCACGGGATGATGGAAGAACATCACCACGGGCTCTGGCTGGGCCAGTTGCGCGGTGAGCCACTGGATCTGGGCGGCGTCGAAGGAGCCCGTGCAGCCGGTCTCCTCCTGCCCG
Source organism: uncultured Kofleriaceae bacterium (assembly GCA_964516435.1). Taxonomy (GTDB): domain Bacteria; phylum Myxococcota_A; class Polyangia; order HGW-17; family HGW-17; genus HGW-17. Next base: position 69,002 of record CAZEZP010000092.1, on the reverse strand, counting down.
AGCAGGCAGACGTCCCAGTAGCGATCTCCGCGCACGCTGTTGAGGAACAGGAAGCGGAATCCACGGTACACGATGGCGTAATACGGGGGCATGCCTACGACCCGGCGCCAGATTTCCTCCATGGCCAGTGGGTCGTCGGCGGAAATGCCTTCCGACGTGAAGCCTTCCTCGTAGTCGTGGTTGCCCAGCACAGCCTGCCAGGGAATGGCCAGCCCGTTCATGATGTCGCGGAAGCGGTGGGCTGGAGAATCGCCCTGCGGGCCGTAGTCATCGGGATTCGAGGAAAACAGGGTTCCCACGAGATCGCCCGTGATGGCTACGAAGGATGCATGGGCCAGTTCATTGTTCACCACCTGTACGAACTGCAGGTTGTTGTCGAGGTTTCCCTGGTTGTCGTACTTGCTGTCGTCGGGATTTCCGGGAATGCGCACGTGCGTGTCGGAAACCACCAGAAAAACGAAGGGATCCCGGCGGCTGGCGTCTTCCCTCTCGTACCAGGGAACCTCGACATCCGGCGGCACATCGGCATCCGGTTCGGCATCCACGACATCGTCGCCGGCGTCCGGATGGTTGTTCCAATTGTTGTTGGTGTTGTTGGTGTTCAGGTTGTTGGCAGTATTGTTGATGGCATTGTTCGTGTTGTTCTGGTTCGGCTCGTATACCTGCGGCTCCCCGCTGCAGGCAGCCATTGCCAGCACGAAGCCAATCATCACTCCGATACGGTTCTTCGACAAACAGCACATGCGATAACCTCCACGTTTCACCCGCACGAATGCCCGGCCAGGCATTTCGCGCGAGGCTGTCGGGATATGAGCGAAGCCTGTTGGTTTCCTGCGAGGGAAATCCGAGGAGTCAGTGAAAAATCATATTGAAAATCATGAGGAAACGGCAAGGATCGCCCAGCGTCCGCATGGCCGGCATTTGTTATTGAACTTCATGAAAATCCTACAGAATTCAAATTTGACCCCCGGGCGGATGAACCCTATTTCCTGAGTGCGCCGGAAACGCCGTGGAACATGGCGCAAAAGCCGGCGCGATGCGGGGAGGTTCGCATGAAGTTTCGATGGTTGCTGGCATTTTCCCTTGCAGTCGGGATGGCGTCCTGCCAGACGGGCACCGATGCCCACGAGGAAGAATCGCCCATTCTGCAAGACGTGGACCTGCAGATTTCCCAGGACGTGCCGGAACTGCAAAACGGCTTGTCCCACGTTTGCGAGACGGATGACACCTTCTATCATGCCCCCCATTTCATTTACCCGGAACCCGAGGGCTGGCGGCATGAACGGGAAGCGGGAGAAGCCCATCCCTGGCAGAGTTGCAGTTTCATCCAGGACACGCTCGTGCGGGAAAACGAAGCTGCCACGGTGCAGGGCGTGTTCTTCCACGACTGCGACCCGGACCGCGTCCTGCAGGACGAATGGGTGCAGGTGTATTTCTGGGGAACGGGAATGGATGACTGGATTTTCCTGGGACGCCACCTCACCGACGCCCGGGGGCGCCTGCAACTGCACCTGCCCCCGCTTCCGCGCGGTCAGTACATCGTCAAGGCGGTGGTGATGGGAGACGCAAGTGGCGCCAACGGCTACGTCTCCTCGCTGCAGCCCGGCACGGGCGCGGTGGCCTTCTTCCTGGACGGCGCCGTGGCGAGGCTCTCCCGGGACGGCACCAGCGCAAGCGACCCGCTCGACGACACGCCAGTGCCTTACGTCATGGAAGTGGTGCGGCACTATCGCGAGCATGGGTATCCGGTCATCCTGCTCTCCGCCCGCCATCCCCTGTTCGCCACGCGCACGCGCGGATGGCTGGCTTCGCTGGAAATTCCTTTCCAGTCCATGCTGTTTCTGCACGAAATCCCCGAAAGCGTCTCCGTGGAAGTCCTCGAGGCGGCGTGGTTGATGGAAACGGCCGATAGAGCCGGCATCCGCCTGTACAGGGGATACGCCGCGTCCCCGGCCCAGGCCCGGGCGCTGCTGCTGGCCGGCATCGCGCCGCAGAACGTCTTCCTGCTGGGCCCGCAGGCGGACGGGGGCGAAAGCGTCTTTCGGCTCCGGGGCGATGATTACGCCGCACACTGGCGCGAACTCCTCTGGACGGAGCGGCTCGAGTGCGCCGTGCCCGGCGGCGATTGAGCCGATGGCCAGTCCCGTGTCCCATGCCAGAAAACGGTTCGAAAAGAAGACCGAGGTGAAGACGATGCTCCAGAATCCTGTCCCGATCACATTTGGTTTCCTGCTGGCATGGCTGTCCCTGGCTGCCGCGGGCTGCTCCACGCACGCACAGTCCCGAAATGAGGCAAGTCCCGCGTCGAAACCGGCAGTTGCATCCAACGCCTCCCATGGCCGGACACGGGAGGTGTCTCCGCGGAGATCCACGAGAACGGCGCTCATGGATGCCGCTATTTACGGACGGACCCGGCAGGCGCTGGAATTGCTGGATGGCGGAGCGGACCCACAGGCCGTGGACGAGGAAGGCCGCACGGCCCTGTTTCATGCCATCATCCAGGGAAGCCCCGTGGCATTTTTGCTGCTGGAACGCACGAACCGGCTGGATGCCGTGGATGCGCAGGGCGAAAACGTGCTGCATGTGGCCGTGCGCTACCGCCAGAAGCGTTGCTTTTACGCCATCCTGAACCACCCGGGCCGGCCGGATCTGAACGCGCGCACCCGCCAGGGCGCCACGGCTCTGCTGATCGCGGTTTTCGCCCGCCAGAACGATCTGGCGCAGGAACTGGTGCGCGCGGGCGCCGACGTGAACATCGCCGACGACGCCGGCGTGACGCCGCTGATGGCCGCGGCGGCGGCGGGCAAGAGAAGCGACCCGCATCTCGTGAAGTCCTTCCTCGAGCACGGGGCGAATGTCCACGCCAAAGACGTCATGGGCCGCACGGCCCTGTTCTATGCGGCCGGCAAGGGCTGGGTGGATACCGTCTCACTGCTGCTGGATGCGGGGGCCTCCTCCGATGCGGCGGATGCCACGGGGCACCGCGTGATGGATTACACGTTCGGCGACGGCATCCCCGAGGAGCGGGAGCGGATCCGTCGACTTCTTTCCATGCGTCAATGAAAAAAGGATACGGCATGCATCGACATCTCCTGGCAGCATTTCTCGTCCCCTGCTTTTTCGCGGTCCCCCAAGCCCGGGCGGCCGAACCGGAACCGGCCCCCAGGACGCCGTACTGGTGTCTGGGGGAATGTCCGGCGCGCCATGAGCCGGATTCGCCGGCGCGCCTGACGTTCGTGAAGTTCAACGAAGGAAGATCGAGCCTGTTCTTCCAGGGATTCCTGCAAACCCGCTTCTCGCAGTCCAACGACGACGGCAGCCTGCCGGAAGGCGCTTCCGTGGACGTGTTCTCGCTGTACCGGGCCCGCTTCACCTTCGGCGGAAAACTCGAGGACTGGGCATCCATGAAACTGGAAGTCAACGCGTGGGACTCCATCAATCACGAACTGTCCCCGGAGGAAGCCTATTTCGACCTGACGCCCGCGGACGCGGCCGGCATCCGCGCGGGGCTGTTCAAGGCGCCGCTGATGCTGCACCGCATGATGTCCAGTTCACGCTTCCTCTTCGCCGAGGATCCCATGGTGGTGAGCCAGCGGGCCGTGAACATCAAGGGCTTCGACCCGAAAAAGAAGATGAACACCTTCCCCTCCAGGGACACGGGCGTGATGCTGTTCGGGGACCTCTATCCCTTCTCCCGCACGCGCAGGGATTCCATCCTGCCGCCCGGGTTCCTGCGCTACTACCTGGCCTTCCAGAACGGATACGACATGAAGAAGGGAACCGGTCGGGGCGATGCAGGCATGTTCTCCCTGCGGCTCGAAATCAATCCGTTCGGAGCCCAGCCCTGGACGGAAATCCTTCCGCAGCGTCGCGGCATGTTCGCCGTGCTCGGGTTCCAGTATGCCAAAAGCGTGGACCTGGAGGTCCAGGAAACACGCGAGAAGGATGCACGCCTCTACGGCGTGGACGGCCTGTTCCTCTGGGGCGGGCTTTCCCTGGCCGGCGGCTGGTACCGGCAGGAGAGCGCCTATCCGGTCTCCTTCGAGCGGGAACGGCTCGAAGCCAATGCCTCGTTCGACCCTGCCTGGAAGTCGCAGGGCTGGTATTTCCAGGCGGCCTCCTTCGTCCCTCTGGCTGTGGGCGGTGTGGACTGGTACCGCCGCCTGCAGGTGAAACTGCGATGGGAGGAATTCGATCCCTTCGCGATGCTCGGCGGCCACCTGTATTCCCCCGACATGCCGGAGGAATTCATCCCCGTGGGCGCGAATACGCCGCAGGACCGCAAGACGCGGGTGGTGACGCTGGGCCTCAACTGGTTCATGGATGTGGCGGGCATTCCCGACGGCATCCTCCTCTCGCTCGATTACCTGATGCGGGATGAACTGGAACCCTTCCGCGATATCAATGATATTGGCCCCGACGGCCAGGGACGCCTGAAGAACGTGCAGATTCGCAACAATACAACCATATTGCAATTGCAATTATCATTGTGAGGTTTATCATGAAAACACGCTTCCCCTTCTGGTTCCTGGTATTTTCGCTTTTCTACATGCCATCCTGCGATGTGCCGGACAGCACCACGGTGCTCGGCCGCACGCAGAACAATTGCACGAGCAATTGCAACAATACAAATAATAACAATAACAATACAAATAACAACATAAATAATACCAACAATACCCAGGCTGTCTGCGGCGACGGGCGGGTGGAAGGCACCGAAACCTGCGAGGGCGACGTGCAGAAGGCCTGCACCGAACTGGGCAACTTCCAGGGCGGCATGGCCGCCTGCGTGAACTGCCAGTGGGATCTGAGTTCCTGCGAGGCGCCACCGGACCGCATCCAGGATCCCTCCTGCGGCACGCACCTGGGCAACCAGGAGCGCGACGAGTTCCGCTCATTCCCGGAGGAGCGCGTGCTGGGCGATTCCCCCACGCCGCAGTGGATCCGCCTCAGTTGGCGCTCCGAACCCGCCATCAGCATGACGGTGACGTGGACGACACGGGATTCCTCCGCCGAAACCATGACCCGCTCCACCGTGCTGCGGGTCAGCCGCAATGCGGACATGTCCAACTACATCGAGATCAGCGGACAGAATTCCGGAGCGATGGTCGGCTCCGCCCGGACGCTTCCCTACAACAGCGCATGGAAAACCGTGCACGAAGCCGAAATCTGCGGTCTGGATCCGGATACGAGATACTACTACCAGGTGGGCGGCATCGGTGCCGACGGGCGCGAGGTCTTCAGTTCCACCTACCACTTCCGCACGGCCCCCGACCCGCGCCAGACGCCGGACCGCTTCGATTTCACGTTCGTGGTACTGGGCGACAGCCGCGGCGCCCCGGACACGCTGGGACGCACACTGGCCAAGGCGTTCGAAAACGAGAATCCCCTGTTCGTCTCCTTCGGCGGCGATTTCGTGGAAGACGGTACCAGCCAGCGCCAGTGGGATGACGTCTTCAACGCCTGCGCCAACGTCATGCCGTATGTCCCCATCCTGCCCGTGCCCGGCAATCACGAACGCAGTTCACTCAACTATTACGCCCAGTTTTCCCTGCCCGGTGATGAGCGCTGGTACGGCTTTTCCGTGGGTCATGCGGTATTCGCCAACCTCGACGACTGCTGGAGCGGCGCCGGAAAGGCGGGAACCTACGGCGTCGCCTGCAGCGGTGCCATGACGGCCGCGGCCAGCGCCAAGCAGGACCAGGTGAACTTCATGAACACCCTGTTTTCCGCGCATGCCCAGAAGCCCTGGAAGTTCGTGGTGCATCACCGCCCCATCTACAGCGAAACCACGGACTTCACGCACGGCGGCTGGACCAACACGGATCTGGCCGAAGCCTGGCGCCCGGTATTCGACGCCCACAACGTGACCATGGTCTTCAACGGGCACGACCACTTCTACCAGCGGCACAAGCCCCTGCGCAACGACACCGTGGTAGACGACCTCAGCGGGCGCCACTACGTCGTCACCGCCGGCGCGGGCGCCAGCCTCTACGACGTCAAGACCGGCGGCACGGTGGCCGTGACGAAGTCGGCCGTACACTACGTGGCGGTGCGCCTGCGCGGCCTCTCCATCGAGATGCGCTCCGTGGAAATCCAGCCCTCCACGGGCAACGTGGCCGGCACCATCGATACGCTGAGTTTCTCCCGCTGAGAGACTGCAGAACTTCCGGTTTCATCTCCGGTTTTCAGGAATCAGCACAGGGAAAGCAGGGCTTCGACGACTTTCTGGTCATCGTAGAGGGGGGCCGAGGCATCCGTGATCAGATCCGTATCGATGACGTCGATGCCGGCGGCCTGCAGGCGCTTGAGATGCAGCGGCCTGGGATAACTGCCGCGGCGCAGGTCGGCCACCACGTAGCGCACGATGCGCGAAGGCTCCACGTCGATGCCGGAGCGCCGGCGCGCCGTGTCCACGATGCGCATCACCATGTCGAAGAGTCCCATCCCCTGCATCTCCGAATCCGGCACCGGATTGGGCAGGAACACCTTGGGGCACTCGTTGCGGGCGATGGACGAGCCCACGCCGTCGAGCAGCAGGTTGGCCAGAATCGATGTGTAGAAACTGCCCATGGGATAGCAGACGAGTTCCGCGGAAGCGATCAGTTCCCGGATCTTGCTGCTCACGGCCAGCGTCAGGGGCGTGGTGGAATCCAGGCTGGCCGTGAGAAATATTTCCTCGATGGGGGATGGGATGGGATGACTCTTGTCCGTGATGCGGTGCTGCCCCATGACGAGCGTTCCGTCCCGCAGGCGGGCCGCCAGGTGGTAGTTCTTGCCCGTGGTGGGACGCACCACGCCCCGGGCGTTGATCAATTTGGAAAACATGAAGAGCACCGGCTCGATGTGGTGCCGGTTGTTCAGATAGCCCCCCGTGAGCACGAGGTTCCCGATGGAGGCGCCGCGCAGGTCGAAATCGTCCGGCATGCGCTCCAGGAAATAGTGCAGGTGGTTGCGCACGATACGGCGCATGGGATTGGGAATACGGGCCACCAGGGCATGCCGGCCGGCTGCCATGTTCCACAGTTGATGGCGCAGTTTCGCGTTGTCTGCATCCAGGGGAAACCGGTATGCGAACAGGTCGTAGACGTCCGGATTGCCGGTGATGCTCAGATCCGCCAGCGCCATGATGCGATTGCGCAGATCTCCCACCGAGAGCATGTGGAAGGCCCGTCGGATGGCCGCGGAGGAACCGCCGGAATCGAACGGCGTGATGAGATGGATGGAATTGTGGGTATACGATGTCAGCGTGCGGGCGACGCCCTTGATGGCGGTGCCGCCGGAAAAGAACAGGATGCGCGGGCCCATCTCGGGGGCTCGCCGGAAGCGCTCGATGCGCCAGGGATCCGGCATTTCGAGGCGTCGGCTCACGACGAACGACATAATCACGCTTCTCCCTGCAGGATCCGGCTGCAGAAATCGGCTGCGGATTCGAAATCCACCCCGCCGCGCAGCACGAATACCGGAATCCGGCGCAGATGCGCCCGGTAGGATTCCGGGGTGAGCCGGGCCATGGATTCCGCCGAGGGTTCATAAAACAGCCCCGGGGATTTCATGAAGCATTCGATGACTTCGGGTTCCAGATCCAGGTTGGCCGGCAGGATCTGCAAAGGCGCATCTCTCTCCCGGTCCCAGTGCAGAAGCACCAGGGCATCAAGCGGCGACACCATGCAGACCCGGCCCGGCCCGAACACATCGTTGACCAGCACATCATATTTTTGTTCATATGTCCATAATGCGGTTTCGGAAAGATTTTCGAAGTATTCGATTTCCTCGCTGGAAAGCATCCGGCGCAGGGATGGATGGTGGATGATCGTGCCCGGATTGACGCGGGGATGCTTGGCCACGCCGGACATCTCGAGCCCATTTTTGCCCGCGCGCACCAGCAGACGGTCGTTGGAGACGAAGGAAAACCCGCGTTCCAGCAACTTGAGCGACAGCGTCGATTTCCCGGCGCCGGCCACACCGGCGATGGCGACTCCCCGCTTGCCCGTGGACACGGCGGCCGCATGCCCGAGAATGCAGTCGCGGTTGAGCATCAACTCCATGAACCGGTTGTTCACGAAATTGACCACCTGGTTGTCGTTGGCCAGGCAGTCCCCGAAAGCCACATTGCGGCCATTTCCGAAAGCGAAGAGCATCCCCGTGGCCCGCTTGCGCACGAGCCGTCCGTCGGGTAGGTCGGCGAATTCTTCCTTGATCCGGGTTTTTCCCGGCTCCGGCGGCCGCACGTGGAAGAGCACGTGCAGATCCAGATCGTGCGTGAGCGACTGGATGGCCAGAATTTCCATCGTCGGCGCCTCCAGCGGGGTTTCCTGGAAGAACGCCTGGAAATATGCGCGCAATTTCTGCAAGAGGCGCGGCTCGTTGGAGCGCAGGTGGATGCGGGCCGTCCCGAACTCCAGTTCGAGCAGGTGGGCGGCGCCGTACATCTGGTAGAGCATGGACGACATGCGGGCGACAGACAATTCCTGAACCATGAAAAAAAACTCCTGTGGCATGAAGGGCGCCTAGCGGCGCGTTTCCTCGATTTTTTGTACGACGTATTCCGCGAACAGCCGGGCGGCGTTGATCTGGTTGGCCTGGCTCAGTCCCGAAAAGCCGCCGAAGGCCGAAACCTCGAACACGACCGGGCCGGCATCGGTGAGCGCGATGTCCACGCCGGTGAAGTCCAGCCCCACGGCCGCCTGGGCACGCCGGGCCAGTTCGATGTACTCCTCGCTGGGCTCGTAGGGCTCGTACTTGCCGCCCGAGAGGATGGTAGTGTTCCAGGACTGCGGATTTCCCACCCGCGCATAGGCGCCAAGGAACTTCCCGCCCAGGAAGGCGAATCCATAATCCCGGCCGTGGATTTCCACCTTCTCCTGCAGGTACAGGATCGGATTGCGGCTGGCGAATTCCGTGAGTTGATCCATGGCGAACGGACCCTCCTCGATGATCTGCATGCCGCGCGCCTTGGTGGAAAACAGCGGCTTGGCCACCACGCGCTTGAACGTGGAAACAGCGAACGCGGCATATTCCAGGCTCTCGGTGATGACGGTGCGCGGCATGGGAATGCCGGCCTCCATCAGCGCCAGCGTGCAGGAGAGCCGGTTGGCCGCGGTGGCGATCGCATCCGGGGAGCTGAAGATGCGCAGGCCCCGGCGCTCCAGGCTGCGCAGAATCTCCAGGCGGTCCATGAGATTGTGCGAGTACTGCTCGGAAATCTTCTTGACCACCAGGGCGTCCAGTTCCAGCAGGTCGACGCCGCGAGCAGTCACCCTGCCGTTGGCGCCGGAAATCACGATTTCATCCATGCCCACGAGAAACCGGTGCCCGGTCAGGCGCTGGATCTCGTCGGCCAGTTGTTCCGATGACCATTTTCCCAGTGTGCCGATGATGCCGATTTTCATGCATGTCCTTTCTGTGCGGGTTCACTCCAGCAGCACGGAATCCGGGAACTGGAAGCATTCCAGGTCCCGGCACTCCAGCAGGCGGTCCGCCAGGTAGGTGGCCCGCCGGTGCATTTCCCTCGCAAAACCCTCGTTCGTGATGAAGCGCGTGGAGGTCAGGAAACTGCGGCATACTCCCAGAGCACAGCGTGCATCGAAGGTCCTGTCTCCGTTCTTCCTGGCGAAGTCGCGGGCGAACTCGAACGTCCTGCGGTTGGCCGTCCGGATGCGTTTGCGGATGTGTGCATCGAAGATGGGAAGCCGGAAATTCGATACCAGGAGCACCGTGACGTCCTGGAGGTAGTCGCCCATGCGCGAGCGGTTGACGTCGATGAGCCGCAACTGGCGGTTCGCCGGGTTCACGATGACGTTGTCGTTGTTGAAGTCTCCGTGGATGAAGACGGAAAAGGGCGCCATCAGGTGGCTTTCCGCGGATTCCAGGCGGGCCATGCGGCGGGAGAACGAAGGAATCTGGAAATTCCCGATCCCCAGCGACGGATTGTCGAACGAGGGATGCAGCGTCAGGATCTCATGCAGGCGGCCGCGCAACTGGGACATGAATCCGGACGGCAGCGGTTCCGGCTCCCGGGTGCGTTCCCAGATTCGCCCCAGCAGATCCAGAAGCCCGTCCACGACGTTCTCGAGTCCCTCGAATTCGGGATCCAGCAGGATTTCCTGGAAGGTCTTCCCCTCGATGTACTCCAGCAGCAGGTTGGCGATGCCCCCGTGCTCGTCGTACTTGACGATGCGCGGCACCAGGCCCGGAAAAATGGATTCCCAGCGCTCCAGGTTGCGCTTTTCCTGAACCAGTTTCGAAATGGCGCCTTCCTTGTACAGTGTCCAGTTTCCGCGCCCCCGGCGGGCGGTGTTGCGGATGCGCCCGATGCGGCACCCCGAGCGCGTCTCGGCGATGGTGTGATACTCCACCCGGTCCAGCCCGTGCGTCTCCTGCAGATGGTCCGGCGTCTCCTCTCCGGCATCCGCCATTCCCGGGTCCGTCTGCATTCCTTCCAGTTCCAGGACCGCCCGGTCCAGGATGTTGACCTGGTGGATCTTGAACTTTTCTCCAAGGATGCACGAGAGCGCCGCCTCGCCGATGTTGAGTAGCGCATCGCCAGTGCGCTCCAGGTAGCGGACGATGAAGAGGATGGTGATGAGATCCCCCACGTGGCCGCGGCTCTCCAGTTCCTGCAGGATGCGGTCGAAATCCTTTTTATACAGGGAGTCCAGCCGATATTCGGAACTGCAAATCCGGAATGCAGGTGCGGATTCCCGTCCCACGACGGCTGGCTCGATATCGTCGAACGTCTGCAGGATCTCCTGGAAATAGCGGTCGGGAGCGAACTCGTCGAGCAGCCGGAAATGCTTGAGATAGTGTAACTGGTCGGCGATGTGCGTGCAGAAGTCCCCGATGTTCTCGAGGTTGTCCGTGGCGACTTCCACGGCCCGGATGGCATCCACCTGCGGCTTGCCCATGTCCGGATGCTCGAGCATGGCCCGGACCGCATGGTTGTGCAGGATGCCTTTCATCGTGTCGATGTAGTCGTCACGGGAATGGATCCGGTCGGCCTGCTTAAGGTCGTGCCTTTGCACGCAGTCGCGGGTTTCCTCCACCTGCTTTCGCACCTCGGCCACGAGCAGCCGGAAATTGTCGAAGATGGATCCGAACATGCCGTCACTTTCCTATTTCCAGAGTGCCATCCCGCAGTTCCGCGCCGTCCTTCCAGGAGATCTTGAACGCAATCTTGTTGCGGCTTCCTCCCCGCTTGGCCTTGATTTCCAGATGCAAGAGCCCCTGCGGTGAAAACGAGAGCGCCCTCTCGTCCGTGCGCAGCAGCAGGCGCCCCTGCCGGAAACCCTCCACGAGGGCCTCGAGGTACTCCACGATGGAGCGGGTGTCCTGAATGGATTCGTGCTCGAATTCCTGCGGATTCGAAAGGCGTCCCATCTCATGCCTCCTGTCATTCCAAACGTTGTTTGTACTCAGATATTATCGCGCTCTTGCGGATGTTGTACATCGCCAGCGTCTTCTTGATGGCCATGTCCTCCCATGCCGGCTGCCACCCCACTTCCCGGGCGGCCTTTTCCGGATCCTGCAGTTCCACGGGCTTGCATTTCTCGCTCATGTGGCAGTCGTCGCCCATGAGCGTAAGCAGAGGGCGGCTGCGCCGGCGGCCGGTGCGGTTGATGTTCTGCACCGCCTGCATCAGGAAATTCGTATATGCCTGGCTTTGCGGATTCCACACCTCATAGCCGTCGATGTCGTAGTCGGCCAGCAGGATGGGCCAGAACTGCTCCGGATGCGGCACGATGATGCCGGCGCCGAAACCGCGGGCCTCCTCGATGACCTCCTGGGTGAGGAAGAAGTATTCCGGCGAGAATTCGCGCTTGACCTGCATCTTCACGGCCCGCAGCACGGCCGCGATGCGGTGCAGAAGCGATGGGGCCCAACGGTCCCGCAGGCTGTCGAACCAGTCCAGCACCAGTTTGTTGCGAATCATCAGGGGGTCGCAGGCATGCCGGTTCTTCTCCAGCAGGCGATGCAACTTCTCCGCCCAGAAAACGAGGAAATCCATCTCGTCTTCATTGAGCGGGGCGGCCTCGTCGGCCGCACGCGCCCGCATTTCCCACTTCTGCGGGGAATGGAGCGCGAAAAGGAAATCGTCGAGTTGGCTGGCCCGGTAGCGGAACGTATGCTCGGCCATGGCCTTGAACGTCTCGGCATGCGGCAGCCGGTTTTCGGAAAAGTGGACGAGCAGTTGGACCTTGAGGCCGAATTCCTTCGAGTGGCAATCGATTTCCACGCCGCAGTAGCCGTCCATGCACAGGATGTGGTTGTGCTGGGTGGGAATGACCAGCCGCTCCCGGGCGCCCGGAAACATGTTCGCCACGCGGGTGCGGATCCAGTCCAGCGGCACGAATTCGGGATGCCAGTGGACGGCCAGCACGCAGGCTTCCTGAGGAAAGACCCGCCCGGGATGCTCGATGATGCCGCGGACCGGGTCCGCGATTCCGGTATCGGTGACCCGCGCGAAACGCGCCTCGTCTTCCGGCGTGATTTCGGGAATTCTCCACGCTGCGGGTTCCAGGTGGGACGGATGTGAATGCGAATCGCTCATGCTTCGACTCCCGGAAATGCACGATAGGGAAGGATTGTTCATTTTTTGCAAGCATATCATTTTATTCCAGTTTTCTGAATGTTATGAAACAGCAATGAAAAGTTTATAATGTTTCTTTTATGTAAGATTTTAGTATTGCAATAAATTGTCGCATCCAATGTGCTAGAGTGCGCAGGAGGCTTCCATTCCGGAAGCCCAGGAGGTTGCAAATGAGCCACAAAACGATGTTCGAAAAGGACAAGATGGAGATGGAAAAATGGGTGCGGCCGGAGGAACTGGCTCTGCTGTTCATCGATTTCGCCACGCAGATCCGGGAGGAAGGCACCCTCTCGTTCGGCGATGGGGAATTGAAGTTGCTCCTGCCGCGGGAAAGCGTAATGGAACTGGAAGTCAAGGCAAAGTGCAAGAAAGATAAATGCAAGTTCGCACTGGAAGTGGAGTGGCGCCATGTGGTGGAAACTCCGAGCGCCACCCTGGAAGCGGCCATCCCCGATGCGCCGCCCCCCACGGGCGACGCCGCCGAACCGGATTCGATGGAAACCTGATCCGCCCCGTTCCTGCTCTACTTTTCTTTCGGTTTCGAACAGGCCATCTCGAGCTCTTCGATGGCCTGCAGGAAGGTTTGCGCCGTATAAGGCTTGACCAGCACGCCCGTGAAGGCTTCCTCCTCGGGTTTCCAGAAGGGCTCGATATGGCCGATCCATCCGCTGGAAACGAGAATGGGGAGATCGGGCCGCAATTCACGCAGCCGGGCATACGTTTCGACGCCGGAAACATCCGGCAGGTGCAGATCCAGCACGACCAGGCGTAGCCGCCAGGGATCCGCGGCCGCCAGGGCCAGCGCCTCCCGGCCGCCAGACACCACCCGGCAGTCGCGACCCACCGCCGCCAGCACCCGGGACCCCACCGTGCGCACCCAGAAATCGTCGTCCACGAGCAGGACCAGGCCGCCGGCCGCCGGCTCCGGGCGAATCGGAGCGATGAAGGATTGCGAGACATCGCCTGTGTCTCTCTCCACATGAAAGAACACCCGGAAAGCCGTTCCGTGATCCCCCATACACGCCACCTGCAGCACGGCCCCATGATGGCGCACGATGCCGGCCACCGTCGTCAGCCCCAGACCAGACGCGCCTTCCTTGGTCGTGAAGAAGGGATCGAATATCCGTTCCAGATTCTGCGGCGCGACACCCGGTCCGCTGTCCGCCACCTCCAGGCAGACCCAGGGTCCCCTCCGGGAAACGCCTTCCGGAATCATTTCCGTGAGCGGATTTTCCGGAATCTCCGGACAGAAGAACAGGGAAACCATCACCAGCCCGTCTTCCCGGCCGACGGCCTCGATGCCATTGGCCACCAGATGGGAAACGAGGATGGCGCAATGTTCCGGGTCCGCATCCACGGCGGGAAGGCCGGATTCGATGCGGTACATGACGCGAATGGAATCCGGGATGGCCACCTGCATCTCGCGGGCCGCCCGCTCCAGCACCTCGGACAGCGCCACGCGCTGGAGCTTCGGCTTCCAGCCGCCCGCATACATCAGGAGTTGGCGGGAAATCATGGCGGCTTCCTCGGCGGCCTTCTCGATTTCCGTGAGCGGGATGTAGGCCGGGTGCTCCCTGGCCGTCTCCATGAGCCCCAGCGATGCGTTTCCCAGTATTCCCACCAGCAGGTTGTTGAAGTCGTGCGCCAGCCGCGAAACCAGCAGGGAAACGCTTTCCATCTTCTGGCTCTGGCGCAGGCGCTTCTCGGCCTCCAGCCGCTCCTTTTCCCGGCGCCGGCGCTCCGAAACATCGCGCACGGAAACCATCAGTTTCTCACCGTTCAGATCCAGGACGCGGGCCGCGACCTCGGTCGGAAACACGGTGCCGTCCTTCCTGCGCGCCTCGGCCTCCATCCAGAAACCGCCCTGCTCCCTGAGCCTTTCCATCAATCCATCACAGCGATCCAGCATGTTTTCCGAAATGAGATCCCGGACCGAAAGGCGCATCATCTCCTCGCGGGAATACCCGTGCATCCTCAGCGCCGCCTCGTTGCACTCCAGAATCCGCCCGTCCAGATCCTCGACGAAGACGGCGTCCTGGGACATATCGAAGAGCAGCCTGTACTTCTGCTCGCTGCGCTCGAGTTCCGCCTGCACGCGCACGTGCTCGGTCACGTCCCGGATGACGCCCGTGGAGCCGGCCAGGGTGCCGTCGGCGTGGTAATGGATCTGTTCGTGAATCTCCAGGAAATGGCGATCTTCTCCTTCCCCCCATGTGATCCGGTAGGAAATCTCCGGTTTCCGTTCCCGGACCGCCGCCTGGAAAGATTCCATGAAACCCTCCAAGAAATTCTTTTCCAGGAAGGGAAAGACATTCGCCAGGTCCAGGAATTTCATCCCCAGGATGCGGTCCGGGGTCACCCGGAAGATTTCACGGACGTTTTCGGAAATGTACTGCAGGCGGCTTTCGGCATCGAACGCGTAGATGACGTCCCGGATGCTGGACAGGACGTGGCGGTGCTTCTCCTCGCTCTCCGCCAGGCGCTCTCGGATGCGGGCGGCTTCTACACGATCGAGGATGGCCAGCACCCCGTGGGTGAGCAGCATCGCCACCTGCTGCGCCAGTTCCACCGCCTGCCCGTCGAAGGCATCCGCGCTCCGGGCGAACAGGTAGAGTTTTCCAAAGAAACGATGCCCGGAGTACACCATCGGAATGGCCAGTATCTTTCGTATTTCCGCCAGTTCCGGCTGGCTCAGGAAGCGCCTGAATTCCCCATCGTGCCGGGACACCGCAATCACAACGGGGCGCGAAATATCATAGCAAGCCAGAAACTCGAGGAACTCCCGCGAAAGGAAGCCGCGGCAGTCCCGGCAGGAACGCTCATGCCACACCCCCATGGCGGCTCCCGGATTCTCCACGTCCAGCACGATGGCCATGGGAATGCCTTCCTCCTCCACGAGGATGCGGCATACCGATGAACACAGATCCTCCGGGGAAGCCGCCCCGAAGAGCACGCCGGAGACCTGGTGCATCACGGACCCGATGCGCCGCGCGCGCTCCAGTTGCAGGGAAGCCGTGATCTGCCCCGTTTCCTCGCGCATGATGCCCACGAGTTCCATCTGCCCATCGGCACCGGCAGCGAAACTGGACGCCGTGCATACGTGGAACACCTCTCCCTTCGGCCCGAGCACGCGGAAGCGGATCACGCTCCTGGGCAGTTTGTCCAGGTCCGCGAAGGACTGGGCCACCACGGGCAGATCCTCGGGATGCACGAAGCGCATCAGAGGCGTGCCGATGATTTCTTCCAGCACGAAGCCGTAGCGCTTCACGTTCGGGGTGATGAAGCGGATGATGCCGTCGACGCTGATGCGATACAGGATGAGATCCTCGAAGCGCGCCAGCGCTCCGGCGATGGCTTCCCACGAGCCGCATTCCTCCTGCATGCGAATAAGATTCCGCCAGCGCGCCAGCACAGAATCGCCTCCGGCGCATCCGAGAAGGTTGGGGATCCACCGGCCATCCACGCCCAGATGATCGAACAGGAGCACGGCCTGCAGGAAGGATTCCCCGGACAGACCCGATTCCTGCACGCACACGATGCGGCATTGGCCGGGGGAAAGTTTCCCATCCCCGGCCGCCCAGCGTTCCGGCCCCTGCGCGCGCGCATCCACGAGCGCCAGCATCACCGGCGCATCGGTCTGCGGCCATGCGCCCGGCGGCAGGCCATCAACGCCCTCCACGGGCTTCCAGTTCACGAATCCCGCATCATTCGCGCTTTCGGGATTGGACACGAAGAATCGGACCACTTCCCCCGTTTCGAAAGACCAGCCGGCTTGCCTGTCTTCAATCCACAATCCCATTCCCGAAGGCGGTTGAAACAGGGGAAGTGCGAATGGAACGGCATCCATGATTCCACGTACCCTTGAAAAATGCAGGAATGACGAATTCGGCTCGACGCAAACCAGCCCGAAAGCCGGACACAGAAATCAGTATAGCGAACGATTTTTCACTTTGGGTGAAAATTTTTTTCTTTTTTTGAAAAAAGTTGGGGTGAGAGATGGGACTCGAACCCACGACAACCAGGGCCACAACCTGGGACTCTACCAACTGAGCTACTCCCACCAGGCGACCCATTGACTAACACAACACTTTCGGGTTTGCAAGCCCCCATTTCTTGTTTTGCCAAAACCGGCGACCGTGGTACATTCCCGGCATGTCGGCGCGGATGGTGCCTGCCATTTTCCTGATTTTCGGACTGCTCTGGGCGGCCAGCCCGCGCACGTCCTCCGCCCAGGAATCCGAGAATCCGTTCGCCTCCCGGGAAATCCTGGTGTTCACTCCCACGTGGTCCAATCCCGACGAGGTGCCGCCCTTCCTGCAGGAAAAGGTGGCCCAGTCGATGCTCTCACCCGGCTGCCGTGAATGGAAATTCCTGCAGGTGGGCTACATTCCCCTGTATCTGCGCACGCACATCCAGAAGACGGAAAACAATTTCACCTACACGCTCACCGTGACCCTGCGCTCGGGAGAAGAGATCCTGAGGATGGAAGACGCCTGCGAGATCTGCAACACCACCGAGGCGCTGGAAAAACTCTCGGCCCTGCGGGATCGCCTGTGCGCCAGACTGGAAGAGAAAGCCGCCGTGAAGCCAGCCGAGCCGGCCCCGCCCGAAAACACCGGCACGCCGGAAAAGCCGGCGACTCCGCCGGCGCCGCGGATCGTGGGCAAACTGGATGCGCCCAAACCCTTTTCCATGCCGCCGTTTTCCCCCGCGCCGCCGCCGGTGAAGTTGTGGACGTGGATGGGGACTTCGCTGGCCGTCGCTTCCCTGGTGACGGGCGTCGTGCTCCTGGCCATGGATGGGGATCCCACCTGCGATGCGCCTTTCCCGAAACAGCAATGCAAGGAGCGCTATGCCACCGGCGCCGCCGGCGTGTCCTTTCTGCTGGTGGGCCTGGCCGGCGCCTCGCTGGGCGGATGGAAACTCTACGACATGTATTTCTCCCCTTCCCCGGGCGTGCGGGTCGTGCCCGCAGCCGAACCCGGCAAGGCTTCGCTCCTTCTGGAATGGAGGTTCTAGGCATGCTTCGCCGAATCCTCCCCCTGCTGCTCTTCATTGCCGCCTGCACGGAACCCAATCCTTCCTATGATCCCGATTTCGTGCCGCCCTGCCGCACGGGCGAACTGCGCTGCGAAAACACTTCGCAGTTGTACATCTGCGCGCCTTCCGACGAGGGCGTGAACACCTGGACGCTCCAGAAGACCTGCTGGAGCGGCACGATCTGCGAGGAAGCCTGGTGCGCGCCCGACAATGCACCCGCATGCGCCAGACCTTCCGACTGCACCCGGGCCGGCGACGCATGCACCGTGCTCGTTTCGGACGGACGACTGGAAAACTACTGCATCCCCGCGCCCCAGCCCCAGGGACGCGAGCCGGGCCTCGCCTGCGCGCGGCACGAAGACTGCTTCTCGGGCTGGTGCTTCCGGCGCACGTGCTATCACCCCTGCTCCACCTCGCAGGAATGTCCATTTTCGGAAGAGTGTGTCGATCTGAACGTCACCGTGGATCACATCCAGGGCACCATCCGCGGCTGCGCGACGCCATGACACGAGTTGGCCGATGACCCGATACGTGCCCCCCTCCGAAAGACCCTCCGAACTGGCCGAAGCGATCCGGCGCGTGGTGTGGGACCGCTGGGCCGAGCACTGGAGCGATCCGAAGGTGCGGGAACAGCACGTGGCCACGCTGGTGCGCACGGGCATCAACCTGTTCGACTACGTGCTCAAGCACTGGGGTCCCTCGCCGGATGTGTTCGAGCCCATCGAGAAGGCATTCCTGTTCGCCCTGGACGCCCATGCCTCCCAGGCGCCGCGCAAGACCGGCGAACCCTATGTGCAGCATCCCATCACCGTGGCCACCTCCTGCGCCGAGCATGGGCTCGACCATATCGGCATCGTCTCCGCCCTGCTGCACGACACCATCGAGGATACCGCCATCACGGAAGACGAAGTGCGCAGAAACTTCGGCAACGACGTGGCGGAAATCGTGGCCGGGCTCTCCAAGGTCAAGAGCACCGACAAATCCATGGTGGACCGGGACAAGGTGCTCACGTTCTTCAAGATTTTCGGCGGAGCGGAATCCGACAACCTGCTGCGCACCATTCTCATCAAGATCTTCGACCGCCTGGACAACATGAAGACGGTGGACGTCTTCCGGGTACAGAAGCAGCAGCGCTACGGCGAGGAAACGCTGTACATCTACTCGAGCCTGGCCACCATCCTGGGCATGAAGCACATCGCGACGGAACTGGTGGTCCGCTCCATTCCGGCGTTCTTCCCCGACAAGTACCAGGCGATCAAGGCCAAGAGCGACGAGCGGATGCACACGTACATCCGCGAGCGCACGGGCATCCAGGATGTCATCCGGAAACTCGTCGGCGGCCACATCGAAACGAAATTCATCCACCTGTATCCCACCATCGCGGACTACCTGGATCCCGTTTCCAAGACGCTGGTGCAGTTCGAGACGCTCCCCCTGCACCTGCGGTTGCGTGTGCCTACCATCGCCGACATGTATGCGCTCATCGGCTACATCCATTCGGCACATCTGGAGAATCCCTCGTCGGGAATCACGGTCCTCTCCGACAGTTTCAAGGATTACGTGGTATCGCCCCTGGCCAATGGGTACTGCGCGCTCACCACGACCGTATCGTTCCACCGGCAGACCTGGCTGCTGGAAGTGGTCACCCGGGATCTTGAGCAGCAGATCGACTGGGGAATCCTGAGCGATTTCAAGAACATCGAGCGCCGCAGGTTCTATTACACGTCGATCCTGGCCTTCCGCGAGAACTTCCAGGACATCCAGAACCTGCGCTATGCCGACCTCAAATCGCTCACGTCCTCGGCGGTGGCCGACATCCACGTGCGCTGCCGCCACGACCGCATCGTCCAGTTGCCGGCCGGCAGTTGCGTGCTGGATCTGGCCTACGTCCTGGACCCCGATCTGGGCCTGTACTGCAAGGGCGCCCTCGTCAACGGGCGCTTCGAGAATCCCCTGTACCGCCTGCGGCACGGGGAGCACGTGGAAGTGCAGACCTCCGATGAACCATTCATCAAGGAAAACCTGCTCACCCAACTCAAGAGCCGGGTGGCCATCGAGCATTACCGCGAGCGCGTGAAATCCTATTTCACCGTCAAGGCGTACGAACTGGGGCGCGAGGTGTTGCTGCGCTTCATGGAGGTCCACCGCATCCCTGCAGAAAAGGTGTTCGATGCCCGGGGCGAGCCGCGGTTTCTGACCCAGGACGAAATCATCGATGTGGGAGTGGGCAAGCTCACCGTGGCCCAGGTGCTGGAGAGCCATGGCGTGTTCACCCGGCAGGGCGGCCTGTTCTCCCGGCCGGTACTGGTGGTGCCCCGCACCATCCGCTCCCTGTACGACCACATGTACCGCATGCCCGAGTGCTGCTCGGTCTTTCCCATGGTGGATACCGAAGTGGTGATGCAGTACGCCCCGGATACGTCGCAGGCCGCCACGCTGGGGCTCATCGAGATCCACCGGTCCTCCTGCGACCGCCTGTCCCCGGCGCTTCCGAAAATCCCGGTGGAATGGAACATCGTGCTGGGTCCCGACATCGGGCTGGACCTGTGGGTGGAGGACGGCGTGGGCCTGGCGGCCAGAATCACCGGTGTCATCGCACGCAACCACCTCAACATCATCTCGCTGCACGCGGATTCCCGCGAGCATGACGAAGCCACGAAACTGCGCCACATCTTCCTGTCCATCGAACTGCGCATGGGCGAGCATGCGCCGGTGGATCAGCGCCGACTGGTGTCCTGCATCAAGATGCTGCGCGCCATCAAGGAAATCAAACGAATCCTCATCCACAAGGAGTAGATGAATTGCCCATCCGGATCGATGACGTTCTTTCGGGAAAACTGAAAAACCTCGACACGCGGGAGCCCAACCACGTGCGCATGTACGTGTGCGGCGTCACCGTATACGATCGATGCCACATCGGCCATCTGCGGTCCATGCTGTCGTTCGATGCCATCGTGCGGTATCTCGAGTACCAGCGCTACAAGGTCACGTACGTGCGCAACTTCACCGACGTGGACGACAAGATCATCGAGCGCGCGCGGGAAATCGCCCAAGGCCCCGATGGCGACTGGCGCTCCTCGCCGCGCTACGCCACGTTCACGCCAGCGGAGTGGGAACTGCGGCTTTCCGACGACGAGGCCATCCGGGTGCGCGCCCAGAACGATCCACGGCATCCGGCACTGGTGGTATCGGACTATTTCATCGAACAATTCAATCATGATTTCAATGACTTCGGCATGCGAAAGCCGGACATCGAGCCCAAGGTCTCCGACCACATGCCGCAAATCATCGCGTTCATCCAGCGCATCATCGACCGCGGGTTCGCCTATGTGGCCGACGGCGACGTCTATTTCGACGTGCCGGCATACGATGCCGCCACCCATGCCTACGGAAAACTGTCGCGCCGGGATGCGGCCGAAATGCTCGAGGGCGCCCGCGTGGCCCCCACCGACAACAAGCGCAATGCGGCCGACTTCGCCCTGTGGAAGGCGCAGAAGCCCGGTGAACCCGCCTGGGATTCCCCCTGGGGACCCGGCCGTCCGGGATGGCACATCGAATGCTCGGTGATGAGCACGCATTATCTGGGCTTCAATTTCGACATCCACGGCGGCGGCAAGGATCTCGTCTTCCCGCACCACGAGAACGAGATCGCCCAGGCGGAGGCCGCCTGCGACCAGCCTTTCTGCAGCAACTGGATGCACAACGGCTTCGTGACGGTCGACGGCGTGAAGATGAGCAAGAGCCTGGGCAACTTCCTGTCGATGCACGACGCCCGCAAGGCCGCCCTGCCCGAGGTATGGCGGTTCCTGGTGCTCAGCGTGCACTACCAGAGCCCCATCGATTTCTCGCGCACCCGCACCAACGAGGCCGGCGAGCGCGTGCGCGGCAGCATCGACATCGCGGCCGAACGCGTGCAGTACTTCTACCAGACGCTGCTGCGCGCGGACGAGTTCCTGGCCGGACGCGAATTCGATCCGGAGGCGCCCCTGCTGCAGACCCACGTGGCCGGCCGGATCCGGGAGCGCTTCTGCGAGGCCATGGACGACAACTTCAATACGGCCGTCGCCGTTTCGCTGTTCGGAGAGGCGGCCCGCGCCATCAATGAGCTCGTGTCGCTGAAAGCCAAGGAAATCAAGCGCCTGGGCGAAGACTCCGTCCTGCGCACGGTGCACGACCTGGCCTTCGGGCTGCGCGAAACCGCCGGCGTGCTGGGGCTCTTTTCCGAGGATCCGGTATCCTTCCTGGACCGCTTCCGCCGGCACGAACTGGCCAAGAAGAACATCGAGCCCGCCTGGATCGAGGAAAAAATCCGGGAACGCAGCCTGGCCAAGGCCGAGAAGGACTACGCCCGCGCCGATGCCGTCCGGCAGGAACTGGCCGCGCTGGGCATCGAACTGCGGGACACGCCCGGAAAAACCGACTGGGATGTGCGCATCTGATCCACCGGCCGGCCTCGTTCCGGAAAAGCCATGGATGCGGCCTCTCTTCGGGGCCATCGCGACGGCGCTCCTGGTAGCGGCCGGAATCCTGTTCCGGGGGGAACTGACGGCATGGATGCGCCTGCATCCGGCCTTCTTTCCCGCTTTCGTGTTCGCGGCGCAACTCTCGTTCGTGCCGCGCATCGTCACGCTCGTGCTCTCGGGCC
Source organism: uncultured Kofleriaceae bacterium (assembly GCA_964516435.1). Classification (GTDB taxonomy): domain Bacteria; phylum Myxococcota_A; class Polyangia; order HGW-17; family HGW-17; genus HGW-17. The sequence goes on along the minus strand of CAZEZP010000092.1, from coordinate 46,728 downwards.
TGCTGTTCTCCCCCGCGACGGCCGTGGCCTTCACGCTGGCGGGCGACATGGCGGCCGCCATGGCCGTCTGGGCGCTGGGCCGCTGGTCGTTTCTGCATGCCGCGGAAACCCTCATCGTCCGGCCGGAACTGGTCCGCGTGCGTCATTTTCTGACGCGCCGGGCGCCACTCGCTTCCGTGGCCATCCTGCGCATCCTGCCCGTATCCCACTTCTCCACCGTATCCATGGTTTCCGGAATGCTTGGCATCCCACTGCCCGCTTACGCGGCGGGCACCCTGCTCGGATGCCTTCCCACGGCCATCTTCTGGGCATCGGCAGGCTTCTGGCTGGGTTCCTGACACTCCCCCACGCGGGCCGCCCTGTGCATCCGGGCCCCGATTCCGGTCTTTCGCGCGTCATGCCATGCGGGGCAGGCGGATGGTCACCTTCGTGCCGTGGTCCCGTGCGGCCTCCATCACGATGTCGCCCTCGTGATCGAGGATGATTTTCTTGGCCAGTGGCAGTCCCAGGCCGGTTCCATCGATCTTCGTGGTGAAATAGGGCTCGAACACCTGCTCCGGGTCGCAGGCGCCCACGCCCGAATCCAGGATGCGCACCACGAGGAACCGGCCCTCCACGCCGGCATCCAGCCGCACCGGGTCCGCGGACGCGGCCTGCCGGGTGGCGTGGATCGCATTCTCCAGCACATTGAGCATCGCCCTCTTGATGAGCATGCGGTCGCCCCGGATGCGGATTCCCGCAGGCAACCCCTGCAGGACCACCATGCCTTCGCCCCAGGTGAGATTGGCCAGTTGCACCAGTTCCCGCAGGAATTCCTCCACCGGAATCTCCTGCACCTGCTTGTCCGGAAGCCGTGCCAGCGCGCCGAAGGCGTCCACGAGCTTCTGCAGGTCAGTCACTTCCTCCCGCACCATCTGCACGGCCGTATCCACCAGTTTGGCGTACTTCGGGTTCTCCCGCGGCGCCTTCTCGTGGATCTGCTGCACGGCGAGCAGGATGGGCGTGAGCGGATTCTTGATCTCGTGCGCCAGCCGGCGCGCCACCTCCTGCCACGCCCCCATGCGCTCCAGATACCGGATGCGCTTGCGGCTTAAAGCCAGTTCCTGGACCATGGCGTTGAAATCCCGGATGAGCGCGGCCAGTTCATCCGCCTTGGGGCGGTTCTCCAGGCGCACGTCCAGGTTGCCCTCGGAAACCGCCCGCATGGAGGAAGCCAGACTGCGGATGGTGCGGGTCACGCTCTTGAGGACTGCATGCGATACCAGGTAAGACACGAAAACGATGGCCAGCAGCGCCACGAAGAAGATCGTCCAGTAGTATTTGCGGATCCCCTGGTAGATTTGCAGGACGTGCCCGCTCTCCTCGTAGCCGGCTGCCAGTTCCCGGTAATTGTTCATGTCGTCGGGGCTGGCTGCCAGCAGGATCCGGATGTCGTGCCGCTTTCCTGCGTGATGGTGCGTCACATGCAGAAGGCCCGGTTTCAGGAGGGAGGCCCGCTCCACGCGCAACAGGGGAACGGGACGCGCGGTTTCCCACGGGTCCAGCCATCCCCGATCCCGTGCAGGCCCATGCGTCTGGAAGAGGGCGATTTCGGCTGCATCCTCCGTATTTTCCAGCATGTCCCGCAAAACGTCCATGGCCGCATCTGGCGTCGAAACGCCCTCCAGGCGGCGTTCCAACTGGAAGCCCAGCAACTGGGCGCGCGCCTGCACCAGGCTCTTCTTTTCGTGGAGCAGTGACAGAAACGACTCCGTGACCGCCGTCTTCCTTCGCATCAGGTTCTGCAGATGGCCCTGCACCAGGTCGTCGTGCGCCGAAAGAAGGTGGTACAGAAGTCCCAGCGCCAGAAACGACGGAAAGAACGTGGCCATGAGCAGCGCCAGATAGACGCGGGACGAAATGGTGTGCTTCATGGCAGTTCCCGTCCCCAGACCTTCTTCGATTCGACCCGGAAAACCATGTCGGCGCCGCTGATGCTCTTGTCCACGAACAACGACAGCACGGAACCCATGTATCCGGAAAACTGGCTACCGCGCTCACTCTGGCGCAGCCACATCTTCACCTTGTCCAGCAACTGCCGGGAGATGGGATTCACCTGGATTTCCACCTCCACCCAGTAGCGGCGCCCGGCGGAAGGCTGGAAAACGCCGGGGAACCGGAAATCCTGCAGGGCCGCCACATGTATCAGCAACTGCGGATAGCGCGCCACCACCAGCGAACGGACGGATCCCTGGACGGCGCACTCCACGCTCCAGTTCTCCTCCCAGAGGTCGAACGTCACGTTGCAGTAGCGCAGGGCGGCCGCCACCACGCGCCCGCCGGGATCCTCCCGGAGCAGGACACGGTACAGGATCCGCTGCGTCAGGCCGGAGCGCATCTTGCGCTCGAATGCCGGCGTGATCATGGCGGAAAGCTTCAAATTCGCCACCATCTGCCTGCCATCCATGCGCAGCGGCGCAGGCTGGGCCTGCGATGCGCCGGTCCAGAGGAAAACGAGCAGGAACGGTGCAAGGACTCCCGGCTTCATGGCTCAAAACGGCATCCGGGTCAGGGCATTGGCGATGGAGAGACGGAAAACCCCCATGCTCGTGTCCAGGTGAAGGCCGAAATCGAAGGTCAGGTCCACCGGAAGGGAGTCCCTCACGGCGCTCTCGCGATAGCGCAACTGGGAAGGGTTCGCCAGGCCCAGGATGCCCGCCGACACGAAGAAGTGCCCCCGGTACAGGAAGCCATGGCGGGAAAACAGCGGATAATCGTAACGGAAGGACAGTTTGAACGCCGCCGTTCCCCAGCGGTTTTCGGAAATGCCCGTATTCAGGAAATTGGGGCTGGGCGACACCGAGAGGTTGAGATCCAGCGCCCGCGGAGCCACCAGATCCTGCAGATCGCCGATGTAGAATTTGTCGAACAGGGAAGGAGATCCCATGATGCTGCCAGCGAAGAGCCGCACGGAACCGATGTGGCGGCCCCAGTGCTCGTAGTGCTCCAGCACGGCCTCGCCCCGGGCGTAGGTGTAGGACGAGAACGTCACGGGGCTGCCGATGCGCCCCCCCACCTCGATCAGCGTTCCGCGGCTGGGCAGGACCTCGCGGTTGCGGGTGTCCCATGTCAGTTTTCCGGACAGAAACCCCAGGAAACTGAAGCCGTCCGAAAGGTTGAAGCGAATCTGGCGCGATGTGCCGTCGGGGTAGTGGCGAATCCGCTCCGAGGGGAGGCGAGTATGCAGCAGTTCGGAACTCATGCCTACATGGAAGAAGAACGGCCCCACGGGGAAGAACGTTTCCGTCCAGATGCCGCCGCGCTGATAGCCCAGCGAGAGGAAATCCGCCGGATCGCCGTCGTCCGGATCCCCGTACGTGCGGTAGAATTCCGTGCCATTGGCGTAGCGCAATCCCGCATGCAGGGGAATGACCCACTGGTGCGGCAGGAAAAGCGACGTTTCCATGGCATACTGCGGCTGCCCGTTCATGATGTCGGCCGGCGCCGTGCCCACGGCGGCCACGGACAGGCGCATGGCCTCGCCGCCCAGGTTGCGCTCCTGCATTCCCAGACCCAGCCAGAACGGGATGACGCGGGACATGCCGAAAAAGAGATGCCGGATCTGCAGGGTGTTGCGCTCTTCCAGCCGCACAACCAGGCGCACGAGCCCGCGCCGGCTTCCCCGCCGGAAACTGAAATCCACGTTTTCGAAGATGCCCGTGGCCAGCAGCCGGATGCGGGCCATCTCGAGCTTCGGGTCGTCCGGCGTGAGGACATCCCCAGGACGGATGCGGATCTGTTCCAGTACATACCCGCAGCGTGTTGCGACGAGCCCTTCGAGTTGGACGGATTCCACCACCAGGCGCATCGAGCGCGCCTCCTCGCCTTTCGCGGGAGAAAGGAAAATGGAATGCACCCAGAGGAAATGAATGAATGAAAAAAGCCAATATCCGCGCACGGGCGAATCCTATGCCGAAAAGCGGGCTCCTGACAACGGGAATGTAAAGGCGGCCCGCCAAATTTGGATGTTTTCCCCCAAGATGTGCTATATTCCGGTAACGTTCCAGGCCGGGGCCTTTCCCTGCACGAGGCAACCATGCGGAAAAAACTCCTTTTCCTTGTGATGATTTTCTCGGTTTTCACCTTTGGCTGCGATGACAAGCCCTACAAGCCGCTTCCCCCCATCGACGGGGGACCGGATGCGGATGTCAGCGAAGACGCCGACATCGTGGAGGATCACATCGTCACACCCGACGACATCGACGCTGACGAGGACGGCCCGCAGGTGGTCATTCTGGCGCCGGCTTCCGGGGAAACCGTCTACGGCGACAACTATCTCGTGCGGGCCACCGTCACACCCGTGGCCGACGCCGTGGCCTACGACTCCATCACCGCCTGGCTGGACGGCACGGCCTACACCATGACCGCCGACTCTTCCACGCCCAACGGTTTCAAGATCACGGTGGATACGAGCGCCCTGCAGGAAGGCCAGCACCTGGTGCGCGTCACGGCCCGCGACGTATCGAACCGCCTGGGTTATGCCGATGCGTATTTCACCTATGACAAGGGACCGCTCATCACCATCTACAGCCCATCGGCCAATGGCCGCTATCACGGTGGCATGAACGTCTCCTTCCGCGTGCGCGACAACGACGGCGTGCAGGAATCCTCCGTCCAGGTCGTGCTGGCCAGCCGGAACATTCCACTGACCCGCGGCAATGTCTCCACCGAAACCGCCAATGGGAATCCCGTGTGGATCGATTTCAGCGCCACGATACTGTTCAACGACCCCATCTTCTCCCCGCCGCTGGACGGCCTGCAGCGGCTCACGGTGCAGGCGCAGAACTCCCTGGGCAACAATGCCGAGACGAGCGTGGACTTCACGGTGGACAACACGGGACCCACCATCCTGGTGACCTCGCATACCGAAGGGCAGATCATCGGCTCCATCACGAACATTTCGGCCACCATCACCGATGATGCGGGCGTGCTCGCGTCCTCCGTATTCGCCGTCATCGGAAACAACGACGTGCAGTATTCCGTGCCGCTGCGCGCCGACCCCAACTCCAACGTGTACCAGGGCTCCTTCGACACCACCGTGCTGCCGTCCACGTTCGTCTGGCCGGCCCTGCAGGTGTTCGCGACGGACATGCTGGGCAACGAGAGTTCGGTGGCCTTCCAGTTGGCCCTCGACAATCAGGCGCCGCTGGCGAGCCTGGATCCGCCCGAAACCATGCGCATGGCCAAGAAGAACAGTTCCCAGCAACTGGAATGCTCCCTGCAGTTCGATCCCGTCGGCTGGAACTCCGCCAACGACGGAACACAGGTGGCCCAGGTGTTCTGGCTACGCGCCCGGGTGGAGGACCGCGGCAATTCGGCCTATGGCGCCCAGTGGTCGCCCCTGGCACTGGTAAACCAGTCCCATGTGGAACTCTACGTCCTCGACGACACGAGCCAGGCACTGGTCGTGGACCGCAACGGCGATGGAATCTGCAACGACATCAATCCCAACCTGCTGCCCACCATCACGCTCTCGGGCGACCCGCGCGAAACCCTCAAACTGGACATGGTGGCGCTCAAGCCGGCCGGAACGGCCGACTACCGCCCGGACATGATCACACCCACACCGCCGGCACCCTGCCAGGCCTGGGGCGTGGCCACCGACCCGCCCGATTACCTGTGCCCGGTGGTGGAAGACGACCTGAACGTGCTCATCTGGTACACATTCGACAAGGCCGAGCCCTCCATTTACGGGTTGCCGCCCTTCAATGCCTCGAGTCCCCTGTACTGCTCGGGCATCCAGTTCGACGCCCGGGCCAACAACATCGCGGAAGGATGGGCCTGCATCGCCGTGAAGGCCGTGGACAACGTAGGCAACGTGGGCGTTTCCGCGCCGCTGCGGGTATGTATTGATTACAACCCCTACGACGGCGTCACGCCGCCGGACTGCATGAATCTCTCCAACCCGCCCAACTGCACGGGAACCTGGGACCCCAATACATCCACCGTACTGCCCGTTCCATGCACACCGCGGGTGTTTCCGGCCCAGGAAGTCCTGCGGGAAGACTGATTCCTTTTCGATGACCATGCAGAAAAGAACCGTACGACTCCTGGCATTGTGTGCAATGGCGCTCGCCGCCGGATGCACGCCCCGCGACGACGATCCGCGCCGTAAACTAGAGTGGGGAGAATGTACCCGCAACACCGAGTGCAGCCGCGACAGAATCTGTCGCAACCGGAAATGCGTGCCGCGGCCCCTGCAGCCCTCTTCCGATTCCCTGCGTCCCCCCGAAGGCATGGTGCACGTGCCGGCCGGCGATTTCACACTGGGCTCCAACCGCGGAATCCTGCTGGAGCGGCCGCAGGTGCAGGGCTGGACCCCGGATTTCTTCATCGATATCGTCGAAACCACGGTCGCGGACTATCAGAAGTGCGTCCAGGCCGGCCAGTGTCCCCCCCCATCCTGCCCGCAGGGAGAAGACCCGAAACTGCCGGTGACCTGCATTCCCCAGACGGCGGCCGTGGCCTACTGCACATTCGCCGGCAAGCGGCTCCCCACCGAGGAAGAATGGGAAAAAGCCGCGCGCGGCACGGACGCCCGCACCTATCCGTGGGGCGAGGAGATGCCCGACTGCAACCGCGCCGTCTTCCAGGAATGCGCCGCGGACGGGCCCCGGCCCGCAGGCGGCCGGGAAGCCGGAAAAGGGCCTTACGGAACGACGGATCAGGCCGGAAACGTGTGGGAGTGGACATCCACCACGCGGCCCGCCTGGGACAAGGAAGCCGACCCCCAGCGCCTGCAGGCCGGATACGACCCGCCCCGGCAAGCCGATTCCACGAAAAAGGCAGGAGGAAAGCCGCATTTCATCATCCGGGGTGGATCCTTCCTCGACCCGCCGCTTTCCGTGCGCACCACCCTGCGGTTCCTGATGCCCGCGGATTTCACCTCCCGTGCGCTGGGCTTCCGCTGCGCCGCGGATGCGAAAATCCAGCCATGACGCCTTCCATCCGGATGGCGAAAGAAAAAAGACAATCCAGCCGTCGCATGTCTCTCTTGCAAAATTTCGCAGATGGGGCTATGGTTTCATCGCCCTTAGATCCCTCCCACGATTTCTCATGCGAATGGGTCGGATCGGAATGAGTAACTCCATGTGGAAAAATATCCTGTCCCGGCTGCTGATGATTGTGGCTCCATCCATGCTGCTGAGTTGCACCTTTTCGATGGAAGCGGCCTTCCCGTATCCCCGACACCCGACCCCACCTGCATGGACGCTGAACGCAACGGGGAAGAAACCGATACCGACTGCGGCGGCTCCGTCTGCGACCCCTGCGCCAACGGAAGAATCTGCCTGGAAAACAGGGACTGCATTTCGGATCTCTGTTCCGTGGAGGGCGTCTGCATTCCCCCGCCGGCCTGCACGGATGGCCAGAAGAATGGCCAAGAAACCGACATCGACTGCGGCGGCCCCATCTGCGACCCCTGCGAAATCGCCAAGCACTGCCTGCAGGGAACGGACTGCGCGAGCGGCTTTTGCGACCCTGCGGGACTGTGCGCCGAACCTTCCTGCGAAGACGGCCAGAAGAACGGCGAAGAGACCGACACCGACTGCGGCGGCAACGTCTGCAGTCCGTGCACAGCCGGAAAAGCCTGCGAGCAGGCTTCGGACTGCACGGGCGGCGTGTGCCGGGATTTCATCTGCCAGGCCCCGTCCTGCGGTGATCATGTGCAAAACGGCAAAGAAACCGATATTGACTGTGGCGGCCCCGACTGCCCGTCCTGCCCCAACGGGGCGCAATGCCAGACGGCTTCGGACTGCTACAGTTTCGTCTGCAGCGGCACCTGCCAGGCCCCCACGTGCGCGGACCAGACACAGAACCAGTACGAGACCGACATCGACTGCGGCGGTCCCAACTGCGACCCCTGCGCCGCAGGCAAGCAATGCATCACCAACGACGACTGCTCCACCCGCTATTGCGACAACGGCTTCTGCACGGCCATCACGTCCTGCAAGCACCTGGTGTCGCTCTTCCCGAATTCTCCGTCCGGCTGGTACCACATCACACCAGCGACAACCACCGTGCAAGCCTTCTGCTACATCGTTCCTCCCACCGTCTATACTTTCTACTATATCAACAACGGACCGGCCACATCAAAGGTCGCCGACAACGACGGGTGCAAGGAAGCCGGCATGATGCTCTTCACGCCCACCACCCAATCCCACTACACGATCGCCCGGGATCTCGCCCTTTCCTGGAACCTCTCCACGACTGGAAACTTTCTGGGACCCCTGGGCATCTACAATCCCCACAACGGAGTCGACGATTCCATCAGCACGGAGAAATGGTGCGGAACAATCGTCAAGCAATGCTGCGAGAAGAAGATGGTCGGCGGCGGTGGCGACGACACGGTGAGCCGCAGCGGCTGCGGCTTCACTTCGCTGGCTAATGGCCAGTTCTGGGCTTCCGAAAAAACGGATATCAGCGAGCCCAGCGGGGATTACGACGCCACCTGCTGGCTTTTGTTCCGCTACGAATCCAACGGCAACGTCCGGGACTGGAACGACAACGACTGCAGTTTCTCCTACACGAATTACATGTGCATGGCGATCGACGACGTGCCATGACGGAATCTATCTGCGCCGAATTTCCTTGAAAAACTCGAGAATGGCGTCCACCTCGGAATCCCAGTAGGCATAATCATGCCCGGCATCCGCGATGTGCAGGCGCGAGGCAACTCGCACCACCGGCGGAAGGCGGGCGAAAAATGCTTGCGTCTGGGCAGTGGGAACCACCCGATCCTTCATGCCATGCCCCAAATACATGGGGACCTGCAGTTCTCCGATTTCCCTCGTGGGATTGTCCACCGTTTCCCACCGGCGGGAAAACCGGGCGTACGGGCCGTAGAATCCGGTCATGAGCCGGTCATCGGGCATACGGGTCTGATCATAATCGCCCGACAGCGCGGCGCCAGCGCGAAACATCCGCCCAGTCGCAACGGCGATGCGCACGACCCCCCTGGCACCGGTGGATAATCCCACCAGAAAGTTGTCCTTTCCGGCAAAAATGCCGTAGCGGCGCTGCAACTCGGGAATCATGGACCGCGTCACCCAGAGCAGGCCGGGAGTATTTTTCCATTCCGAGCGGGTTTCGGGAAACACTTCCGAATGGTACACGCTCTTGCCCATTTCCGGCAGAACCAGCCGGTAGCCGGCCGAAAGCGCCTGGCGGCAGAGGCGGGTTTCCCGACACCAGCGCATGGGAGAATGGTTCCAGCCGGGAAGCACCAGAAGCTCGCCGGCGGTCGCGCACGCGCCCCACATCAGCGTGACTTTCACGCCGGCAATGCGTTCGTCCTGCACCGTTTCCGGACCATCCCGGCAGATGTTTCCGCCAGAACGGACCCCCGGATCGACGGCTACGGAAGAAGGCGCTACGGAAGAAGGCGCTACGGGAACCGGCCATTCCCCCAATGGCGGAATCTGGAATCCCCGAAAGGAAAGCGGACGTCCGGCATCACAGGAAGAGCCGGAAAACAGCGCCACTACGATGCCGGCCAGCCATGCCCCTACCGCCAGGAATCCACGCATGCACGACCGGATTTTCACCGCAATGCCAGGATGAGCAGCGTCGTGAGCCCTAGCGTGATGGTGATGATGCCCAGCACGATGACGACATCCACCAGCCAGGATGTCTTTCGAGGGGGCGACGGAACGGACAGCGCATCCATGCGCAGGGTCTGTTCGGTTTCCCGGCGGGGACGCAGCGCAGGTCCATCCAGCAGGGAAGAGGGCGGAGGGGGCGGAAGCGTCTGCCGGGTCCGGGCGATGCTGCGGGCGCGGCTGGCTGCCACGATTTCGCTCAGGTCGGGATCGGCCGTAGTAACGCTGGGTTCCGAAGGTACGGGACGGTCCTCGTGCATGGAAGATTCCACCTCGCCGGCCGAGAATTCCTCCATCCCGTCCATGGCGTTGACCCCCAACTGCAGGGGCTTGCGGAAGGGGGGCGGAACGGAAGGCTTGCGCTTTCCAGAGCCTTGCAGCGGCGGAACGGATTCCGATGCCGCCTGCCCACCCAGCGGATGCGGCATCTTGACGGTGTCCGGATGCAATTTTTCGGATGCACCCCGCTCGCGCCCCACGATGGGCAGCGGATACTGGCACTGCAGGCAGTGCCCGGCTTTCAATGCCTTGCGGTTGAGTTCGATGCCGCAACCCGGACAACGCATGTTCCGGCTCCCGCTATACGCCCACGAACAGGCGATTGCCGAAGTTGCGATCGATCTTGGCCTGGAAGATCTTCATGGCAGAGGCTTCGATGTCGTATTCCACGCGCTTGTACTGGAACCTGCGCGTCTCGGTGTCGAAAACGGTGTATGCCGCGCGGTTGTCGTAATCCCGCGGCTGGCCCACGCTGCCCACGCCGATGATGTACTTCATGCCCGGCCGGATGGCGAACTCCTGCGCCACGATTTCATGGATGTCGTGACGCTCCAGTGCAAAAGCCCGGCACAGGTGGGAATGCCCGATGAAGTTGACGTCCTGCAGCGCATCGAAATGCGGAAGCAGGCGGTAAGCCTGCTCCAGGGAAAACACGTAATCGAACTTTTCCGGCGCCAGCGGCGAGCCATGGGAGAACTGCAACTGCAGGCCGTCGATGGTTTCCCGGTGCGTATACGGCAACTGCGACAGCCAGCGCGCATTCTCCTCGGAAATCATGGAAGCATGCAGATCCAGGACGAAGCGGCACGCCTCGTAGTAGTAATTGTAATCCATGCGGCCCGCCACGGCCGCATCGTGATTGCCCAGCACGCAGAACTTCACCAGGGGACGCACCCGGTTGCAGCACTCGTCGGGGCTGGCTCCGTATCCCACCACGTCCCCGAGGCACACGTAGGCATCGATGGATTCGGACTCGTACGCGGCGAGAACGGCGGAAAGCGCCTCCAGGTTGGCATGTATGTCACTGAATATGGCTATGCGCATCGATTCCTCGACGGTTGTTCCGGTTGCAGGACCGCGGGGGGCTTCCTGCCTCGTCTTCGTGAGCGCGGCATCAGAACGAAAAGCCCAGCGCGAAACCGGCGCCGCCGGGAGCGACGAACGGCATCAGGCGCACGGACGATCCGCCATTGGATTCCACCTGCCCCGTCACCTGCGCATCGCTCTGCAGGTATCCCTTGTACAGGAAATAGGTGGACACCAGACCCACCGTCACGCCGGCGGCAAAGAGAACATTGGTGTACATGGCGTACGCCTTGCCATTGTCGCAGGTGTCCTTCAATTCCGCCGTGGGATTCTTGCAGACGTCGTTCTTGCCCACATACACGGACGGATCCGCCGAATTCTTCATGATCTTTTCTTTTTCGTCCTCATAGGACCACACCTGCGTGCCGGTGTATACGCCCGCTCCCAGCAGCACGACAGCCGTGGCGGCAGAAGACCAGAATCCCACTTTCCACAGATTCATCGAAGATTCCTGGCCGGCAGGCTCCTGCCCGCCGCCCGGAGGAGGCGTGGTGCCGGGCCCGGGTTCGGACGTGCCGGAGGAGGAGCCCGGCTCCTTCACGGGTTCCTTCACCGGCTCCTTCACCGGCTCCTTCACGACCGGGAACTCCACCGTCACGCTGGAAGTCTCGCCCGCCTTGATCGTCACGCTGCCCTTCCACTCCGCTCCCGTCCTGCTCTTGACGAGAATCGCGTGCGGGCCCGGCGTAATGCTGGGGACCACGTTGACTCCGACCGTCGTGCTGAGCACGAACACATTGTCGATGAACACCTTGGCATCCGCTTCGGGACAGACGATTTCCAACTTGGCCACCTTGGGCTGGAACTGGTTGTTCCACGCTTCCGTGAGCAACTTGGGAATCTCACCCTTCCTGGCCTGCGGAACGGAGAAGGAACTGAACTGGTACACCTTGTTGTTGTAAAAGAACAGGGTGAACTTCAACTGCCCCGCATCCTTGGACACGCGCCCGGTCACCAGAACGTCCACCTGCAGGCTGGATGCGATTTTGGGGATGCATTTGGACATGTCGTCCTCTTCGCAGTACATCAACTTGTTCTCTTCGAACTCGGAGGGGGGATTCAACTTCCAGCCCGCCTGGTTCTTTGCCAGATCGGTGAGGGTATTGGTGGCCAGTTTGCCCAACTGCGGGTCGACGCCGCCTTCCACCTCGAATCCCAGGACTGCCGCCTTCCGGTTGTTGGCGAATGCGGGAACCGCCATCAGAAGCGTCAGGAAAAAAACAGAAAACTTTTGAAACATCGTCGCCTCCGTTCCTGCGTGCTTCGAAATGATACATAAAAAAGTGCGAAAAACAACTTTCTTTCCGTGCAAAGTTTTTGCAGGCGCCCCGGGAAGGAAACATATAAAAACACAACAATTGCTTGAAATTCCCGTCCAGATTCCTTTTTCAAAAAGAAAAATATTGAATTGCAATATTACAATACAATAAAATGTTATTATTACATCATCGCAATCCCAGTTTTTCGCGCACTTCCGCCCGGCGGGCGATCGGAAGCGTTACCCGCGTGGGCATGCCTCCACCCGTATGAAAGAGCCGGAGAAAATCCACACCGCTGCCGAACGGAGCGGCCAACGCCAGCATGCCGGAGTTCTCCACCACCGCGACCCGCGCCAGCCTCTGGCCGTGCAGGAGCAACTCGGTGCGGTCGAACCGCGCGCCTTCGGGAACCACCACCCAGGCCACATCCCCCGAAACCACGTATTTCCCAACCCACTGCATGGTCTGTTCCTGCAGTTGCTCGTATTCCCGGGCGGCCTCCCGTACGGTGTCCCAGTAGGGAGATTTCGAATCGGAATCCACCAGCGCCCGCACGGCCGCGATCTTGAGGTTTTCGTCGTGGTAGCGCGCACGCAGGGCGAAATCCACCAGGCGGCCGCGGGCCGATGGCTCGCCGGTGCGGGTATCCACGGCCACGGCGTCGGCATCGGCGCCCGGATACGGCTCGCGCCCGCCCAGAATCCAGCGGGCCATGCAATACACCCCGTCGAAATCCAGGTGCGCCACCAGCGTATCGGCCGGTCCCAGACGCTCCACCACCCCGGCCGTGACCATGGGTGCGCAGGCGGGCTGCTGCTCCTTGGTGGCCAGCACGAAACGCGGATCATGCCGGTAGCGCTCGTGATACGGGTGGTCGTGGTGGTCGACCCAGGCGCACAGACGATCCCCCAGCGCGTCCAGGAACGGGCCGGTCATGTTCTCGAACGAAGGCGACAGCCCCTGCGCGCAGAACCCAAGGTCCAGCACGGCCACCCGCCCCGGCAGGGCACGGGCATCGGGCAGTTTCTTGGGCGTGGCGAAGACCAGCAGAGGAAAAGCGTCCGGCATGCAGGACTACAGCCCCACCATCCGGTTGAATTCCTGAATGGCGCGCTCCCACTCGGGCACGACGGAAAAGATGCCGTCCCACGTCTCCGGTTCCCACAGGGCGTCCAGATCGCGTGGATTCTTGGCCTGCTGCTCCACCCACGTGAAATATTTGAGATTGTGCAGCGCCTTGCGGTCCCAGTAACCCAGTTCGCGGTAGTGCTCCTTTCCCTGCTTGACCAGCGAGCCCTCGTACGTAATCACGGCGTCGTCGCGCGTGAACGGGCCGCGTTCGGCATTCATCTCCTGCAAGCGGGAAACATACATTTCCGAGGAATCCGTGAGGATCGTGAAGATCACGTCGTTCTCCTTCAACTCGAAGAACTTGGCGGTCTTGATCGACGCGAGCAGGTTGCACACGCCGGAGATGCCCACCAGCGGCAACTGCTCGATGACGCCCGCCGGCACGCCGCGGGAAGCGAGATACTCGTGGCCCACCGGTTCGTTGAACAGCCGGAACACGCGCATGGTGTCCTCGTCGTCGATGGCGGCCACGGCGTCCGTGTTGCGCACGTTGTGGATCCACGGCACGTGCTTGTCGCCGATGCCCTCGATGCGGTGCGCACCGAAGCCGTTCATGTAGAGCGTGGGGCACTGCAGCGCCTCGGACGCCACCATGCGCATGGACGGAAATTCCTTGCGCAGCCGCTCGCCCGCGCCGATGGTGCCGGCCGAACCGGTGGCGCTCACGTAGGAGGCGAAGCGGTCGCCGGGCCGGCGCAACTGTTCGAAGAGCTCCAGGATGGCCGACGCCGTGACCTCGTAGTGCCAGATGGAATTGCCGAACTCGTCGAACTGGTTGAAAATCACCGCATTGGGGTCGGTCTTGCGGATCTCCCAGCATTTGTCATAGATTTCCTTTACATTGCTTTCGGACCCCGGCGTCGCGATGACCTCGGCGCCGATCTCGCGCAGCCAGTCGAAACGCTCGCGGCTCATCTCCTCGGGCAGAATGGCCACTGGCGTGCAGGCCAAAAGCGCGCAGTCGAAGGCGCCCCCGCGGCAGTAGTTGCCCGTGGAAGGCCACACGGCCTTCTGGGTCACGGGGTTGAACTCGCCGGAAATCAGGCGCGGCACGAGGCAGCCGAAAGCCGCGCCGACCTTGTGGGCACCGGTGGGGAAGAACTTGCCCACCAGCCCGACGATGCGGGCCTTGACGCCCGTGATCGAGGACGGGAACTCCAGGTGGTTGACGCCCCCGAACAGGCCGGTCTTCACATCGTTCTTCCACGTGATGCGGTGCAGGTTGATGGGATCCACGTCCCACAGTCCCACCGACGGCAGGCGTTTCTTGATGTGCTCCGGGATAAGTTCCGGATTCTTCTGCTCGGCGAATGTGGGAATGCGGATGTTGCGTTCGCGGCAGCGCTGTGCCGTGATTTTCATGACGTCTTCGTTGAAGTGCAGTTGGACGGGATTGTACATGGAAAACAGCCTCCTGAAGCTGGGAATGCTAGCAAGATTTTCGAAATCGGCAAGCGTTTTGTTTTATTAACATATTGTCACCTGATTGAACGCGGGCGGGATTTTCGCGGCGCGAATTCTCCCGGGAACCGATTCGGAGTTGTCCCGGCCAAAATAAGAGTTGTAATTCCGAAATTGGCGCGGCATCTGGATTTTTCCGCTCGAATTGAAAAATTTTTTTGAAACTGAAATTTTTTCCTTGCTTTTTCTGGACACCTGCCTACTGTTGATACGGGTTTCAAAAGTTTTGTGTTTTTGAAACTTTTGAAATAAGCAAGGAGACCTCATGGAACCCAAGACCCTCTCCCCGGAACAGCAGGCGCTCGTCAACGAGTTCGCCGTTCACATGGAACATTTCGGGATCCCGCCGCTGGCCGCGCGCATCTTCGGCGTGATGCTGCTCGTCGAACCCGCCGAGAAGAGCACCCAGGAGATCATCGCTCTCACGGGCGGTTCCAAGGGCGCCATCAGCCTGATGCTTCGCATGATGGAGCACATCGGTCTGGTGGAAAAGTGCCCCGTTCCGGGAAAACGGGGACACGGATGGCGGCTGCGCCACCATTTCATGGTGCATATGATCGATCACAAGTTGCGGGCCGTGCGCGGCATCCAGGATTTCCTGCAGAACCGCCTCGAGGCCATCTCCCGGCAATCCGAGTTCGCGGGCCGCAACCTGCAGGAAATGCTGCAATTCTACCGGTTCCTGCATGAGGAGATGACCGCTTCGCTCGAACGCTGGAAACAACTCTGCCCGCACTTTCAGAATGCGAAAGATGGAAAGGGGGTGTCCCCATGAAGAAGGATCTGGCCCACCTGCTCGTTTGGTTCCTGCTGCCCGCGGCCTGCGGAAAACCGGCCGCCAAACAGAATCCGGCTCACCAGGAAGTCCTGCCCGCCCCCACGGTCAAGGTCATGACGGCCCGCCGGGAGACCTACGTGCCGGTCATCCGGGCCACCGGCCAGGCGCTTCCGCTGCGGGAAGTCACGCTCTCGGTGGAGCAGCCGGGAAAACTGCAGTACCTGCCCGCCGAAGTGGGGGAGACCGTGCTGGAAAAGCGGCTCCTGGCACGCGTGCGCAGCCTGGGCCTGTGGTCGCGCAAGAACCAGGTGGCCGCACAGGTGCAGGAGATCGAAACCTCCCTGGCGCAGGCGGAGAGCGACTACAGGAAAGTCAAGGAACTGTATGACCGCGGCGCTGTTTCCGCCAGGGAACTGGAAACCGCCGAATTGATGTTCAAGACGCGCAAGACCCAGTTGAGCGCGGCCCAGGCCGGCATGTCGCAACTGGACGAAACGCTCTACGGCACTTCGCTGTACGCCCCGTTCACCGGCGAAATCGCCGCCCGCTACCAGGAGGTGGGCAATTTCGTGAACATGGGGACGCCACTGTACAAACTGGTGGATCTCTCCACCATCCGCGCGGTCGTGGGAGTTTCGGAACTGGACGTGAAGTTCATCCAGGTGGGAGACACGGTGTGGATCACGCCGCTGGCCTATCCGGACCGGGGAATCAAGGGCGTCATCCACAGCATCAGCCCGGCCCAGGATCCGGCCTTGGGCGCGTTTCCGGTGGAGATCCGGTTCCCCAACGTGCTCAGGAAGACCATGGAACAGGCGAAGAGCGAGGACCTCGCCGGCGTGCCCCTGCAGCGCAAGTGGTGGGTGCTCTCCGGCATGACCCTGCGCGTGACAATCTCCAAGGCTCCCGTGACGGCCATCTTCGTGCCGGCCGAGGCCGTGGTGGAACGCCAGGGGAAACTGTGGGTGTTCGCCGTCGACCCACAGGCGGATGCGGAAAAGGCGGGAACGGCCACCCTGCAGGAGGTGAAGCTCGGCCGCACCTACGAAGGCTGGTACGAGGTGCTCGCCGGCGTGCAGGAAGGGCAGCGGATCATCGTGGCCGGGAACACGAAACTCAAGGACAAGGCCCTGGTGCGGGCCCATGCCGTGGAAATGGGCATCAACCAGTCCCTGGTGGACGTGCAGACGAGTGCCACCCCGGCGGCGGCGCCCGCGCAAACCAGTGACATGAAACCCGCAGCCGGGGAAGCCGACAGCCCGGCGCCCGCCCCGAACGCCCCCGATGCCGGCATGCCGGCGCCGGCCAACCCGTAAAGGAGACGCACCATGAGCATAGCGCAATTTTCCGTGCGTCAGCCGGTGCTCATGAACCTGCTGACGATCTTTCTGGTGATTGCCGGCTGGATGGCCGTCTCCCGCATGCCCCGCGAGGTCTTCCCCGAATTCACGCAGGGCCAGGTGACCGTCACGGCCGTGTATCCCGGTGTTTCGCCGGCCGAGATGGAAAGCCTGGTCGGTGTGAAAATCGAAAGGGAAATCAAGGACATCCGAGGCATAAAGGAAGTGCGGGTATCCTCGGGCGAAGGCATCGTGACGGTCACGGTGCTCACCGAGGAAGGCCTGCCCGAAACGGAAATCTCCCGCGTGGGGCTGGACGTGCAGGCCGCCATCGGCCGCATTTCGGACTTCCCCTCGGACATGGAGAAGCCCGTGGTGAAGGTGGCGGCCGTGGAAATTCCCGTGATGTGGCTCGGGCTGCAGTCGGAACTTCCGGAAATGGCCACGCGCCAGATCGCCAAATCGGTGCAGGACGAGCTCGAACGGATACCCGGCGTATCCAGCGCCGAACCCATGGGACTGCGCAACATCGAACTGCGCGTGGAGGTGTCTCCCGAGAAACTGCGCGCCTACGGGCTCTCCATCGCCCGCGTCATGGAGGCCATCTCCGCGCGCCAGGCCGACATCCCCGGCGGCACCATGAAACTCGAGCGCAACGAATACCTCATCCGCGTGCTGGGCAAGGCCGCCGATGCCCAAAGCATCCGCGACGTGGTGGTCAAGTCCACCGCCCAGGGCAGCGTGCGCGTGCGCGACCTGGCCGCGGTGGAAGAAAAGCTCGAGGAACCCGTCGTCATCGGCCGCGTGGGCGGCGCCCGCAGCATCTACATTCCCGTGATGCGCAAGGACGGCGTGGATTCCATCCGCCTGGCGGACAAGATCAAGAAATACATGGCCATGTGGAATGCCAGCGCGCCCCAGGGCGTGAAACTGGTGGTGCTCTTCGATACCTCGAAATTCATCGAGAAACGCCAGTCCACCATGTACAGCAACGGCGTGATGGGCTTCTTCCTGGTCATCGGGCTCCTGTTCGTGTTCCTGTCGTTCAAGGCGGCCGTGCTCACGGCCATCGGCATCCCCGTGGCCTTCTTCGGCACCTTCGTCATCATGCAGATGATGGGCGTCACAATGAACATGATGTCCATGTTCGGCCTGATCATGGCCCTGGGCATGATCGTGGACGACGCCATCGTGGTGGTGGAGAACGTGTACCGCTACCTGATGAAGGGGATGTCCCCGCATGAAGCGGCCATCAAGGGCACCAACGAGGTGTTCTGGTCCGTCATCGGCGCCGTGGCCACGACCGTCGTTGCCTTCGCCACGCTGGCATTCCTGCCCGGCAACATGGGCAAGGTGCTTTCCAACGTGCCCATCGTGGTGGCGCTGGCGCTTTCCATGTCGCTGCTCGAGGCGCTCTTCGTCCTGCCCTCGCACATCGCCGAGTGGATGAAGCCGCCGAAGAACGTGCGCCTCGACGACACCGGCGAGGGCACCGCGGAAGCCCGCTGGTTTCTGGCCATGCGCGAGGGGTTCGGGAAACTGGTGCGCTTCGTGACGCGCTACTGGTACGTGTCCCTCTTCGTGTTCATCGTCGGCTTCGTTTTCATCCTGGTATCCTCGGCCCGGGGACTGGAATTCAACCCATTCCCGGCCAAGACCATCCGGCGGGCCTCGATCAACCTGGAAACGGCGGTGGGAACCAAGATCGAGCACACGGAAGCCGTGGTCAAGCAACTGGAAGAAGAAATCGCCAGGGCCACGGAAAACGAGGTGGAGAGCTTCTGGTGCATGGTGGGCACCACCTTTCGCGGCCAGACGGCCAACATCGGCTCGCATACGGCGCAGTGCCAGATCAATTTCGCCCACGACGGTTACACCTTCCCGCGAAAGCCCGAGGAGATCCTCTCCACCTGGCGAAGGAAACTGCTCGACATGCCCGACGTGGAGATCTTCAACGTGGCCGTCACCCGCGACGGGCCGCCGGCGGGAAGCCCCATCGAGGTGCAGGTGCGCGGCCCCGATCCCGACGAGATCGCCCGGCTGGCGCGGCAGGTGCGCGACTACGCCGAAACCATCCCCGGCGTGACCGACGTGGTCGACGACATGCTCACGGGCAAGCGGGAACTGGTCGTCCGCGTGGATTCCGAGCGGGCCGCCATGTACGGCCTCAACCCGGCGCTCGTGGGCATGAGCGTGCGCCGCTCGTTCGCCGGCGGCATCGCATCGAAGATCCAGCGCGACGACGACAGCATCAACGTGGTCGTGAAATTCCCGGAGGACCGCCGCCAGAGCATCGACGAACTGCTCAACCTGGAAATCCCCTCGCCCGTCACGGGCAAGCTCATTCCCTTCGGCGCCATAGCGAAAATCGAGAAGGGCGTGGGGCCGGGACGCCTGCAGCGCGTCAACTACAAGCGCACGGTGACGGTGTCCGGGGACATCGACCAGCGTGCCACCACGTCCGTGAAGGTCAACGGCCAGTTGCGCATGTTCACGAGCAGACTGGCGGCCGAGAATCCCGGCTACGAATTCGTGTACGAGGGGGAATCCAAGACTTCCGACGAATTGATGGATTTCGTGAAGATGGCTGCCATCCTGAGCCTCCTGGGCATCTACATCATCCTGGCGACCATCTTCCAGAGCTTCCTGCAGCCCCTGATCGTGCTCATGGCCGTGCCGTTCGGCGCCGTGGGCGTCATCGTGGGACTGCGCTTCCACAACCTGCCCATCTCCATGATGGCCATGATGGGCATCGTCGCCTTGCTGGGCATCGTGGTCAACGACGCCATCGTGCTGGTGGACTTCGTCAACAACGCCCGCAAGGAGGGACTGTCCCTGCGCGATGCGGTGGTGCAGGGCGCGAAACTGCGCCTGCGGCCGGTCATCCTGACCACCGTGACGACGATCGCGGGCCTTCTGCCCATGGGGCTGGGCATGTTCGGCTCCGAGGAATTCCTGCAGCCCATGGCCCTCTCCATCGTGTGGGGCCTGGCATTCTCCACCATCCTCACGCTGCTGCTGGTGCCGTGCATCTACCTGCTCATCGATGCCCTGCGCCGGTTCCTGTCGTGGATCACCCGGCCGCTGCGCGGGAAAAAGGAGGTGAACGCATGATGGCACCACTCCTGTTCGCCCTGGGATTCCTCTTTTCCCAGACGCCGCCCGCAAAACCGGAAACTTTGTCGAGACCCGCGGCCGATGCGCCGGTTCCGGCCGCCCCCGCCCCCGCCGTTTCGCCCGAGACGGCCGAAAAACCCGAAAACGAGGCACGCGGGATTTCGCTCTCCGACGCGCTGCACATAGCCGTGGCCCGCAACCGCGGCCTGCGCGAGGCGGGACTGCGCATCCGTTCGGCCGCCGCCACTGCACGGGCCGCCTCGGCCGTTTTCGACACGAACCTGAGCGCCAATCTGAACGTCGTGAACCAGCAGGCCGAATTCCTGCCCGATCAGTTCTTCGCCATCACCAGCCTGAAGAAGTATTCCATGGACATGCAGATCTCGCGCGTGCTTCCCACGGGCGGCATGGTCGGCGTGCAGTTTTCCACCTCGCGCACGGATCAGACCATGACAATCGCCATGGGCGGCGCCCCGACGGAACGGGAAAGCAAAACGTTCGCAAATTCATTTACGTTCGTTTTTTCCCATCCGCTGCTGGCGGGTTTCGGCAAGGACGTCACCACGGCGCAAATCCGGAAAGCCCGGATCCAGGTGGATGCCGAACGCCTGGCGCGCGAAGCCAAGGCGCTGGCGCTGGTGCGCGACGTGGTCACGGCCTACTGGAACCTGTGGATGGCCTGGCAGGAGCGATCCGTGGTGGAAACGGGCCTGAAGGTGGCGCAAAGCCAGTTGGAACTCACCAAATCCCTGCTGGCGGTAGGAAACGCCAAGCCCTCGGATCTGCTGGCAGTGGAAAACGCGCTGGCCCAGCGCAAGGGGGATCTGCTGCTCTCGCGCGTGCGCATCCTGCAGGCGGCCCTGCAACTGAAAAACCTGCTGGGAATGGACCTGGACGATACCCTGCTTCGCCCCGCAGAGGCCGAACTGCCGTACGTTCCCCGCTCCCTGCCGCCGGCCCTGGTGGAAATCACCCTCGAGCGCTCACGGGAACTGGCGCAACTCCAGAAGCAACTGGAATCCCTGCGCCAGGATGAGCTGCTGGCCCGCCAGGGACTGCTGCCCAAACTCAACCTGACGCTCTCGGCGGGCCCCACGTCCTCGGCCAACGAGTTTTCGGCGTCATGGGAAAACCTGGTGAAGTTCTCGGCCTACACCATCGCGGGTGGGCTCTCCTTCTCGTGGAGCGTGGAGCGCACCCAGGCGCAAGCCCAACTGGAACTGCTCGAGAGCACCCGGGAGAACCTGCAGGTGCAAAGGGAGAATATCGCCCAGTCCCTGACCATGGCGGTGCTGCTGGCGCGCGAATCCATGCGCACGGCCGAGCGCCGTATCGAACTGGCCCGCGTCGCCGTGGAGTCGGCGCAGGCGCATCTCAAACTGGAAAACGACCTCTTCCAGTTGGGACGGGGCACCAACCACTCCGTGCTGCTGCGCATGGCGGAACTGGACGCCGCGCGGCTGTCGCAAATCAAGGCCATCTACGACTACCAGACAGCCTGGGTGCAGATCCAGGCGCTCTCCGGCGACATCCTGCAGGAATACGGCCTGCAACTGCCGTGAATCCGTGACGCGTTCCTCCGCTTTCCCGGCGAAAATCCGGAAACCGGGGCCGGATGGAAGCCAGATTTCCGGACAAGGGCCTAAGCCTCACTTCTTCTTGAACAGGTTCAGGAAGGTGCCCGTGGCGTGGGCGATGGGATTCGAGGCGTTCTTCTGCCGGCGCTCGAGCAGGCGCAGTTCCCGCGCCGCCTCGATATGCTCGTTGTTGATTTCCACGGCCCGGACGAAATACTGGCGCGCCGTGGCGATCTGGTCCATGTCGGCGCACACCTTGCCCAGATAATAATAGAAGTCCGCTTCCCTCGGGGTCAGTTGGATGGCTTTCTGCAGGGCGGCCTTGACCTCGTCGCGCACCGCCTTCTTGTCGTTGCCGGGATTGATGTAGCGGATCCACGCCCACATGGCCAGGTGGCTTCCATCCTCGTGCTTCTGGCGCGCTTCCAGGAACGCCTGCTCCGCCAGATCGTATTCCTTGCGCCGGTAGTGGATGATGCCCTTCTGGTAGAGCATCTCGGCCTCCAGCACGCGACGCACCTCGGCCATGTCCTCCTGCTGTTTCTCGGGCTTGCGGTACTTTTCCCGCGTGGCCTCGTCCTTGAGCAGGTTGTAGCCCTCCGTCAGCCGGGCGAAGGCTTCCTGCGCAGACTGCGCCATGTGGGAAATTCCCTTGCGGGCCAGCGTGTCCGGGTGCAGTTTCTTCACCAATTCCTTGAACCGGGCTTCGATTTCTGCTGTTTGCGCCGTAACAGGAAGCCCCAGCCGCTCGAACGGGTTCTCGGCGGCCAGTTGCTGCAGCAGTTCCTGCATTTCCCGCACCGCTTCCGGATTCTCGGCGCCGGCGGGAGCCGAATCCGCAGAGGGCGCCGGGGGCGCAAACGACCCCGTGGCGGCGCCTTCCCTGACCGGCTGCAGCAGCCGGCAGGCGGCCAGGCAGTACAGCACCACCAGGATTTCCTTGAAGGGAAGCGTGGATCCTGCCCGCAATTCGGGAATGGTCCTCGGTTCGGACAACTGGCCGACGATCTCCATCTCCTGTTCCGTGAATTCGAAGTGACCCGCGCAGGATGCGAGCTTCGGGCTGGCCATGAAACGGGATTTCGACAGTTCGCGCGTCTCGTTTTCCAGCCGCACGAGATCGTATTTCTCGCGCAGTCCCCGGCGGATCCAGGGCAGGGGATTGACGGGCGTGCCTCCCGAAACCGCGATCTTCTCGATTTCGACCTTTTCCACGGATGGGGAGAAGAGCGAGAGCAGCAACTGTTCCGTGGAATATCCGCTCATGGCGGGGTTCTGGCTCTCGGCCTTCACGGGCACGCCGTTGCGGAAATGGATGATGACGTCCCCCTGCGCATCGGGCACACGCACGAAACCCTCGAAATGCGTGTCGAGAAGGTGTATCAACAACAGGGGCGGCTGGGCCTGGGATATCGGTGTCCACGGCATGGATTTCGACCTCGTGCCCGGCAGTGTATGCCAAAATCCCATGATGTCAATCATTCCACATGGTTCTCAAAAAAATGGCACGTTCTGGCGCGTGCGGACGCCCGACGGCCGGGAAGCCGGCACCCGCGTGCGGCTCGCCAGTTCGTTCCTTGCCCGCCTGCGCGGGCTTCTGGGCGTCGGACAACTGGCGCAGGGCGAAGGCCTGCTGATCGTTCCCTGCAACTCCGTCCACATGTTCTTCATGTCCATCGCCCTGGACATCGTTTTCCTGGACGATAACGGCGAAGTCGTGGCGCTGCTGCCGAACCTGCGTCCCTGGCGGATCTCGGGGCTGTACCCGCAGGCCACGGCCGTGCTGGAACTTCCGGCCGGCACCTGCGCGCGCATCGGCCTTGCAAGAGGGGACCGCCTCCTGTTCAGCCCTGCTGAGTAAATTATAATGATAACTATAATAAAGATTGTTTTTTGATTGTAATCAAAGTTTCATGCCGGCTTTCTGCAGGAGCGAGACCAGTTCGTCGTAGTCCGTGCAGCGGGCCACCGCGTCATCCAGGGAGATCTGCCCGGAAACGGTCAGAAGCGCCAGCGACTGGTTGAGGGTGCGGATGCCCTGCTTCTGGCTGATCTGCATGATGGAATAGACCTGGTGCAACTTGTCCTCGCGGATGAGGTTGCGGATGGCCTGGTTGGGAATCAGCAGTTCGTACGCCAGCGCGCGGCCCGGCGCATTGCGGCGCGGAATCAGCTGCTGGGAGATGACGCCCTCGAGCACGAAGGACAGTTGCGCGCGCACCTGGTCGTGCTGGTGCGGCGGGAACACATCCACGATGCGGTTGATGGTCTGCACGGCGCTGTTGGTGTGCAGGGTGGAGAACACCATGTGTCCCGTCTCGGCCACCTCCAGCGCGGCTTCCACGGTTTCCTTGTCGCGCATTTCGCCGATGAGCACCACGTCGGGGTCCTGGCGCAGCAGATAGCGCAGCGCGGCATGGAAGGAATACGTGTCCTGGTGCACCTCGCGCTGGTTCACCAGGCTCTTCTTGTGCTTGTGCAGGTATTCGATGGGGTCTTCCAGCGTCACGATGTGGCAGCGCTTCTCCTGGTTGATGACATCGAGCATGGCCGCCAGCGTCGTGCTCTTGCCGGAACCCGTAGGACCGGTCACCAGGAACAGCCCGCGCGTCTTGAAGCACAGCGGCCGGATGTCGGCTGCCGGCAGGCCCAGCGATTCCAGCGGGGGAATCTCGAAGGGAATGAAGCGGAATGCGCCAGCCACGGCGCCGCGCTGGTAGTAGACGTTGGCGCGGAAGCGGCCCACGTTGGGGACACCGAACGAGCAGTCTACCTCGTGGTTCTTCTCCAGCGTCTCCCTTTGCCGTTCGTCGAGCGCCTGCAGGCACAGTTCCCGCGTGTCGGCGGGCATCAGGTTGGCGGTCTTGAGCGGGATCAGGCGCCCATCGATGCGCAACTGCGGGGGCGAGCCCGTGGTGATGTGCAGATCCGACGCCCGTTGTTCAATCATGGTGTGCAGCAACTGGTTCAGCGTGAATTCCATCGTGGCTCCTTCTGCGGGCTCGAATATACAGAAAACGACGCGGAATTCCAATCCGGAGAATGAATTCCCGGATTCCCAGTCTTGCGCGCCCCAAAAAGCGTCCCGGAAGAATCCCGCCGGGCGCTTCCTGAATCATACCAAACCAGTTGAAATAAGTTATTATTATTTGATTTTATCAACTAATTAAAATTATGTATAAGGATTATACTTTCACTCGATTGAAAATCATTCCTCAATCTTCCCTGGGAAGAAAAAGAGGACGCGTCATTTCGCAGGCCCGCACGCCGGAAGCATAGTAATGCGCCTCGGTTTCAGGAACGAACGTGAATCCGAAACGGGAAAAGAGCCGCACCGCCGGCTCGTTGTCGGGCGCGACCGTCAGGCCGATGGTTTCCACGGGCTGGAACCGGGCCGCAGACTGGATGTTTTCGATGCCTTGCCGCATCAGGATGGCGCCCAGTTTCCTGTGGCGATATCCGGGAGAGAGTGCGATGGCCAGGATGTTTCCCTGCATCGAATCGCCATGGGGCACGATGCCGGTCATGATGAATCCGGCCACGTCCTCGCCCGGCTCGCGGGCGGGATCCAGCAGCATCAGCGTGGTGATGCCGTCGTAGAGCATCAGTTGCCCGATGAACTCGCGATACTCGCCGAACCGGATGAAGGATTCCTGCGCCAGCTCCGTCACCGCCCGGAAGCGGGCGCGGTCGTTTCTTTGCCAGGAACGCAGGATGAGCGCTGACTGTTCCATGTTTTTTATAGGAAGTCCACCTTCCCCTTCCCCTCGCGCAACACCGTCCATTCGCCTTCCTCGTATGCCAGGACGGTGGAACTCTCGTCGGGAATGATGCCCTGGCTGAGGATCATGTCCACCTGGGATCCATACAGTTTGTAGATTTCCTCCGGATCCAGGAGGCTGCGGCCCTCCGGCGTGGAAACGGACGTGGACAGGATCGGGCGCCCCAGCGTTTCCACCAGCGTGCGGGCCACGGGAGAATCCGGAATGCGGATACCGATGGTCTTGCGCTTGTCGAGCAGCACCTTGGGAACCGCGCGGTTGGCCTCGAGAACGATCGTGTAAGGGCCGGGCAGGATCCGGCGCAGGATGGAAAAGGCCTGGTTGTCCAGATTCACGTACTGGGAGGCCTGTGCCAGATCGGAGCAGATGCAACTCATGAAATGCTTTTCGGGAAGGCCCTTGATGGCCAGGATGCGGTCCACGGCCTTGTGGGCCGCGATGTCGCAGCAGAAGCCGTACAGCGTGTCGGTGGGAACCACCACGACGCTGCCTTTCTGCAACTCCTCGACCACCCGCATCAGGCGCTTGAGGTTGGGACGTTCGGAATCCAGTTGGAAAACGACGGCCTTGGACATGTCGACGGGGTCCTTTCCGGAAAGGGGCTAGATTTCCACGGTGGTCTCCACGATCTCGTACGCTTCCAGGATGTCCCCCTCGCGCACGTCGTTGAAGCCGTCGATGGAAATGCCGCACTCGTAGCCGGCCACCACCTCGCGCACGTCGTCCTTGAAGCGGCGCAGCGAGGCCAGCCGGCCCTCGAACACCTGGATGTTGTCGTGGAACACGCGCACCTGGGCCGAACGGGTGACCTTGCCCTCCACCACGTAGCAGCCGGCCACGGTTCCCACCTTGGGAATGTTGAACACCTGGCGGACTTCCACGCGGCCGATCTGCTGCTCCTTCTTCTCCTTGGGCAGCATGCCGCGCATGATGTCGCGCACGTCGTCGAGCATGTCGTAGATGACGTTGTACTGGTGGATGGAAACGCCTTCCTGGTCGGCGCGGTGGCGGGCCTTGGCATCGGGCCGCACGCGGAAACCCATGACTACGCCCTCGGCCGTGATCGCCAGGTTGATGTCGCTTTCGTTGATGCCGCCCACGCCGCAATGCACCACGTTCACCTTGACGATGTCGTTGGACAGCCGCGTGAGGGCATCGCGCAGGGCCTCCATGGTGCCCTGCACGTCGGTCTTGAGGATGACGTTGAGATGCTTCTGCTCGCCGCGGGCGATGGCCTGCCGGATGGCATCCATGCCCTTGGCCTGGGATTTCCGGGCGAGCTCCTTGGCCTTGGCTTCGTCGCGCCGGCGGTCCAGGATGCGCTTGGCCGCCTTCTCGTCCGGCACCATGCGGCATTCGTCGCCAGGAACCGGGACGGAATCGAAGCCCGTGACCTCCACAGGCGTCGCGGGACCCACGGACTTCAACTGCCGGCCCCGGTCGTCGGTGAGCGTGCGGATCTTGCCGCCCGAGAGCCCGCACACCACGTGGTCGCCCACCGAGAGCGTGCCGTCGAGCACCAGCAGGTTCACCACCGGCCCCTTGGCACGGTCCAGTTCGGCCTCCAGCACCACCGAACGCGCGGGAGCATCCGGGTTGGCGGTCAGTTCCAGCATTTCCGCCTGCAGCAGGATCATCTCGAGCAGCGTGTCGAGACCGGCCTTGGTGACGGCACTGACTTCCACCATGATGGTGTCGCCGCCCCAGTTCTCGTCCACGAGGCCGTAGGCGGTGAGCTTCTCGCGCACCATCTGCGGATTGGCATTGTGCTTGTCCACCTTGGTGATGGCCACCAGCATGGGCACCTGGGCCGCGCGGCAGTGATTGATGGCCTCCTCGGTCTGGGGCATCACGCCGTCGTCGGCCGCCACCACGAGCACCACCAGGTCCGTGACCGAGGCCCCGCGGGCCCGCATGGCCGAGAACGCCTCGTGGCCGGGCGTGTCGATGAACACGATTTCGCCGTCGCGCGTCTTGACCTTGTAGGCGCCGATGTGCTGCGTGATGCCGCCGCTCTCCTTGGAGGCGATGTCGCTCTTGCGGATGGCGTCCAGAAGGGAGGTCTTGCCGTGGTCGACGTGTCCCATGATGGTGACGATGGGCGGACGTTTTTCGCGCCGCTCGTCGGCTGCCGCGCTCTCGGTGAAGAATTTCTCCTCCTGGAAGGAGACGTTCTCGATCTCGTAGCCCCATTCGGACGCCACGATGGAAGCCGTCTCCATGTCGAGCGTGGAGTTGATGGTCACCATCTGCCCCAGGGAGAGCAGTTTCTTCATCAACTCGGTGGCCTTCAGGCCCATCTGGTGCGCCAGTTCGGACACGGAAATGAACTCGTCCACCTTGATCTTGCGGCGCCCTTCGGGCGGAACGGTCGGACGGACGGCATCCTGCTTCTTGCGGGCCGCGAAGCCGGTCTTGCGAAGCAGTTCTTCCTCTTCACGCTTTTCCTTGTAGGAAACGGATGCCGGCTTCACGGGAGCGGCGGCTCCGTCGGACGGCTTCACGGGAGCGCCGTCCACGCGGGTCTGCGTCTTGCTGCCCGACTGCGTGGGAAGCACGATGAAGCGCCCGGTGGGTCCCAGTTTCCGCTCCTCCTTCGGCCCCATCACCGGCTGCTGGGAAGACCGTGCCGCCGAAGAGGACGAATCGGTGTTCTCCATGGGAGAGGCCGAAGCCTCGGGCCGGGCCGCGGATGGCAGGAAGCGCTTGGCGGCAGGCGCCTTGGCTTCCGGGACCGCGGGCGGTTCCGCAACTGGAGCCGGTTTCGCAGGTTGCGCAACGGAAGGAGGCGGCTCCACGGCGGGAACGGAAGGCGCGGCCGACTCGGAAGGAACGGCATCCGCGGTGACTTTCTCTCCCGCAGGCTTCTCGGGGGAAACCGGAGCCGGCGCCGGAGCAGGCTCGGGCGGCGCAACGGACGCACGAGCCTGTTCTTCCTCATGTCCTGCGAGGATGGCAGGCTCCGCGGCCGGCGCGGAAGCATCGCCAGCGCCAGCGGCGGAAA
The DNA here is from genome assembly GCA_964516435.1 of uncultured Kofleriaceae bacterium. GTDB lineage: Bacteria > Myxococcota_A > Polyangia > HGW-17 > HGW-17 > HGW-17. The sequence continues at coordinate 18,276 of CAZEZP010000092.1, read as the reverse complement.
CCGGTGCCTCCTCCTTTGCCGCCGTCGGGAACGGAATCGTTTCGGCCGGCGACGGATCCATCATGGGCGGTTCCACGGGCTGGGCCGGCGTCTCGGTCTCTGTATTCGCCGGTTCTTCCCTGCGCCGTGAAGTCCTGCGCGCACGCGCGGGCGGCTGGGATGGTTCGGAAGATTCCACCGGAGGTTCCGCAGGTTTTTCGGGTTCCTTCGCCCGCGCCTTGGCCGCGCGCGGCGACGAGGCCGGCGTTTCCGGTGCGGCCACGGGGGCATCCGATGTCACCACCACGCGGCGGCGCCGGATCATCATGCCGTCTGCAGTCGTGGTCTCCTCGACTTCCATGCGCTGTTTCCGACGAATGCGCTCCAGTACCTGATCAGCGACTTCGCGGGCCAGTTTCGTGTATTTGCTGGCTTTTTCGAAGCCGCCCATTTCCAGGAGCTCGTTGATGATCAACTGCTGATCCAGACCGGAGTCCTTGGCGAGTTGCAACACGGTAATGCTATCGGACATGCGTATCTCCCGACCTGCAAGACAAGGTTTCCAGCGCGTCCTGCAAACGCGCGAGCATCGTTTCCATTCTTTCGGCCTGCGAAAGGCCCCGGCTCCTGCGCAGGATCTCCAGCCGGCCCTGATAGGCGGCCATCGCGATCCGCAGCAATCCGGCCGCATCCCGGGCGCCGCACTCCCGCAGGGGAGACTTGCGGCCGGAAGCGGCCCTCTCGAAACAGCCCGCCGCCGGGCAGAGGCTGCACCCGCGTCCAGAACGCGGGGTTTTCCCCACGGCGCACGATGGACCGTCCGGACCGCAGACGAAACGGACCAACTCGGCGGCAGGCGCCTTGCGCCGGCAGGCGACGCACGTGCGCAAGCCGCGCACCTTCTTTCCGAAATCGTTCCGTTCGCCCATCGATTCCATCGCGTCCATCCGCTTTCGCCTCAGTCGTCCAGCATGGTGGAAGGCGCCTCGCCGGAATCGGAACGATCCTCCAGCCCCAGGCTCACACCGGCCGAATGGTGGATCAACCGGCATTGGGACAGGGGAATGCCCGTGTTTTCGGCGAGTTCTTCCGGCGTGGACTGGTAAATGTGCGCCAGCGTCGTGTAGCCGCTGGTCTTGAGCACGTTCAGGATGTAGGTGTCCACGCCCTGCAGTTCCAGAATCCGGTCGTCCTCACTGATGATCTCTTCCACATCATGCTGCATTTCCAGCAGCAGGCGGGCACCCGTGGAAATGCGGATGGCGGCTTCCAGTCCACCCAGCCCCGGAATGGAGGCCAGTTCCTCGGGATTGGCCTGCGCCAGGTCGTCCAGCGAGCGCCAGCCGAGTTTGAAGATCGTCTCGGCCAAATCCGGACCCACGCCTTCGATGGACGCAATCTGCTCGCGCATGCGGGCCTCGAGTTCGGCCACCTTGCTTTCGCTGTAGATGTCGATCTTCCATCCCGTCAACTGCGAAGCCAGCCGCACGTTCTGCCCGCGCTTGCCGATGGCCAGCGACAGTTGGTCGTCGGGAATGATCAATTCCATGGTGTGCGCCGTGGAATCCACGATGATCTTCGAGACCTGCGCCGGCGCGATGCTGTTGCAGACGAAGCGCGCGGCATCGGGATCCCATGGCACGATGTCGATCTTCTCGCCCTTCAGGAACTGCTTGATGTTCTGCACGCGCAATCCCTTGAGCCCCACGCAGGCGCCCACCGGGTCCACGTCGCGCTCGCGGCTGGAGACGGCGATCTTGGTGCGCGAGCCGGGCTCGCGGGCGATGGCTTCGATGTGCACGATGCCCTGCGCGATTTCGGGAACCTCCATCTCGAAGAGGCGCTTGACCAGTCCGGTGTCCCGGCGGGACAGGGAAATCTGCGGTCCCCGGGGGTCGATTTTCGGATCCTTCTTGCTTTCGGCCTTGTTGTCGCTACGGACTTCCTGCACGTACGCCACGATGCGGTCCCCGGCGCGGTAGCTCTCGGAAGGAATCTGCTCCTTCTGGGGCAGGATGGCCTCGGTGCGCCCGATGTCCACGATGATGTTGCCCTTCTCGAAGCGGCGCACCACGCCATTGATGACGTCGCCCACCCGGTCCTTGAACTCGCGGTAGATGGTCTCCCGCTCGGCCGCCCGCACCCGCTGGATGATGACCTGCTTGGCCGTCTGCGCCGCGATGCGCCCGAACGTCTTGCGGTAGTTCTTCAGGTTGATGAGTTTTCCCAGTTTCTGCTCCTGCTCGATGGCCTTCTTCTCCTCGGAGGGATGATAATGGATGGGAAGCAGGAGCTCATCGCCCACCTCGGCCTGCAGACCATGCTCGCGGGCCTCCTCCAGCGTGCAGCAGATGCCGGGCTCGCTCTTGTCCTCGGTGACCGTCATGACGAGGAACAGTTCCACCAGTCCCTTCTCGGCATTGTAATGGGCCTCCAACTGGCGGTTGGCACCGAACACCTTGCGGGCCGCCGAGAGAATGGCCTGCTCCAGCGTCTCGACGAGGACTTCCTTGTTGATGTTCTTGTCCCTGCTCACGGACTCCAGTAACTTGTCCAGTTCCAACTGCTGCATGCCAACCTCCACGAGGACCTCGCGGTCCGACTATTCCTTGCCTTCGTATACCAGCCGCACTTCCGCGATGGCGGAAAACGGCAGTTCCGTCCGCGGATTTCCAGCCAGAACCAGGTTCCCGTCCGGGGAAACCTCCGAAATCCGCCCTCGAAAACGCTTGCGGCCGTCCACGGCGGCGGCCATCCGGATCTTCACCTCCGAGCCGATGTAACGGGAGCATTGCTCGAGCGTGAACAGGCGCCGCTCCAGGCCTGGCGAGGAAACCTCCAGCGTATAGGAGGCCCCCGGCAGAGGATCGTGCTCGTCCGCCCATGCGCTCACGCGGCGCGTAGCCTCGGTGAGCGCATCGAGATCCACGCCGCCCTCGCGGTCCACGTACAGCCGCAGGATGGGGCGCCCGAACTCCGTCGCCCATTCCATGCCCCACAGTTGCAGATGGCATTCCTGCACGATTTTTTCCACATGGGGCCGAATGTTTTCCAGATCTGCAAAGGCCATGGAATCCGTTTTCTCGAAGGTAAAAAAAAAGTGGGCGAAAGGGCCCACTTCACGGTCACCTTCAAATGCGTGCTCCACATACCAGAAGAGGTGCACCATTGCAAGCTGTTTTTTGGTGGATGCGATTCCGGTTCAATCTCCGGAATAGGACTCCTCGGAAGGAGAATCGGGTGAAGCCTTTTCCGGAGTACGCACAAAGGGGAGTGGACCTTCCGAGAGCCGGTCCCTGTACTGGGTGCGCCCGATGAAATACAGGGGATCGACGCTTCGGCCGTCCACGAGCACGCCCAGATGGAGATGGCTGCCCGTAGAGCGGCCGGTGCTGCCCGTCAACCCCACCGCCGCGCCGGCCGATACCCGCTCGTCGGGAAGAACGAGAATTTCGGAAAGATGGGCGTACACGCTCTGCCAGCCCCCCTCGTGCACGAGGAACACCACGTTCCCGTACACGCCGTCGTACATGACCTTCTGCACCTGCCCATCCGCGACGGCCGCCACCACGGTGCCGAGCTCGCGGGGAAAGTCCAGCCCGCGATGCATCTTGACGGCCTGCAGCGTGGGATGAATGCGGAAACCGTAGGGCGAGGAAATGTCCACATCCTCGTAGGGCCACACGACGGGGGAAGAGCGCATAAGCGTCCGGCGCGACATGCGCGAGCCGGCATCTCCGTCGAGACCCGCCACCAGACCATTCGTGATCACGGCGGCCAACTCCGGCTGCGGCACGGGGGACAGGCGTTCCTTCCCGCGGGAGCAGGACAGGAAAAGAATTAATATCGAAAAAACAGCCCGGAATCGGTGCATGCGGTTCGCCTCTCAGCGGGGCACGGAGCGCAGGATGAAAGCCCGGCGGTCGTACCGGCAGGAAAGCACGAGATCCAGAAATCCGTCGCCGTCCATGTCCGCCAGGCGCACCCGGTCGGGCGTCTCGCAGGGGCCAAAAGTGAAGGCCCGGGAAAACGACCAGTTTCCAGACCCCGAAAACACGGCCACGGACTTCTCGGATGGCAGCGCCAGCACGAGATCCGTCACGGCATCGGCGTCCACCCGGCCGGCCGCGATGCCGCAGGCCGGCGACGGAAGGGTCAATTCCACGCGGGTCGTGAGGGAACCCGCATCCCCCTTGAGTGCATACAGTTTCGACGCGGAGAGATCCAGCACCAGCACGTCGTCCACGCCGTCGCCGTCCACGTCCGCCACGGCGAGATCCCCTGGCCGCCCTCCCAGATACCGGGCGGACTCGTACATCCATTCGCCCGTGGAAATGCGGCGCAGCAGCGAAAGCATCTGGGAAGCGGAACGCACGACCACCAGATCCCACTGCCCATCCCGGTTGTAATCGATGCGGGAAAGCGCCTGGGGCATGCCTCCCTGCACGTTGATTCCGGAAAACGTGCCGGTCTCCGCCTGGAACACGCCCACGTTCTGCGCCGCGAAGGCCGAGAAGAGGAGATCATCGGCGCCGTCGCCGTCCATGTCCGCGGAGAGGACGGCCATGGGGCGATCGGAAAGGGACGTGGCGGAAAACTGGGCGTTCCAGGAAGAAGCCCAGTGGAACCTGGTGCCCCCGATGCCATCAGAGGAAACGCCGAAAATGCCCGGGACGCCGGAAGGACGGGCGGCCGCGCGCGCGAACAGGAAGGGCCCTACGGCCAATACCCGGATCACGGCATGGTTTTCAGCGCCCGACGTCCAGGCCAGCGCGCCGGTGGTCCCATCCTCGGAAAAGGTTGCGATCAGCAGATCCATCACGCTGTCGCCATCGACATCGGCCGCATCCACATCCGTCACCAGGTAGGGCAGTTCCACGCGCGCCATCTCCTCGAAGATCCCCGACGGCTCCCGGCAGCCCACGCAGCCGTCGAGCGGCTCGCGGTTGCCGTCGTCGCAGGTTTCTCCCTCCTCCAGGCGTCCATTGCCGCAGCCGCCGGAGCAGAAACTGAAATCCAGGCGGCAGGCGGCATCGCAGCGCACCTGCCCGCTCTCGAACCCCCATGCGCGGCAGTCCGGCTCGGACACCGTCCGGTCGCAGGCCTCCGAACCCTCGATGATGCCGTTGCCGCAACCGTCGATGCAGCCGGAAAGATCGTATTCGCAATCCAGGCCGCAGCCCAGCGTCCCGCCCCCGGAAAAGCCAGCGCCGGCGCACGTGGCGCCTCCCAGATCCCCCAGGTCGCAGGATTCGCCGGTCTCGGCCACCCCGTTGCCGCAGCGCGAGCACAGCCGCACATCGAACGTGCAATCGTCGCTGCAGCGCAGGATGCCCTTGTCGAAGCCCAGATCCGAGCAACTCAGCCCACCCGTCTGGGCGCGGTCGCACTCCTCGGCGGAATCCTTGATGCCGTCCCCGCAGCGGGCGCGGGTGCAATCCGGACGGCAGGCATCCGGGCGGAACCAACTGTTGTCGGTTCCCTGATCGCATTCCTCGCCCTTGTTGCGCACGCCGTCGCCGCAGACACCAAAACCTTCGGTCCTGGGCTTGTCACAACTGGAGAGCCAGAAAAACCCGAACAGGAAGAAAACCCACCGCCTCATGACGGCACTACATACCACGAGATGCGCCATCCGGCCAGCTGCCCGAATCCCCGGCGGCGCACTGGACACTCCGGCGCTTCCATCCGCGTCTCGCCTGCGCATCCGGAAGGACCCGCCATCCCGCCGCATCCATGATGGCCGGCAGAAAGCGGCCCCGAAATGTCCGCATCTGGACGAAACCGTCCGAAACCGGTGAAAGGCATGGGCGGAAAAACAAGCGGAGAATGCTGGAAACCTTTGATTTTCAATGAAATCATGGTGTGGCACCGTTCCTGCATTCCAGCCGGCATGATGTGGTTCGGATGGATGCTGGCCCTCGCTTCGTGGAATGGAAATGCCTGCCTGTTCCTGCCGGTGCCGGATGAAAGCATCCCGGCTTCCGGCCAGGACCGTGAATTGGAGAAAGCCGGCCGGTGCCGGCCGGGGCGACGTCCCACCTGCGTCCGGCGGCAAAAAGGCAGACTGGTGGATTGCTCGGGCCGGGAACTGGCGGCCGGGGTGGAGGCGTTCTGGCAGGGCAGCCGCCTCTGGATCCGTCGCGATGAGCGCCTTGAAATGCTCGATGCGGCGGGAGTGTGGCGTCCCTGTGATGCCGGACTGGTCGCGGCATTCGTGGAAACCGTGGACCCGTGCGACCGCATCCGGGAGAGCGGAGCCTGGTTCGAGCGCGTGGAAGTGCCCATCACCCGCACGGCGGACATCCGGAACCGCGCGTTTCCAGAAGAGGCCCGGATCCACGGGCTCTGCCGCTCGGGCGGGCATCCCCTTCCGCGGCGCCGCACGCCCTTCTTTCTTCTGCCCCGCATCGGCGTATCCCTGGAAAAAAATACCTGGCAGGACGCTTCCTCCGGGCGGCACCAGAACGAAATGCTCCTGCGCCTGCAGTTCTCCTTCGATTTGGGGTCCTGCGGCAGCCCGCCGCCACCGCCTGCTGAAAACCGCCGGGAACGCCTGTGCGCGGCCGCGCGGCGGCTGCTGGAACTTTCGCATCACGTGCGTGAAGAGGAATTGCGCCGGCGCATGCGGCTGAACCTGATGCGTTTTTCCGATGGGCTGGAATCCTTCGGCGCCGCCCGGAGGAATTGAAGCGAAACGGACGGAACCAAAGAAATCCCTTTCGATTCCGGAAGTTTCACGATGGTCATGATTTTGCTCGGAGGTACTCGATGACGTGCACGATGGCATGGATGACGTGGATGTTCCTGCTTGCAGCCAGAACCCCGGATGTTGCCGCCCCTGCAAACGGAGTTGCGGACGGGCCGAATTCGGAGCCGACGGAAAATCCGGCGGACTTCTGCCGCACCTTCGATTTGCGCAGCCGCTACTGCCGGCCCTTTCGCCTGCCTCCCCTCACGTTTGCCGACATGGAACGGCTCACCCGCCGGCAGCGGCAGGCATTCCTCGCGGGCGTGCGGCGGGAAAATCGCCGGGCGCGCATGACCTCGTGGCTTCCGGAAATCACGCTGGAATGGGGCCGTGTGGACCTTCAGGAAAATGCATCCAACTGGCAGCCGGGGCAGGATTTCGACACCCGCACCAACCAGGAAAACCGGAATTTCTGGAAAATCCGGGCCACATGGGATCTGAGAGGAATCGTCCGGGATGCCCGGGACCTCGAACGGGCGAGGCACCTGCAGCAGCAAATGGAGTACATGCAAAAACAACTGGATCGAATACGGAGAACCTACTATCAATGGTTTCAGGAAGTGCTGGAACATCGCCGGAATCCATCGCTCAAGCGCCTGATGCGCTGCGAGGAACTGGAAGCCGATTTGAATTTCTTGACCTCGGGCGCGTTTTCCGTGATTCTCGGGCCCGGAACGTGAAGGTCGCTTCATGAACGCAATGCTTTCCGAACGCAGACAATCCACCCGCTACGACGTCGTCACGGAAGTCCTGGTCATCCACGAGCATGGACGCATTTCCGTTCGCACGCGGGACCTGAGCAAGGGAGGCCTGTGCATGCTGCTGCCGTATCCCCTGGAACGCGGCCTGCGCCTGCGCCTCGAACTGGCCCTCCTGCTGGGGCCCAACGCCCAGAGCGAACCCTTGGTCATGAACGCGCGGGTAGCCTGGTGCGCGCCGGAAACGCCGGAAACCTTCCAGGTGGGCGTTTCCTTCCTGGACCTCAACGAGGAAGTCGCGGAGCATCTGGACACCTTCCTGGAATTCCTGCGCCAGGGCATCGATTTGTCCGAGAACGAAAAACCGCAATGAAAATCATCTGTCCCTTCTGCCTGACCCGCACGGCCGAAGTGCCGCGCTGTCCCGCCTGCCATGCGTTCCTCCCCTCTTCCCTGCGGGAGGCGAAGGAACGCATCCCGGGCTGCACGGAACTGGCACAACTGCGGCGGGATGGCGCGGGAGCATGGCTGGCCGGCCGCCGCGGCGGTGCGGACGTCCTGGTCTGGGTCGGGCCACCGCAAGGCATCGAAACGCTGGAAGTTTCGCCCCCGGAGAACGCGGTGGCGCCTCTGGAAAGCGGAAAACTGGAAGACGGAACCCCCTGGTGCATCTGGGAAATGCCCGAACGAACCCTGGCCGCGCACACCCGCATGAATCCGTCCGATGGCTATGCGCTGTGGCGGGAATTGTACGAAGCAGGCATCCTGAATTCGGATTTCGAATGGTATCCGTTCGAAATCGTGCAGGTGCAGGAAAAATGGAAGGCGCTTTCCGGCCGCCCGGTGCCCCTGGTTCCTCCTGCAGGGACCCTGCACGCCCCGGAACGGCTCTCGGGCGCGCGGCCTTCCAGGAAAAGCCGGGTGTTCACGGCGGCCGCCTGGTTCCTGTACATCGTTTCCGGCCAGCATCCCATGGGCATTCCCACCCCCGTCAGTTGGAGAAAAATCAATCTGGCTCCCATCGACGAGGCCGTGTTCGAAGCCCTGCGTACCGAACCCTCGCGCCGGCCGGCGGAGGCCGACTTCGTGAAAAGTCTGGAACGGGCTGCCGCGGGTCCTCCCCTGGCGCAATGGCTGACCGGAGGACTTCTCTGGGTGCTCGGAGCCGTCGTGCTCACACTCTGGGCGGCCGGCGTCGTCTGGGTAGTTACACACTTTGATTTATTGTAACTGTATTTTATTTACTACTCTTGCATGAAAGAGAGGTGATTAAAATGAAAAAAATGATTTCCATGCTTTTGTTCCTGAGTTTCGTCTTCATGGGCTGCGCTTCCTCCCCGCGGCATTCTCACGATACGTGCCCGCACAAGAAAAAGCATCACACCGAAGACATGGAAAGCAAGAACGTAGGCAGCGAGGCGCCGGAATCCGCACCCGAACCCGTGGCCGACGACGCGAGCGCGCCGAAGGCTTCCGGATTCGGCACGGATTCGGGAGAGCCAACCCAGAAGTAGAGAAAATCAGGAAAGAGCGCCAAAAGCCGTCAGCGCTCCAGGACTGCCCGCAGGAGACGGTCCACCAGATCGGGGAAGGAGATGCCGGCCGCCCGGGCAGCCTGGGGATACAGGCTCTGGCTGGTGAATCCGGGGAGGGCGTTGGCCTCCAGGATGATCCATTCATCCGGCTCCCGCAGGATGAAATCGATGCGGGACAACTGCCCGAGGCGCAACGTCCCGTGAGCCGCGACGGCCATTTCCTGGATCTTCCAGGTCTGTTCGGGCGTGATGCGCGCCGGCGTGATTTCATCCGAGCCGCCGGGCCGGTACTTGGCCTCGAAATCGAAGTATTCCGCGACCCGGGGCACGATTTCCGTAGGCGGCAGTGCCGCAGGGGTCTTTCCATCCGCGCACAGCACGCCGCAGGTGAGTTCCCGGCCGGGCAGGAACCGTTCCGCCAGCACGCGCCCTTCCATGGACAGGATTTCGGGATAGTGCTTCAGGAATGCGCTCTCTTCCCGGACGATGGCCACGCCGAAGGACGAGCCTTCGCTGGGGGCCTTGAGCACGCAAGGCAAGCCGATGGCGCTTTGGACATTCCGCAGGGCATCTCGCGGGTCGAGCATGGCCAGTTCCACCCAGGGCGCCGTCGGAAGACCCGCCGCATGCAACAGTGTCTTGGCGATGATCTTGTCCATGGAGAGGGCAGCGCCCAGCACGTCCTGACCCGCCACGGGAAACCCCGCCACCTGGAAGAACCCCTGGATGCGGCCGTCCTCGCCCCAGGGACCGTGCAGCATGGGAAACACGCACTGCACGCCCATTTCGCGCAAAAACCGCAGGAATTCCCCCGCATCGCGGGCATCGCCGCCATTCATGTCAGAAGCGAACGCATCCAGTTGACCGGGTTCCCGGCAGAAATCCACCGGATGCCGCCAGCGCCTCTCCCGCGTCCACAGCGCCGGCAAGACCCTGTATCCCTTCTCCAGCGCCGCCCGGGAAACGTTGAGACCGCTCTTGACTGAAATGTCGTGTTCCCGGGCCGGGCCGCCAAAGACGATGCAAACGTTTGCGATTCCATCCATGCGGAACCCTCCTTTTGCCCGCTGCACTATTGCAGTTCCGATACGGGTTGGCAAGAATTCGCCACGGCCGATGCCGCTGGCCCCACGCCAAAACCCGCCTCCATCCGAACAGTAGGCCAATGGTAAAAGTTAAAGTTCAAATAAATAAAATGCAGTTTTTCAGGCTTCGGGTGCGGCGTTCTTGACGGGCTTCTTCACCAGGAAGGTCAGGAGGATCGAAAGCACCAGCAGGCCGCCGGCCAGATAGAACGCATAGTCGAACTTGCCCGTGCGGTCCTTGATGATGCCGGACACCATGGCCATGATGGAGCCCACGCCCCAGGCCGTGAACACCAGGCCGTAGTTGACGCCGAAATTCTTCAGACCGAAGAAATCCTTGGTGATCGAGGGGAACACGGCCAGGTTGGCGCCATAGCAGGCTCCGATGAGGATGGCCATGAACACCAGGGGCGCTACCGCGTGTACCTGCGGCATCAGGAACATCATGAGCATCTGCACGGCCGCGAAAATCTGCAGCGTGCGCATGCGGCCCAGTTTGTCCGAAAGCGTGCCGGCCACCACGCGCCCACCGGCGTTGCCGATGGCCAGGAGCGCCACCAGGATGAATCCGCCCTCGTAGGCGGCCTGCGCCTTCACGACGGCGGCGAGTTTCCCGATGACCATCAGGCCTGCGCCCGCATTGAACGCATACATGAACCACAGCAGGTAGAACTGCGGCGTGGAAAGCACTTCCTTCACCAGGAAGTCATTGGAGGACGCCGCCTTGGCGCCACCGGAACTGGAAGCCTGCGGAGGATTCACCAGCAGCTGGGCGAGCAGCACCACGGCGACCAGGAACGCGATGCCGAGAATCAGGAGCGTGGAAGGCACGCCATTGGCCTTGATGAGATATTTCACGAGCGGGGAGATGTACACCGAGGCCAGACCGAAGCCCGCCACCACGATGCCGGCGACGAGGCCTGTCTTGGCCGGCGGAAACCATTTCACGGCCGGCGGAGTGGCGGCCGCATAACCGAAGCCGATGCCGGCTCCGGCCACCACGCCGAAGGTGAGGATGTACATGAGCACCGAATTGAAGAAACTGGCCAGAATCAGACCCGTCCCGATGAGCAGGCCGCCGATGGTGGCCGTGATCCGCGGGGAAAGTTTGTCCTGCAAACGGCCGGCGGGGACCATCATCAGCGCGAATACCAGGCAGGCCACCGTGTAGGGCCACGCCTTGTCGGCTTCGTTCCAGCCCCATTCCTTGGGAATTTCCTTCGAAATGACGCTCCAGGAGTAGAGCACGCCCAGCGCCAGGTTGATGCCGGTGCCGGCCAGTGTCACGATCCAGCCCTTCTTGATCCGTTCGGCTTCTTCCATATTCGACTCCTTTGTGAAAAAATCACCGTAAAGAAACGGGATTTCGAGCTGCCTGCTTTGTATCGAATCGTGAATTTTTGTCAATCTCAAACGACGGAAACCGGAAAAAACCCTGCCCGCCCTTCACGGATCGGCCGGGAAGGGCTCGCCGAAACGGTTGAAATGGACGCGGGCGGGATCCCACTTGTCCTTGGCCCCGGTCTCGCCAGCGGGAATTCCCACGGGAATCACGGCCAGCGGCACGAGATGATCCCCGGAAATGCCCAGGATTTCACGCACGGCCGCCACGCGCTGGGGGTCCGGATGGGCGGCCGTCCATACGGCGCCCAGCCCCAGGGAAGATGCGGCCAGCAGGATGTTCTGCACAGCTGCGCTGCAGTCCATGATCCAGTAGTCCAGTTCGAATCCACGGTGTTGGCGCAGGCGATCGCCCACGACCACGATGGCCGATCCCGCCTGCGCCACCATCTTGCAGTGAGGCAGTCGATCGCGCAGTCGTTCGAGCAGGCCGGAATCCGTCACCACGATGAACTCCCACGGACGGCGATCCACTGCGGACGGCGCTGCCATGCCCGCCCGCACGAGGGTTTCCAACTGCCCGAGGGATGGCGGCCGCCCCGCGTACTGGCGAACGCTGGCGCGGGCGAGAATGGTTTCGATGACGGGATTCATGCAAGGGGCCGATGGCATCGTACGAAATGTCCTTCCTCCCCCGCAGGCGGGGGCAACACGTTTTCACATGCGGGCACGGCGCGCGTGCAACGGTTGAAGAATGGGCATCCGGGGGGGCGCCGTCCTGGCGGCGGCACCTGTCCAGCGATGGGCCGCGGCGGCTTTCCGGCCTGCGGCAGGGCATCGATGAGGGCGCGGGCATACGGATGGCGCGGCTGTGCCATCACATCCGCGATGGGCCCCTCCTCCGCCACCACGCCGGCATACAGCACGCTCATCCGGCCCGGCATGCGCCGAACCGCGTGGAAATCATGCGTGATGAGCACCACGGCCAGGCCGCGCCCGGCCAGGTCCCGCAACTGGGACAGGATCGCCGCACCCACCGTGGGGTCCAGCGCCGTCGTGGGCTCGTCGCACAGCAAAAGCGGCGGGTTTCCCGCCAGCGCGATGGCCATCATGGCGCGCTGCTTCATGCCGCCTGAAAGTTCGTGTGGGTGGCGTTCGGCCACCGATGGTTCCAGCCCCACCATGCGCAGCAACTGCGCCGTGCGCTCCTTTCGTTCGGCGCGGGAGAGTCCGGAAAGCATCTCCCGGATCTGGAAACCGACCGTGTACACCGGGTTGAGCGCCGTCGCCGGCTCCTGGAAGATCATGCCCGCTCCCCGGCCCCGCAGGGCTCGGCGCTCCGACGGCGCGGACATGTCGCGTCCCTGGAAGCGAAACGTCCCGCGGGTACAGGAGAGCCCGGATGGCAGCAAATCCAGCACGGACAGGGCCGTGAGCGACTTTCCACAGCCCGATTCGCCTACCACGCACAGGATTTCCCCCGCGTGCACACGCAGGCTCACGTCCCGCACCACGACGCCGGCGGGAGCCGTGATTTCGAGACCCTCGATTTCCAGGATGGGCGCGCTTTCCATGCGTCAGCCCGGCGGCCAGTTCAACTTGCGCCCGCCAATCATGTGGAAATGGACATGCATGATGACTTGCCCCGCATCGGGTCCCGTGGACACGGCCAGGCGGAAATTGCGGTTCAACTCGGGCACGGTTTCGCCCAGGTGCCTGGCCACCTGCAGGAGTTCGGCCATGATGGGGCCGTCCTCCGTCTGCATCTCCAGCAGCGACGGAATGTGCTTCTTGGGAATGAGCAGGTAGTGCACGGGGGCGCAGGGGGAAATGTCCTTGAACGCCAGCACGTTCTCGGTTTCGTGGACTTTCTGGCTGGGAATGGTGCCCGCGACGATCTTGCAGAAAATGCAATCCGGATTCATGAAACCTCCCGCCCACCATATGGGACTTGCGGCATCCTGTCGAAAAACCCGCATCACGCAAGGTTTTTTTCGACAATCATTTCTAGGTTCGCCCGGCTTTCGCGTCAAGCTGTTTTTCCGGGCGCGCTGCAAAAGCCCCGCCCATATTTCTTCTTGACAAAATTTTTAGGTATTCCTAACTTTATTTGCCTCACCAACAAGGTGGGGCGAAGCGGAATCAGACATGCCCGGCCGAATCCTTCTCTTTTCCCTGTTTGCATGCATGGGTGCAGGCATTGCCAGCGCGAATTCCAAAATCGATCCGACTTCCGGAAATGCCACGGTTGCCGGAAGTCCGGCGCCAGAGCCATCGGCGGCTTCCGGCGGACCGACATCCAGTTCCCCGTGGGAAATGGAAGGAGGAGCCACATTCGTGATGCAATTCCTGAAAACGGGTATCAACCATGACCCCGAACCGGATCCGTTCACGGTGTGTACCATGGACGTCCGACTTGCCCGTAGCGTACATGGGAACGGGCGGTTCGTCCTCGTACTCGAGACGGGAACGGGGGCCGGACCGGACGGAACAGTGGAGACGGTTTCCCGATTCAACCACGCCGTCGTGGATCATCCGGGGATGCTGCACTCGGAAGGCTGGTATGAGCATATTTTTTATAACAAGAAATGGCTGCTGCGCGTAGGAAAGATCGACCTCGCCGGCATCTTCGACGCCAACGAGGCCGCCAACGACGAATACCGGCAGTTTCTTTCCAGCGCCTTCGTCAACAGCCCGGCAATCCCATGGCCTCTGGAGCATGGACCAGCCCTGGTGCTCCAGGGAAACATTCTTTCATCCCTATCTGCCGCGTTTGGACTCGCCGATGCCAGCGGCTCGTGGAACGATGCCTTTTCCTGCGGCATGGCGCTCTTCGAAGCCCATTGGCGCCCGCCCTTCCTGCCCGAAGCCAATTACCGGATCCTGGTATGGGGCCGTGAAGACGAGAACCCGAAACCAGAGGAAACGACTTCGCTTTCCGGGGGTTTGAGCCTTTCCTTGGATCAGCGCCTAGGACGGCATTTCACGCTCTTCGGACGTTTCGGCCATGTCACCTCCGAAGTCCTTCCCGTGCAGCAAGCTGCTTCGGCAGGCCTGCGCATTTCGGAAATTCCGGGGCGTCCCCGGGATCATCTCGGGCTTGCGCTGGGCCATGTCCGAATGCAACCCACCCCGGCGGCGGAAAAGGATTTGGAAGAAAACGCTTCCACCCGGGAACTGCACGCGGAAATCCAGTATTCCATCGGATTCGACGACCACGTGTTCCTGACGCTGGATTTCCAGTGGAACCGACGCTGGAATCCGGGCGAAGACGCCTGGATCCGGATGGCGGGCGGCATCCGGCTGCGCATCATATTCTGACGCAGGGACTGGCGAAGATTCCGGAAACGGGCGGCCGCGGATTCTTTTGACGCCCGGCGGAAAAATGCGGTATTGCATCCAGGGCGCGAAACGGGTGCAAGGTTTTTTGCACATAAATAGGTGCATCGTGCGTTTCATGCAGAAAATTTCCCTGTGGTGGAAAAAAAGGACGCGGGCCGCCGCGCGCGGCAAGGGGAGCAGCCGGACGAAAGGCCGTCCCTGGAAGCGGATCGCGCTCTGGCTCGTGGGCGGATTGTTCGCGGCCGGCGCCCTGGCGGCGCTGGGACTCTCCCTGCTCTTCTTCTACTTCTCTTACGGGGCCGAGTTGCCTTCGGTGGAAAAACTGCGCAACTACCAGCCGCAGCAGAGCGTGCGGCTGGTGGATCGCAACGGCCACCTGCTGGCCATCGTGGGCAAGCAACGACGCACCGTCGTGCCGTACGAGCAAATTCCCAAAATGGTGGTGCAAGCGGTGCTGGCCGCGGAAGACGCCATGTTCTTCCGCCATGAAGGGCTCAATTACCTCGGCATGGTGCGGGCATTCTGGGTGAACCTCCTTTCCGGACGCTACCGGCAGGGCGGATCCACCATCACCCAGCAGGTGGTCAAGGGTCTGCTGCTTTCGCCCGAGCGCAGTCTCCGCCGCAAGTTCCAGGAAGTGATCCTGGCGCGTCGGCTGGAAAGCGTGCTGACCAAGGAACAGATTCTATGGATTTACCTGAATGAAATTTATTTTGGACATGGACGCTATGGCATAGAGGAAGCTTCCCGCTTCTATTTCCGCAAACCCGTGGCCGAGGTGACGCTGGCCGAAGCCGCGCTGCTGGCGGGATTGCCGCAGGGCCCCGAGATCAACTCCCCGATCCGGCATCCCCAACGCGCCAGGGACCGGCGCCACTACGTGCTCTCCCAGATGCTGCGCAACGGATTCATCAGCCAGCAGGATTTCGATGCCGCCGACACCGCGCCCCTGCTGACCGGCGAACCCGAGGAAACGGATGCCGGGTCATCTCCGGAAGCCGTCACGCACATCCAGGAAAAATATGCGCGACTTCTGGAGGAGGCTGCTGGCCGCGAAGTGGCCGCCACCATCGACGTGCGCATCCAGAAAGCCGCGCGGGAAGCGCTCCTGCAGGGTCTGCGCGAACTCGATGAACGGCAGGAGGTCACGAAACTGCAGTTCCTCCCGGATGCCGCGATGAAAGCGCATCTGAAGAAACTCGCCTCCCGTCCGCTCCAGGAAGGCCACCTCTACGAGGGAGTGGTCAAGGGCCGCGACGGGGACCGGCTGCTCGTGGACCTCGGTTCAGAGATCGGCGTCGTCGTGGAAGGCATGGACCGCTATTATCCGGACGGGTACCAGTGGGGCATGCCCGAAAAGGAACCGGAAGCCAGGAAGGGCGAAAAAAAGAAAACGAAGATGCAAACCCGGTCGAAGCCTTTCATCCGGGAAGGCCACGTATTCCGCGTGCGCCTGCTGCCGGGCGACAGCCGGGTGCCACAGGCGCCGCGGCGCCTGCGGGCGGAACTGGGCCCCCAGGGGGCCGTCGTCGTGCTGCACGTACCCACGCGCCAGGTGCTGGCCGTGGTGGGCGGCGACGCCTACACGGCTGGCGATTTCAATCGCGCCCTGGATGCGCTGCGACAGCCGGGATCCTCGTTCAAACCGTTCTTCTACGCGGTAGCACTCATGAACCGCAAGCTCACCCCGGCTTCCATCCTGCGCGACGACCCCGAGGTGTACCAGAAGTGGGTTCCCCGCAGCGGCCATGATTTCCAAGGCGAAGTGACGCTGCGCAGGGCCCTGAACCTGTCGCTCAACACCGTAGCCGTCCAGGTGCTGCAGACAGCGGGCCTGGACGAAACCGTGGAATTCGCCCGCAACGCGGGCATATCCACCATCCTGCGCAAGGATTTGAGCCTGGCCCTCGGGTCCTCCGAGGTGCGGCTGATCGACATGGTCAACGCCTATGGCGTGTTCGCTTCCGGCGGGCTGGCCATGCCCGTGCAGTGGATCCTGTCCGTCGACGGGAAGCCCGTGCAGCGGGAGCCCTACCGGCGGGTTATGGATCCGGCGTCCGCCTGGCTGACCACGTCGCTTCTGCGCACGGTCGTCACCGACGGCACGGGAAAACGCGCCGCATCCCTGCGTTTTCCCGTGGCGGGCAAGACTGGCACCACCAACGGCAACCGGGATGCATGGTTCATCGGGTTTTCGCCTGAAATCCTGTGCGGCGTGTGGATCGGCCACGACGATTCCCGCCCTCTGGGAAAGCGGGAGGAAGGCGGACGGGCCGCGGTTCCGATCTTCGTCCGGATCATGGAGCGCGCGCACGCATATTACAAAAAATCTGACTTCTTCATTCCGCCCGGCATCGTCACGCGCGAAATCGACCCGGACACGGGGCAGGCCGTCCTGCCGGGCGCGCCCAAACGCGTGACCGAATATTTCCTGGAAGGCACCGAACCGCCCCTGCCGGAACTGCCGCCTCCCGGCCTGGAGCCCGGCGGTGCCGGCGACGCCACCTCCGTGGGCGATCTGCTGACACAATGACGCAATGCGTTATGATAACCGCGAAGCATCCAGGCCTTCCGGAACCAGCGACGGCAGCGACAGGCGGCTCCATTTCCGGTCGCGCAGGCGCGCATGCCTTGGCCGGCGCGAAAGAATCCGCATGGCGGCGCCACATCCATGGAATGCAACGCCGTCTTGATGAAAACGTTTTTTTTGCTATGGTTTTTCGTCCGTCGTGAAACGGATTCGAGGCGCGGCCATGATGAAGCAGACCCTCTCCCCCCGGTTGAAGACATCGGCCTTCTTTCTTCTTTCCATTGTCGCGGCGGCAGGATTTCCCATCGCCTGCACATTCGATACTTCCGGTCTGCCCAATCGGGAAACGCCCGCAATCTGCGGAAACGGCGTGAAGGAAGCCGGCGAAACCTGCGATGGCGAGGATCTCGGGGGCCAGACCTGCATCACGCAGGGCTTCGACGGCGGAACGCTGGCCTGCAGTTCCGACTGCCAGTCCTTTTCCACCACGAACTGCACCGGCACCGGCCCTTCCTGCGGAAACGGCGTGAAGGAAGCCGGCGAAACCTGCGATGGCGAGGATCTCGGGGGCCAGACCTGCATCACGCAGGGCTTCGACGGCGGAACGCTGGCCTGCAATTCCGACTGCCAGTCCTTTTCCACCACGAACTGCACCGGCACCGGCCCCTCCTGCGGAAACGGCGTGAAGGAAGCCGGCGAAGCCTGCGATGCCGAGGATCTCGGCTTCTCCTCCTGCGAAACCGAAGGATTTCCCGGCGGAACGCTGGTCTGCAACTCGAACTGCGCGCTCGATACCTCCGGCTTCTTCGCCTGCGGCAACAGCCGCCTGGATCCCGGCGAACCCTGCGATGGAACCCTTTTTGGCGGGAAAACCTGCGAAACCGAAGGATTTCCCGGCGGAACGCTGGTCTGCAACTCGAACTGCACTCTCGATATCTCCGTCTTCTTCGCCTGAGGCAACATCCGTCTGGATCCGGGCAAACCCTGCGATTGACCCCTGTTTGTCCGGAAAAAA